>NZ_SJOH01000030.1 GCF_004331285.1 Acinetobacter sp. ANC 3781
TATAAATTTAAAAGTTTGTAAGCTATATTATTATAAAATAACAAGAAAATTTTATCGGTTTTAAATTGATAAAATTATTTAAGTATTTTCTTCAAAAAGTGGTTGCGCTTTGTTCAATAACGTTTTAAGTTAGGGTTATGTTAAGTGTTCACTTCAATAATTTTTTTATTTAAACGTAAAGAAATAAGCATGAACTTATCAGGGATGTGATTTTAGAATCACGTGCAAATCTATAGTCATTCAGGTTTGCCATACAGGATGAAAAAAACAAAAAGTTAATTTTTCACTTTACTCAAAGTCCATCAAAATTTTGGCATGTAGCGCGCTAGTCAAAATAGCCATACCGAAACAAGCCAAGGATTAATTCTGTCTCTGAGTAAAACGATTTCATGATTGAAACGTGAGAAATTAAATAGTTTGATCACAACGATCAGAATACAAATGGAGATTGATAATGAGCAGATACTTAAGAAATACTTGGTATCCATTAACTTGGTCAAGCAATGTTGAACGTAGCCTAAAACGTCATACTGTTATTGAAGAAGATATTGTTGTATACCGTAAAGTAAATGGTGACATTGCTGCACTTTCAGATGCATGCCCACATCGCCTTGCCCCCCTTTCAATTGGACGTTTAATTGGTGATTCAATCGAATGCGGTTACCATGGTATGACTTTTGATTGTTCTGGACAATGTGAAAAAATTCCGGGGCAACGCCGCATTCCTTCTAATCTTCAAGTTCGTAGCTATCCTGTCACCGAAAATATGGGCATGGTTTGGATCTGGATGGGGGATGAGGAAAAAGCCGATAAATCTAAAGTCTTTGACCTCAAAGAATTCCATGATCCTCAATACAGTTATGTACTAGGCGATGCATTGCATGTCGATGCAAATTATTTAAATTTAGCTGACAATTTATGTGATCCTTCTCACGTTGCTTTTGTTCACCAATCCACCTTATCCAATAAAGAACATGGCGAAGTGCCTGTTCATCATGAGCGTCTCGAAGATCGAGTGGTCACTTGGCGCTGGATTAATAATTCACCGCTTATTCCTGTTTTTAAGGGTCTCGTTGACTTTGGTGGAAATGTAGACCGCTGGCACTATTATCATTATTTTGCACCTTCGGTTGCCATGATTGACTTCGGTTCTGCACCGACCGGAACTGGTGCCGAACAAGGAAATCGTGATCACTGCATCCAAATGTTTGCGTGCCATTTTATCACTCCGATTGATGAACGCACCTGCATCCAGCATTGGCTTTGTGTCAAAAACATTCCTTCAGACCCAGAAAAAGATGCCAAACTTTTGGCAGGTTTACGGATGGCATTTGATGAAGATAAAGCGGTTTTGCAGGCGATTCAAAAAAATGAAGACAAACTTGTAGATTTCAAAAGAGTCCGTATTGCAATTGATGTTTCCACAGTCAAAATGCGACAAATGTTGCAAGAAATGATTGAGGAAGAACAACTTGAAAATATTCCTTTTACAGAAGTTGTTTAAAAACCAGAGTCAAAAAGTAGGTCTAAAATGAACGAGCTTTTAATTGGTTGTAATGGTCGCGGTGTTCAAGATTCAAATTTTGAACATCCGGTTTCCTTAAATGAACCGAGTATTAACGAACAATTTCGTTTGGTGAAAGAGGCACAATTTTTTAACTTTTTTGATCGTATGCCATTACCAGATCAAATGGATTTGTTCAAATCACTCATTGAGAAATATGATCTTCCTGTACATACCACCAGTTGGTTATATGAAGTGGGTACAGATGATGAACGCTTAAAACAAAATTTTGCCCTTTCAAATGAAATTGGTGCAACGACGCATAATATGATGGTGTATTCACATGATCAGCAGGGGAATAAAATTTCCAACCAGCAGGTCATCGATTATTATCTATTTGCCTATGATGAAGGCATGAAACAAGATGTCGAACCCAGCTTTGAATTGCATGTCAATATGTGGAGTGAAGATCCTCGTCGAATTACACCGGTCGCTCAAGCCGTAAAAGCTCGCGGTATCCCCTTCAATTTCACCCTAGATTATAGCCATGTGATTTTCAAAATCGGCAATCAGCAAGAACTTGCGGCTTCAGGTATTTTGGAGGATGTACAGCAAAGAAGAATCGTTTTAGATCCATTCGAACCAAACAATTTGGTAGATGAATGGATTGAACAAGATATTATTCGTTGGTTACAAGTTCGTTCCGTTGCCCCCAATGGTCCACGTAACATTTGGGCACCCCATGACCCATTTGAAACCAAAGCATTATTACCTAAGCGCCCTTCTTTTAAGGTACAACAAGGCGATCCTGGACGAGGGATCTTATACCCATTTACCAAACCGGAACCGGGTGAATGGCATTCTGAATGGTTTGCCCACTTAGTTGAACCGTGTAAAGAAGTAGTTCGAAAAGTCCTTAAAAACCATAAAGACAATGCAAACTCAAGACTGCGTTATATCACCACTGAAATGATCACCCTTCCAGATTATGGCTTAAATGCGAAGTTTTCATTAATTGGACAAAATGCAGAAATTGCCAAGTTCACACGCACGACATGGCAAAATCTACATTAAATAGAGATAAATAAAAGGAGCATAAGCTCTTTTTATTTTAACAATTGATTAATTACAGATTCTTGAATGTGTTGCAACCATTGACTACAGGCCTCTGATTGCATCATGTCAGTATCTAACCATTGCTTACAGGTATATTGATGCCCCACATAAAAGAACCCCATCGACATGATGGTTAACAATACAAATTCCGCTTTTACCTGTGGTTTAAAAATATTCTGATCTTTCCCCAATTGTAAAATCGTCTCTGTTTTTTCTAATAATTCCAAAGGAGCTTGTTTAATTTTATCTGATTTTGCAAAAAACTCGCCACACAGTAAATTTTCTGACATCACCAGTCGAATAAAATTAGGATGAGTTAAATAATAATTCCATAATTGCGCCACCATTTCTTTAATGGCCTGAAGTGGATTATCTTCGGTAAATTGAAAGTCTTTTTGTGCCAAGACAATTTCCTTATACATTTCTTCTAGAACAATTTGATAAAGCTCTTCTTTATTCCCAAAATGGTAGTACAACATCCGATCTGTCGTTTCAGCATTACTACTGATGCGGTCGATACGCGCACCTGTATAGCTATATCTACAAAACTCCTCTTTTGCAGAATCAAGAATCCGCTTTTTTAACTCTTCAGGATTTTTTTTTTAGCCTGCATTTTCTTTAAAGGCACATTAACCACTCTGTTATTCATTTCCTTTGACCTTAACATAAATACGTATTTCATCCTATCAACAAATCTACAGCAAAAAATGCAGTATAGATGGCCTTACAGGATAGGATGATGAATCAATAATTCACAACAATATATTGATTAGGCTTAAAATTTCAGACTGTGGCATGATCATAACGGATACAGCAACCTGACACAAACTGACTCGTTCCATCTAGATAAAACTCTTCTTTCCAAACTGGAACTTCGTGTTTTACCCGCTCAACTGCTTCTTCACACGCTGCAAAAGCTTCGCGACGGTGTTCCGCATAGGCAATTGCAATAATGGCTTTTTCACCGATATCCAAATAGCCTACCCGATGGATCACCCGCACATAATGTACTTGATATTTTTGCTGGATGTCTTGTTCAATTTGCCGAATCATTTTTTCAGCTACAGGTGCATAAGCTGTATATTTCAAAGCTTGAACTACCTTACCTTCATGATGATTACGCACGGTGCCAATAAAAATACCGATTCCACCACACTGGGGAAATTGTTGAATAGAAGCAAAACTCTCTACCGTCAGTGCAGTATCTTGAATTCTGGAAAATGTCATCTTTAGCCTCCAGCCACAGGTGACAGCAGAACCAAGGTACAATCCCAATCAAGCGTGTTCTGACGTGAAATAATATCCTCTCCTATAGCACAGGCACAAAGTGAAATGGCCGATTCTGCCTGGGGGTAATTTTTGATAATTTGAGTTAACACCTGTTCAATTTGAATTGGACTTTCCATTTTCAGATGAATCGCTTCGGCAGGTAAAAAACGTGTGACCCCGCCATAAGCCTCTACTTGAATATTAATTTCACTCATTTTAACCTCCTAACATATGCATACTAATTTTTCGAGGCTGTTTTTTTGCATAAATTGCTTCAAACCCAGATTCTTTATGCCAAATATACTGTTGAATTTTCTGTTGCAGCTGCTGTTTAAACTCAAGATTAAAGCTGGTCAATAAAACATCCAATTGAGGTTTTAAAGCCAAACCTTGAGTCGCAAATAAACAGTTATATAACTCACCTTGAGCGGTCATGCGAATACGATCGCAACTGCCACAAAATGCGTGACTAATGGTTGAAATAATCCCGATTTCATACTGTTCATCTAGCAAATATCGTCTTGCAGGTTCGCTTCCTTGAGTTTGTAAATGAAGTTGATATTGGGTCGCTAGAACGGTCAGTATGTCTTGCTCTGTGACCACATCCTGCTTTTGCCAATGTGCATCGCCATCTAAAGGCATAAATTCGATAAAGCGTAAGCTCATATTTTTGGCTTTTGCCCATGCCACAAGCGGTAAAATTTGGTCTTCATTTTGTCCTCGAATGAGAACCGTATTAATTTTAACAGCCAATCCGACCTGTCGTGCCTGTTCGATTCCGCTCAGGACTGGCGCTAAATCATTTTTGGTCAGTTGCTGAAACTGTCCAGCATCTAGCGTATCTAAACTAATATTGAGATCATCTAAACCCGCTTGCTTTAAGGCCAAGGCATATTTTTTTAAATAATGTCCATTACTGGTCATGGAAATTCGTTTTAAGCCTAAAGGCTTGAGCTGTTGTAATTGTTTAATAAAATGCATCACACCTTTGCGCATGAGAGGTTCGCCCCCGGTAATCCGGATGCTCTCAATACCGCTTTGCACCATTAATTCACAGAATTGATAAAGTGCTTCAAAACCGACCAAATTTTTCTTATTGATCCACTCTGGATGCTCTGGCATACAGTAGCTACATTTAAAGTTACAACGATCTGTCACAGAAATTCTTAACTTACGTTTTTCTCGGCCAAATTGATCAACCCAGAGCGAGGCTGTATTTTGCATTTTCATCATTCTCTATCTGCAAATTGAATAAATAGCGTAGGGCTATCTTTTCAATTCATTACTTTTACTTTACTGACTTTCCATGTCATATGGACAACGCGTTTTGATACTGGGTTAATTCGAGTTCCGAGTTGATACTGTGAAAATAAACTGTAGGTTGATTGACCTTGACGACGGTTGCATTCAGGGCATCAAAACATCTTTTTAAGCTCAGCTTTTTTTGACTGACATGCTCCTCGATCACCTTCACAGCCGTACGCTTGATTAAACAAAATGGATATAACCCGTGGTTATTGATTTCGACATAAGCCACCAGACTAGCAGAATTTTGTATCAATGCCTGATGTAAAGATTGATATATTAAAGTTGGAATAACCGTAATATCACATGGTACGAACAAAATATAATCTGCACTCACATACTTCCATGCTGTTTGCATTCCTATCAATGGCCCTTCAAAACCTGAATTCTCATCAGAGAAGCACTTTATATTGGGCTGAATTTTTTGATAGATTGCATGATCACGATGACTGTTTACCCAAACTTGTGTCACCTCAGCGTTAAAGGCTTGATAAATCTTAACCAGTTGTATCTGTGTATCAAATTGCTGTAATAATTTATTTTTTCCTTGCATCCGAAGGGCTTGACCACCAGCCAAAATCACCAATTCCGTTTCGGGTAACATAGTTTTCACCTCAACTTTCCTGCTGAATTTGAGTATATAAAGCAAAACGTTTTTCTCTGCAAAAACTTGCTAAGGTGAGTCCTGCCTGTTCAGCCAAATCAATCGCCAAGGTACTCGGTGCAGAAATAGTCGCCAACATTGCAATATTGAATTGAGCACATTTACGAATCAACTCATAGCTGGCACGACTGGTCATAAAAACAAAGCCTTCAGCCACCTGAATGTTCTGTATTGCAAGATAACCTAGTAATTTATCTAAAGCATTATGACGACCTACATCTTCAAAAATGGCCTTAATTTCCCCCTGCTCCACCCAAGCAGCCGCATGCGCAGCACCTGTTAAAGCGGTAAGCGGTTGATGACGATTTAAATTTTTAACGGCTGGTTCTATTTGATTCAACCAGTGTGGATTAAAGGCTGTAGCCACCTGAGGAAGTTGCTGTTCAAATTGTTGTAAACTTTCTATTCCACACAAGCCACAGCCACTTCTTCCCACCAATTGACGCCGTTGCAGCTTTAATTGCACAAAAGCACTAGAAGCAATCTTCATCTCAATAACAACGCCCAGTTCACTGTGCTGAACGTCAATCGCATATAAAGCATGCAGATTTGGAATAATCCCTTCGGATAAACTAAAGCCTTTGGCAAACTCCACCAAATCTGTCGGTGTTGCCATCATCACCACATGGGAAATACCGTTATACACCAAAGCGACTGGACACTCTTGGACCACAAAATCTTCAAGTGTTTTTTTAGATTCTTGTTGGATACGCGTGACTGTTCTTGGCTCATAACCCATTAAGCGCTCTTCAATAGCTTTTTTTGTCACCACATCCTCATTTAAACCAGTGGACGACAGGCCGCTTTGCAACATGGCTTAACTTTCCTCACACTGAACGGGCAAAGTTTCAGCCATATCTACCTGCTTTACAGGAATCAGAATCACCGGAACATTTTTAGATGCCGGAATTTTTGCCCTTTTGTCATGACTGCTCAAAGCCACCAATGGATTGGTTTCAGGATAATATGCGCCTAAACAGCCACGTGGAATGTCATACGGTACAATTCTAAATTGGTGAACCACCCGCTTTACACCATCCGAATAAATACTTTCAATATCGACATATTGTTCAGCAGCAAAACCGGCCTCGCAAATATCGGTCTCATTCATAAATAAAACCCGGCGTAACCCAAACACGCCACGATATCGATCATCCAAACCATATAAGGTGGTATTGTATTGGTCATGCGAGCGCATGGTCATGAGGGTATAAACTTTTTGGCTTTTATATTGTGCTGTAAAACGATGTTCATCGTCTGCATATACATCCTCTAATGAGCTCATCATAAATTCAGCTTTTTGACTTGGTGTGCGCCACTCATGCCGATTTGCTGGATGGGCCAAGTTAAAACCACCTGGCTGATAAACTTTCAAATTAAAATCATGAAAATCTTCAAAAACATCTGCAATTGCATTACGAATACGATCATAACTTTCAATATACCAGCGCCATTGAATCGTGCTGTTTGTCAAGACTTGCTCTGCTAGGCGCGCAACAATATCAGGCTCAGATAAGAGATGCTCGGAAGCAGGCTCATTTCTACCAGCCGATAAATGTACATTACTCATCGAGTCTTCTACGGAAATAGATTGTGGTCCGTGTTTCTGCAGGTCGACTTCTGTTCTCCCCAGACAAGGTAAAATTAAGGCATCTTGCCCACACACCAAATGACTGCGATTTAATTTAGTCGCGACATGCGCCGTTAGCTCGCATTGTCTTAAGGCAAAATGTGTATATAAAGTATCGGGGGTTGCTTCCGAAAAATTCCCCCCCATCGCAAAAAATACCCGAATCTGCTTTTCAGCCATTGCCTTGATCGTGTCTACCACACCTAAACCATGCTTTCTTGGCGTTTGCATTGAAAATACGCGATCTAAATTATCAAGTAACTTTTCAGAAGGATGCTCATTGATGCCCATGGTACGGTCACCTTGCACATTGCTGTGCCCTCGAACAGGACAAGCACCCGCACCTGGGCGACCAATATGCCCACGGCATAACAGCAAATTACTCAACATATGAATATTGGCAACGCCATGACGATGTTGCGTCATACCCATGCCCCAACAGAAAATAACCCGTTCCGCCTCACTAAACATGGTCGCCAGTTGCTTCAATTCTTGAGCTGACAATCCTGTTTGCTGATGAATATCAGCCCATGAAGTGCGCGCAACTTCTGCTAAGACTGTTTCGAAACCTATACTCTGTTTTTGAATAAAGTTCTGGTCAAAAAGAGAAGCTTGACCCTTTAATTTACGCTCACTCTCCCATTCGTATAAATGCTTCATCATGCCGACCAGAAGGGCATAATCTCCACCAATTTTTGGCTGAAAATAATTGCGACTAATTGGAGTACTACCATTGGTCAGCATTTCCAATTTATCCTGTGGATCTTGAAAACGCTGCAACCCTCGTTCTTTTAACGGATTGATCGAAATAATATTGGCGCCACGGCGTGATGCTGCTCGTAACGTGCTCAACATGCGTGGATGGTTGGTTCCCGGATTTTGACCAAAAATAAAAATTGCATCCGCCAATTCAAAATCGTCGAGTGAAACTGTACCTTTGCCTACTCCAATGGTATCCGTCAGACCATAACTGGTGGCTTCATGACACATGTTGGAACAGTCAGGAAAATTGTTGGTGCCAAAACTGCGAATAAACAGCTGATATAAAAACGCAGCTTCATTACTGGTACGACCAGAGGTATAAAAAGCTGCTTCATCTGGATGGTTCAAAGCATGTAATTTTTCTGCGATTAATTTAAATGCATTATCCCAACTGATTGGAACATAATGATCTGTCGCTGCGTCATAACGCATCGGCTCGGTCAAACGACCTTGTAACTCAAGAAAATAATCACTCTGTTGCGATAACCAAGTAACGCTGTGCTGAGCAAAAAAATCAGCATTGACCCGTTTACTGGTGGCTTCAAAAGCAATGGCTTTTGCACCATTTTCACAAAAATTAAAAGCGTGGCTGTTTTTCTGTTCAGGCCAAGCACAACCGGGACAATCAAAACCAGTTGGCTGATTGGCATTGAGTAAAGTAATCGCGCCTTTTTTAACAATTTCCTGCTTTTTTAAATTACGTGCAACACTTAATAATGCTCCCCAGCCTCCTGCAGCATGATGATACGGTTCAATTTTTCCAAAAGTTTTATTCTGAACCAGATTATCTATTTTGGTCGTATCTTGTTCCATATCAACATCCATTTAATATTTCAATACACTCGGTGTAGTAATCCTTAAATTACTATACAATCGATTCAGTTCACTATGCATATTTTAGTTTTACATGATTCAATCTATACATGATGTTCCCCTTATAAGCGATTCCGCTTTATTCAAGGAAAATCTGTATCTTTTCAGCCATGCTAACTAAAACTTTTATGCGGATCTATCACAAACTTCTTCGGTACGCCCAAATCAAACTCACTATAGCCACGCGGTGCATCCTTTAAACCAATGACCTCCACACCTACAATTCTGGCGATGTCTAAACGTCCCCACATAATGGCTTGCATTAATTGGCGATTATATTTCATTACAGGTGCTTGACCCGTATGGAAAGAGTGCGATTTAGCCCAACCCAAACCAAAACGGATACTTAAACTGCCATTTTTGGCAGCCTGATCCACCGCACCCGGATCTTCGGTCACATAAAGACCAGGAATACCAATTTGTCCCGCCACACGTGTCACTTGCATTAAAGAATTTAGAACAATTGCAGGTGCTTCTTCTTGCACACCGGCATGGCCATGTCCACGTGCTTCAAAACCCACGGCATCAATTGCACAATCCACTTCTGGCTCTTTTAAAATATCTGCAATCTGTTCATGCAAAGGCGTTTCTTTCGATAAGTCTACCACTTCAAAACCTTGAGCTTTGGCATGCGCAATACGTGCGGGATTAATATCCCCAACAATAACCACGGCTGCACCTAAAAGGCGTGCTGAGGCAGCGGCAGCCAGCCCGACTGGCCCTGCACCCGCAACATATACGGTACTACCCGGTTTTACGCCAGCGGTGACTGCACCGTGATATCCTGTGGGTAAAATATCTGACAAACAGGTTAAATCTCGAATTTTTTCCATCGCTCTGTCGCGTTCTGGTAATTTCAATAAATTGAAATCGGCATAAGGCACCATGACAAATTCAGATTGTCCACCGACCCAGTCGCCCATATCGACATAACCGTATGCCCCACCGGCACGAGCAGGATTAACAGTTAAACAGACGCCTGTATTTTGTTCTTTACAGGATCGGCAACGCCCACAAGCCACATTAAAAGGAACCGAAACCAAGTCACCGATTGCTAAATTTTGGACATCGCGACCTTTTTCAATCACTTCACCCGTAATTTCATGCCCTAAAACCAAACCCACTTGTGCCGTTGTACGACCACGTACCATATGCTGATCGGAACCACAAATATTGGTTGAAATGACCTTTAAGATCACCGCATGTTCTATTTTTTTACCTCGTGGATCATGCATTTTAGGATAGCCAATTTTCTGGATATCCACCTTCCCTGCACCGACATAAACCACACCTCTATTATCAAACATAACTACTCCTTAGTTTTTCGATTCAATCGATCCAGCAGGATCTTTTTTACATGCACTCTAATGATGACGCTCAGATCCTGTCTTTCATCACCCATTTAGATTTAAATTTCTAAACCAAAAAAATGGATGACAACTTAAACTTCAATAATTAATTTTTTAGTTTTTGCACGCGAACAACAGGGTAAAAATTGTGTATTTAAGGCTTTTTCTGCCTCTGATAAATACATATCCCGATGGTCTGGTTCACCCTGCACCACTTTGGTGACACAGGTTCCACAAATGCCCTGCTCACATGAAACGGGAATAAAAATATTATGGTCTTCCAAAACTTGAATGACCGTTAAGCCTTTAGGAACCACAAACTGCTGTCCTGTAGCATTAATTTCCACAATAAATTCTTCATCATTCCCCGTTTCAACATTCACCCCGACAAAATGTTCTTTGTGTATTTGCGTATCACTCCATTCGTATTTTTTTGCTGACTGAATAACGAAATCCATGAAACCATTTGGACCACATACATATAAATGTTTATTTTCATCGGGTTGATCCAACAAAAGGTTCATTTGTACTTTAGTGTCCGGATCATCATCCAAATGAAAATAAACATGGTTTTGAAATTTAGTTTCAAGCTCTTTTGCAAAAGCTAAAGCTTCATAATTTCTGGAAAAATAATGCAATTCAAAGTCAATATTTTTTGCTTTTAATTCATGCGCCATCGCATAAATGGGAGTAATCCCGATTCCACCTGCAAATAAAATTGCTTTTTGGGTTGCAGGTAAAATAGGAAATAAATTACGTGGTTCACTAATGGTAATGGTTTTTCCCACATGAAAACTTTCATGAATAAATTTTGAACCACCCCGTGAATTGCTATCATTTAATACGCCAATCACATAACGATCTGACTCAGTACTACAATTTGCGAGTGAATATTGACGAATTAAACCGTTGTCCAAATACAAATCAATATGTGAACCGGCTGTAAATTCAGGCAAGTTTGAACCATTTTTTGCAACCAACTCAAAACCCAAAATTTGTGCAGTTAATGGGATGACTTCTTTAATTAAAACTTCCATTTTTATCACTCCAAATAGTGCTCTTTACTATTTATTCCTCGATGCAGTTCAATTTTCCTTAATCAAGACTGCCATCGTATTACTGAGTTTTGACCGAAAAAACCAAGGTGTTTTTATCACCTGAGTTTGAGTCAGTTACATGCCTTCTAATTGCAAAGATTTGCCGTTTTCGACCACCATGATGTCATCCAATTTCACTGTGCAATTACGCAAAGGAATATCCATATGACACGGAGTTTTACGGCTACCACCGACTTCAGTATTTGGACCTGTTGAAAATAAAAAGTTTCCATCAAATGCACGTGCATCCATACACATACCATCATTTTTGTCATGCAAACCCATCGCTGTCCACTGCGCACGTGGCTGTAAGCCCCAACCGATATGTGAAATACCGTATGCTTCAGGGTCTTTAAAATACTTCATATAATCACGAAGATATTCAGCTTCAAAACCACCATGAATTTTAGTAATAAAGCCTTTGTTAATCTCCAACGTGACTTTTTCACGCACATACATTTTGAACGGTAAAAGAATATCGCCCACATCTAAAACCAGTGTTCCTTCTGCACTGTTTTCATTTGGCCATGTAAATAAGAAGCCACTTGGCCAATGGTCCCAACGGCCCGGTTCATCGGCAAAGCCATATTCTGTCACGGCTGGATATTGTCCTAATGGTGCATAAAAATCTGTACCTGCTGTCGAAGTCACATGCATCGATTTGGCTTTTTTCAGGAACTTTTCTGCGGCCATAACGCGCTGTTTATCTTCAAGCGTTGGCAACATACGTGCTAATACTTCTGGTGGTTCAACAGCCAAAATAATTCTTGTGCCAGTTTTTAAAATTTGTTCTTGTTCTGGCGAATGAAGCAACATCATCGTATCGATGATCAAATCGGCTGCTTCTAAAGCACGTTGTGCAGCCAAATTTCCAGTGAGTGCAGTATCTCCACAATAGGCTGTCATATCATTTCCCATCGCAATCGGATGATTAAATGAAGGCAACTCAAGAATAAAAACTTTTGCTTTTAAACGTAATGCAGCATCCATTGCCGCTTTCACTGTACGCTCATCTGAATAATGACTTTTTAGAATCGCGACCGTTTGTGTTTCATCTACTTTTGACAGTTTTAAAACTTGTTCGAAATTTTGAGTGAATTCACTGTTATTAATTGGCATTTCTCTTCCCTCTTGCCCGATCCAGCACCTATCTAACGCTTAGAATAATACTTAATTAAAAGTGTATACACTATAAATAAACCTATTTTACCTATTTATCAACTGTTTTTATTTATTTTATATATTCGATTATTTCATTTAATTTCATTATATTATTCAAATTTAAAAATCATAAATACAAAAACCAATAAAAGCGTATAAACTTAAATTGATGAAATTAAAACCATTCTTATTGCATATTAGGGAAGGATAAAATAAAAGATTTTTTGATTGCAATAGCGATGACGCTGTTGATGACACAGTTTTTAGATATAGCAAAACAATAATTTATTTCTGCAAAGTGATTCTTTTTATTTAAATATCTCAATGAAAATCAAAACTGATCTATTTCAGAGTAGCTTTCAAGTAGCAAATATCCTATTTGCTCCGCGGCCACGTGTCTAACCTAGTCTTAAAAATTTCTTTTAATCTAGAAACACGGCAAAATCTTGTACAGGAATACGCGGCGTATAATATTCATTAATAATATGCTGAGGATCAGCATAACCGAGTGCCATACCACAAATTAATTGTTCATCTGGTTCCGCCCCCAAAAGCGGTAAAATCACTTTATGATAATCATTCCAAGCCGCTTGTGGACAACTGTCAAAACCATAACCTTTTGCCACAAGCATAAAAGTTTGCATAAACATAGCAATTGCCATTTTTGCACTGGCATGCAAGTTTTCATGAGCCGTAAAAAAAATCCCCACAGGGGCGCCAAAAAATTCAAAATTTCTCAACAAATGCGCCTGCATTTTTTGTTTTTCATGTTTTTGAATATCAAGTAAATTATACAATCCCCAGCCATTGGCACGGCGCCGCGATAAATAGGGTTCGAACCATTGTTTAGGATAATATTGAAAAGCAGCTTCGTACCAGCCTTTCTGTTCAGGATTTTCACTAACTGCTATCACTGCCTGTTTAACAGCGTTCTGGATTTCAATTTTTTTATTCCCCTGTACCACATAAACTTTCCAAGGTTGAATATTTGTTCCAGAGGGTGAGCGTGAGGCAAGCTGCAACATCTCTTGAAGTTCATGTTGCGAAATAGCCTGATTGGTAAAAGCACGTATAGATTGGCGCGACTTAACAAGTGCTGAAATCATTTGTTTTGTAGCCATCATACAACCTCCCCCATCATCATAAATAGATCTATCTCGAGTCAGTCACACGCTCAATGTCATGTGACGAACTCAAAATAAGCTTAGTTATTTAATATATAGTCAATAAATTCTTGCTTCAACACCACATCACCATATTTACTATCAATATCAAATAAATTGGCTTCGTGAGGTGCCTGATGACGATCGCCTACACATTCACGAATCACAATTGTTCTAAAACCATGTTGTACAGCATCCACCGCCGATGCCCGAATACAACCACTGGTTGAACAACCCACCAACACCACGGTATCCACTTGTTCAGCCGCTAAAATAGACGCTAAAGTTGTACCAAAAAATGCACTGGCATAGTTCTTGGTTAGCACTAGCTCTGTGGCTAAGGGCTTCACTTCATCACAAAACTCAGCAGCAGGATTGCCCTCCACCATGGCACGCATCACTGGAGATTTTCGTACCCACATTCCACCATCTTTTTGATCGGCTAAATGATAGCGAATGTTGGTATGAATCACCAAAACATCATGTTGACGTGCTAGCTCCAAAATTTCAGTGGTGTTATTCACAGCATCAATAACATCTGGTGCATATAAAGGCTGCCCTTCGGTGATATAGCCTTTCATAAAATCAATCAGAATTAATGCAGGCTTTTTTCCAAAGCCAATGCGATTACCCCACACCCCTTTATAATTATCTACAGCAGATGATTCCTGTGACATTCGTTCCACCTTCTCAATCAGCTTAATACGCGCCAGACAGTAATGCACCTGCGCCCGGCACAATTGGCTCTAAGTCAAGTGCTTTTAACATGCTATAAGTAGTTGCAATCGAAGCTGAAATCACAGGCTTTCCTGTCAAGGCTTCTACTTTAGGAACAGCAGGCAACGATCGCATTTGTACACAAGCCGACAACACCACCACATCTGCATCTTGATAATTTAACTTACTGACAATGTCAGGCAAATTCGCTGGATCGTGTGCTGCAACTTGAATATTATCGGCAATTTCTAAAGCAATATAATCAATCACTTCAAAACCTTCGTTACGAATATAATCCACGACAAGCTCAGTCAGTGGTTTCATATAAGGTGTCACCACAGTGACTTTTTTTGCACCCATGACTTTTAACGCATCAACAAGCGCGCCAGCACTGGTCACGACTTGTGCCGCAGCATCATTATCTACAGTGACTTGCGTTAAACGTTTTTCGGACTCACGGTGATACCCCAAGCCCATTGACATAATCGCCACCAAACAGGCATAACCCAATACATCCACACGCGCATCTGACAACTCTAAAGCACAGCGATCAGACTGCGTATCCATTGCAGCCAGTTCTTCTTTTTTGACATGTTTCATTCTCATACGACTAGAGTGAAACGTAAATCGTTCAGGGCGAATTAATTGACGTGCCTGAAGCATCGCTGGAATTTCGGTTTCCATGGTTGTATTTGAACTTGGAACAATCTGACCAATTTTATAAACTTTATCCATAATCCTTTTCCTTAATTGAATTTTTGACCTAAATACTCGCCCAAAACAGTAAAGAAGCCTTCAAAGTCATCCCACGGGATCATATGGCCTGCCTGAGGTACATGTTTAACGTCAATATTTTGATTTAACTGCTGAATTTCCTGTTCATCTTCAAGCAAAATTACTCCACCTTTGCCTGCCACCATTAAAAGTGTGGGCACTTGAATGTGCGGAATATACTGATGAATGTCATAACTATGAAACTCATCAAATGCTTGTGTAATTGCAGGTAAATAACAGGTATGCAACCATTCAGCACGAAGTTGTAATTGTTCTTCTGACCAAGTCGGACAAAACACTTTCATGTCTTCACTGCTCATTCCCTGAATAGCTTGTTGAATTGAATCAACATACCAAGGTAATTTGCTTGGATAAGCACGTCTCTTGGGTCCAGATACTGGAGGGTCTATCAGGAATAATTGCTTAAGACCTTGACTCGAAAGCGCATTGGCGCGAATTGCAAAACGCGCGCCCATAGAGTGTCCCATCACTGAGTATTCTGTAAGACCAAGTTGCTGTACAAAGCTCACAATATCCTGCGCGCATACATCTGTTCCGTAATCGTGTTCAGGTCCTGACGATGAAAGACCGCGACCACGCACATCCAAGACATAGGTATCAAAATGCTGAGCCAAACGTTCAGCTACAAATTCCCATGTAATGGCTGGACTGGTAATACCTGGGATTAAGATAAGCGGATGCCCCTTACCGCCATAACGTAAATAATGAATTCGAACTCCATTCACATTTACGTTTTGCCCATACAGGAAAGCTGCATTCATGCGACTTCTCCAGCCAATTGAACAATTGGTGTCGTTAAAGCATCATAGGCATATACCCAAGATGGATCTTCAGGTTGTTTCAAGAAGGTATTGGCATTCGAAACTGCCTGCACTTGAGTGGCACGGTCTTTACGATTTAATTCATACAATTTAAAAGCTGTCGTATAATCATCCAAACCGGTCTGCAACAGGCAACGTGTCAACATTGCAGCATCTTCAATCGCCATGCCTGCACCTTGCGCCATATGCGGTTTCATCGGATGACATGCATCACCCAGTAGAACAAAACGACCTTCACTCCATACCGGTAATGGATTACGGTTATTCAGCGGCCAAATAGTAATATTTTCACTGGCTTCAATCATCGCTTGAATACAAGGATGGAATCCTTGAAAAGCTTCATACATCGCTTCATGACTACTTTCTAAAAAAGAACGTCCTTGTGTATCTAATGGGGGATGCGGCACACCCGTTACATAATAATATTCATCCCGTTCTTTAGTAGTGTAATACGCCATCATGTGACGATCTTGATGCCACCATTTCACACAATCATCTAAATCATATTCAGCTTGTAGTTTCTTAAGCTTGTCACCTTTAATGAGCGCGCGATGCCCTACCCAACCACTATATAAAGGTGCTTCTTCACCTAACAATAACTCACGAATTTTTGAGTTAATGCCATCAGCCCCAATGACAATGTCAACCGTTGCAGCTGTTCCATCAGCGAATGTTAATTCAACTCGGTCGTTATGTTGAACAGCACTCTCTAATTTTTTCCCATAATGCAGCTTGCTTTGGTCCAGGCTTGAAACTTGCAGTGCATGCATATCCCCACGATGCACAGTAATGTAAGTTGCGCCATAACCCCGGACATTGGCTTGCGCAATAATTTCACCGGTACTGCCATCACGACTGGTCCAGGCATCTGGATCACAACCGAGATCTTCCAATGCTTGTTCCAAGCCCATTTCTCTGAAAATTTTAACAATATTTGGCCCTACATGGATCCCTGCTCCAATACGTGAAAACTCTGGAGCTTGCTCATAAACATCAACATCGAAGCCTGCACGTTGCAATAGTCGGCCTGCTGCTGCACCGCCTAAACCTGCACCAATAATCGCAATTTTTTTTGATTCATTCATTTTCCATTCCTTGTTTTATAGCGCCTCACTTAGCTGTATATAGATATACGATATTTTAAAATTAAAGTCTATACACTTTAATTATTTTTATTCAAAATGCCTTATTTAATTATCAAAATATTGATTTAAATAAAATTTTAATTATTATAAGAAATATAAAAAAATATAATAAAAGTGTAGACACTTATAAATAATTTTATTTGGGTGTCGAAGCACTCGATTTTCCATTTATATTAAACGCTGTTAAACAGGCTAAAGCGGTGCCAACCTTAGCAACAACCTATTTTTTGAATAGATCCTCACTTTCCGATTGTGATGCAAGCCTAAATAAGCAATCACTCTTCAATTCGAGAATTTAAACTGGAAAGAGAGAACTCCTCAAAAGCAAATTTGATGAAGATATTTTGTAAGATTCCAGCGTGAAAAACGGTTTCTTGCAGATAAATTTAAGTTGAAGCGGAATAGTGGTTTGATTCATCTGGATTGCTCATAAACAAGGATGAAATCAGGATTTATCTATAGAGTCTTATTTAAAGTAAAAATATGGATCAAAACAGGCAGCTAAACAATCAAAAAAAGACTCAATATTTTTATACTGAGTCTTTTTTTACACTAGGCTATAAAGATTAAAATCAACTAAGCGGCTTTTTCTCCAAAAATCAAGCCTACTGTTTGCTGAGTGGTTCTTATATCCGCAAATAATGCTGCAAGTGAATTAATAGAAGTATTATGTTCATAATCACTCAGCGCCGCATTTGCATCGCAGATAAAAATAACTCGAAAACCCAACTGTTGTGCATCACGTGCAGTGGCCTCACAACAACAATTCGTTAAAGTTCCAGATATTAAAACAGTATCTATACCTTTTTCTTTAAGAATCTCTAATGCATTCGAAGACCCTTGGGTAAAAGGACTAAATCTTGTTTTATCAACGATTAGATCGTGCGCTTGAATATCCAGTTCTGCGTACAAGTTATGCAGGTGACTGTCTTTAGAAAATGCTTCAACTTGTGCTTTAGAAAAATTTTCAGCTTGAAAATTTTCAAAGTAAACCGACCATTCACTTGCAGTGGTGGTGGTAAATCTTAAAAAAATATTTAGCCCGCCATTTTCTCTTAGTGCATGAGTAATGGCATTAATATTTTTAACCACACTTCGTGCTGTTGGCACTTCCAGCAAAGTTCCTTCCAACATAAAACCATTTTGCATATCCACAATCAAATGTGCTGTTTTGCTCGGATTAATTTCATTAAAAGCAAACTCCCGACCACCTTTCAACTTGGTGTATCTAGCACGTATTTCAGGGGCAATCATTGTATTATGCATATTTAACTCTCCATATTTATGCTTTTACTTTATTGATGAGCAATCGTTTGTCATCTTGATCAATAAAATAAGTCCGTCCCTTTGTAATATAGGCCAGAGTAACATGAACTACAAATGCTACAACAAAGCCAACATAAGCGGACATCCCACTGATTACAGGATTATCATTGAGAACCCAGATCAAGGAAGCCGTTACTGTTCCAGTGAGCAACGCACACACGCCTACCGGATTAATACGACGGATTTTATCTGTACGAAACTCTAACGGCCCAGTCACAATTTTGAGTAATCCACGCACAATCACAATATCAGCAACTACGCAGGCCAACCATGAAAGTAAGAAAATACCGGTCCATTCTAAGAATGTGTAAAGATTTCCTAGAACATCAAGCCACATTAAAGTAATGGTCATCATTGTAACGGCAACAATCCAAAATCTACGGCCTAAAATCTTGGCTCCTAAGGCCTCCGAACCTGAAGCATAGGCCACCGAGCTGACATGAATATTGGTCAAGTTGACGCGAATTTGAGAAACCCATGCCAATGCAACCCCCGGAATTAACCCAATTAAGCCGATGAAATAAATAGATGGATCGATACTTTTGGTAATTAAAGAAAAATAAATACCTAACGGAATTGCACCAAAAAACAATAAAGCATAGGGTAAAACGACACTGATAAATGCTTTGCGCTTAAACTCACTGGAACGGACAAAACGATTATAGTCAGAGGCTTCAAATGGGTTAATTCCAATGGTTCCAGCCAAAGCCGAGAGTACAACAATGACCCCTATTACACCACCCACTGCACCTTCAGGCATCGCAGAGAACATTCCTGCTGGCATCCCACCATTGTGTTGATAACCTGAAATAATGGCCCAAATCAGTAAAATGACATAAACCGGCACGGTCCAAGTCAAAATTTTAGTCATTGAGCTAATCCCATTCCAAGCCATCGGCACAAACATAGTCGCTACAACGATATACCAAACCTGATTGGGTAAGTCCCAAATTTGATCAATAGAACGAGCCAGGATCTGTCCTTCTGCACCGGCATAAATAACAAATGTGCCTGCATAAATTAAAGTGGTAAATACAGAACCGACAGAGCCAAAACCGCAACTACGGGTAATTAATTCAGCGGTTAAGCCTTCTCTTGATGCTACCCGTGCAACAATTAAATTTAAAACAGTCAGTAAAGTAAAAGAAATCGCCAAAGCAATCCAAGTCGATAAAGCCCCACTTTTATTTAAAAACAGCCCTCCGACTAAAACAAAGAAGAAAGCCGTTACAAAACCCACTAACACACTTAGAATAGCGCCCGCTCCACGCTTGGCGTGATCAGGCACTCGAGATCGTGCATAATCATCATGCTCCATTTCGGGAGTCTCATCCAATGCAATGCGATTTTTTAGGTCCGTCCCTTCATCGGACTCGACATCATACTTTAATTTTAAATTATTTCTATTAATAGTCATATGCTTACCTTAATTTATTAGAATTTAAATTGCGAAATCAGCATTGGTACATTTCCTTTTGACCCATGAGTTGCATCTAGCTGTTCATCATTTCCGTACATATTTCGCCAATATTCATAAGCAGGCCCTATTTTGATATTGGTATCCCCAATATCAAATAAGTAGCTCACCCGGAATAGCGTTTCAGTTTTTGTTTTATTACCAAATCCATCATTTCCTTTTGGACCGATCATATTAATAAATCCGCCAAAACTCCCAGGGCCATACGGTACATTCCATGCACTCAAAACTGCCCAAGTGGTATCAAATTCAACTTTTTTCCCTATAATACCGTTATGATTATTCTCTTTATAAGCTGCAATACCTACATTCCAGAACCCAGTTTTTATAGGTACGGGCATAGTCAAACCTAGATAATATTTTCTAGGTCTAGAGGCAAAAGTGGTATTTTTTGAACCATAATCGACACGACCAAAAACAGCCAACGAATTTAAGGTATTATCCTCAGATTTCAGCTGAGGGATTGATGAAAGTAGGAACGTTCTTTGATAAAAGCCATAAATTTCTTGAGCAGCATCATCACTATTTGCCGCTAAATCTTTTTTATCTGAAATCAAATTATCAACTGTAAAAAAGTTCGTTCCATATTTATCTCCACTGGCATGCGTGAAATTAAAAATGGTTTTGGTAATATCCTTACCAACACCGGCTTCAGAAAACTTTGTTCCATAACGAACCGAGATTGAATTGTCATTCCAAGTGCTTGCAATACCAGAAGCAGGTATCATCAGCGTGCTTCCAAGCAAAATAAAAATTCCACTTAATTTCATAAATTTCTCACTTTTAAATGTTAAAAAACATAGTTCCTTGTGAAATAAATTTAAATTGAATTAATAACTTATTTTTAAAAAATAAGAATCCATCCAATTTTTCTAAAAATATTTTCCCCACTAAAATAACCATTTGATTCAAGCAACAAGGCCGCCCCTCATTCAATTCAGGACTGGGTTAAGCCCAAATTTCTTGCCTGATCTATATTTGCAAATGCCAATTTCAGCTTTACCTCACTGAGCAATTAAAACTGGAAATTTTGAACTAGGATTTTCTTCTTAATTACCCCAGCTTTCCTATGCAGTTCTTTACTCTTCTTTGTTCTAAGCCTCACGGCTACGTTGCAGTTTTGAATCAATATTAACCACTCAAACTATAAGGTACACACTTAATTATAAAAAAACAAATGTTATATTAAAAATATTTAATAAATTTATTAATTAATATTTTTCAATATCTTAATTTAAAAAAATCGTTCATTTTCAAGTATAGAAAATACTTTGAATTTATATTTTTTTAAGTTTATACACTTATATAGTTCATTTTCTTAAAA
>NZ_SJOH01000031.1 GCF_004331285.1 Acinetobacter sp. ANC 3781
AAAAATTTTATATATAAAAATTAGTTACTCATATACCAATTATTTTTAGATACATAAACCATTTACAATCCCCATTCAAAAAATAAATATATAAATCAGGCTTTAAAATAAAAAATAATATAACTAAACAAATTCTATATATTCAATACGGTATTTATTAAAAAGCTTATTAATTGAATTAAAAAACGTGAATGATGAAATTAGAGGAATTAATTAGCGAAGATGGTATTGTGAATGGAGCGAATGGCAAAATTAGAATGAGTTTCCACCCCAAAGAATTAAGCTGGATTCCTTTTAACCAAGGTGATTATGGGATTTTAAAAATTTATGCGCATTACTCACTGGATTAGTCGGTGAACCTGACCTAAAGTACTTATGGGCTATCGCGATGTGAGCTTAGTTAAAGCGACTAAACAAGAATATTTAAATTATGTAAAAGCTTAGACAATGATCTATTTGAATTCATTCATACTGTATGTCGTAAAAGGGTGTATTTAACTAAGTTGATAAAATTCAAATTAATAAAAAAGCACCCTAAGGTGCTTTTTATACAACATTTTTTGACTAATTCAACATTTGCCCAAAAGCATAAATAACAAGCATTAGCATAAGAGCTGATGAGGAAGTTAATAATAATTCTAGTGTGCTCATCATCTACTACCCCCCTATATAAAGTGGATTACTTTTTATACCCCTATTATACTCACCAATAAATGACAAAAAGTGACATAAAGCGCTCACAAAACTACAAAAATATAAAAATTAATTTCTTTACATCTATTTCTATATAAATATAAAATCCCAAATTTTTTAATCCGTAAGGCACATTCAAGCATTGTACATATCAAATCATATTTTTTATTATATAAATGAGTCATTAAAAGAGAATTTTCATTGATACAAAACCACACCTGTAAACAGATGATCAGATAGCAAAAAAACCGCCTTTTAGGCGGTTTTAATTTAGATCAGTGATTATTTATATGTTTAATTCACACGTGAGGTGAATCGGAACATTTCATTAACACCTGTATAGAAGCTACGACCATCAAGATTTAAATCGATTTCAACACCAGATTGAAGTAAAACTTTCTTTCCAACTTCAACCCATTTAAACCCATCGCGAGTACTTTGCATTTTTTTTGAAGGAACCAGCGATACAATAATTTCACTACCATTTACAGATTTTGCTACTAAATTTTCAATTATATTCAACATTTACACCAATTTTTTCAACATATACAGAAACGCCACCATTGGCATTTCAAAATAACAACCTTAATTTTGATAACTCAGATTAAATAAGACTTATATCAATTTAAAAAAAGAACACTTTCATGTCATTTTTATTGTTGATGCAATTATAACAGAAATACTGATTTAAATACTAAATTTTATCGATCAAACCAATAGTAATTGCATCAAAATATTTCAAAAAGTGAAGACATCCCTTCATTTATAGCTTTTAAAATTTACTGGTGTTGCGCCATGAAGTAGTCTGCAATCAAGCGCGCTGCCCATGATTTCGTGTGATTTAAACCCTCATAAAAACCACAATGGCTACCCTTTTTCGTGGTAACCACCATAATATTTGACATCTGTTGGATAGCTTCTTTAAAGGGATCAAAATTTTGGATATGGCACACTGGATCATCCTCTGCATTTAAAATCATGAGTGGGATGCTGACATTTCCAAATACCAAAATCGGATTAGTTGCCTGATTATAGTCCTCAAAACTGCTATAGCCTGCCAGTTCAAAACATTGATACTGAAATTCTAACAGGCTTGTACTAGCCAAGACCTGCGACAGAGATGCCGTTTTTTCCCACGTCGCCGTATAGGGGTAAATAAAAGACTTAAAAAGCTTTTTGGTCATCACCTTGCTGTAGAAAGGATGGACATTTTTAAAGCCATGTTCAGTGTCATAGCCTGGACAAAGCGCAAAAGCGGCTTTAAATGGAGTTTGCTCTCCTTCTTCTCCCAAATAGCGCACCAACAATCCAGTACCCGCAGATGAACCTACTGCGTATAGAGGAGAAGCTGGAAATTTTGTTTGAATATGTAGAATCTGTTCACGCAAATCATCCGTTGAACCAAATATAGAAATCTTCGGTATCGGCATAGGTAAGTTGGCATGACCACGACGCAAACACAATGCTACACGCCAACCTGTATGTTGATGTAAGTCACGCACTAGTTCTGACATACTTTCAGGTGTACCAGTCAGCGTATGCATTAATATAATAGTCGGGGTATCTACCGGGAGATCCAGCCCATACCAGGCAATACCTGTGACACCACCATCCGACATCTTTAACTGTTCAATGGCATCATATTTAAGCTGAATGGTTTTCTTTTTAATCAAGTCAAAATACATCAAATGCAAATGCGTATTTGACAACCACGGCGTTGGACGATATTTCTGTTTCAGTTGAGGCAAAACATCAAGGATTTGCCGTGCTTCACCTTGTGGATTGAAATACAGCGTAGGAAATTCTGCACCGGTCATCTGATCGACAATTTCTTGTGCCAAAACACTAATTTTTTTGACTAAAAATCTCATATTGGCTCCACCTTAATCATGATGCAACTCAAAATACTTAGTACATGTCAGTCCATTAACAGCTTGTATATTTACTATACTCTTTATGCTTTTGGCATAAAAGCAGCCATGCGTTGTCCCATCTGTGCCGCCAATGCTTCTAAACCACTCTTAGGACGTAGCATCACCTCAAAATCAACAATTTGACCGTGTTCATTGAAAAGAATCATATCGATGCCTTTGAGTTTCTTTTCACCGACATTGGCTGAAAACTCCAGTACCGCGCTTAATCCATCTTCTGTATAGAACTCACGGTGATAAGTAAAGTTTTCAAAGATCTGAATGACATTGGTCAAGATAAAAAATACCACTTGCTTACCCGGATAAGGGTTAAATGCCACTGGTGAGCGGAAAACCACATCTTCAGCAAGCAGATCATTCAAGATAGACATATCACGTGTTTCAAGCATTTCATGCCAGCGTTGAAGTGATGCTCGAGTATTTGTTAAAGCCATTTTATTTCCTCTCTTTCTATCCATTGTTTCATTCTATTTATCCCCTCACCTCAACCCTCTCCCTTGAAGAGAAGGAGTATTTATTACCCATTTAAAACCAAGGGAGATTCCCTCTCCTTTTAAGAGATAAGAATTTTCAAAATATATTTTGAGTTCTTTAGGGAAAGGGCTATTTCTTGTTAAATCACTGCCGCCAAATCAGCGCCTTGACGAATCGCACGTTTTGCATCCAACTCACCGGCTTCTTTGGCACCACCAATCAAATGTACGTTTTTACCATCTGCTTTAAGCTGATCAAACATGGCAGTAAACGGTTCCTGACCAGCACAGATCACCACGTTATCAACTTCTAATACTGTTGGCTGACCATTGACCAAAACATGTAAACCTTGATCATCAATCTTTTCATAGTTTACGCCTGCAATCATTTTTACTTCACGGTGTTTTAAACCTGTACGGTGAATCCAGCCTGTGGTTTTACCCAAGCCTGCACCTACGGAATTGGTTTTACGCTGCAATAAGTAAATTTCACGATTGGATTGTTCTAATTGAGCTGCTTTCAAACCACCGACATTTTCATAAGTGGTATCAATTCCCCATTCATTATAAAATTTTTCCGGATTCAGACTTGCACTATCACCTTCATGAGTTAAATATTCAGCTGTATCGAAGCCAATGCCGCCTGCACCAATAATGGCGACACGTTGTCCAACTGGCTTACGTTCTTTTAATACTTCCAGATAAGTTAGGACTTTTGGATGATCAATACCCTCAATCTCTAAATGGCGTGGAGTTACACCTGTTGCGACTACGATTTCATCAAACTCTGATTCAGTCAGTTCGTTATAAGTCGCTTGATGATTTAGACGTAACTTAATATTAGGAAGTAATTCAATTCTACGTTTAAAATAACGTAGTGTTTCATAGAATTCTTCTTTGCCCGGAATGGTTTTGGCAATATTAAACTGACCACCAATCTGATTGGCCGCTTCGAAAATAGTGACCTGATGTCCACGTTCTGCCGCATAGGTAGCAAAACTTAAACCAGCCGGACCCGCACCAATTACTGCAATATTTTTTGCAACGGCGGTTTCTTTAAAGATTAATTCTGTTTCATAACATGCGCGTGGATTGACCAGACAAGTTGCAATTTTCATCGAGAAAATATGATCTAAACAAGCCTGATTACAGCCAATACAGGTATTAATTTCATCACTACGACCTTGTTCCGCTTTTTGCACAAAAAATGCATCAGCAAGCATTGGACGCGCCATAGAAATCATATCGGCATGCCCTGAAGCCAAAACATGCTCTGCCATTTCTGGGGTATTAATACGGTTTGAAGTAATCAGTGGAAGCTTGACCAGACCTTTCAGTTTTTCTGTCACCCAGGTAAATGCTGCACGCGGCACTTTGGTGGCAATAGTCGGAATACGTGCTTCATGCCAGCCAATACCGGTATTGATAATGGTCGCACCCGCTTTTTCAATTTCTTTCGCCAGTTGTACCACTTCATCAAAAGTTGAACCGCCCTCAACCAGATCCAGCATGGATAAACGATAAATAATAATAAAGTTTTCACCGACTGCTTCACGGGTACGCTTTACAATTTCAATTGGGAAACGAATACGCTTTTCATAGCTCCCCCCCCATTCATCATCACGATGGTTGGTCCGTGCAGCAATAAACTCATTAATCAAATAACCTTCAGAACCCATGATTTCTACACCATCGTAGCCCGCATATTGTGCCCATTTGGCACAGTGAGCAAAATCTGCAATGGTCTGGTTTACTTCAGCGGTAGTTAAGGCATGCGGTTTACTTAAATTAATCGGTGCTTGAATAGCGGACGGCGCAACTAAATCGGGCTGATAAGAATAACGTCCGGTATGTAAAATTTGCATGGCAATTTTGCCACCTGCATTATGCACCGCTTTAGTAATCACTTGATGCTTTTCAGCTTCTTCACGACTGTCTAATTTAGCTCCACCAGCAAAGGTCAGACCTGCGTCATTCGGTGAAATACCCCCAGTCACAATCAGCCCTACACCGCCTTGAGCACGTTCAGCATAAAATGCGGCCATACGGTCATAACCACCGGGTGCTTCTTCCAAGCCTACGTGCATAGATCCCATCAAGACACGGTTTTTTAATGTGGTAAAGCCTAAATCTAAAGGTGCTAACAAATGAGGGTAATTAGACATATGATCTCCTTGGCGTGCTATTTGAGCTAGCGAATAGTGTGCTTAATGCAACTTGTTGCATAATTTATATTCTAGATTTGATTTTTATGCAACATGTTGCATAATGATCAAGTAAATTTTTACTGACTGAGTGGTTTATGTCTTTAGCCCATGTTTTATTGACCAGCTTAATTGAAAAACCAAGTACGGGAATTGATTTAGCACGTCGCTTTGACCGTTCCATGGGCTTCTTCTGGAATGCAACGCATCAGCAAATTTATCGTGAACTTAGTGGCATGCAACAAAAAAACTGGATCTCCACCATTGAAGAGCATAATGCCACTAGCCGTAAAAAAACCTATCAAGTTGAAAAATTGGGTCGTACTGAATTAGCGGAATGGATGGTTAAACAAAGTCCTCCAGCACAATTACGCGAAGAGTTAATGGTTCGACTACGTGCTGAAGCTCAATTGGGTGGCAACACTGTACTGCCTGAATTAGAACGGCATCTGATTTTACACAAAGAAAATCTAAAAATTTACCAAACAATTTTTGCAAAAGATTTCGCCAATAGGCAAGATCAAGATCGGACCCAATTTATTCATAAAATGATTCTACAACTTGGCATTGATTTAGAAGTAGGTTGGATACATTGGTTAGAAACCATGATCCCACAATTAAAAGCATTCAATGAACAATAATAACTCAAGGAACTAATCATGCCCCATTACCGTATGCCAGATGGCGAACAACTTTTTGTCCGCGAATTTGGACAAGGACAGCCGGTATTAGTTCTATCCGGTTTGGGCATGCATAGTTGGCAATGGCTTCCTTTCTTATATCCCCAAGCCAAGAACCATAAATTCATTATCCCCGATTGGCGTGGTTTTGGTGGCTCACAACGTTGCAGCATTCCTGAAATGGATGCCATTTCCAGTCACTGGCGCGATATAGACAGCTTGATTGAACAACTTCAGTTAGATCAATTCTCCTTGATTGCTTATTCCATGGGGGCAACAACGGCCATGCATGGTATGCAATACAGTAACTTAAATGCAAAATTAACGCGTTACCTGCATATTGATCAAACACCCAAGATTTCGGTCGATGACACTTGGCAACACGGTTTATTTAGCCAGCAACAGCCTCAATTTAAACAGCTCTTGACGGAGATTTCGCAACTGCTTTCGGCAAAATCTCATGCACTTCAATTATCTGATCTCGATTCAAGCTCTCGACAACACTTATTAGAACTTTGGCTGCGTTTTCTTCAGCTCCAAACCAGTAATAAGTTCACACCTTTAATTTTTAACATGGCATTAAAACAGCCAAAATTACAGTCCCTCATTTTACCCATGCAGCGTTTGGATTATTTAGCATGGTATATCAATAATTATTTATATCATAACGAAGACTATCGTAACGCTATTGCACAGCTTGCTTGTCCAAGTACTTTTTTTATTGGCGCAGAATCCAAGCTCTATCCAGCAGCAGGACAAAAAATAATTGCCAATAGCGTAAAAAGCTCCAAACAGATTATTTTTGAGAAGTCCGGGCATACACCGTTAATCAGTGAACCACTCAAATTCGGTCGCGAAATTGCACATTTTCTGCAAGATTAACGATAAAACTGCGGAATGTTAAAAAATTTGACGATCATATTTGATCGCTTCCAGATCATAGACTTGATAAACACTGTCGAATAGTGAACGGATATATTCATTGTCCTCTGCATTGCGAATAATCAAAAATACCGGACTTACCGCAGCATCGTCCAAGATAGGAATATACTCCAGATGCTTGAACTGTATGGTTTTCGCGCTTTCCGGAACAATACACAGTCCTTCGCCTGCAGCCACCAACCCTAAAGCCAGGTGAATGTCGTCTACCAGAGTTAAATTCTTTGGTTCTAAACCATATTCTGAAAATAATCCTTTCATTTGGGTAGAAAAACTTGGCTTGGGGCGATTGGGATATAAGAGCAAATTTTCATCGACAATTTCTTCGAGCTTGACTCCTTGTTTTTTTTGAGCAAGCGCATGACTGGCATGCACAGCCATCATTAACGGTTCTTCACGCAACAAAATTCGCTTGATTAAGGGGTCAGAAATTCGAACCCGACCAAAACTGGCATCAATACGGCCTTCTTTAAGCGCCTCCACTTGCTCCATCGCATTCATTCGAATCATGTTAATCTTTAAATACGGCTGTTGCTGGCGAAATAAATACACCACTCGAGGTAATAGCCCATACAATAATGATCCCCCAAAACCTATGGTCAGGGTTCTTTTTATTACGCCTTCACGCATGGTAATCGACTTTAACTGTTCCGCACTGGATAACAGCTTGACCGCTTGCTGATAAAAAAAATGTCCTACTGCGGTAGGTTTTAATGGACGACTTCCACGCTCAAACAGCAAAGTACCGAGTTCAGTTTCAAGATTTTGAATTTGACGACTTAAAGGCGGTTGGGCAATAAATAATTTTTCAGCAGCCTTGGTAAAACTCTGCTCTTCCACTACGGTAACAAAATAGCGTAAATGCCTTAATTCCATGACATTTTTCCTTTATTTCAATCTACATTTTTATAAGAAGATGCCTAACCACGCCTTATCAATTAAGCAATGCTTAACCAGAAATATTTAACCGCTAACATAAACAAATGTTTTATATCCCGCTATTCCACTTTAGCCTTGTAATCTCAATAAGATAGAGCAGTAAAATTGGAAAAAATAAACAAATTAAAATTGACAAACTGCAACGATAAACCTTTAATTCTAAATATTGTTGCATAAATGGAATTCTTAAATGCTGTCTGATCTTGATGATTTTTATTGCTTTGCCTTGGTCGTTGAACATGGAGGATTTAGTGCAGCAGAACGCGCGACCGATATCCCCAAATCAAAATTAAGTCGTCGCGTTTATAATCTTGAAGAGCATTTGGGGGTTCGGTTAATTCAACGCAGTTCACGCCATTTTGCAGTCACTGATATTGGGATGAATATTTACCGACATGCGCAAGTCATGATCAATGCTGCCCAAGCTGCACACGACTTGGTCGATCATCTCAGTATTCAACCGCGTGGTGTCATAAAGGTCAGTCTACCTGTTTCAATCGCGCAAAATGAAATTGCAAAGATTCTGCCTCAATTCCTGAAAACCTATCCGGAAATCAAAATCCAGCTCATTGTGAGTAATCGCCGTGTCGATATCATCAATGAAGGCATTGATATTGCGTTACGTGTTCGTTCAAATTTAGATGATGATCCAAGTCTGGTGATACGTAAATTCGAAAACATCGAACAACACTTATTTGCCAGTCAGGCCTATCTAAATGAATTTGGTGAATTAAGACAACCGGAAGATTTAAGCCAGCATCACATCCTGAGTATGGTAGATGAACATCTCGATCAGCATATTGTGGTACACGATGAACATAATCAGCAAAAAAAAATCAAGGTAAACCCGCTGGTGATGGGATCTGATCTAATGATGCTGGCGCAACTGACAAGACAAAACTGTGGTATTGCCTTATTGCCTGACACTATTGTGGAGGATTACGTCCAAAGCGGTGAATTAGTTCGTGTGCTCCCTAGCTGGAAAGCCCCACATGGTATTTTCCATGCTGTTTATCCCTCACGCCGTGGACTACTACCTGCTGTACGTGTCTTTATCGATTATCTAGTAGAACATCTCAATAAATATTAATTTTTCTCATGTCTGATCTATTAAGAGATAATGGCTGAATATTTAAAGCAACCTTGCCTACAATTTTCAGCCATCAATTAACAAAATATAAAACGATGATCAAAAATAAAGAATGACACATCACTTGATGTAGTAAGAAATTTTCGATAAAAAAAAGCTTACCCGAGTTGGATAAGCCTATAAACTTTGAAAAAGAAACTACAGCTAGAATCTATAGGTACATAGTACGAAAAAAGTGAAGTGAAATCTAATACTTAATACATCTTATAGAAAAATAGAAGAAAAATATTTTATAAAAAAAACAATAATATATATTTGTAAGTAATAGTTTTTAAAACTTTATTAAGCTATAAAATAGACCGCTTTTCACAAAAAAAACAGTCTATTTCATTTAAATCTTGTTCATTAAATTTCAGGATATGAACCCGTACCCTCTGGCCAAGGAGATAAAAGCTCAAAACCGGTATCAGTCACAGCAACCATATGTTCCCATTGTGCAGTCAAAGAGCGATCTGCTGTAACCACTGTCCAGCCATCTTTAAGCTCTTTTACACGTGGCTTACCGGCATTGACCATCGGTTCAATAGTAAAGACCATACCTTTTTTAAGTATAAGCCCCTGACCCGGTTGACCATAATGTAAAACATTCGGTTGTTCGTGGTAAATCTTGCCAATGCCGTGACCGCAGTATTCACGCACAATACTATAACCTTCACGATGGGCAACCGATTGAATTGCAAAACCGATATCACCGAGCGTTGCACCCGGTTTTACTGCATGAATGCCTGCTACCATCGCTTCATAGGTGGTTTCAACCAGTTTTTTAGCTTCAGGCTTAACTGTACCGACGTAATACATACGACTGGTATCACCAAAATAATCATCTTTAATAATTGCAACGTCAATATTGATAATATCGCCATCTTGCAAAATGGTATTTGGCGATGGAATACCGTGACAAACCACTTCATTGGGTGAAATACAGGTGGTTTTGGTATAACCATAATAGCCAACATTAGCGGGAATTACTTTTAAGGTATTTACAATAAAATCATTACAAATATCATCCAGATATTCTGTACTTACGCCCGGCTTGACATACTTCCCTATCATTTCTAAAACCTGAGCAGCCAAACGCCCTGAAATACGCAGTTTCTCGAGATCTTGCTCAGTTTTAATAGTAATAGTGGAAGCTTTCATTGCATCATCCTCATAAATAAGGTTTATGATTATAGACCTTTTCCTAATTTTTTGTTTAATTACAGTGCGTAAAGGAAAATGGTACTACCTTTCAAGGTTTTAATGACTAACTTATATACATTTAAACTGTCATTACAAAAAAATTAAAATAGTACGTAAGACTTTAAAATAGAAAACAATTTTTCCTTATTTTTTTATTTTCCACCCAATAATCAACAATATAAATCAACCGAAATTTAGCCATTTGTTTATATATCTGTATATGTATATAAATAAAAATCATAACCTCAATAAAATAAATTACCAAAATACTTTTCTATCCTCTAAAATTGCCTCTTTTGATCAATCCCTCTCCCCTCTATGACAAGTCTCCGTACAAGAGATATCATTGCTTTAGGTTTTATGACCTTTGCACTTTTCATTGGTGCCGGCAATATTATCTTTCCTCCGATTGTCGCTCAACAAGCGGGTGAGCATGTATGGTTAGCTGCTTTAGGTTTCCTAATCACTGCAGTTGGTCTACCTGTCATCACCATTATGGCGTTATCGCGTGTAGAAGGATCCATCCAAAACTTAAGTTCTCCTTTAGGCAAAATCGCGAGTCTGATTTTAACTATAGTGTGTTACTTAGCGGTTGGCCCTTTGTTTGCAACTCCACGTACAGCAACGGTTTCTTATGAAATCGGTTTTTCCTCTTATTTTGGTACAGCAAGTAGCAGCCTGCTCATTTACAGTGCAATTTATTTTGCCATTGTAACTGTGGTGTCTTTATACCCAAATAAACTGTTAGATACGGTAGGTCACTTCCTTGCACCCTTAAAGATCATTTCTTTGGCTGTATTAGGTATCGCAGCATTTGCAATTCCTGCCGGTTTTATTCCACCCGCAATTAATAATTATGTGACTGCTCCTGTTTCTGAAGGCTTTGTTAATGGCTACTTAACCATGGACACTTTAGGCGCATTGGTCTTTGGTATTGTCATTATTCACGCGATTCATTCACGTGGTGTAACTGATAAAAAACTGGTGACTAAATATGCAGTGATCGCAAGTTTGATTTCTGGTGTAGGTTTAACACTAGTTTACTTAAGCCTGTTTAAATTAGGCTTAGGCAGTCACGAAGTGGCTCCAAATGCAGCAAATGGTGCAGTGATCCTGCATGCATATGTGCAACATGCGTTTGGTGATGCTGGCTCTCTGTTCTTAACCGGAATGATTTTTCTTGCCTGTATGGTTACAGCCATTGGTCTCACCTGTGCATGTGCAGAATATTTCTCAGAACTGACTAAAGCGCCTTATAAAATCTTGGTTTTTATTTTGGTAGGCTTCTCATTTATCATTTCAAACCTGGGTTTAACCAAACTTATTGCAGTGTCTGTGCCTGTATTAAGTGCAATTTACCCACCCGCTATTGTCGTCATTTTACTGAGCTTCTTCTGGAAATTTTTCAATAAACCTGCTTACGTTGTTGCACCTGTAACCGCGATTGCATTTTTATTTGGCATACTGGATGGACTTAAAGTTGCAGGTTTCAATTTACCTGAAATTATTCAGCATTTACCTTTAAACGCACAAAATTTAGCATGGCTTATTCCATCAACCGTTGTGCTGATTATTGCTATTGTGATCGACAAAGTTAAAAAGTAACCGAAAACTGATGTCGTTAAAATCGAGTTTTACCCAAACATGATTTTAAGCGTGATCAATAAAACATCCTGTTTTACCCAAGCAGAGTTTTATTGTTTACATCTCTAATTGACACAGTTTTCTGTATATACCTTATTCTAAAAAAAATTAGCGATTCATCGTTATTTACCCCAGTACCTTTCCCTTCAATATGCTGTATTGCATGCTCTTGGCATCAATATTGCTATCTTATATATCTACTATTGTTGAATAAAGCTTATTTATTAAAAAGTGCTACTATAAAATCTGGTCGATTTATGGACTAAAAATGTCAAATATCGACGTTTTGAATAAAATTAGCAGATGAATTTATGCACTAACATAGTTTTATGACAAATTAATGACATTTGCTATTGAAATTCTAATAAATAAGAAGTACAACATTAGAAGCTAATCTGACTAAAACAATTAGGTTTAGGTCAAAAAAACCACAGGAGGGGTGGAGATGTTATCATTACATTTCAATAAAGAAATCTTCATTAACGCTCTAAAAGCAAACAAGAACATGGTCACCTATTTGAGTACTACTGTTGCTCTGCTTGTGACATTAATATTCCATGGTTTAATTCAAGGCAATTTAAAACCTGAATTCTTTATGTATGCTTTTATTGTTTCAGTTGCCTTTTATATTTGGGCTGTGATCGATCAAAAGTATCGTCAACAGAAACACAGCAATTCTACAGAATAAAAGATGGGTGACTATCACCCATCTTAAAAAGAAAAATCTAAAAAACTTATAAAGATTATCTATTTAAACCTCCTTGATTACAATCTATTCAAACCTATTATTGCACCAAGCAACAATCCTGCTGTCGCTCCCAATTCTCCAATCACTAAAAAAATCATCGCACTGCTGAGCATCCATTTTGGTAAATGCCAACGCCCCATCTGATGCGGCTGTTTAAACTGATTGGTGGTATCTTTTAACCAACCATGGAGCACATAACTTAAAATTGAAAAACTAAAAAAGAATAGATTGATCAACACAAAGATTAAGTTCAATTCCTCTGCCCAGACTGAAAAAAATGCCAATACCGCAATAATTAAACTGGCGGGTGCATAAAGCAAACTGCTTCTATGGGCAATATCAACATAATAATGGGCACGTGCCTGTTCAGAATGACTGATCTGATAATATTTCCATATCCCAGTCAGCATGCCCACCCAAAGAAAAATACCGCTAAATATAATGGCAAGCGAAACAGATTGCTCTAAACTTCCAATATCCATTGATTTATATCCATATTTTTAGAGTGCTATTCTGACTTCAAAGTCATCATTTGCGCAAGTTTCTTTTTAGAACTTGGGTACAGTAGTAACAAGATAAATTTAAAGAATGTTCTACTATGAGTCTTTTTGAAACATTAGAAATCAGCTGTAAAGATGGATATTCTCTCAGTGGACGTTTTTACCCAAAACAAAATCCAAGTCAAAATAATTATCCCGTTTTAATTTGCCCTGCAACGGGTATCACCCAACATTTCTACCAGGCTTTTGCAGAATGGTTGGCTACGCAAGGTTATGATGTTTTAAGTTTTGATTTCCGTGGTATTGGTCGATCCTTACACGGCCCTTTAAACAAGTCTGAGGCGAGTATTGTTAATTGGGGACAGCTTGATATTCCTGCCGCTATAGATACCTTATTATGCAAGACACAATCAGAACAGGTCATTTTATTGGGCCATAGTGCAGGTGGTCAGCTTTTAGGCATTGTGCCAAATTATCAAAAAGTTGCCAAAGTCATTGCGGTTTCAGGCTCTACTGGACATGTAAAAGGTCTAAAAGGTAAAACCAAACTACTTGCCCCCATTATGTTCAATGTTATTTTCCCATTAGCGCGCCTTACCAAAGGCTATGGACCCACTCAAGCCATTGGCATGGGTGAAAACTTACCTAAAGATGTGGCTAAACAATGGGCGCAATTTTGTAGCAAACCGGGTTATGTCATGAATGCGATGGGTAAAACCGTATTTGAAGATTATCACGCTGAAATTAAGTGCCCGATTATCTCGATCTGGTCCTCAGATGATGAAATTGCAACGAAAGCAAACGTAAAAGATTTACTACGCTTGTACCCGAATGCAGATACCCAGATGATCGAACTCAAGCCTAAAAGTTATGAGCATAAAGCAATTGGTCATATGCTGATGTTTAAAAAATCACATCAGAATTTATGGCCAGTAATCGCACAACAATTGACAGTTTAAATCAGATTTAGATGGTTATTTAAAGGCTGCTGTGTTCTAATACACTCAGTTTGAGATGAGCCTCTTACAGTATATGGGCTTGACCTGTATACGACTAGCCCCTAACCATGGGGCTTTTTAATATCTAAAAAAACAATAGTTTATAATTAATAGGTGAAATATTGAGGTAAAGAAGAAGTCATCTTCAGGAAGATTTTCTTTTCTAGAGACTCAATCGAGATACCGTGTGATATTATTTAATTTCAATACTTTTTTTAGTGAGCAAATAGGTATTAATATTTAAGCCCCCCCTCTTCGAATCAAATTTTTTAATTAAGTTTTCGATAAAAAAAGGTTTTTCGAATGAATTCCTTTTTGTTATTAAACTCTACAGATACACCCTCATTGTCCCGAATTTCTTCAACCATTACAGAAGCCTGGACAAATTTTAAATAAACAATATCTCCGATATGAATATTATTCATGTTTTTTTGCCCTATTTATTTATAACACAATGATGTTTTTTAACTTAAAATTAA
>NZ_SJOH01000032.1 GCF_004331285.1 Acinetobacter sp. ANC 3781
ACATTTTGATGATCATGAATAGGCTGAGATTTCGTATAATAGGCATTATGTATCACCTGGGAAGTTAGCCTGGTCAAACTTATTTTTCTTTAAGTTATTGATTCTTCGTTAAGCTAACTTTTTTTGACTGGCAAAATATATCACTGGAGAGATCAATGAGTGAAGATTATTTTTTTATTTGGTTAGCTGCACTTTGCTTTTGTCTATTCTCCTTTATTCTTATGATTTTTTATAAAGACTGATTTCGTATAATATAGATTATGTTAAATCCGATACACCTAACAATAACTTCATATCTTTCTTTCTTAAATTAAAATTCAATAACTTAAGGGGTTTCTATTTTACTTATAAAATATGATATGTTGACCTTAAGAATAGTTTTTTTGGATTTTCTGGACAGTAAATAGTTTGATGTACATCATTAGCATATTGACATATATCAGCAGTTGGATTATCAGCATTATAATTTTTCCAAGCTGTATTTTTACATAGAATTTGATTTTTTTTGTTTTTGATTTTTCACTGAATTCATATAATTTTCTCTGATAATTTTTTTTTTAAATTAGAGTTATCTTAGTCCAATAGATCCTATCTGATTTAGATAAAAAGGGTAGCTAATTAGAAGACCTATCCGCGTTCCGAATACGACCAAAACAGCTTCCCCCCTTACTTTGTAACCCGATCATCTAAATAGACTTAATTTTATAAAAATATAAAATCCATACTAAATTAAATCTTTTTTAAAAATCATAAATTGCTGTGAAATTCACACGGTTATCTATGCCCTTTTGATCGTCAAAAGTTTTTCGTTCACCATACATATATTCAACACCCAAATTAATAGGTTTAACCGGGTTATAGAACATATTAATCCAACCTTCTTTTAACTCTTTATTTTGAGTTAAATCATTACGCACTAAATCGGCAAAATGATTATCCGTATTTGCTCGCATATAACCAAAGCCTAAAGTAGAACGGATTTTAGGGGTGATTTTCTGTGTTAAACCCAAAGTGACCACATCAAATTCATTGGGTTTCATCTCGCCATTAACATCAAAAACATAGGCATAATTAGACCAAAGTACATTCTTGGTGTCGCCTTTAATGTGATTATAATCAAATCGAAGTAGCGTATTTTCTGCCACTTGATATTTGCCGCCCAATGCTGCGCCCCATGCCAAGAAATCATCATTCCCTTCATGATTTGTGGCTTTTTGCGTTAAAAACAGACGCCCTGAAAGTGCAGAACCATTATCAAACTTATAGTTCAGCCGGCCGACCGCAGAAGGAAGTTTCAGTTTCGCCCGAGCATCCGTGGTAAACCCTTGGGTACCTGTAGTGGTTACCGTTTCAGCTTTAGAATCCTCTAAGCTAAAGGCAAGATTCATATTTTTATCTACCGGATAGCTGAATTTCACTTGTGGAACACGGGTTAAAGAACCACCCACAGAAAGCGAGGCATCGACCGTTTCAGGGAAATATTCAATTGCGTTGAAGTTTGACCAGGTTTGACCAATGAGCCACTGATCATAAGTTAAATAGGCATGACGGATACGGAAGGAATCCCGTCCAGCTCCTCCAAAAAAATCCATTTCCACTTTACCCCCAACGCTGTGCTCACCTATTTTAGGGGTTTTAAAATTGAAACCGAATCGCGTTGCATTCAAAGTACTTTGAAATTTATCCGAATTATTGCCTTCATTGACACTGCCTTCCAAGGGAACAGCGCTAATATAGTTATACATGGTGCTTGGTCCTTTGGCCTGATAACTCGCATCCGCACGAACGTTCCCATACAATTCAAATTCAGCCCCGCCTTTTGTCACCATCTGCTTGAGATCAGTTTTTAGAGCTGATTTTTCTTGCAATATTGGCAGCTCGGCAGAAATTTTTTCACTGGCCTGTTTTTGCTGCTGCATTAAAGTCTGCAATTCCTGAACTTGCTTTTGCAAATGGGCCACCTGTTGTTCCAGTGTCATTGCCGCATGGTTTGAAGTCGTAATCATTAAAATTGCTAGACCAAGCGCAGGTTGAGCCATATTACCTAAATATTTTTTCATTCTTAAATTCCATTTTTATTCTAGATTTATCAAATTTTCCTTATTGAAAATCTATTTTTGAAGATGCAGTACTTCCTTGATAAATATCAGTAGAGATATTTATCAAGGATAAGTTTTTTATTTATTCTTGAATCAAACGCTTTTTATACTTTTGCACTTTGCTGCAACAAGTCACGGAGTTTAAATTTTTGAATCTTGCCTGAAGGCGTCATGGGGATGTCTTCCCATACTTCCAAACGCTCTGGTAAATATTGATTGGCCAGATTATGCATTTTCAAGAAATCGACTAGATCTTTTAATACAATTTGTTCAGCCCCTTCTTTTAGCTTCACAATTGCACAGGCTTTTTCACCCATTCTGTCGTCTGGATAAGGGACTAAAGCGACTGTAGCAATATCGGGATGTAAATAAATTAATGATTCCACTTCGGCAACTGGAATATTTTCACCGCCCCGAATAATGACATCCTTTTTACGACCCGCAATACGGATATAGCCCTGCTCGTCCTGATAGGCAATATCACCGGTATCAAACCAACCGTCTTCACTGGTTTCATTTAAATGCGGCCGTTTCATATATCCACCAAAATTCGAACAACTACGAATCATCAGCGTACCCGATTGATGCGGTGGTAATATCTCACCGTGATCATCCACAATTTTAACTTCAACACCAGGAAGTGGTAGTCCATCGGTATTAAATGAACGCTCATCATCATCTTCAGGGCGAGTGGTCGTTACAGCGCCACACTCAGTCATGCCCCAAGCTGAAATGACTTTAACACCCAAATTTTGACGTGCTTTTTGAACCAGCGTGCTTGGAATTGGTGCACCCGCACATAAGAATAACTTCAAGCTATCTAACGATTGGTGGGTATCCAATACCACTTCAGATAAATCATTTAAAAATGGAGTAGAGGCCATGGTAAAGGTAACTTGATGCTTATGAATCAAATCAATGGCAGTATTTACATCCCAAACATCCTGTAACACCGCTTTGGCTTTTAACAAGACCGGCATAATTAAGCCGTACATAAAGCCTGTTTGATGCGCCATTGGCGAACCCATAAAAATCACATCGTCTTTGCTTAAATGTAAACGCTTGGCATACGGTACAATATTGGAAAATAAGGTATTGGCTGAATGCATTACACCTTTGGGTTCACCTGTAGTACCTGAGGTAAATACCAGCTGAGCAATATCGTCAGCCGTAATCGTGACATCATTTAGGGTATTTAAGATTTGCGGGTCATTATCCAGACCGTGATTTAATAATAATTTTTCGAAACTATTCTCGCCCTCTCCGCCTACTACTACGACGTGCTCTAGGGTTTCAGTATTTCTCTGTAATTGATAGGCCAGTTTTTCATGATCAAACTTACGAAAGACTTTAGGTACAATGAACACTTTACTTTCAGTATGTTTCAACATAAATGAAAGTTCGCGCTCTCTGAAAATTGGCATCAGCGGATTAAGGATTGCGCCTATACGACGACAAGCGATATACAATAAAGTGAACTCCCACCAGTTGGGTAACTGGCAAGAGACAATATCTTGCTTTTGAACACCTAAACGCTTCAGTCCCAAGGAAATCTTATTGGCAGTATGCAGCATTTCCCGATAGGTAAAGCTTTTTTCAGATTGATCTTCAGTTTTATAACTGACCAATGCCACTTTGTCAGGATATTGCTGTACCGCTTCATTCAGTGACTGAAGAATGGTTTTATTTAACCAATAGCCTTGTTGCAACATTTCTTCCCGACGTGGGGGTAAAAGAACCGCATCGAAATCCATTCCATAACTCCAATTTTATAATTATCCAATTGTTCTCTTTGTTAAATCACACAATAGATGTCAGCCATCAAATTGCAGATCCAAATTCTCCAGATTGCTCAAATCGCTATTTGAACAATCTGAAATAATGATTACGATGCGTTCATCTTAGGCCGGTACCGCTTTGCGTCCTGCTTTTTTACGCGCAATAATGGTTTTCATGATTTGTGCTGTACCATCCCCAATCTGGAAGCCCAGTACATCACGCATACGTTGTTCCATCACACCACGGTCATAACCGGCATGACCAAATGTGAGCAAACATTGATGAATCACGTCATAAGCCAGTTTCGGTCCCCACCACTTACACATCCCGGCTTCTGAAGTGTGCGGTAAGTCATGATCTTTTAGCCACAAGGTTTGCAAGCAGAGTAAACGTGCCGCTTCTACCTGAGTTTCATACTCGGCCAATGGATGCGATACCCCTTGGAAAGCCGTGAGGGGCTGGCCAAACGCTTCACGTTGAGAAGCATATTCCCACGCTTCATCCAGGCTGACGCGGGCAACGGCCAACACCTGTAAACCAATCAAGGCACGTGAAAAGTCAAAACCTTGCATGACTTGGACAAAACCTTTGTTTTCATCACCTAAACGATGATTGACTGGTACACGCACATTATCAAAGAAGATTGAACCGCGACCAATGGCACGCTGGCCATGACAATCAAAACGCGTGGTACTAATTCCCGGCAAATCCATCGGAACCAGTAAGGCTGTCACGCCATGCGCGCCATCTTCATTGGCGCCAGTACGGCCAAACACCACCGATGCATCAGCTTGATCTGCAGCAGAAATCGAGGTTTTTTCACCATTAATCACATAATCATCGCCATCACGTTCGATTCTTAAACGCAGGTTAGCAGCATCTGAACCACCACGCGGTTCAGTCAGGGCAATTGAAAAAATCGCTTCACCTGCGGTGAGTTTTTTCAGCCAAGGCTCTACCACTTCAGGTTGTCCATGTTCAGCCAGAATCTGGCCATTTAGCGAAGCGAGCAGATTAATATAGGAAAAACTTAAATCTGCCTTGGCCACTGCCTCATGGATAATGCCTGCAGCCAGACGCCCCATGCCTTGACCGCCGTACTGTTCAGGCAATTCTGGCGCAATAAAACCCATTTCACCCATTTTTTTGACCAGCTCACGATCAAAAATTCGACTTTGATCGCGTTCTAAAAAACCCGGTGCAATAAATTTTTGTGCAAACTTTTCAGCAGTTTCTGCTAAAAACTCTAAGTCTTCCGTAATATAAGGATTTTTAGTCATGCTTTTTTTTCCTTATTTATAGAACTTACGAAATTCAGGTTGGCGTTTTTCCTTCAGTGCATTAACGCCTTCACGTGACTCTTCTGTGTCGTAATACAATTTCAGTGCGTACATGCCCATCCCGGCAATCCCCGCCTGATGTGCGGTATCCATATTGAAGCTACGTTTGGCAATCGCAATCGCGGTCGGACTACGTTGACAGATTTCTTCTGCCCATGCCTGGACTTCGGCATCCAATTGCTCTGCAGGCACACATTTATTCGCCAGCCCGATCTCCACTGCTTCTTGACCGCTGTAACGACGGCACATATACCAAATTTCACGCGCTTTTTTCTCACCCACGACTCGAGCAAGGAAAGCTGTACCATAGCCTGGATCTACTGATCCCATTTTCGGACCAACCTGACCAAAAATCGCTTTCTCGGAACAAATGGTTAAATCGCAAATGGTGGCCAATACATTACCGCCCCCAATCGCATAACCTTGTACCCGCGCAATCACCGGTTTAGGTACATCACGAATTGCGGTATGCATTTCTTCCATCGGCAAGCCAATGGTGCCACGACCGTCATAATTGCCATTGTGTGCGGATTGATCTCCACCCGTACAGAATGCTTTTTCACCCGCCCCTGTGAGAACAATTGCCCCCACGTCACGGTCATAACCCGCCTTATTAAGTGCGCGGATAATTTCATCGCAGGTTTGACCCCGGAAAGCATTCATTTTTTCAGGGCGGTTAATCGTAATCCAAGCAACGCCATTTTTTACTTCGTATAAAATATCTTCAAAATTCATTTTATTGCTTCCTGTATTGCTTATCTGACTTTTATTCTTAATCACGAGTTACGCGTTTTGCTTAGCCATTCATGGTTAAACCGCCAGAAACACTGAGTACTTGTCCGGTAATAAAACTGGCATCATCACTTAAGAAGAAGGCGATCGAAGACGCCAAATCTTCGGGTTGACCCAGACGGCCGAGCGGAATTGCACGAACAAAAGCTTCACGGAGTTTTTCGGGATTAGACGCACCTTCAGTGACACCTGCAAGCAAAGCGGTATCGGTCGGTCCTGGACAAATCACATTGATTTTGATGTTGTTGCGAGAATGTTCACGGGCCAGCGTTTTAGAAAATGAAAGCAGTCCACCTTTACATGCAGCATACACAGCCTCACCCGAAGAACCGACACGTGCGGCATCAGAAGCAATATTGACAATGCTTCCAGAGTTGCGTTCCACCATACCCTTGAGTACTGCAAAGTGCATGTTCAGCATACCGACCAGATTGATCTGAATCAGTTTGTCCCATTCTTGTGGATTGCTTTTGACAAAGGGTTTGAAAATATCCCAGCCTGCGTTATTGACCAACCCATCAATTGGTCCAAGTTCTGCTTCTATCTGCTGAACTGCCTGTTCCACGACATCGCTTTGGGTGATATCACACTGAATCGCCAAAGCTTGACCATGCTGGTTGTTAATTTCACTGGCCAATTTTTCTGCCGCTTCAAGATTCATATCAAAGATCGCCACTTTGGCACCTTCTTCAGCCAAACGTCGGCAGGTTGCTGAACCAATTCCACCTGCACCACCGGTCACGACTACAACCTTATTCTTCAATCCTTTCATATGTCTCTTCCTGCTGTATTTTTATCAAATTTGCCTGGCTATTTTTTAATTTAGCGTCTGTTTTAAATACAATAGAATCAGAATGGTTTTATGTCAATATGTTTACATAAATTAAGTTTGGATATTTATTTTATTCATTATTATTAGTAATTTAATTGCATTATCAATTAAATACATTGACATATAGCATGATTTACTTTTAGATTTCACTCTAGTGACACAGGTATCACAGGAAAAAGAAGGTTGTATGACAGCACGCTTTTAAAGACGAATGATCTACTAATCCTATAATGCTTCTCAGCATCAGGAATTTTATTTATGCAAGATACCTATAAGGTATACTCTTTTTTATTTAAACGCTTTGATTTGGGTGGTCTTTAGAATGAGTGATGCTTTACAGAAAAATTATGATCAATCTTTATATGCTGCCCACAATAGACTTTTTTTTAGATTGTTTCAGGTGGGTAATACGCTAGACCGAAAGTGCTCGAATGAACTCGGTATTTCTCCTGTGCATTGGGCAGTGCTGGGTGCACTGTCCCGGCCGCACGTGACCTCAGGCATGTCCTTTTCAGACTTGACTGAGTATCTGGGGGTTAGTCGTCAAAATCTGGATGCTGTTTTAAAGCGACTGGAACGTGATGGCTTGGTACAGCGTATTATTGATGAACATGACAGACGTGCAAAAAATGTCGCCATGACCAGTGACGGTTTTCAAGCCTGGGATAAATTACAGGATAATTTTTTTAATTTTTATGGTCAGGCTTTAAACAAAATTTCTTTTGATGATGTGGTGACTTTGATTCATCTTTTAAATAAAGTTAATGACGGGCTAAAAAACATTCAACTTGAGAATGCATCATCAGATCATTAAGGTAATGAAATTTTAGCTATAAATAAACTTAAGCCAAATTATACAATAAACCCCTAATAGTTATTTTTAGTGACTAAAAGCATATAGAAACAAAAAATCCTCCCAGCAATAGGAGGATTTCTTTATTGTCTGTGTCGATTAATTCTAGTTGAAATTATACAAATTCAGTTTATTACTTAACTTCAAGATGTTTGATTAAGCGTTCCAGATCATCAGCAGAAAGTTGTCCAATGTACGTTAGTTGGGTTTTATGGATAGGTAACTGATATGTTTGTACTGTATCAATCCAGGATAGCTTTTTTAAGCCTGCCTGTTGCCAGTTTTTAATTTCCACATATTTACTCTTGATAAAAGCAGACTTATTTTCATACTGACTGCTTAAACGGAATATGACATAGTCGGTATCCGTTTGGCGAATATACAAAATAGGTCTGGTCTTGCCATCGGTAATATCTGTAAAGCCAACATAAGCCCAATATAGTTGTTGGACCATTAGTAACCGCCATCATCTTCTAAAAAAGCAGCAGCATCAGCATCGTTAGATACTTTTACGCTTGGAATATTATGGCTGACGGCAATTAATCTTGCTGTATTAAAATCTTCGTCACCCACCTGAGTAGTGACTGGTATTTTGCCAGTACGTGCAATTTCTGCATAAACCATGCTAAGTACGGTGGCAGGGGTCAAGCCAACTTTCGCCATAATATATTCTGCTGATTCCATAATTGCCTGATCAACCGTGTATTGAACTCGTTTTTTTACAAGTATAGTCATAATATGCTCCGTACACACCACTAAATGCCATTTTATGCCTTAAAATGGCATGAGTCAAACTTGTTCTTACTGTGCATTTTTATTTAAAACAGAAAAAGCCGATTTAATTTAATCGGCTTTTTATATACAAATTTATACCTGTATAAAAACCATCCTATCAAGGAAAGCTCTTATACAACTGGTTAGATAGATATTCGGATAGTTTTTATATGAAACTCACTAGAAAAAGTCGGTATGGGTTTATTTATACATGTTTATAACTTTTGCAGTCATGAGCAACACTGACCCTAAAAATTCTCTGATCAAAAAAATTTTACAAAATATTCAGCATTTATAATCAAAAAATCTAAACTTAGAACATAGGGAATACTTTAAAAAATCACAGAAAATCCTATTTAATCGAATAGTCAAAAAACAATATATCAATCTTGAAAAACAAAATATCCCAACTTCAAAGAAAAGCTGGGTTAGCATAGCTAAACCAGCCTAGGTGGCTGCTAGAAACTTTAAGCCCATGAAGAATACCAATCCAAACATGGTCTATTTTGAGCGAATTAATTACCGAATGCAGCAATGCCGGTTTGTGCACGACCCAGAATCAGGGCATGCACGTCATGGGTGCCTTCATAGGTATTGACTACTTCCAGATTGACCAGATGACGCGCTACCCCGAACTCGTCACTGATGCCATTCCCACCGAGCATGTCCCGCGCCAGTCGGGCAATATCCAGTGCCTTGCCACAGTTGTTGCGTTTGATCAGTGATGTGCCTTCAACCGATGCAATGCCTTCATCTTTCATCCGGCCGAAACGCAGTGCAACCTGTAAACCCAAGGCGATTTCAGTCTGCATATCGGCCAGTTTCTTCTGGATCAGCTGGTTGGCCGCCAGTGGGCGGCCAAACTGTTTACGGTCCATGGTGTATTGATGGGCAGTATGCCAGCAGAATTCTGCTGCGCCCATCGCACCCCAGGCAATGCCATAACGGGCACTGTTCAGGCAGGTAAACGGACCACGCAGGCCGCGAATTTCCGGGAAGGCATTTTCTTCAGGTACAAACACGTTATCCATCACGATTTCACCAGTAATCGAGGCACGTAAGCCGACCTTGCCGTGAATCGCCGGTGCAGACAGCCCTTCCCAGCCTTTTTCCAGAATAAAGCCACGGATCTCGCCGACATTACCTTCTTTTGAAACCTCTTTGGCCCAGACCACAAACACATCGGCAATCGGACTGTTGGTGATCCACATTTTTGCGCCACTTAAACGGTAACCGCCCTCGACCTTTTTGGCCCGGCTAATCATGCTGCCCGGGTCAGAACCATGATCCGGTTCGGTCAAGCCGAAGCAGCCGATGTATTCACCGGTGGCCAGTTTCGGCAGATACTTCTGTTTCTGTTCTTCCGAACCAAATTCATTAATTGGCACCATCACCAGCGAGCTTTGTACACTGGCCATGGAACGGTAACCCGAATCGACATATTCAATTTCACGTGCCACCAGGCCATAACTGACATAGTTCAGCCCTGCACCGCCATACTGTTCCGGAATGGTGGGACCTAGCAGGCCCAGCTCACCCATCTCGCGAAAGATGGAGGCATCGGTGGTTTCATGGCGGAACTGTTCCAGCACACGCGGCAACAATTTACCCTGGCAATAGGCCTGGGCAGAATCACGAATCATGCGCTCTTCTTCGGTCAGCTGCTGCTCGATTAAAAACGGGTCTTGCCAGTTGAATCTGGTTTTTGAAGTCATGTGGTCTAGTCCAAAAATATAGTTGTTCTATTTAAGCGGTAGCTTGTTTAATCATTTCACGGGCAATAATAATCTGCTGAATTTGAGTGGTTCCTTCATATAAACGGAACAGACGTACATCGCGGTAAAAACGCTCGATTGAATATTCACTGATATAACCCGCACCGCCATGAATTTGTAAACAGCGATCGGCAACACGGCCACACATTTCCGTGGCAAACATTTTCGCGCACGAGGCTTCGACAGTCACATTCTGGCCGGCATCGCGCAGTCGGGCCGCATCCAGCACCATACATTTTGCCGCGTAGATTTCAGCCTTGGAATCGGCCAGCATGCCCTGGATCAGCTGGAAGTTGGCAATCGGCTGACCAAACTGTTTCCGTTCTACCGCATAATGCAGCGCATCTTCCAGCATGCGTTCTGCCATGCCAACACTGTAGCCGGCAATATGCAAACGGCCTTTATCCAGTACGCGCATCGCAGTTTTAAAGCCAATGCCTTCCTGCCCGCCAATCAGCTGATCCTGATGCACGCGGCAGTGATCAAAAATCACGTCACAGGTATACGAGCCATGCTGGCCCATTTTTTTGTCAATCTTGCCCAAAGACAGCCCCGGGGTACCGGCTTCGACCAAAAATGCAGAAATGCCGCCCGCGCCTTTAATTTCGGGATTGGTACGCGCCATCACGGTAAAGGTGGTTGCACGCGGGGCATTGGTAATAAAGCGCTTGGTGCCGTTTAAAATATAATAGTCACCGTCTTTGGTGGCACTGGTTTTTAACGCGGCCGCATCTGAACCTGAATCCGGTTCGGTTAAACAGAAGGATCCGATATATTCCCCGCTGGCATAACGCGGCAGATATTTCTGCTTTTGCGCGTCTGTGCCATCGATCAGGATCCCGCTGGAGCCAATGCCGTTATTGGTGCCAATCAGGGAACGGAAAGCGGCCGAGGTCTGGCCCAGTTCCAGCGCCACCAGAATTTCTTCTTCCATGGTGATGCCGAGACCGCCATATTCCTCGGGAATGGTCAGGCCAAACAGACCCAGCTCTTTCATCTGGCTGACGATATGTTCAGGAATGGCGTTGCTTTCTTCCACCTCGTGTTCTAACGGCACCAGTTCATTTTTGACAAAATTTCGGATGGTGTCTAAAAGCTGTTCCAGCATTTCTGGATCACGGATCATGGTCCACTCCCTTTGTTGATTTTTACGGTAAATTCCTTTACCGGTTATTTATTTCGTAGCACGGAATAAATGCTTTTATGAAAAAGTATTTATTCCATTTAATTATTTAATACAGTTACTTAGCTTATATGTTTGAAACCAATTCAGGAATTACAGCGTTCAAGTCACCGACTAACCAGTAATCTGCTACTGCGTTGATTGGCGCTTCTTCATCTTTGTTGATCGCAACGATCACTTTAGAATCTTTCATCCCTGCCAAATGCTGGATCGCACCCGAAATACCAACCGCGATGTATAGGTCAGGTGCAACGATTTTACCGGTTTGACCGACTTGCATGTCGTTAGGTACAAAACCTGCATCCACTGCAGCACGTGATGCCCCTTGAGCAGCACCCAACTTGTCCGCCAGTGGATCAAGGATCTTGTGATAGTTTTCACCTGAACCCACACCACGACCACCCGACACCACAATACGCGCAGCGGTGAGTTCTGGACGTTCAGATTTAACAATCTCTTCAGAAATAAACGTAGAGATGCCCGCATCCTGAACGTCAGCAACCGCTTCAACTGCTGCAGAACCGCCTGTGGTCGCAACAGGATCAAATGCAGTACCACGAACAGTGGCAACCACAACAGATTCCGAAGATTCAACCGTTGCAATGGCGTTACCGGCATAGATTGGACGTTTGAAAGTGGTTGGACTTTCAACAGCAATGATATCCGTGATCATGCTGACATCAAGAAGTGCAGCCGCACGTGGCAGTACGTTTTTACCATTTGAGGTAGATGCAGCCAGGATATGGGAATAACCTTTGCCTAACTCGGCAACAACTTTCGCTACGTTTTCAGCCAACTGGTGTGCATAAGCCGCGTTGTCAGCAAGCAATACCTTGCTTACGCCTGCAACTTGAGCCGCCTGATCCGCAACGGCCTGAGCGCCAGAACCCGCAACCAATACAGTGATATCACCACCGATTTTTTGAGCTGCAGCAACAACGTTTAAAGTTGCACCGTTTAGTGCTTTATTGTCGTGCTCAGCGATAACTAAAATACTCATG
>NZ_SJOH01000033.1 GCF_004331285.1 Acinetobacter sp. ANC 3781
TTCCAGGGTGGGATGGTAAAAGGGTTTCTCCAGGATCTCATCCAGGCTTAACCCTTCAGAGATCATCCAGCATAATAGATGCGCCATATGTTCAGCAGACTCAACGAACAGTTCGCTTCCCAGAAACTTGCGGGTTGCTGTTTCGATATAAACTTCGACAGCCCCTTGGTTTTTACCCAACACCATGGCCCGGCCCTGGTTTTTGTAAGACACAAAGCCGGTGACAAATTCAGCTTTGGATTGCGTCAGCTGCTGAAAGCTCTGTCCAACAATAGCCATTTCCGGTTGACTAAAGACAATGCCTAGTGGGGTCAGAGTCTTGATATTTTTAAGTTTAGGAAAGTTCAGGCAATTATGAACTGTAGTTCGCCCTTCGTGAGCAGCTTCATGCTGAACTGGAGAATTTGTATGAGCATCGCCAGTAATGAAGATTGGATAATCAGCTAATTGTTTAGTGTACAGATCTACAGGAAGTTTTTTTAGATCAGTAAATTTAGAATTGATATTTTCTAGACTTAAACTATTTAAATAACTGTTACGTCCTGTCGCGACCAATACATAATCAGCAGTTAAATTATTTAGATTTCCATTTTCTGTATAACTGATTTTAACTTTGTTACGGAATTTTCGGACTTGCTCAGGCAGTATTTCAAACTTGATATTTAATTCTTCCGCTAAAATATCTTGTGCAATTTTTTGTAATTTTGGACTGGTTAAAGATCCCACTTTATGGCTACGGGCAAAAACAGTTGTTTTAACTCCTAAACGCTGCATGGCTTGTGCAAGTTCAATCGCAATAACCCCACTACCGATCACTGCTAATGATTTTGGTAATGTTTCTAGTTCAAAAATCTGATCGGAAGTAATGAGTTTATCACCCAGTTCATTTTTCCAATCTTTATTAAGAGTCGGGGTTGATCCCACAGCAATAATGAAGCTTTTGGCTTGATATTGTTTTTGATTAACTTGAACCGTTTTTGAATCGATGAAATGGGCTTTTCCAGAGATTTTATGGGCATTATCCCAACGATTAACTTCCTCTAGTGTTGCCTGGGTGAAGTGATCGCGTAGTTTTCTTAGATGTGGCATCACCTGCGATGTATCAATTTTAGCTGAGACACTTAGAGCAACTTCTTGTGCATGTTGAATTTCATGCATTCTGTTGGCTGTTGATATAAGGACTTTACTTGGCATACATCCTACACGGGCACAAGTAGTATCCCAAGGTCCATCATTAATTATCAGAATATTTTGGGTGTGTCTGATTGCTTCTTTATAGGCAGATATTCCTGCAGTACCCGCACCTAGAATAATAATGTCGTACATTGTGAAATAACTCTCATTTCTATATTTTTTAGGCTAACACAGTTAAACATTTATCATGCTTTTGTTTACATAAACCACCAGATATGATTACATATCGGTCAATATAAATTAAATGAAAACACTATTTTTATAGGGATTGGGGGGATTTTTTAATGAGTAAAAATGTTGGATTAAAATTATCGACAGTAGCTTTAGCTGTTGTGTTAGCGAGTTGTGGTGGTGGTGGAAGTGAAGGATATTATAATCAAGAAGGTTCTTCTAATAATTCAGGGAATGGGAATAATGGAGGGAATACAGGAACATCTGCAACAGTTTCTGCATTAAAAATTGAATTAGATAAGTTATCTATGGCTGCAACGAATGGTCAGCTTACTGTTACTGTACGTGCTTTAGATGAAAATAAAGGTGGAGTTGCGAATGCAGATATTACTTTAATGATTGTTGATCCAACGAATAATGTAAGTAATTCAAGTGTTGCGAAGCAAACTACAAATGAAGCTGGAAATGCTGTTTATGTATTATCCACGCCAAGTACATCAACGACATTAAATGATTTAATAAAGAATGGTTTTAAAATTATTGCTAAAACAAATAATGGTTCGTTAAGTCAAGAACAAACCGTTTCAGTAACTGGTGCAGATACAAATAATGGTTCTGATACCACAAGTATTGTTCTGTTTGAGGCGACTAAAACTACATTAAATGTCCGAGGCGATCAGACTACGGTATCTTTAACAGCGGTCGATTCTAATGGCGCTACTTTAGCCAATCAAGCGATTTCATTGAAAGTCAAAAACTCAGCATTGAATGGCGTGAAATTTACTCCTAATGCAAATCAAACTGATGCAAATGGAAGAATTACATATACATTATCATTTAGCGAGTTACAAAGAGCATCAGCATATAGTGCAGCACAATTTGTTTTAGATGATTTAGTGCTTGAAGCAAATTTTGGCCAATCTACTCAGGTCTATAGCTATAAATTAGATGTAGTGAATTCAACTGTACCTCAGCCAGTAGGTGCAATTGCGGTATCATACAATCCTACTAAAATTGAAGATTCTTTGAATGGTGTGTTTTATTACCAAAACGTTTCTGTTCAAGTCACAGATGTTGACGGTAAGCCGCTTCCTAATCAAGAGGTTGTTATGGGAGTTAATGCTTTAAGTTACAATAAAGGAAACTTTGGCTTTTTCGATACAGATATACCGCGGGATGGTAAAGCCGATAAATATCTTCCTGATGTAATAACACAGTGTTTTTCGCCGACAGTTAAAGTGAATAGTGGTGGAAAAGAAATAGATCAACTAGCACCAGTTAAGCCAGGTCAGACGGTTCAAGTTGTATCTTTTATCAACAAAGAAAATGTGCCTGCTACAGATAATAAATACACCACAGATACGAATGGTCGTTTCGATTTGAAAATTCAGTACCCTAAACGTTATGCAGGCTATTTAAATATTCAACTTCTTGCTGATTCGACTGTGAGTGGTAAACAAATCAGCGGTTCTACTAGTCTTGGTTTGGGTTATTTGATTAGTGATATTGATGTAGAAAATGGTATAGCTCCTAATTTAGTTAGTCCTTATGGTACTTCTCTCAATTGTAATGATGGAAATTAATTCCAATAAAAAACAGCGCTTCGGCGCTGTTTTTTATTTAGGAGCTTTAAATTGAAGTTCCCACACTCACCCCAACCGTAGGTCGAACATTCATAGAGCTACATCCCGCAAAGGCACATGAAATAAGGATAAGAAGAATTATTTTATTCATTGAGCAATCCCAGCTTTTTCGCTTCATTAAATAATACGGAAGAGCGTACGCTACGATATATCATTAAAATTGGTTTTAGAAGCATATTATAATATTTTGAAATTTCAACGATGTCTGTTTCAGAAAATTTATTATTGAGAATAGGTTGATAAATAAAACTAATATGAGCTTGTTCAGTAATATGACGTAATTGATTGACTGAAATCGCTTGCCTTGTTACTGATGGAAGCGATTCACAATTATCCATTTAGAATCTTTGATGCATCGAAATTTAAAATTATCATTTGACCTGTAACATTCACCGAAGAATTTAAACTACAAGGTAACTCAATAGTTTCTGCGAAAATTTATATATTCCAGGTCAAACTTAAACTTATTAAAACATGATCAACAACATGCTTAATCATCCAGTAAATCCATTTGTTTTGCAAGTTGGAATAAATTGTTTGAGCGGTTTCCGGTACGGCAGAACATGAGTACCGGCTTTGGAAGCTCATTAAAATGATTGGCAAATGTACGGACATCAATTTCAGTAATTTGACCCGCAACTACAGGCTGGAAAACGTAATCTAAACCCGCATTGCGTGCAGCTTCTTCAATTTGTGCACTTGTAGGTTGTTCGGGACCATCTTCCATATCTGGACGGTTGTTGATAATTGATTTAAAACCTTTCTCAACAACTTGTGCTACTTGTTCTGGGGTAATTTGACCTGCAAAGCCGACATTTTCACTCATTTTGTCACTCCATAATTTTCTAAATAGATATATGCTTTATGATAGCATTAAGCTGAAACAGGAGCTTAATCTGTTGAAATTTTTATAAGCGATTACAACCATAAAATAACGCAATGGAGCGCATATGCATTCCTATACAGTTGAGCCACTGTATGTAAATAGTGGAAAAGATGTCATTGCTGCGGATTTTTACCGTCCCAAAACTGAACAAAAACCTGCTGTCATTATCATGGCTCATGGTTTGGCAGCCTTGCGTCACTTTAAACTGGTTCAGTATGCCAAACGTTTTGCTCAAGCAGGTTATGCAGTTGTATTGTTTGATTATCGTTATTGGGGTGGAAGCACAGGTCGTCCACGTGAGTTGGTGTCGATTCAATCTCAATTGGAAGACTGGCGAACCATGATTGCGCATATTTTAGAGCGAAAATCAGTAGATACGCGGCGTATTGTACTCTGGGGGACTTCTTTAAGTGGGGGATATGTCTTAAATTTGGCAGCGGAATTAAAAAATGTTCATGCTGTAATAGCTCAAATTCCCTTTGTTGATGGAACAGAAAGTGCCAAGCTTTACCCTTTACAACAGCTCCCGAAAGCATTAAAAATATCCAGTCAGGACTATATGGGTGCAAAAGTCGGCATGTCCCCGAAAACCTTGCCTGTCGTAGACAGAAAGGGTTTATGTTTTATGCCGACAGCCGATAGTTATGACGGTTATTTGTCCATTGTCAATTCGGATTATTTCTGGAGTGGAGAGATTCCGGCCCGGATCTTTTTTAATTTAATTCGGTATCGTCCTATTCAGGATGTGCGTAAAATTAGTATCCCTGTTCTGTTTATTGCTTCCAAACGAGATAGTCTGATCCCTATTGAGTCAAGTCGGGAAACAGCAACCAATATTGCACCTTATGTGCAATATCATGAATGGGATATGCAACATTTTGATATTTATCATGATCAATGGTTTGAAAAAGCGATATCTACCCAATTAGAATTCTTACATCAACATATTGGAGTAAGCTAAATGATTATTGTATGTCCTGCGTGCGGTGCTAGAAATCGAGTACCTGAAGATAAACTAGAGGCAAATCCAAACTGTGGCCAGTGTCAACATGCGCTTATTCCTCTGGCTCCAATTGAATTAAATGAGCATAATTTTAGTAACTTTGTCACCCATAGCGAATTGCCTGTACTGATTGACTTATGGGCGGAATGGTGTGGTCCTTGCAAGATGATGGCCCCTCATTTTGAACAGGTGGCAAAACAGAATCCGAAAGTGGTTTTTGCAAAAATTAATACCGAACAATCGCCTCGACTCAGCGGGGCTTTTAATGTACGGAGTATTCCAACCTTGGTTTTGATGAATAAAACCCGTGAAATTGCTAGAATAAGCGGTGCTTTACGATCTACAGAGCTGCAACAGTGGCTAGATCAGCAATTAAATGCCAAAACTGGGAGCTAATGTGTCAGATACTCATGTAAAACCTGAAGGAACCCTTTCTCTTCAAACCATTGCGATGCCGGCAGATACCAACTGGAGTGGTGATGTTTTTGGTGGATGGATTGTTTCACAAATGGATTTGGCAGGTGCAATTCATGCAGAACGTTTTAGTAAAGGACGTTGTGCAACTATTTCAATTAATCAAATGACTTTTTTGGTTCCGGTAAAAGTCGGTGATGTAATTAGTTGTTATACCAAAATCTTGAAAGTAGGTAATACCTCTATTCAAATGCAAATTGAAGTCTGGGATAGTCATGACAGTTCACGTGAACCAATCCGTGTGACAGAAGGAGTGTTTACCTTTGTTGCCGTCGATGTGAAAGGTGGAAAGCGTCAAATTCCAGAGGATGTAAAACAAAAATATTTAGCATTACAACCCGCGTAATAATGAAATATAAAAAAGCCCAATATGGATTGGGCTTTTTTATGTGCTGAATTTTTTAAAACAACGTCTGCTCTATTTTAAGCTCAGTTATTTTTACAAAAGAAAAAAACATCATTCGATTTAGCTTTAAGTAATCAAAATTAAAAATCAAACTATTTATTTAATTGTGACTTTGACACCCAAGCCCACAACATTTCACATTGAATCGGTTCTTCAGCTGATTCATCAGTCACCTTTACGGTCACCAATGTTTCACCTTTTTCAGTGCTTTGCATCATTTTTTGCTGATCATCGGTAAGTGTTGCAGTTGCAATCATTGCACCTTTGGTGGGGCGTTTAAAATCAACTTTAAAACTTTTGATTAATACGATACAAGAGTCCGGAACATTCATGCCTGTAACAAAACCGGTAGCTGTTTCAGCAATTAATGCCATGGCGCAGGCATGCACCTGACCAATGTGGTTTTGCATTGCACGATGGTTTTCAATTTTCACTACCACTTTCGAGTGGCTCACTTCGAGGTAGCGAATATTGGCACTACCCACCATCGGTACGATCCGACCAAATGCTTTGCTCCACAGTGTACTGCGAATACCTTTGGGTAATTTAGAGGTTGCTTTAACCAGTTTTGATAAGCGATTGGTCGGTGTCATGAAATTCCTCGACTTTTTATTGCATCAGTGTATTAGTCTTTAAAGTTATTAAACTGCAAAGGCACACCAAATTGCTGCTCTTTTAAGAATGCCATAATTTGTTGCAAAGTATCGCGTTTCTTATCCGTTACACGAATCTTGTCGCCTTGAATAGAAGATTGCGCCTTAATGCCACTTTCTTTAATGGCTTTATTAATTTTTTTTGCGGTGTCAGAGTCAAGACCATCTTTAAGCTTAATGATTTGAATCACATTTTTACCTGAAGCGGTCATTTTTTGTGGATCAAGGGCTTGAATATCCACTTTGCGTTTAAAGAAATGATTTTCTAGCATGCTATATACTTGTTCACATTGAAAATCACTTTCTGTCGTGATTTTGATTTCTTTATTTTTTTCGCTTAATTCAAGAGAAACATCTTGGCCACGGAAGTCAAAACGTGTTGCAATTTCTTTTTGCGTGTTTTGAACGGCATGATTTACTTCAAAAATTTCTAATTCAGAGACAATATCGAAAGAAGGCATGGTTTAGACCTTTACAAAGGGAAAGAATATCTGAGATGCTAGGGATGTTTTCTTCATTTGCCAAGTGTTGTTTACATCAAAGGAGTGCACAATGATCCGTAAGCAAGAAATTACAACATTTGAGTTCCCAGAAAATGCAGTTATCTGGGATGTTCGTGATACAAAAGCCTTTGCTGAAGGTCATGTAAAAGGTGCTGTAAATCAGCCCATAGATGACTTGAGTGCAGACAGCTTAACTCAGGTGGAGTCGGATCAGCCCATTTACATTTTATGTGGTGGTGGAAGTAAAGCACCACGTGCTGCTGAAAAGTTAGAGAGCTTAGATGGCTCGCGTGAGTATGTTGTATTGATGGGTGGCACGCGTGCCGCGCGTGATGCAGGATTGCCTTTAGAACAGGGCGCTTAAGAAAAAAGCACCGTAAGGTGCTTTTTTAATGGCTAAAAAATGAATTTCGCACAATCTCTCTTTTTTATTAAGGAAGATTTTAGTGGACTGGTTTTTTAAAGCGAGTTTGGAAGTGGTTTTTGATAGTAAGGCTTTTTCGGTTTTACTTTTTTGATAAAACGTCGTGGATTAAGTTTATTCACCCAATATGAAGTCAGCGGGCAGGCTTCCCCTAAAACTTGGGCAGCCAAAACTTCACTACACAGCGGGGCAAATAAAAAGCCTTTAGAGCCTAAGGCCGTAAAGGTATATATTTCAGCATCTGGCTGAATTTTTCCGAGTAAGGGGAAATAGTCCGGGCTTTGTGTCCGTACCGATGCGCGGCCCTGCCAGGTTTCAACAGGCGGCAAAGATTGCGCATAATCCGGAAAGACACTATGGATCAGCGAATAATTATGCACATGATCTTCAACCAAAACTTTATCATCATCACAATCTGGGTGAAATGAAGCCCCTAAAATCAGATGCTGCTGGTCCAGCTGCATGCAATAACCACCGTAGCTATACGCCTGTTCAGGCTGTAACGGATGATTTGGATTATTTACCCAGCTGACTTGCCCACGGTTCGGCTGCAATTTGGGGAATTGTTTTGCAAAGTTGTTACTATTCAGTGCGGCACAAATAATCACATGATCAAACTCTCCCAAACATTGTTGCTTGATGTCGATCACTTGAATTTTAGATGTAGTTTTTAACTCAATAATTTCCGCTTGCTGAAAGTGAATGGAAGGATGCGCCAAAATTTGATCGCGTAATTGAGGTGGCGAAATTGTACCGGCTTGTAATAATTTTAGGCTCGGAAATTCAGTTTTAAGATCACTTTGATTGGCTTTTTTCGCAAATACTCCATCTGGATATTGCTCTGCAAGTTCAAGTAAATCATCGTCCTGTTTAAGCGCCAATTGACTGACCTGAATCGGATGAAAAGCTTTGAATTTTTGATAATGCGGAATCGCATATTGCCATGCCAACGTGACCAGATGCTCTGCACTTTGCTCAACACGGCCTAATCTGGGGTTGAGCAAGGCCAGTGGATTACCCGAGGCACCTGCAAGTGGCTCAGATTGGTCGTAAATGACGATTTGATGGCCGCGCTTGGCAAAGGCGAAGGCACAGCTTAAACCGGCTATTCCTGCGCCTATAATTGCAATTTTGCGTCTTTTAAATACTGAAGCTGAATTTATTAATTCGGGTTGTTCGGTCTTTGCGATTGTTGACTGAAGAACTGGTTGATTTTGAGCTTCTGGAGGGTTCCAGATTGCTGTGAGCATTTGACGCTTATGCTTAAAACCTGGTGGCAGAGAAGTCGTAATTCCATGCTCGCTTAAGCCCCGCTTTAAAACACCCGCAACACTAAAGGAGGCAAAAGTCGTTCCATAATTAGAAAGCCGGATAATATGGCTCAAAACATGTTCTTGCCACAGATCAGGATTGCAAGAAGGTGCAAAACCATCTAAAAACCAGGCATCTACAGCTTTGGTTTTAACAATGACCGGCAAGACATCATTGGCATCACCGAGCCATAGATCAATGGAAAAACGATCGTCAGGAAAGTTTAGTCGGTGACAGCCGGCAATAGGCAGTGGATATTGCTCGATCAGCTGCTCGGCCAGAGGTTGCAGTTCCGGCCAGACATTGAGCGCGCGAATAAAATCGGTCTTGTTAAGTGGGAATTTTTCCACGCTGATCAAGTGCAGATGACTTCGGTTCTTCGGGCGCAATTGTTGCCACATCTGCCATAATGCTAAAGCGTTTAAAGCTGTACCAAAACCGGTTTCACCTACGCAAAAATATTCAAAATCCTGCAGCTTTGCCAAACGTGTGGCGAGATCATTACCATTCAAAAAGACGTGTCGTGTTTCGAGTAACCCATTGTCTCTAGAAAAATAGATGTCCCCAAATTTTTTGGAGACAGGAATATCAATCCCATCCACACATTGCCAATCAAGATCAGCAGTTTGAATTGCACTCGACAAAATCTAAGTAACCTTTAAAACACAATAGAAAGGGATGTTTTACCACTGACGACGACGTTTGGTATAGACATAACTTGCAATCAGGAAACCGAGCAAGACACCTAACGCAATGGTCGCAGCACCATATAAAAACATTTGTGCGCTACGTTCACTTTGTAAAACTTGAACTTGAACCCCCAAGCTATCATTTTTCAATTGTAGCTCCTGATTTTGCGATAACGCCTCTAAGTTGGCTTTTTCCAGTTGTTGCAAGCGCGTTTCTTGATCTTTGACCAAGGCTTTAACTTTGGCATCCTGCAAGGCTTTATTTTTTGCAAGTTGCTCCGCCGTTAAAGGCTTGGCTTCTTGGGGTAGACCATTTGGATTCATGCTGGTAGCACCCGCAGGAACAATACCGGGTTTACTGGCGGGCAGAG
>NZ_SJOH01000034.1 GCF_004331285.1 Acinetobacter sp. ANC 3781
CATGTTTTTAACATAATCGGCGTGACCTGGACAGTCTACGTGAGCGTAGTGACGAGTTGGAGAATCGTATTCTACGTGTGAAGTATTAATGGTAATACCACGCGCTTTTTCTTCTGGTGCAGAGTCAATTGCTGCGTAATCTTTAGCTTCACCGCCGTAAGTTTTTGCACAAATCGTTGCAATTGCAGCAGTTAAAGTTGTTTTACCATGGTCGACGTGACCAATTGTACCCACGTTTACGTGTGGCTTATTACGTTCAAACTTAGCCTTAGCCATGAGAGCTTCCTTTTATAACTACTCATGCAGGGTTACTGCATGAGCACTTGGTTTTTAACTATGAATTAGTTTGGGCTTATAGTAATCGAAAGATTACTCGTCGTCACCTTTTTTACCGCCAGATTGGAATTTAGAAATGATGCCTTCCGCCACGTTACGTGGAGTTTCAGCATATTTTGCAAATTCCATAGAATAAGTCGCACGACCTTGAGACATAGAACGCATAGAAGTTGCGTAACCAAACATCTCTGCCAATGGAACTTCAGCTTTAATTGCTTTAGTACCACCAGGTAAATCGTCCATACCTTGAACCATACCGCGACGACGGTTTAAGTCACCCATGATATCGCCCATGTAGTCTTCTGGAGTTTCTACTTCAACTTTCATGATAGGTTCAAGAAGGATTGGATCCGCTTTCATGAAACCATCACGGAAGGCATAAGAACCCGCCATTTTGAACGATAATTCATCAGAATCGACATCATGGTAAGAACCATCGAATAATGTCGCTTTGATACCCACAACAGGGTAACCAGCCAATACACCATTCTTCATACGTTCTTGAATACCTTTGTCAACCGCACCAAAGAATTCTTTAGGTACAGTACCACCTACGACTTCTTCAGCGAATAGGTATTCTTTACCAGCTTCTTCGACATTCATAGGCTCTAAACGAACATATACATGACCGAATTTACCTTTACCACCCGTTTGACGTACAAATTTACCTTCTTGCTCAACAGTCTTTTTGATTGTTTCGCGGTAAGCAACCATTGGTTTACCAATGTTCGCTTCAACGTTAAATTCACGTTTCATACGATCAACAAGAATGTCAAGGTGAAGCTCACCCATACCAGCAATAATTGTTTGACCAGATTCTTCGTCTGTGCGAACACGGAACGATGGATCTTCTTTAGCCAAGCGACCAAGTGCGATAGACATTTTCTCTTGGTCAGCTTTTGTCTTAGGCTCTACAGCTAAAGAAATTACTGGCTCAGGGAATTCCATACGCTCAAGTGTAATGATGTTTTTCTCATCACAAAGTGTATCACCAGTGGTAACGTCTTTAAGACCTACACATGCAGCGATGTCACCAGCGCGGATCTCTTCAACGTCTTGACGTTCGTTCGCATGCATTTGCACGATACGGCCGATACGTTCACGTTTAGATTTCACTGGGTTGTATACTGGGTCGCCTTGTTTAAGCACACCAGAATAAACACGTACGAAAGTTAAGTTACCTACGAATTTGTCGTTCATGATTTTGAACGCAAGTGCAGAGAACGGAGCTTCGTCAGATGCTTCACGAATCGCTTTAGTTTCAGCTTTGTCGTCAAGAATACCTTCGATAGGCTTAACTTCTGTAGGCGATGGCAAGAAATCAATCACAGCATCCAACATACGTTGAACACCTTTGTTTTTGAATGCAGTACCACAAAGCATTGGTTGGATTTCGCAAGCCAAAGTTTGAGCACGAATACCAGCAACGATTTGTTCTTTTGTCAAATCGCCATTGTTTAGGTATTCATCCATCAATTCTTCAGATGCTTCAGCCGCAGCTTCAACCATGTTTGTACGCCATTCTTCAGCAAGTTCTTGAAGATCGGCCGGGATTTCACCGTATTCGAACTGCATACCTTGAGAAGCTTCATCCCAAATGATCTGTTTCATTTCGATCAAATCGATAACGCCAGTGAAGTTTTCTTCAGCGCCAACAGGGATAACTACAGGTACAGGGTGTGCACCCAAACGCGTACGCATTTGTTCAACAACGCGGAAGAAGTTTGCACCAGTACGGTCCATCTTGTTCACGAATGCCAAACGAGGCACTTTATATTTATTTGCTTGACGCCATACAGTTTCTGACTGAGGTTGAACACCACCTACAGCACAGTAAACCATACATGCACCGTCAAGAACACGCATAGAACGCTCAACTTCGATTGTGAAGTCAACGTGTCCTGGGGTGTCAATTACGTTTACACGGTGTTCTGGATATTGTTTACCCATACCAGACCAGAAACAAGTGGTAGCAGCTGAAGTAATGGTAATACCACGTTCTTGCTCTTGTTCCATCCAGTCCATTGTTGCTGCACCATCATGCACTTCACCAATTTTGTGAGATACACCTGTGTAGAACAAGATACGTTCAGTAGTCGTGGTTTTACCAGCATCAATGTGTGCTGAAATACCAATGTTACGGTAACGAGAAATTGGGGTTTGACGAGCCATGATTTCTTGCATTCCTAAATTTGTTGTTTAAAACAGGACACTTTAAGCTGCAACAGCAGCTTAAAGTGTTTGACGATAGTTCAGTAAACCGACCTATCATCTTCCTGATTAAGGTCTTTAAACCTATTAGAAACGGTAGTGAGAGAAGGCTTTGTTGGCTTCAGCCATACGATGCACATCTTCACGTTTCTTAATCGCTGAACCTTTACCTTCAGCTGCATCAAGCAACTCACCAGCAAGACGTAAAGCCATAGTTTTTTCAGAACGCTTAGCAGCAGCGTCTACTAACCAGCGCATAGCTAAGGCAGTACGACGGGATGGGCGTACTTCCATAGGCACTTGATAAGTAGCACCACCAACACGGCGTGCTTTTACTTCGACCATAGGACGAACTTTTTCAAGAGTAGTCTCGAAAAATTCAACTGGATCTACTTTAGATTTTTCTTGAACGCGGTCTAAAGCACCGTAAACGATACTTTCAGCAATAGATTTTTTACCATCTTGCATTACGTGGTTCATGAACTTAGCGATTGTTTGGCTGCCGAACTTAGGATCCGGAAGGATTTCACGGGCAGCAACTACGCGACGTCTTGGCATTTTAACACCTATAAATATGACACTTCAGGTTTATCCAGCATGAGTACAAAGTGTCATGTACTGTTCGCTGGCCTTACTACACGTCGCTTGAATTTTACAAAATTAAATGCAGAAATCAGACAAGCGAGACGATAAAGGATTGCGGTTCTACGTTCTTAAGAAGCTAATCTAAAAAGATTATTTCTTAGGACGTTTAGTACCGTATTTAGAACGAGACTGGTTACGATCTTTAACACCAGCGCAGTCTAAAGAACCACGAACGGTATGGTAACGTACACCTGGTAAGTCTTTAACACGACCACCACGGATAAGAACAACACTGTGCTCTTGTAGGTTATGGCCTTCACCACCGATGTAGCTTGATACTTCAAAACCTGAAGTTAAGCGAACACGGCAAACTTTACGCATTGCTGAGTTAGGTTTTTTAGGTGTAGTAGTGTAAACACGTGTACAAACACCACGACGTTGTGGACAAGCCTTCAACGCAGGAACTTTTGATTTTTCAATCAAAGTCGTACGACCCTTACGGATCAACTGATTTGTTGTTGCCATTTGGCAATTCTCCCGTTAATAAAAAGCCTCAAAAAAATACTACTTTTTTGAGGGCACACAATTGTAAGCGAAGATAGAAAGATGGTCAATATTCGATGCTCTATCAAATATCAACCATTTCCTTATAATTAGGGTGGTGTAAGGGATTTACTAGGCTTAAGCCTAGCTTTTAGGATTTCTTTTTTGTAACTTTACGTTTTATTGGAGCAGTTTCATCCTGTGCTTCAGATGTATCGTTAGAAGATTGCTCTAATTTCTCTTCACTTTCACTTCCCTCAAGTTCTGGCTCATAGTGTTCTTTAGCTTGATCCAATTCTGGATCTTCTAAAGGAACAGCAGGTTTTTGAGGTTCAACCTGTTCATGTGGTTCAACCATTTGCTCAGCTAAAGCTTCCAGACCCTGTTCAACCTGTTCATCCTTTCGGTTTTCATCAACTTCGCGGGTTGCTGTTTTCTTTTTGATGGTAACACTAGAAATAGCTTTATTATCAGGTATTTGAATATCCTGATCTAATTTAATCTCACTTGACTTATCATCAACTTTAGACAAATGTTCCAATAATTTTGGCGTTGCTTGAGCCAATAATGCCAAAGATTTTTCATAAGCCGCAATCGGGGATAACTCTACTCCTTGATGTTGTTGCAAGTAACTTCGGGCATGAGAAAAAATTTGTTGCGCTTTCTGATTTACATCTTCAACCAGTTTCCAGCTATACGCTGCACTAATGCCCGCTTCTGCGACTGGTGTCAATTTGCTGATAATCGAAATTTTAGGAATATGATTCAACCACTCCCATTTCATTTCACCGTTTTCATTGCTTAACCATTTTTTCAGCGAAGCAGTATCATTACTAGAACCCAGCATTTGTTGAAATTGAGAAATATCATGTGTTTTTAACATATTAGATAGCGCTTTAAGTGCCATCAAAACACTTTGCTTTTCAGCAATCTGCCCCAAATCAATTTGTTTAAATACAAACTGGACAATATCCTGTTCTGTCTCTTTATTTAGCTCAAAACCATAGGCACGGCCAACCTGATAAATCATGCGCAAAGACATGACTAATGACAAAGGTACATCAATCGCTGAACCGACCACCCCAGTGGCCCCGGTTACCGCCCCCTGGATAGAGGCAATCCATTTATTCTGTTCTGCCAAAGCCTGACTAATTCGCTTTGATCGGTCCACGTCTTGGGTCAGCTCTTGTAAATCTTTTGCTCCAGCCTGATCCAGCACTGCATCGACTGAACTTATATTTGAGGTAAATTGATTCAGCTGCTCAAAAAAATAATCCGATACTTTGTCTGAAAATTGTGGGGAAACAAAATTGGCGATACGCGTCACTTTACCATACTGATGACCGAGTAATTGTTTCGAGACACCGGGTAAGTACTGGCGCAGCATTTGTTGAGGATTATCATATTTTTGGACTTCAAAAGTACTTGATTGATGAGCACCTCCATTAACCACCTTGCCATTTTTTACGGGCAGTATGACCTTGGTCAAACCGTTCGGTGCGGCATGATTCAGTACATCCATTCCAGCTGCACTGATCTTTTTAGCCACTCCAAAGGCATTTGAGAAGAATCCATGCGAATGTTTATTATTGATATCAGTCATTCTTTATCCTCATTTTCAGTTCTTACAATTATTGATAAATACTAGGTACAGTCTAAGTTTATCTCAATTTTAATATGTATCTTTTAGTTAATTAAACCGGAGAATTTTCACAAATAGATACAGAGGGAAATAGGCATAATATTTGCCATAAGAATTCAAAAACCTTTCTGCTATTATGAATGTAATTGAAATACATGAGTAAGGCGCTGGGTTTTGCTTGAGGCAAACAGTTCATTCAGCCGCATTTACTCAAACCACTACCATATAAGGGATCTGTAGATGAAACGTGTTGTAATCACTGGCATGGGCATTAACTCATGTATTGGTAATTCTTTAGAAGAAGTAACAAATTCTTTGCAAAACGGTATTTCTGGAACACGTTTTAACCCGACTTATGCTGAACTCAATTTTAAAAGCCACGTGAGTGCAGCAGCAGAACAAAACTTTGACAATATTGACCGTAAACTCAAACGCTTTATGGGTGTTTGTGCAATGTATGCCTATAACTCGGCTTTAGCTGCGGTAGAACATGCAGGTTTAAACGTTGATGATCTAGCGGGTAACCCACGTTACGGTATTACCGGTGGTTCAGGTGGTGGTTCAACTGCTTCTGTTATTGAAATGAACGAATTATTGCAAACCAAAGGTGCACGTAAAGTTGGTCCTTTCTTTGTTCCTCGTAACATGACCAATACCATTACAGCAAACGTTGGTGTTGCATTCAAATTACAAGGTGTGGCGCATACCATTACCAGCGCATGTGCGACTTCTGCCGATGCAATTGGCTATGCTTACAATCTGATTCAATTGGGCAAACAAGATTTAATGCTGGCAGGTGGCGGTGAAGAAGATCACTGGTCACAAAGCTTGTTGTTTGATGCCATGGGTGCGCTTTGCTCTAAATACAATGACACGCCAGAAAAAGCTTCTCGTCCATATTCTGCTGACCGTGACGGTTTTGTGATTGCGGGTGGCGGCGGTTTTGTAGTGCTTGAATCACTTGAACATGCGCAAGCACGTGGTGCAAAAATCCTTGCTGAAGTTGTCGGCTATGCTGCAAACAGTGATGGTGCAGACATGGTTGCGCCAAGCGGTGAAGGTGCAACACGTTGTGTACTTCTGGCTTTAGAAGAAGCAAAACAACACGGTGTAGATAAAATTGACTATGTAAATACGCATGGTACCTCTACTCCAGCGGGTGACATCACAGAACTTAAAGCCATGGAACGTGCATTTGGTGAAGGTCAGGTTCCTCCACTGAGCTCAACCAAGTCAATGACGGGTCACAGCCTGGGTGCTGCCGGTGTTCAAGAAGCAATTTATTCGGTTCTGATGATGCAAAATGACTTTATTGCACCAAACATCAACGTGACTGAACTGGATGAAGGCGCAAAACCATTTGATATCGTGCTTGAAAAACGTGACACAAAATTGAATACTGTGATGAGTAACAGTTTCGGTTTTGGCGGTGTAAATGCCTGTCTTGTTTTCAAAAAATGGGAAGGCTAAGCTAAGAATTGTTGATCATTCGGCAACGGATGATCAACTTCTGCCACACTGCCCTTAAAAGGGTGAATAGATGGATGCTCCTTCTGATGCTTTCTTGTGGGTAAAAGCATTACATATTATTGCTGTAGTTTGCTGGTTCGCCGCTTTGTTCTACTTGCCACGTTTATATGTTTATCATGCGATGAGTGAGGATGTCACGAGTCATCAGCGCTTCCAGATTATGGAACGCAAGTTGTACCGCGGCATTATGTGGCCTGCAATGGTTGCAACACTGATTACAGCGCACTTTTTAGTGGATTGGGGAGATGCAACTCGGCATTACCATGAAGCACTCTGGTTTTACCTGAAAGTTGGCTTAGTCGGTTTACTGGTGATTTACCATTTTGTCTGCGGCTATTACCGTAAAAAACTGATGGTCGATGCGCATTATAAATCACATAAGTTCTGGCGTTACTTTAATGAAATGCCAACACTGATTCTATTTGCGGTGGTGATTTTAGTGGTAGTTAAACCGCAGTTTTAATCTATTTGATTTAAAAGGGCCTCCAAATAGGAGGTTTTTTTATATTTTTTTTACTTACTCATCCGAATCCTGCTTAAGCCGATTTTTCCATAATATGCTTGGATTCTCAAATGAAGTGCAACAGAGATTAAATTATTGGAAGGAAGCAAGATGAGCTAGCATTTTGCTTCCGACCGACCAAAGTCAAAGTTGCATCATGAACTATACTCATCTTACTCAAGAAGAAAGATATCAGATTTCTACATTGTTACGTGAAGGTTTTTCTAAACGTTATATCGCCTGGAGGCTAAATCGCTCACCCTCAACCATTTCCAGAGAAATAGCACGCAATCGAGCAAGGAATGGTTATTTCGCTAA
>NZ_SJOH01000035.1 GCF_004331285.1 Acinetobacter sp. ANC 3781
CGTTATCTGAGTTGAATTGAAAATTATTCAGTACTTTTTGGCAATAAAAAGGAAATAGATTTTATTTAAATCAACAAACAGGGAGATTCGTCTCGACGCTATAAATAATTTTCAATATAAATAAAGCTTTTTTTGATAGGGGTTAAGATGTAGGATTTATCTCTATTTTAATTATTTTTTAAATAAAACTTACTTGCATAAATTACTATAAAAAAGATTATATTTTACTTAGTGATAAGATGTTTCCTATTATGGTTTTCTTTATATACTAACTAATAAAGTGCTATAGCGTAAGCTCGATTCCTATCAGGAAGATATTAAAGAATTTAATATCGGAATAATTCTCAGAATTTAAAAAGTATGGGCTATAAAAGCCCATATTCTAAAATATTACATTTTATCCCATGCATCTTTTACCGCATGCTTAGCTTGATCCCATTTTAAACGAGACTCTGCTTTAAATTTATCCCATTTTGTTTGTAGATCATTCTCGGAATCTTCAAAACGTGCATTTTCACCATATTCAGACCGGGAATTACGTCCAAATTCATAAGCGGAAGATAAATCTCGATCATAATCAATATCTGGAATATCACGATGTAAATCATTGTAATATGGTCGATTAGTATGGTTTTCGCGCCAGTATTTTTCAGATTCCATACTGTTTGGAGTACGAGTTTGATTCTCTAGATTTGGATCAATCATTATTTTATTCCTATTTTTTGAATCAATATATAAGGGAATCTAATACCCATATGTATGATAAAGAATGTTTAATTTAAAAATTACTTCTGCTGTTCGTTTTGGTCATTTGGATTTTTTCCAAAATTTTGCTGTTGGCCAGTTTGTTGACGCTGATTGTCATTCTGTTGTTGCTGCTTATCATTAACATGTTTTAGAGGCTGGTTAGAATTTTGCTGCTGTTGACCATTTTGCTGACGTTGCGGATCTTGAGGGTTTTGCTGGCGCTGTTGATCATTTTGTTGCTGTTGCTGACCTGAGTTATCATTTTGCTGTTGATTTGGATTATTAGAGTGAACATTATTTTGATCTTGCTGATTATTTACATTACTCATTTTTACACCTCATAATATATAGTTAGTAAAATTTTAGAATCTGTATAAACCAGATATAATTATTATTAGCATGGATTTTTGATTAATAAATAAAATAGATGTTACATATTGTGTAATATTTTATTTAATGTTTCTATAAAATACTTTTAATAAATAAAATGTGGTAAAAATTAGAAATAAGAGAAATTCTATTTTAAGATATTAATTATTTTGAATAATTTCAACTAAACTCTTACAGATCAAATCAATCAGTTTTTTTAATTTCTCTTCCTTTTTTCCTTTGCAAAAACACCGATAACTATATAGTTTATTTTTATATAAAATAGAATAAAAAAAGGTTCCTACAGGTTTATCCTTGGTTTCTGATCCTCCAGGTTTAAGCAACCCAGTACATCCCACATATATATCTGATTTGAATATTTTTTTTGATTTTTTAACTAATTCTTCAGTGATTTTAGAAGACTCTGGTGTATATTTTTTAATCATTTTGGAGGGGATTTTTAAAATATTTTCCTTAATTTTTAAATCATAACAAACTAATCCACCATTTAAAATGTCACCAGAAAAAGGGCTAAGAGAGAATCGGTAAGCCAGATAGCCTGCAGAAGCACTTTCAATAAAAGTAATATTAAGTTTATTTTTGGCCATTAATTTACAACATTTAGCAGTCATATTCATAACCTTGTTTTTAGCCTTTTTGATTATAATATCTTAAGGATGAACATAGATATTAACAATATATTTTCTATAAATTTTTTATCATAATTTAGGAGTTATGTAATTTAACTGTTTGAATTATATAAATAGATAAAAACCAGTTAAACACAAATTAAACGAATAATAACAATTTGAATCTTTTACCATGTCATATTGGTAACCTATGTTTATAGCAGAATTACCGCTTGGAGAATAAAAATGCCAGTAGCAGTAAAAGAACGCTTGCTCGATTTAATTGATAAAAATCATCAGAACTACTGCGATATAGTGAATTACTTTATGAATTCACAAATTACCCAACATGCTAAAGAGCGAAAAGCCGCGATTTTTTTACGCAAAGAAATTCAGACCTTGAATTTAGATAGCTTAGAATTTCCTTTGGACTTGAATAAAATTCCTGAATGGCTTTGTAATGATAATAAAGTTCAATGTAGTGAATATCAGTTATATAAAGATAGAAGGAGTAGCGGGGGAGAGCGAGAGTATTTTAAGAATGTAAGTCAAGCGTTTGAATTCCTTATTAAAGTCGCTCCGGTAAAGCGGGTAGATGGTGCATGGTTATATAGCTTAGTTCATTACTGGAATGATCCAATTTTTCATGAGTTAATCCAAATATATGTAGAGGAATTAGGGCTGGGCTTAGCCAAATCTAATCATGTAAGTTTATTTGATGATTTACTGGTTAAGCTGGGTCTGGAACATTTCGTATTAGAGTTAGAGGATGAGTATTATCATCAGCCTGCAATTCAATTAGCACTTGCTTATGCCCCCCCTGAATTTATTCCCGAAATAGTCGGTTTTAATTTGGGCTACGAACAGTTGCCATTACATCTTCTGATTACCAATTATGAGCTCAATGAATTAGGCATTAATTCCCAATATTTTAATCTGCATATCACTATAGATAATATGGACAATGGTCATGCAGACTTATCCATTAAGGCCTTGGAAAAAATTTATAAAAAATTCAAAGATAAAGATTCATTTATAGAAAAAATGAAAATTGGTTTTGCTTTGAATAATAAAGGATTATCTTCTAGACAAATTATTAAAAATTTAAATTCAGAAGCTTTAGTGGTTAATATTTTGAAACGGAAAGCCCTAGTTGGCAATGTCATTCATAATGATAAATGTAAATTTAATAATCGGTCTATTAATGAGTGGCTTTCTGAGCCGAATCTGGTCGAAGAATTTGTAGAACTGCTGATTGAAAAGCAGTGGATCATTCTAAATCAGGATCCTGAACAAAGCCGGTTCTGGAAGTTGATCAGTCATGAAGAAGGCAAAATGTATGGGGTTTTTAATGCGACTGAAAAGCAAATTATTCACGACTGGATTGCAGGTGACTATTTTAAACAATCGCATTCGAAGTACAAAAAGGTCAGCTCCACTTCTAGCGCTATCGATGAGTTCATGTTCAGTTATTTAGCTGATGGAGAGTTAGAGACCCTACAACAGCAAATTTCTGAATCAGGCAATCTAGCTGTCAAAATAAATAAATTGCTACCTTATCTGGCACCTCATGCCCATCATAAAGAAGCTGGCCTTTGGTGTACTCAACGTTTTGTGGATTATCTTTTTCCCTTTCTTAGTGAGAAAAAATCATCCATTCATTAATTGCATGCAAATACAATTTGCATCATTTTTTACCATCCTCAGTAGTACTTTAACTAACAATTATAGGTAGGAATATGGACCCTAAAGCAAAGAAAAGTGAAGTAGCAGGAACTGACACTTTAGATAAGCAAAATACCAATGCCAAATCGCAACAATTGGATGAGTTTCGCCGAGATGCTACTGGCGAGGCACTGACCACAAATCATGGCGTCAAAATTTCTGATAACCAGAATAGCTTAAGGGCAGGTGTGCGTGGTTCCACTTTACTGGAAGATTTTATTTTAAGAGAAAAAATCACCCATTTTGATCATGAACGTATTCCAGAGCGTATTGTGCATGCACGTGGTGTAGGCGCGCATGGATATTTTCAGGCCTATGAAGGTAATGAACAATATACAAAAGCGGCTTTTCTAACTGATGCTAGTGCAAAAACCCCAGTCTTTGTGCGGTTTTCTACTGTGCAGGGGCCACGTGGTTCTGCAGATACTGTTCGAGATATTCGCGGCTTTGCAATCAAGTTTTATACTCAAGAAGGTAATTACGACATGGTGTGTAACAATGCACCTGTTTTCTTCGTGCAGGACGGGATTAAATTTCCCGATTTTGTCCATGCAGTAAAACCAGAACCTAATACAGAAATTCCAACAGGTGCTAGTGCTCATGATACTTTCTGGGACTTTGTATCACTGGTACCTGAATCTGCACATACAGTAATGTGGGCCATGTCTGATCGCGCGATTCCCAGAAACTTACGTTCGATGCAAGGTTTCGGAGTACATACTTTCCGCATGATCAATGCTGCGGGTAAAGCAATTTTTGTCAAGTTTCACTGGACTCCAAAACAGGGCATGGCTCAACTTGTTTGGGATGAGGCACAAAAAATTGCAGGAAAGGACCCGGATTTCCATCGTCGTGATTTATATGAAGCGATTGAAGCAGGAAATTATCCGGAGTGGGAACTGGGTATTCAGATTGTGGAAGAAGAAGACGAGATGAAGTTTGATTTCGATTTACTGGATCCCACAAAAATTATTCCCGAAGAACTGGTGCCTGTAACTCCAATTGGCAAATTGGTGCTCAACCGCAATATCGACAACTTCTTTGCTGAAACTGAACAAATCGCTTTTTGTCCGGGCCATATTGTCCCAGGGCTAGATTTTACCAATGATCCGCTATTGCAAGCGCGCCTATTTTCTTATACCGATACTCAGTTGAGTCGTTTAGGCGGTCCAAACTTCCATCAATTGCCAATTAACCGTGCAGTATGTCCATTCCATAACAATCAGCGTGATGGCATCCACCAAAGCTTTGTACATCAGGGACAGGCCTCTTACCAACCAGACTCTATTGACAACAATTGGCCAGTAGAAACACCATCCGCTACCCAAGGTGGGGGGTTCGAGAGTTATCAGGAACGTATTGACGGTAATAAGATTCGTGCACGTAGTGATTCATTCTCAGATCATTTCTCTCAAGCTCGTCTTTATTACCAAAGCCTGGCTCCGTATGAGCAAAAGCACGTGGTAGATGCTTACGTATTCGAATTAAGTAAAGTTCAACGTCTACATATTCGAGAGCGGGAAGTAAAAGAAGTGTTGGCGAATATTGATTTAGATTTAGCGCAACAGGTCGGTCTGAAGTTAGGTATTGAAGTGCCTAATAATACGGATAAAAATCTTAAGAAATCCTCAGTTGAGAAGTCTGCGAAATTAAGTTTTGAGGCTTTTGTACCTGAAGATATTAAAGCCAGAAAAATCGCTGTGCTAGTGCATGATAATGTGAATCAAGCCAATATTGATGCAATTTTAACATGGGCTAAAGCTGAAAATGCAGTGGCTCATATTCTTACTCCAACCCCTGCACCCGTTTTAAATGACCAGAAAGCTAAATTGCCTTCCAATGGAATGCAAAAGGGTGAGCCTTCTATTATGTATGATGCAGTTGTAATTGTTGATGGTGATAATTACGATGTAGTCAAGACAGATGGTATTGCGACTCATTATATTCTGGAAGCTTATAAACATTTAAAACCGATCATTTTCTTAGGCGATAAGAAAACCTTAATTGATGATCTAAAATTGGTGATGGATAAAGGTACGCTAGTGGCTGAAGAGTTTAATGCAGTAAGAGATGAGTTTAAGGATCTGATTCGAGCTCATCGTATTTGGGCACGAGAACAAGTAGCAGAAGCGATTCCAGCTTAAATATTTATAAAAGCATAAATTTTTTAGCAAGTTTATGTAGGGCAAATTTTCAACAAGTAAGGGGAAACGCAATGTTTCCCCTTATTTTATGATTTTATAAAAATTTAGTCCTCTAAGTGACAAATATAATCTAAGACTTCATCTGCCCTAATCTTGAACCGACTATTCCTTGGAACATAGAAAGATTGGCCAGCATAGTAAATCTGGCCTTGTACATCATTTTCTAGTTGAACATGACACTTACCTGAAATGATTTCTATACGTTCAGGTACATTTGTTTCGAAAGTAAGGGGGGATTCTGTAGGTAAAATTACGCCTATTGTTTTTTTTGTGCCATTTTTAAACTGAATAGTACGACTAATAGATAAACCGTCAAAATAAATATTTGGCTTTTTTACTACAGAAACAAAATCAAATTGAGTTGACATCAAGATGCTCCTGAAAAGTTTTTTATAATAATTGAGCAATATTAGAATATGTATTTGAAATCCAAAGATATACAGGAGAAATATATTTTTTAGTTTAATTATGTAAATTTAATTAACAGTTGTTACCGACAACCTCATTTTATGGAAAAACTAAATTATTCAATATATTATAACTATTTCATTATTTTCTATTTTTAAAAGGAGTGAGGTCCCTTTATGTGAACTTTTATATTTTAATTTACAGGATATTTAACCTAATCAATTCCTCGTTAGCGCGAGACAGAATCTAGACAAACTATTAAAATTTTATGCTTAAGTTATAATTTTTAATGTCCATTTTGATCCAGTCAAGCTTACTACATCTATTATAAAAATGAGTTCTATTGCTTGTATGCCAATTAAATAATCTATAATTTTAATAGCTTATTTATAACATTTCTTAAGCGTACTTTATGTACCTTGAAACAGTTACAAAACAGTTTTTAAATAATTGAAAAAGGCAATTTATTTATAGTTATTTTGTGTATAATTTCGCCAAATTTAGCCCCTGTACAGTTATTGGTTTCCAATAAATCTACAGGGGTTTTTCTATGGAATTATTTTGGATTTGGATGCCCAGAACTTTCTTATCGTGGTGGCTCACACATGTTTTCTTCCAAAACAGTACATCTAGACCATGCAACACAACATAGTGCGCAGCGTCTATCTACATTACTTTGTTTTTTCACTCTCGGATTAAGTACTGCCGCTTGGGCACCTCTTATTCCTTATGCTCAGCAAAGACTTCATCTTAATCATGCTGACTTTGGCACTTTGTTGCTGAGTATAGGGTTAGGTTCCATGATTGCTATGCCTGCAACAGGTTTATTAATTCAGAAAGTGGGCTGTCGTGTGATTATCTCGGTAGCAATTTTAATATTATTACTCGTTTTACCGACTTTTGCTTTGAGTAGCAGCATCATCTTCATGTCTGTAGCATTGTTCTTATTTGGTACAGCTGCAGGTAGTTTAGGCGTTGCTATTAATTTACAAGCTGTAATTGTAGAAAAAAACAGTGCTAAAAGTATGATGTCTCAGTTCCACGGTATGTGTAGTTTAGGAGGCTTGGCTGGAGTAATGACGGTCACAGCGTTACTGGCAATGGGCGTAACACCGTTAATGAGTGCTCTGGCTATTTGCACTTTACTGATGATCATCAGTTTAATTGCTGTGCCGAATAGTCTGTCTAAAATTGAAAATGATCAGAAAACTGATCCTGCTAAACTTGAGTCTAAATCGAAAAAATTACCACGTCCATTCATTATATTGATTGGGTTGGTCTGCTTTATTGCTTTTCTTTCAGAAGGTTCAGCCATGGACTGGAGTGGTATTTATTTAGTCAGTGAGTATGGCCTAAAACCGGCATTTGCTGGGCTGGCTTATACATTTTTTGCTATCGCAATGACTGCTGGACGTTTTGCGGGCCATTACTTACAAAGAATATTAGGTGAAAAAAATATCATTATTTACAGTGCAATTTGTGCATCGCTTGGTCTTTTCACTGTAGTTATGGCACCACATTGGATAGTGGTTTTATTGGGTTATAGTTTGCTCGGTTTAGGATGTTCTAATATTGTACCGGTGATGTTTTCACGTGTAGGACGTCAAAATGTCATGCCCAAAGCTGCTGCATTATCCTGTGTTTCGACTATGGCGTATAGTGGATCTTTATTAGGTCCTGCATTGGTAGGAATGGCCAGTGAAATGATAGGGTTAACTATTGTTTTTGGAATGATTGCCGCCTTACTGATGCTGATTGCATTTTTGAATCACTTTACTCAAATTAAAGCTTCTTAATTCGCCTGCTTCAAATTTTTATTTAAGATACATAAAAAACCGGGAGATCAACTAATCTACCGGTTTTTTATATTGAAAAATATGCAATTTATCTAATGTATATCTTTAATACTGAACAACTCGATTATAGGATTTACGGAGTTGGGGGGTAAAAATTTTAAGTGCTTCTGCTCGTCTTAAATCTTCCAGAAAAGCATTCCGCCAGTCATTAATATTAAAACGTTGTAATCCTTTCATGAGGTGTTTGTAGCGGTCCAGACGTTCTGCCTTGGACATAGTCAAAGCCTTTTTTAAACCCTTAATCATGCTGTTACGATCTTCTGGATCCACAATAATTGCTTCAGACATTTGTTCTGCTGCACCGGCATACTTTGAAAGAATTAAAACACCGGGATCCTCTGAATTTTGGGCAGCAACGTACTCTTTTGCTACCAAGTTCATGCCATCGCGCAAAGAGTTAACCCAACAAATATTGGCTTGTCGATAAATTTTCATCAGCTCATCATGCGAAACAGTTTCATGAGTGCAATTGATAGGCGACCAGTCATCTTGCGAAAACTCCTGATTAATAAAATCAATTCTAGATTTTAAATGGTCATAGAGATTTTTATAAGCTGAAATCTCCATGCGGCATGGACATGCAATTTGTAGATCAGTAATATTTTTGTGATATTCGGGATTGGTTTTTAAAAACTCTTCATAAGCATTAAAACGCTCTATTAATCCTTTGGAATAGTCAATCCGGTCAACACTAATAATGGTTTTTTGATCAGTTAAATCTTCAAATTCAAATACAGGGTGAGAAATCTCTGTTTCTTGCTGAGCAACCTGTTGTATGAGTTCAGGATTAACCCCAATTGGATAGCATTTGATAGCAATCTGGCGATTGTTATAGCTTAATAGATCGCTATTAATAACTTCAGAAGCTAAGACCTGATGACATACTTCCATACATTGTTTTTGGTCATGTTCAGTTTGTAAACCTACCACATCGTACTGGCAAAGATCTTGAATCAATGACGGTGCAGTAGGAATTAAGTCCCAGATCTTTAAACCGGCAAAGGGGATGTGTAAAAAGAATCCAATCCTATTTTGCATGCCCAATTCACGGCAATAACGAGCTACACTAAGAAAATGATAATCATGTACCCAAATTACATCATCTGGTTGAGCAATTTCATAAAGTTGATGGGCGAACAAACGATTAACTTCTTGATAGGTTTTAAATTCTTCTGGTTTGTAGTTAATTAGATCATCGCGATCATGCATGGCTGGCCAAAGCGTATTATTGGCAAAGCCACAATAATAGCCGTCATATTGTTCTTCAGTTAAAGGGCAGGTAATATATTCCACACCTTGATACTTAGTCTGGCTGAAATACGGATGTTGGTTATTTTTAATTTTTTCACCATTCCATCCCAACCAAATTCCTCCAATATCCTGTAGTGCATCTTGTAAAGCAACTGCCAAGCCACCGGCTGTGGATTTCTCGGGATTGGGTAAACTTACGCGATTTGATAATACGATTAATTTAGACATGCTTTTTCTCCATGCGATACTTCAGAGTGTCTTGAAAAATGTGTTTTAAAAAATTGTAAAAATAAGTCAAGAAAATTAGCGACATCTGCAACATTTTTAAGGCGATAGCATGCTTCTGTTTCCTCCTCTCCAACTTTTATACTGATACCGTGATAGTGATTTACTACTTCAAAACCGGATTCGTCGGTTTTATCATCACCAATAAAAATAGGTAAAACATTGGTAAAATTTAAATGATTCAATATCTTCTGAATTGCCTGTCCTTTATCAGCCGCTACAGGGATTAATTCAAATACATATTTACCTTCATTAATTTTAAATTCCGAATGTCTACTCTGGATATCATGTGCAATTTTTTTTGCAATTTCGGCCATTTCTGGGTATTGCCGATAATGAATAGCCACTGAATAATCTTTATTCTCAATTAACAATTGAGGATAGGGAAGACAGGTCTTTTGAGTGTCTTGCTGAATTAAAGCAATATGAGCTTTATTAATATCTGCATTTAACTTCCCAAATGGTTGCATGTGTATTTCTAGACCATGCGTTCCGGCAATTGGTAACTGTAGTGGAGAAAATAAATGTGAGGCTACCTGTACAGAACGTCCGGTTATAGCAATCACAGGAATATCTAAATCCTTTAGTTGGCGCAATGTACACAAGGTTGTTTTAGGAATAAAACTTTTTAAAGGATCTATATGGAATTCGGAAAGAGTTCCATCAACATCAAGAAATATACAGCATTGTTTTTCTTTAGAAAAATATTCGCTAATAACAGATAATAAGTTCTGAGAATAAGATTCTTTATTTAAAGATTGGCGTGTAGCATTATGCATGTTCTATATCTACTACTTATTATGGTTAATCACTAATAGCACTAAAAACTTGATTAATGACGTAATTTATTATTAAACCTACATAACTTAATTAAAAATTACATATTTTCTTCTTATTTTAACTATGTTATTTTTTGTTTTTATTTACATGTGCTTACACTATTTATTAACATGATGTATGATTTTTTATTTTAAAAATAACCTTTCAATTAACAAATAGTCAAAATTAATTTACTTATTAATAGGAGTATTTTATAAATAAAAATGCTAATAATATTTAAAGCAGAAATGGATAATCTTCTGAAATTATAATCTTTAACTTTGATTTCATGCCCCCATATAAATATTATGATCCAACGCATAGTAATATCCAATTTGGATACTACTTTTTTGCTATGGGAGCTTAATAATATGTTTCATTTTTTGCGTGAATTACTTTGCTTACATACTTATGAATATTTCGAGAATATTGAATGCCGGAAGTGTGGAAAAACGAAGTCTGATTAGCGGAAGATATTACTTTAAATAACCAATATTATCTTGATATTATTAGATCTCTTGCGAAAGTCATTATCGAAAATTTATCCGGTTTACCAATGCAGCTATTAAGTTGACGCGTAAACCAAATCTTTTCCGTCTATTTCGATAGCGTTCACTTAATATTCTAAATGTTTTCAATTGACTATTGATGTGTTCGATCACAACTCGTATTTTTCCAATCATTTTATTGTACTTTTTCTCAACATCAAATAAGGGTAAATTCTTCTTTTTCTTTATTGGCATCAATAACTTAAAGCCATCTTGCTCTAATCCATAGTAACCT
>NZ_SJOH01000036.1 GCF_004331285.1 Acinetobacter sp. ANC 3781
AATAACTTAAGCACAGAAGAATTTGATCTTCTATGCTCAATTTGGTTGGTCTACCTTTAGCAGGGACATTCATTTTCAGTTGTTCAACCATTAAATCAAAGGTTGAACAAGAGATGCCTGTATATCGCTTAAACTGTGTTTCAGAAAGCTTTTTTGAATCGACGTATTTCATACGCAAATTATGCATGAATATTTAAAATTCTTCGGTACAAATAATCCGCAAGAGATAGATCGTTTTTTGATTTATGAAAGAGATCTATTATTTACTAAATAATGCAATATAAGAACAACCGCCAGTTAGGCAGTTGTTATATCTCCTATACTGACGAAATAAAAACAATATATCTCGAATCTGAAAAAGAGCGGAGCTAGTGCCACGCTTCATGTGATTTATACAATGGAAAGTGTAATGAATTGGATAAAATAAGTGTAATGCTCTAATCCTTTATTCTAAGCAGCCAGTTTTTATGCCCAAAGCAATGATTTAAATACGTGGTTAAATTCTGGCTACTTTAAGTGAAAAACTGCCGAATAGATTTTATATCAAACTGATTAAACCTTGATAATAATGATTATCTGTATGATTTATAAGCAATATAAGATTGTTTTTTTGGTGAGAGTATAGGGGCTGTAAAGTCGACCGCCATTAAAGCGCTCTCCGACATTGCGGTCATAGAAACGGAAGCCATGAATACTGACATAAATAGGCTTAGCAAATATTCCATGGAGTTATGCGTTGATCGCAGATTTCCTGCAAGACTGGCAATCGTTTAAGTTCTTTATCCGACATAGACACCAACATATCAAACCGTCCCCTAATGAAATTGCAAAAGTGCATATTCTAAAAGTGGACATTTTTACTTTGGAGAAACCGGACATTTCTATTTTGGGCTTACAAACCGATTTCGTATAATATGATCGTGATTATGTTATTTGCACTTCACATTGCTACAAATAAAAAGCCCATTGATAAATCTCTCCAGTGGGCTTTTTATTTGTCAATGTTGCTAGGATCGCAGAGGGCAGAGAAGTGCATTTAACATCAATCCGTATTATACGAAATTAGTCTGCGAGGAGCGGAGTGGCTCGGACTTGCGACGCAAGGAGCGAGTGACCGAACTGCACCGCACCGCAGCTGATTTTTGAGTAGGCACACTACTGTCTAATAGTGTGCCTGAGTCTCGAAAGTTTTCTTTAATTCGCTCTATGAGCTATATACAACGGAGCTTTCAGAGTTATTAAGAATGGTTCGCATCTATCTAATAATTTGTTTATTATTTAATCATCTTTTCCTAGAATTTCCTGTCTGTACTTTATTACTTCATCTGCTTTTAAATTTTTTAAATGATATTTGATCAATGCATGTATCACATCTGTTTCCTTCATTAATGCTTTTTTCTCAACAACAAATTTCATTAATGCTTCTTTCACATCTTCAACTTCATCTGATCTTAATTTATATACTTTGCTCATAACTAAGTTACCAAGTTAATTTTTTATATTGTAACAATGTAAAAAGGTTGACAAGTTATGTTTAAATTTTGTTTAATGTTTTAAACAAAGTTAAAAAGTAACTTTTATGCTCGATTTCCTCCGTTTAGCGATTCCAATCAATCTTGCGTATGTACGCAGTTTTGATAATCACCATACTTTCAATGGGGATATTCGCGACTTTGGAGTTCCTGCAGCAACTCGCCATGTTAGTAAAACAGATGACGGTCAAACCATAACAGGGGACTTGTATCACCCTTATGAAACCCTCGCGAGCGATTTTACAGACATGGCTGTCAAGTTCTATACCAATACGATGAACACTGTCCCTTATGTTGAGTTAAAAGCATCTCCACTTAAGCTTTTACAGGGTCACAATGTTTATGGCTTTGAGTCTATAGAACTCGGTGCATTGCACATGCTCGGAATGTTTTTTGAAGCATTTCCTAAATTGGCTTCAATTCTTGATCAAGAGAAAACCGAAGTTCTTTGCCTAGATACAACCTATCTTTTTAGATTGCCTCATCAGAACATGGTTCAACCTGTTCTTGACTACATGGCAAATCTTGCATCTGGACATCGTAAAGCGCGTCAAATCAAATATGAAAATTACATCACTTGGGGCAATGATGCTGCCAGTGTTCGACCTAAAGCCTATGGCAAATTTGAAGAAGTAAAAAGCCAGTTAAACAAGGTTCAGAAACAAGCAGACAAGGGCTGTATGCGTTCTAAAACGCTTGTTATGGCTATGCATGATGTTTTGCCTTTTGCTAATGCTGTTCTTCGTTTGGAAGGGCGTATTTGTAAAACCTATCTTACTAAAAACGGTTATCCGTCAAATTTATTTCAGTTAATTAAACTGCAAAATGAACAGCCAGAATTATTGCTACGCCTCTGGCACGTAGCTTTTGATCCCATTCTCGACACAATGAAGGGTAAATATATGAATTTTTCATCCGATGGAGAAATCTTAGATTTACTTAAATCTAAGTTAGTTACTTATACCAAAACAGGTAAGCCAAGCTATACCAAAGCTATGAATGCTATGAAGTTTTATTCATTGGTTCGTCAAATGGGTTTACAAGCAACTCAAAAAATTTATAGCAAAGCACAGTTTCATAAATCTCTAAATTCACTTTTAGAGTGTGAAATTTCAAAGGGTCATTTACAGAACCTTGCTAAAAATCCTAACGGCAAAATCATTCCATTTGTACGTTTATTAGAACTCAAGATGTGCGACCAGATGCCATCTGACTATCAAATTCCAGTTTCACAATACAGCTCGAAACCGAGTTTACATTTAGTTGCCTGAGGAGGCTTTTACCATGCAAGTTCAATTTAATACACGCACCATTTTGCCATCTGTTTATCGTTCTGAAAAAGACGGTGTCGAGAAAGTTTATTTATCTACTACGGTTTTCTCACCGCAACGATACAACTTAACTCCAGCAGCTGGAGTCATGCCAGTCGAACAGATCCAGGCTGTCTTAGCTGAATGTGCTGACAATGCACAAGAAGTAGAAATTCAGTTTGTTGAATCACAAACCAAGTTTGGTGCACAGATGCAAATTTTCAGTGTTAAGCCTTTGCCTAAGAAAAACATAATGGAATCAAAGCCTTAAAATACACTATTTCGTATAATATAGATTATGTAAACAAATCAATAACTTAGGTAAAAATAATCATGACACAGTATTTTTATAAGTGCAAGAAATGCGGAAAACAATTCGAAAATCATGCTTTTTACTGTGTCCATTTTTATCAATGTGGAATTTAAGAAATGGCATATGTCTGTGAATCATTAGAACTAATCGACGGTGTACAGACGTGTGTTATGTGGGTAATCCAGAAAGATCCTCTTTCTTTTTTATCTGGGCTAACAGCCGAGCAAGCCCAACAACTAGGTATTTTAATCATGTACGCATGTGTTACTGCCTTTTGTTACAAACTGCTCGGCTACTTCATAAAAACTTTCATTAAATAGGGGATCTATCATGGATCAACAAAAACAAGATTTAATCGGGCGCGTTGAACGTTTACCAGTAAAAGATTCAAAACTAATTGCTGGACATATTCGTCAAGGCTTCAAAACAATGAACCCAAAAGCTGCTGCGGCTTCCTTTCTAACTGCAGGTATGTTGCTTTCACATGCTGCCCACGCAGAAGGAACTCCCACTGAATTAATCCCTGCCGCAACAGTTGAAGAACTTAAAACATTGATCATTGGCTTGATTGCCACGATTGCTGTTATTGGTACTGCTTATATCACTGTATTGGTCGGCATTTCTGCGTTCTCAATGATTCGACGTGTTGTTAAAGGTTGATCATTGAATAATTCAATAAAGCGTCTTAAATGGCGCTTTATTTTTATTCTTGGGGGTATTTGATGTGGATCTTTTTAATTCTCGTTTTCCTTATTTGTTTTATACTTTTTTCCTGATTTTAATATCCTCAAATTCTTTCGCTTCTTCAAATTTAAGGGATTGGACTTTTAATAGTTCTGGTCAATTAATATTACATATAGATGCAACTACTCAATATAACGATTCGTTATATTCAAGATCAATTACGCTTGATAATAATATTTCTAATCATAAAGCTTATGTATTATCCATTGTTAAAAATAGATTATTTAGAGTAAATGATGGTTTTACAATTTCGTCAGTCTCAGATTTACATTCCAAACTACTTCAAGCGAATTGGATCATTGATAATGAGAAACGCATTATCTATAAAGATGTTTATCCAGATCGTGAATGTTCCTATTTTAATGCAGATCATGAACTTGTTGATTTTACTGCTTATGGTATCCCTAAATTCCAATGCCCTTTAGATGCTATGAAGGCTCGCGCTGATCTTAGTGCAACTCAACGTGATCCTCCTCGTTCCTATACATGGAATGGTTGGCAATCTGAAGCTATTAATCATTCTGATAATATTGTAACAGCTCGTTATATGTTTCAAGAGAATGGAACTACATATTATGAGCAATTAACAGTATCTCGTTTTTCAGTACATGATAAAGAAGTCTTACCTAAAAGAATATTTATCACTGAGAGTCAACTATTTGATTTTATTCTTTCTTGCAGTTGTTTTAATTTAATTGATGCTTATAAAGCTTTTAATAATTATGAAAAAATAAATAATCAGGGCTATTTATATTTAACTAATAGGTTAATGCCTTCTGAGCCTACAGTTACAGATATTGTTCTACCTGATGACGGTAATACTGGTGGTGGTAATACTGGCGGTGGAAATACTGGTGGTAATACTGGCGGTGATGGTTCTCAATCTTCATTCTGTACTACATTTTCAACTGTTTGTGATTTTATTGACTGGTTTAAGAAAGATCCAGATTCAGCAACTAATGATCCTTTAAATATTCAAGACTCTGATTATGGACATTATTACACTGAATATTTCCCTTGGACTGCTCAATGCCCTAGACCTGTCGTTATTGATGCTGACATTGATTTAATTTTTCATGTAGAACATTTTTACTATGAATATGATTATTCATTTCTTTGTGAATTTCTTTTCAAGATAAGCAATTACATTATTTTTGCAGCTTACATCGGCTGTGCCTTCATTATCGGAGGGGTTAAAAATGGCTAGACTTTTAATACTTGTCGCTCAATACCTTCTTGGATCTGTATTAAAGAGAGTTCTTTTAGGTGCAGGTTTAGGCTTTGGATCTTACCTATTTTTAAATGGCATTTTTGAAAAATATATAGAACTAGCTCAACAAAGCACAAATTCTTTTGAGAATGGTATCTGGGGTTTATTAGCTCTGGCTGGACTAACTAAAGCTATTAGTCTTCTCATCTCTGCAACTGTTGCCCGAATGGTTATTCAGACTTCCCAATTAGCACTCAGAAAACTATAGGATATTTATTATGATTTATTTATTCACTGGTGCTATTGGCACAGGTAAAACAACTTACGTTACTGATCAGCTCATGAAAGCTGATAAACAAAATCAAACTCATATTCAAAATGGTGAACTTGATAAAGTCCGTCAAATCTTTTCAAATATTGATGGCTTAAAAGTTACACATGAGCCTTTGCCTGATGACTGGCGAACTACGCCTAAAAACTCAATTATTGCTATTGATGAATGCCATAAAATAGAAATTTATCAACCGTCACGTAAAGTTTTGCATGACGATCCTCGTATAGTTGCACTTAATGAATCTCGTCATACTGGACATGATATTTATTTTATTACTCAAGCCCCTAAATTTTTACATCAACATATTAGAGGGCTAGTAAATGAGCATTATCATTTTCATAATCCTATGGGTTTAAATGCTGCTACTGTCTTTTTATGGCGTAATGGTAATACTACTTCTCCCGATTCTGATGCAGCAAAAAATAAAGCTGAACGCTCTTTTATCTATACTTTTAGTAAAGATGTACAAGCAAATTTTTCATCTGTTGAAGATGATGCTATACATACAAAAAAACGTAATATTCCAAAAAAAGTTATCGCAATTTTGACTTTGCTTGTTTGCCTAATTTCTTTCATTTCTTATAAGTTATTTTTTGATGAACGTACTACAGGGAACCTCACTGGAGAAACCTTTACCAATGCTTCAAAAAATCTCTCTGCTGCTAAAAACGATCCTGAAAGTTTAGGTAAACAATTTGCTCCCTCTTTAGCTCAAGATCAAATTTCTATTGAATGCCGCAAGGGTGCCAATGTTGAAAAGCCTGAATGTGTTAAATATTTTGATGATCTTACAAATAATAAGGGTTCTGTAGGTGGTGAAACTATCGTTTCTTATAATCCATCTAATCCTTATGATCTTGATGAAATTCAAGAATCTGTAACCTATCAAGTAACTGCTAAACCTGTTTTTTCAGGCTGTACAAAAATGAATGGTAAATATACCGCTTACACTCAACAAGGAACCCGTATTCAAAATGTCTCCAGTAGCGATTGTAATCGTTTAATTGAAGATGCAGACCGTCCATTTAATTACTTTGCTCAAGATAAAACCCAACAAGAATATTCACAACGTGATGAACAACGTTATCAATCTGAACGTCAAACTAGACAATCTTCTGAAGATATTGCTCGACATCAACAAGCTAAACAAGAGGGCTTAATATGAATCATTTAACACCTGCTGATCTATCTGCTATTACATCTATGTTTATAAATATTTCTGTAATAGCTGTAATTTTTTCTCTTATGATTGTTTTAATGATTCAATCTATTTATAGAAAAATAATTAGACACATTAATTTTCCTCATAGAATTAAAACTGAGGAAGGTTATCTCTATAGATCTGTTACTGGTCTATATGCTACTAAGCAAAGATGTGAAGATATACTTTTTGAAAAGAAGCTTAAAAGACGTAAATTTTATATCGGTTTTCATCGTTCTATGCTTAAACGCTTAGATGCAGAGCGAGTGTCTACGAGTGATTCGGATATTCAAAATTCTTAAACCTTTTCCCTCTGATTACAAGCTCCCTTATAATCATAAAACTTAGATACAGAGAATCCCGAAGGGTTCGAACTGCTGGAGATAACAATGGAATTTACTTTAGAAGAATTAGAAGATATTTATGAAACTTATTTTGACAGAGGCGTTATAGACAATCAGAAAGTTTTGATTAAGATCAACACTGAATATACATATTGTTCCCTTTGTAATCATCTCATTCCTAATGCTGAATATCAGCAACATTTTGATGATCATGAATAGGCTGAGATTTCGTATAATAGGCATTATGTATCACCTGGGAAGTTAGCCTGGTCAAACTTATTTTTCTTTAAGTTATTGATTCTTCGTTAAGCTAACTTTTTTTGACTGGCAAAATATATCACTGGAGAGATCAATGAGTGAAGATTATTTTTTTATTTGGTTAGCTGCACTTTGCTTTTGTCTATTCTCCTTTATTCTTATGATTTTTTATAAAGACTGATTTCGTATAATATGATCGTGATTATGTTATTTGCACTTCACATTGCTACAAATAAAAAGCCCATTGATAAATCTCTCCAGTGGGCTTTTTATTTGTCAATGTTGCTAGGATCGCAGAGGGCAGAGAAGTGCATTTAACATCAATCCGTATTATACGAAATTAGTCTGCGAGGAGCGGAGTGGCTCGGACTTGCGACGCAAGGAGCGAGTGACCGAACTGCACCGCACCGCAGCTGATTTTTGAGTAGGCACACTACTGTCTAATAGTGTGCCTGAGTCTCGAAAGTTTTCTTTAATTCGCTCTATGAGCT
>NZ_SJOH01000037.1 GCF_004331285.1 Acinetobacter sp. ANC 3781
AGATAGTTTTAATTTAAAAAAGATGAAAAATAATTTTTATAATAAATGTAGATTATCCCCCTGATTTTAATGGTTATAGAATAGGTGGTTTTACCAAATAATAAATTTAATAATAATTTACAGGGATAAATTGATTTCAAAAAATCTAAAAAATGAGATAAATCTATTCAATATGAGTGTTTAGCTGATATATTGGGACAGATAATAAATTTTAGCTAGGTGAAAATGGAATGCAATCACTAAGCCAACGAGATATTGAATTAAATCACTATTCTAGTAAAGCCGATTTTGCTCAAAACTTGATGTCAAGCATTTGTGGTGAACATCGTTTGGATACCAGTTGTCGGGATACTTTGAATTTTCATTATGATGGCATGCGCTTACCCAATAAACGAATGACGATTGGTACTATTTCTTATGGGGCTAATGTTGCAATTAATACCTCCAATCTTAAAGCCTATAGCATTAGTCTCCCCTTGAAGGGAAAACAAATTTTGAATATGCGCGGGGAACGCTATTTATCAGATGAAAAAAATGGTTTGATCCTCTCCAATGCAGATTTACAAGATTTAACTATTGATAAAGATTGCAAGAAGCTACAAGTGGTGGTTCCTGAACAAAGCTTACAAATCGTTTTAGCTGATTTACTTCATCAACCCGTGGAAAAACCGGTCATTTTTAATCCGGAAATGCATTTTGACTCAGAACATTTAATTACCGCCTGGTGGAAGAATATTCAGAATTTCTTGCAGTTTAAATCACAATATACCGGGTTTTATGGATTACCTTTACTGGCTGAAGATTATGAAAATTTTATAATTAAAGCTTTGTTGTTGTCTCAAGAAAATAATTACTCAGAACAGCTTAAACAATTATCTACTCAATCCCAGCCTGCCTATATCCAAAGAATACATAAATTTATTCTTACCCATGCTCAAGAAGAGATTTGTGCCGATCATTTACAAGACTTGGCAGGAGTTTCAAAATCAAAATTATATGAAGAGTTTCAGTATTATTATGGAACTAGTCCGATGGCGTATTTAAAAAAATATCGGTTACAGCAAATTTATAAAGTGTTGAGTGCATCTGGACTCAATCGAAAAATATCGATTTCACAATTGGCTTCTCAATGGGGATTCAATCATTTAAGCCGATTTTCTCAAGAGTATCGTGAGGAATTTGGTGAAAAGCCGAGTGAAACTAAAAACAAATTTATCGATATCAATTGATATCTTAAAAACAAAAATAAAGAACCTAATTTAAATTAGGTTCTTTATTTTCAAATTAGCCTAAGCTAATTCTTCAATTTTAGATTGATTCTGTTGTTTAGATTTTTCGCTCAGCACTTTTAAACTTAGGGCAATAAATGAAACAAAAGTAGGGATCGCCAGAATATAAAATAATCCACTTAAACTTAGGTCAAATGTGAAAATTAGGGATCCAAAGAAAGCCCCTAAAATTGCGCCAATTCGGCCAATTCCATGCATCCATGACACGCCTACCGCTCGACAGGTGGAAGGATAGGAAATAGCGGCTAAAGGCAGTAAGGAAGATTGGGCGCCTGCCAGCAAAGCACCAATTAAGAAGATGGTAATGCCAAAAAACAACACATCGGAACTTAGAAAGCCCGCTACAATAAACAAGCCGAAAGCAATCAAATAAGAATAACGAATCACTTTGGTTGGGTTGGTTTTATCCATATACCAGCCCATAATAGTGGCACCGATTACGCCACCAAAAGGGAATATAGCGGCAATTAAGCTAAATTGCTGAGTGGTGAAACCTGCGGTCTTTAAAATGGTTGGCATCCAACTGGTTAAAAGGTAAAAAACCAGTAAGCTCATGAAACAGCAAAGCCACAACATACTTGAGCTGACTAAATATTTACCCAGCACTTGTTTAACCGGGCTCTGGGTAGATTCAACCTCAGTTTGAGCAAGTTTGAGGGTCACTGCTTCGGTAAAAGGTTTACCTTGAATGGTTTCTAAAATACGCTGTGCTTTTAGAGATTGATTATTTTTAATTAAATATTGGGTAGATTCGGGTAACTTAAGAACCAGTATAATGACCAGAATAAGTGGAATAACGCCCCCAATAATAATCACTTTAGCCCAACCCAGATTTTCCAATAGATAAGCAGATAACAGCCCGCCACATGAAATCCCGAGCATAAAGCCACAACCTGCTAGTCCGGTTAAAAATGCCTTACGTTTCGCAGGCATATACTCTGAAACAATGGTACTGATATTCGGCATGGCAGCCCCTAAGCCAATACCGGTAATGAATCGATAAATCATCAATTCCTGTGTAGAAGTAGCAAAGCCACAAAGTACGGTAAATGTAGCGAAAAGCAGGGTAGTGAATGTAATGACTTTTTTGCGCCCAAATTTATCGGCAAGTGGGCCAGACAGAATTGCGCCAATTGACATCCCCACTAAAGCTGCACTGAGTACGGGTGCAAGTTGAGGTTTGCTTATGCCCCAATCATCCAGCAACGCAGGCGCAATAAAACCGATAATACCAGTATCTAATCCATCACAAAAAAATACTAAGAAGCCCAGTGCAAACACCAGCCATTGTAACGGTGATAGTTTTTCGCGGTCTATCACCGTATTAATCTCAATTGTTTTCATCTTTAATCCTTTAAAAATTTTAGAATTTTTTAGTGTAATTTACGAAAAAGCGATTTTCAGTAAAATCAGTACCATGCTTAACGTTGTAGTCGATTAACAGGTATTGCAAAGCCAGTCCTTTAAGATAGGGCTGTTGAAATGCATAGTTGCCAATGAAATTGGCTTCACTTTCTTTATTTTCGCGACCATCAGCGGCCTTGAAATTGTCTCCATACACATATTTAACTGTGGTATTTAGCCCCGGAATATAATCTTTAAAATCATAACTGTAGATGAAGTGATAAGACTTCTCATCTTGTTTAAAGAAACCTGTCGCATTCCAGTTAATAAAATAAGGTTCTGGTAAAAAACCATCAGGCAAAGGATAGGCAGACTCACCAATAATCTGCTGATACCCCAGCCCGATACTGTGATTGCTGATTTTTACAGTTTCAAGCAAACCAATATTTTGCGCATCAATATTTAATTGGTCGTTGTCCTCTTGCGCATTAAAATATTTTAGTCTTGAATTTAAAGAGAAATCATCGCCTTTCCAGTTATGCTCAATTCCTAAGTAATGTTTATTATAAAGATTGTCCAAATTACCAAAATAATATTCCGTCTTTAAATTGGGTAAAATTTGATAGCGCAAATCAATATAATTCAGACCATCAGAATAGGTAGTGATTCCTTTGGCGGTATAAGAGAACTTACGAAAATCTTCTTCATTTCTCGGAGACAATTTAGTGACATGTCCGAGCTCAAGTTGCAATTGATCACTGAGTTGTGAACGTAAATTTCCACCCCAATAAGAGGTCAGCAATTGGCGGCTGCCATCGACAGTAGTCAAAGGAAGATCCAGCCAAAGCTCGCCTAAGCTCAGCAAAGTATTTTGGTAGCCTAATTTAAGTGTGGCGCCATATTTTAAATAGTCGGCAGCTTGTGATTGAGTTGCCGAATCAAAAGGCAGAATAGCGTCGGGTACATGTTTATCCGAACTCAGACGAACTGCATATTGGGTTGAAGCATTGGCTCCTATTGTAATTGGACTTCCTGCAATGCTCAGCGGAGTGTCTTTCATTTTAGAGGTATAAAACAGTGATGCTGCCTGAGACCAACTGCCGATATCTTTTACGGCCGAAGAGTCAAAATCGCGTTCAATATAGGCATTTTTGAGGGTAAATTTCCATTCTTGCTCTACTGCCTGCGCCTGAACAGATAAGCTAATTCCGCTTAAAATACTCAATAACAAAAATGATTTTTTTGATTCTATTTTTGACCCTGTCCGATCTGTCATCTCATACCTTCCTTTGAGAAATTGCTTATTTTCTGTTTGTCATTCATTAAGGTTAAAAACTATTCCATAGTTTTGATTGAACTCTTTTTAGCCGCTTTAAACTATCCAGAAATTCCTGAAAATCATCCATTTTTTCCAAATTGGATGAATAGCCGTTCGATCTAGACGACTGAAATAACGATTTGAATTTGGATGATTTATTTAAAGGTTTTATTCGGGATTTTTGGTCAAATAATCAAATGAGAAGACTGTTAGCTTTCATTCATACATCAATCTGCTGTAATAAAAATATGCTTGGGCATAGCCTTGATTTATGAATAATAGAACAACAAATGGTGCGAAAATCACTCATTTTTGACGATTTTTAGAGAAATAATGATGAGTAGAGAGGGAGTTAAAATGCAGCTTTTTCGAATGAAAATATCCTTGAACCCAGATAAATCAGTAGTTCAAGGATAGTTTTAGCAAAAGAAGCTTATGCACATAAGCGACGGCGTTCAACTTCTGCTGAAGGTGCCGCAACACTGTCTTTGACCAGTACAATATTAAATGTAATGTGTTTAAACGGTTTATCTAAACCATAACGTTCAATTTCGCTTGGATCGGTAATGTCTACTGCGGTTGCAACCAAACCATCACGTGTTGCGAAAGCAAAGTCATCCCATAAATATTGATCACCTTCAATATTAAACTGGGTGGTGAGCTTACGGAAATCGGGGGCAGAGGCAAAGTAATGGACATGCGATGGGCGATTACCATGACGACCTAACTTGTTCAGCAAGGCTTGAGTGGTACCCTCCGGAGGACAACCATAACCAACCGGCATCGTAGTTAAAGCCGTATATTTGCCATCTTTATCGGCAAAAATTGTACGGCGCAAATTGAATTCGGATTGAGCTTTATCAAAGAAAGAATAGTTTCCTAAACTGTTTGCATGCCATATTTCGACTTTGGCATTTTCAATCAGGTTGCCTTCTGTATCGGTTACTGTACCTTCGATGATGAGGGTATCAATTTGATCAGATTCAGAGCCATCATCCATACGTGCAAAACCTACAGATTCAGGTGCACCCGCTACATACAGAGGGCCTTCAATGGTACGTGGCGTGCCTCCAGTGATGCCTGCTTTAAGATCAGTTTCATCGGCACGTAAATCCAGAAAATGTTCCAGCCCCAATCCTGCCGCGAGTAAACCCAGTTCATTGGCTTGACCTGCATCGGTAAAATACTCTAATCCTTTCCACACTTCAGAAGGCTGAATATCGAGTTCATCAATGGCTTGAAATAAATCAGTCACTAAACGTACAACAATTTCTTGTACTCGTGGGTCTACCGGGCCGGTTGCTGTGTCTACATTCATTTGTTTGACTAAGGCACTTATTTGTTCGCGGTTCATACTAGGTTCCTTAAGTATATTGTTTTAGAGTTATTTAAAACTGCGCATATCATGCTGAATAGTTTCAGTACTACAAAATTTAAGCCTTGAATGACAAGGCTTGTTGTTAAAGACGACTGGTATTGCTTTGCAAGAATTTTTCACTATAAATACGATAGTTTTGCAAAGCCTGATCACCTAACCAGCTTTTCACTGCTTCAATCATTGGAGGCGGGCCACACAAGTACATATCGAAAGCTTGTTCTGCCAGTTGATCTTTATTTAAATGATCCTGAATGAAACCTGTTTTACCTGTCCAGTTGTCCGAAGCTTGGCTAATAATCGGTTGATAATTAAAATTAGGCATCCGTTCGGTATAGGCATGTAAACGTTGTTGTTCACACAAATCGGCTTCTTGGCTTACGCCATAATACAGATGCACTGCTGGGGCATTGGGCTGTTCAGCGATATTATCCAGCATCCCTAAAAAGGCAGATAATCCTGTACCACCGGCAATAAACACCAAGGGACGCTCGACTTCGCGCAAGTAGAAACTACCCAACGGGGCTTCCATGTAAATGGTCTGTCCGACTTCACAGCGTTCACGCAAGTAATTACTCATTACACCGTTTGGCAGTAGGCGAATTAAGAATTGCAGCTGGTTGGTTGCATTAGGCCGGTTGGCAAAAGAATACGAACGCCAGTCCTCAGAATTTGGAATTTGCAGACGTGCATATTGACCGGGTAAAAAGTGCAAAGGTTGCTTATAACTGCTGGCATCCACATGCAAAATGGCTGTGGTTTCAGAAACCAGTTCTACCGCAGTCACGGTGGTGGCAATTTTTAAAGACTCGCCGGCATTACAAATATCTGAATTATGATCGAAATAAAATGCAGCATTGGATTTCACTCGGGTTTGGCAGGCCAATATTTTACGCTCTGCCAAATCACCTTCACTGAGTGCCTCTTCATCGACATATTCCTGTTCATAAGCCCCACTTTCGCACTGGCCCTGACAGGTTCCACATACCCCTTCACGACAATCTAGAGGTAGTGTAATCCCTTGACGAATGGCTGCATTGAGCAGCAATTCGTCCTCATGTACAGAAATGAAAAAGGTTTTACCATCAGCGAAATTGAGCGCCACTGAATGAGTCATACAATTGATCCTTAAACGTGATAAAAGTCTAAGACCGAGTCAATTTTGTCATTCAGTAACACTGTATGTTGACGACGGATGCGGAAGCTATCTTCAGCTTTGCGTAAGGTATAAGTGGCATGGCCATAGAAACTGCCTTCCAATCCTTGACGGTTATACAAGGTATGCCACGCTACTTTTGCTTCAATTAAGCCATCATCCAGTTCTTTCACACGAACATTCTTAATCATGTGCAAAGTGCGCGGTAAAGGGGTGGCAGAAGCTGCCTTACCGGTACGGATACGAAAAATTCGGTCTTCCAATCCTGTACGGTCTTCATAATAAATATAGGACAGGCCCTGATTGGGGTCCTGGATATAGTTATGATCATCGATCCACTGCGGAATATGGTATTCACTATCTTCATCATACAGATCCAGATAAGCGTCCCAATCATAGGTGTCACAGAGTTCAGCTTTTTTAATGAGAAACTGAGAAACAGCGAAGTTAAGTTCAGCAGTCATGATTACACCTCTTCCTTGACAATATCTTGCTCAAAAGTCACATCTTGCATTTTTAAGGCTTTTTTATTTAAGCCATTGAGCATTAAGCGTTGCCATTGACCGTGTTGGTTGACATATAGGCCTTCATGGGTAAATTCACGTCCTGTAATGACTGGCTTAATATTTAAATCCTGAGCATTTTGGGTGGTGCCATATTCCCAGGTATGGTGACCTCGAGAAATATCGCTCCAGCGTTCAAGTCGTGCTTGGAAGCCTTTTTGTTGTTCACGGAATTCCACGAGGTCATCTGGCGTGCCTAAACCTGACACGTTAAAAAAGTCTTCAAACTGGCGAATACGGTTACGGCGTGCTTCGGCAGACTCACCTTTAACTCCAATACATTGACTAATAACTTCTGTTTTATTCCAAGCGACAGGACGGATAATGCGTAATTGCGAACTGATTTGATCCATAAAAAACAGGCTAGGGTACAAATTCAGGTTTCTTAAACGATGCATGGCCCATTCCGCACGTTTTTCCCCATATTTTTCTAAAAGGTATGGCATTACAGTGCTATAACCTGGACGGACTGTTGGATTGGGCATATCACTGAACAATACACTATGACCATTTTTAAAGCTGAACCAGCCATCATCAGTTGCAGAATCACCGGCGCCTAATTTGCTGTAATCCAGCGTATCTAAATCAGCACCTTTTTCAATATTCACTTGCTGGCGATGCTGAACAGTCGATACATAGTTATAGTGCACCGTACTAACGTGATAACCGTCTAGACCATTTTCATTTTGGAGTTTCCAGTTACCTGCAAAAGTATAGGCGGACTTACCTTGTAATACTTCAAGCTCACCTGTAGGTGACTGGTCAACCATTAAATCAAGGAAGATTTTGGCATCACCCAAGAAATCTTCTAAAGAATCTGTCGCCTGACTGTCTAAGCTGACAAATACGAAACCGCGATAACTAGAAATGCGACCTTGTTTGAGACCACGCGTGGTTTTATCGAAGTGTTCGCAATATTCACCCGGCGCTTTGACTTTAATCAAGCGGCCATCTGATTTATAGGTCCATGCATGGAAAGGACAAGTAAACGTGGCTTGGTTTCCTTTGCTAACACGGGTCAGGGTAGCACCTCGGTGTTCACACGCATTAACCATGGCATGAAGTTCACCATTACTATCACGGCTGATAATCAGGGGTTGGCGGCCAATTTGAACCGTCACAAAATCGTTATTATTTGGAATTTCACTTTCATGACAGGCATAAATCCAGACTTTTTCAAAGATCTGCTCCATCTCCAAGTCAAACAGTTCAGCTTCAGTGAACATTTCTCGAGCAATACGATAAACGCCATCATGTGGGCGAAAATCAATACAGTTCTTAACGAAGTCTTGCCATTCAGTAATGCTGCGTGAGGTCATTGTTGTATCCTCTATTCCATTAGGGTCTTTCCCTCATTGAAGCGAAATTTATCCTTCGCAGCTATCCGAATTCTCCAGATCTTTATCCATTTTTTAGTGTTCTACATACTTATCTTTTATATAGTGAATAGCCATTGGTTTTATCGACACTTCTTAGATAGATAAAAGGACTCATTAACAAACTGCCTAGTGGAGCACTTCTAATAATCGAAAGTCTTCAAAAGAATGCACAGTTTTAGAAGTGCTAGGCTCTGAAATGCCCTAAGGTCTAGCAACATGAAATAGGGTTCAGTATTTCTACCAATTTCTCAGACAGTGAAGAATCTGATCTTTTAAACCTAATTTAAGCGATCTGCTTTTAGGGAAAATGCACTTTTTCAGGGGCTCAACCATTCAACCATCAGAAGTCCATATAGTGGCTAAAATAAGGATGAGTAAGTTTGTTTAAATCGATGCAGTTTATGAGAATTATGCAGAAATATTACAAATATGCGATTCAGACAGTTTTAAAAAAAAAGACCCCTATATGTTTATTTATAAAATCCTTTTATTTAAATTATTTTGAATATATA
>NZ_SJOH01000038.1 GCF_004331285.1 Acinetobacter sp. ANC 3781
TGAAATATATTGTTTATACTTTTTTTTCTTAGTTCATACTTCTTGTATAAAACAATTTTTTTGTTATATATACTCATTGCTCTTATATTTTTTTTAATATAACTTAAAAAACAGATTATTTAAGTTACTAGAATAACAGTTTTCTCTGATCAAGATATAAGGATATAGAAATGATTGAGTTAGGAAAAAGTGAAAATTGGCTGCCTAAAAAATTTTTTGCTCATTTTCATCAATCTCAAGAAGTTTTAGACTGGACAATCAAGGCAAATGGTCCTCACCATTTACATATTCCTAATCCGAAACAAATTAATTTTTTGCATGAAGGTATACAAATTGGTGAAACCACTTTTGGTAAAATTCAGTATTCAACCCTTGTAAATATTAATATTGATAATTTGCAGCACTGTTATATTTTTAATGTGCCAATTGAGGGCATACAAGAAATTAAAATTAAGTCTTCAACGATATATTCTAGTAATAATGTAGCGGCAATATTTTCACCTGATCAACCCTTTTCTATGGTTTTAGAACCTAACTGCCAAAAGCAAATGATTCGTATTTCTAAAAAAAATATGGAAAACCATCTCATGCGGATGTTAGGCTATAAAATTACTCGACCGTTAATTTTTGATATTCAAGCCCCGATGCAAGGTTCAATTAAACAATGGTTTAAGTTAGCCATGAGTTTGCAAGAATTTTTATTAGAATATGATTCTGTTGTGGATTTACAAGGAATTTGGAATAATTTTGAAATTAATCTGATTTCTCTTTTACTCAATTCTCAACCACATAATTACAGTTTAGAACTTGAACGCCGCTTACAGGGAAAACCGTCTTATTTAAATTATATTGAAAGCTTATTTAAAGAAAATTTATCGCAACCTTTGAAATTAAGCGAACTTGAGAAAATTCTTGGAATTTCTCGTGAAAGGTTATATCGCGATTTTCATACCTATTTTGGTCAATCCCCGGTTGCCTATTTGCGTAATTTACGCTTTGAAGAAACCTATAAGCGTTTAAAAGAGATCAAGCCCTGGGAAAATGTTTCAAGTATTGCCATGGACTGCGGTTTCCAGCAATTGGGACGATTTTCCCAAGAATATAAAACCCGTTTTGGCGAGTTTCCTTCTGAAACACTGAAAAACAACAAGTAGTAAATAAGATAATGCGTTTTAAACCAGCTGTTTTAAGAACACAGTTGGTTTGTAGATGAAAAATAGTTATTTCAATTAAAATTAATATAATTTTTTTATTTTAAATATTTATTCTTTGCGAGCTTCATCTTTTTTATAAAGATATTTGAAAATTAATTCAAATAAAAAGAGTACTTTATAAATCAAGTACTCTTTTTATCGGTTTATATCAGATTTTAAAAACCAACTTACCCATATTATTTAATCATTATTGACTTCAATATTTTTTTGCAATTTTTTTGCAGTTTTATCTGGATTAAGGAACAGAATTGCCGCTAATCCTACAATTAATAAATAGATCCCAATATATGAAAAACTTAGATTCATGCCTGTAACCAGTTTGCCTAACATTGCAGCATCCGGAAGAATTCCTTTCATCGGCTGAATATAGCCTGCCGATTCCATAAACATTCCCACCATGGTCGGTGAAATCATTCCGCCTAACGATGCCAATGCGGTGACTGTCGCCATAACGGCTGCTCGCTGTTTAGAGCAGATACTATAGGCTAAAGTAATAGGGGCCAGTGGGAATGTCATTGCCAAACCTGCTGCAATAGTCAGAACGCAAACGGCTGCGATCCCAGTGGTATAAGGTAATAATAGAAAGAAAATACCTGACATTAAAATTAAGGATCCGAATACACAGCCCATTGATTTGTGTACTGAACTTCCCTTTTTCATTAAAATTTTCGACAGATAACCTGCTACAAGTAAGGTTAAAGCACCAAATATCCAAGGAAATGTGGAGATCATTCCGATCATCTGTGGAGAAGTGTTGAGTACTGCCGACAAATAACGAGGTGCCCATGTTGTTAAAAAGCCCATGGCCCAGAAGCATCCAGCACCGGCTAAAAAAGCAGAGATAAACATCGGTGAGAAAAAGACCTTAAATAAAGGGACTACTTTTAGCAAGTCTGAAAATTCGGCAATACTTTTATTATTAATATAACTTGTATTTGGATGAACCAATGGCTTAGGTTGAGTCAGTTGTTGTTTCGCTTTGATATGGCTATATGGTCCTTCTTTTGCAATTACAAACCATAATAGGCTCCAGCCCAGACCGAATATGCCTAAAAAACCAAATGCCCATCTCCATCCATAAGAAGGATGAGCAATAATAGCCGCTAGAATTGGAGCAGCAATAATGGGGCCTAAGGTCGATCCTATGGCAACCAAACTACTTGGCAATCCACGTTCCTTGGGTTCGTACCATCCATGAATATGTTGCAAAGTGATAGGTGTAGCAGGCCCTTCTGCAGCACCTAAAATAATTCGTGTTACCAATAAGAGGGTTATGCCCCCTCCCAAGAGCATGGGAAATTGTAAAACTGCCCATGCAATTCCCATGGTAAAAAGGATCCAGCGGGTTTGTATTTTTGCCGCCAGTAATCCTACTACAATAGAGGAAATAGCAAACAAGAAGAAAAAAGAACTTCCAATAAAACCAAATTGACTACTCGACATCCCCAATTCGCGCATTGCCGGTTCAGCCACAAGTCCTAACACCGCTTTATCGGCAAAGTTAATCATTTGGAATATGATCAGCATTCCCGTAATTAACCATGCCCGATTAGTAATTTTTCCCGTTTCAAGCGACTCCACAAGTGAAGTCGGGAAATTTTTGGTTTGGCTCTTCATATATTCGCCTCCCGAATTAACTCACGAGCTTTGCCCTCTTCCAGACGAGATTTAACAATATCGATGACATTGAAAGTGTCATTGTCTTCTGCTGCCAATACCAGGCCATCAAAATCATTTTGAGCGACATTCACCATTTTTTGGACATCAGCTGAGTCAGGCGTATTCGGTACAATATGATGCAAAATAAGTGCCTTAACATTGGCCTCTTGAGCAACCAGACCTACTTTTTCATAAGAAGTATGAGATTCTTCAAGATGAACAGCAATCCCATTTCGAGTAGGTCCTTCAGGGAAAGTGGCTAAAATTGCGTCCAGATCGATGACCTCATGCATTAACACATCTGCATCTTTGGCCAATAAAATACAGTTTTTTGAATAAGTCGTATCACCAGAAATGACGACAGAACCATATTTAGAATCGAATCTGAAACCGAAAGCAGGAAAACATAAGCGATGATCCACCAAGATTGTGCTGACTTTGACCAGTTCATCTTCATAAATGACAAAAGGTTCCATTTCCGGATGTCGGTTATGCACTGGATCGGCTTTGGCCTTTTCTGGAATTTGAATATCAAATGCTTTAATCCATTCTGTTGGACTTGAACGTCCCTCATCTGCCATTCGAATTGCAATATCGGATGCAAATACATTATGTATTAAGGCATCGACCATAGCGGCGGTACCAACCATCGGATGATCACCACCACAACAGCCTTTAATTTTAGGGTGTGAGTGAGCAGGCATAGCTGGATTTTGTAGAGGCTTGCCAGGACCATAAATTTGAATAGGTTGACTGAAAGATTCGCCAGGAACTTGCCAGCCCGTGAATAGGTAAGAACCTAGATCATAAATATGGTCAGAATGATGATGGGTGATAAAAATACCACGTAACTCACCCCAAGTAGCATGACTTCTATAATTGCGAATACTGCCCATACCACAGTCCACAATATAGGTCGCATTGTCGACACAAATAGCCGTCGAAATACCTGCTCTAGAACTGGATACGATTGGACCACCGCCGGTACCTAAAGCAATAATTTTCATTCCCTGTTGATTATTAATTGTCATTGAATAGTCCTTTTTAATTTATGCTAATAACACACTGTTAATATAGTCGAGTAGATTAACGGGCCAATATGCAGTTTTTAAAAATTCACTATGCGTAATTTAAGTCATTTTTTATAATAAAATAAAAATTATTCGGAATTAGATCATATTCTTGAAATATAAAAATAAAGCTAAAATATCCCTTCTGGAAAACAAAAAAAGCTTTCAAAATATTGAAAGCTTTTGATAAGAATATATTATTTTTAGGGCTTAAAACTCACAATTCGGAAGACGTGCAGGATCGATAAAACGAATATTACGGGCCGCCGATACCTGAACCACCTTTTCTGGGTCACTTAAATTATGCAATTCTGAGAATAGACTGGCCAAATCATTACCTGGACTTACCCAAAAAATACCTTTAGCAGGTCCAGCCGAAGTAACTTTATAACCATGAGTAGTTCCACGTGGCCAGTAAAGGTAATCACCCGCTTTGGCGGTTGTCCATTCACCATCCAGATAAAGTGAATACTCTCCCTCAAGAATAAAAGCATGTTCATCCTGGACCGGATGCATATGAGGAGGAACAAAAGTACCTGAAGGATCATTCGAAATCCATGCAAAACTTGACTGTTGATCCCCCCCTACAATAGGTTCATATACATGGCCCAGCACATTCCATTTAATATTTTTAAGTTCTTTATTTAAACGTGATTCACTGAACACTAAAGACGATAAATTTTTTTGATTTAACATTTCCATTTTGATACTCCCTTTTTTATCATTCAAACAATTTTTGGATATTTTCACTATGCATTTTTTCATGACAATTTATTCAAAAAAATGGATAAAACGCATACATAAAAATAAAAAATGCATATTCCTCATTATTAATCTCTATATAGTTAAAATTTTGACTGATCATAAAATTTTATGAAAATTTTATTTAAAATTATAAAATTAACAGATGGTGAAGACCCAGATCCTCGTTTTACGCTTGCCAATGAAAGAACATTTTTGGCATGGAATAGAACAGCACTGGCAATATTAGTGGGTGCAGTTGCATTTATTACCTTGAGTCAGGGAAAGATTGAAAAAGTCATCGCAGATCAGGTTTTTATCGCTTTAATTTTACTTTCTATTATTCTTAGCGTGAGTGCGATTTTTCGTTGGTTCAGAATTGAATACGCGCTTAGAACCAAACAGTCACTTCCTTATCCCTGTATGGCTCCTCTCTTATCGGTTTTTAGCTTAATTCTGATTGTATTCATTTTTATTCATATGAAATAGGAATAAAAATGCAAGATAATGGACTTCAACCCGAAAGAACTTTTTTATCCCTAGAAAGAAGTTTATTTTCTTATATTATAATCAATTTTACTTTCTTCAAAATTTTGATGAGCAAACCTTCTGCCTTATTTTATATTGCTATTTTTATTGCGTTAATTATTAATTTTTATTATTTTACTATACTGATTAATTTTAAAAAAATAACTACACTGGGTACAAAAAGTAAAAATCTATTTATCCACCGCCTCCTATTATTGTCTTCTGGTATTTTTACCATTATTTTGGCTATCTTCGCTATCTGTATTATCTATTTATAAAAAACCACTTTAAAAAAAGTGGTTTTTTATAGTATTTAAAATCATGCAGTTGTAGAACCATACAATCGTTCAATCGATTCTACGATTTCTCCATCTTCAAGGAAGTGAAAAAGTAAGCTGAAATGGTCGCTATTCTTAAGAATAGTAAAATTTGCAGTATTCCCCTTAAGTTCCCATTGATCTTTCATTTGTTGTGATTGTTGAATAAAAGCTTGGGTTTCATTATTTCCAACAAAAAATTCAGCAGGCACTAAGTCTTTAGATACTCTTAATATCGGTGAATTATTTCTTGCCTGAATGTGATTTAATTTAATATTCATGTTTAAGCTGGTAGATATTAAAGGCTCTAAATCATATATTCCACTAATAGGAATAATTCCCTTAATATTTAACTGATCTTTAACTTTCTCTTTGGCATTTAATACCAGCTCTGTTGTTAAGTGAGCACCTGCTGAATGGCCACAAATATACATAGGCAAGTTGTTAGAAGAACCATTTAAGTAGGTTTTAACAGTTAACAGTCCATAACTTAATGAGGTTCTTATTTTTTCAATACTGACTTCTGGGCAAAGAGGATAATTCATGATGGCAATATGATATCCCAGTTCAGCGAGATGATCGGCAATAAAATAAAATTGATTCTTGTCTCTTGATTGCCAATATCCAGCATGTAAATAAACCAAAATTGCTTTTGCTTTACCTACTGCATAACAGACATCAAAGCATTCGCGGGCATGAAAGCCGTAATGGAAATCTTTTTTCCATTCTTTACTGGTCAGTGCCAAGCGATTTAATTCCTCAATTCTGGCCATTACTTCATTATAATTTTTATTTTTCTGTCCTGTTACGTAATCATTTTCAAATTTGGTTGCATCCATCGCCATTACTCTCGTGTTTTCCTAAGCTCCTATTGAATATATTTATTTAGAGTTTAAATATTCATAAATTTATTTTTTTTATGCAATTTTCGCTTTATCTTTAAATTGAGCAAGTCTAGTGATCTAATAAAGTTGCCCATATCACTTCAATGGGATTAAAGATAATAACCAACCTTATTTGAAACCAGAGTTGTCCTTGAAGGATCCCTCTGGGTGGTAAAGTCTTTTGAGAACATTTTGAAGCTATAAACCATTGTAATTCGATTTATGAATAGCCACCAGAATTCTAGAAACAACCCTCCTTTGATGAGCCCTTTCATACTTTAATCGAGAGCGTTGCTCATTAGAACCAGATCTGCTTTTAGAATTCTTATTTGGAGTGTTTATAAGCAAATAATGAGAAGCTCTCTGCTTAACCTTAGAAAATATTAGCCTATCAACGGTTTTTGTTTTGCTATAAACGATAGAATATAGGGTTTAGATTTAAACCTTATTGTTATGTCAACCAAACGAACGTCAAAAACTTATTCTCCAAGAAGGTCATGAGACACTCCTGCTGTGCGCTGTATTCAGGCGAAGTTATGCAAACCATGATTGAGTCAGGCATCGACTTTTCAATCTTCTTCTGCACTCGAAACATTTATCCTGTGAAAGAATATTTAATTCACAAGCAAGAAAACATTCGCTTTGCCCAAAAGCATACTATCGCTTTTATCGCTTGGGAATTCGATACAGACAACTGATTTGAAGGTACCAAAGACATGAAAAATAAACCTAAAAAGGGATTCGTTGTACGATGTGTTTTGACATGCAATACGAACGTATAGCACTTTTTATGAGGGTTCATTGTTCTAGGCTTATTATTGAATATGTACCGTTGCGGGGAATAATCTTAAATTAACATTTGTTGCTGACATCTTAACTTTTGAATTAGCTCCATATGTATTATTTACAATAGTAACCGATCGATTGGGTAAGCTTGCTGTGCTAATTGCTTCAGTAAGAGTTTAATGATGACTCAGAATTAGACTCCTTAAATATTGAAAATTATAAGAAAATAACTCAAATATGGCTTTTGTTTCAAAAATAATATTCACCCTTATACATTAAAATTAAATAATAATTTCATGCATTTTTTGCATAGCATAATTAAATTTTGCATTATCGTTTTCCCCGAAAAAAAGTGACACTGCTGCAGTTAATTGCTTAGTCAATGATTTTGCACCCAGCTTCTTAAAACCAAGCCTATATAAATTGATCAACATGGAAAGTCATCAATGCCTTGCTATTAAAGCAATAAAATTGATGCAAAGAAGATTAAAGAAGGAACTATTTTTATGAACCAGAAAAAATTGCTCAAATATATCCTGCTTGCAATGATCTCAGGAATACTCGTTGGTTGGGCCTTTCATACTATTTTAACGACTGCTCAAGTAACGGAAATTGCAGCCTACTTCAAGATCGTTACAGATGTATTTTTAAGATTAATTAAAATGATTATTGCACCGTTAGTCTTTGCAACAATTGTTTCTGGTTTAATCTCAATGGGAAAATCCTCTTCTTTGGGGTCAATTACACTAAAAGCGATGAGTTGGTTTATTGGTGCATCGTTTATCTCACTTTTGCTTGGAATGGGCTTAGCAAATTTGTTTCAGCCGGGATCGGGCATGAACCTGAGCATCCCGAAAGAGGTAGTAGATGTAGGGGTGAGTGCTACCAGTCTAAGCTTAGAAACATTTATTACGCATATTTTCCCGCGCAGTTTTGCTGAAGCGATGGCGAATAATGAAATATTACAAATTTTAGTTTTTTCAATTTTCTTTGGTTCAGCACTGGCTTATGTTCAGCACCATAGTGAAGCTACAGTGATTGGCCGAATTATTGATGAACTTTGTAAAGTCATGTTCCGTATCACCGATTATGTGATGGCTTTTGCCCCTATTGCAGTTTTTGCAGCAATTGCCTCAGCCATTACTGTTCAAGGACCGAAGTTAATTCTTGATTACAGTATTTTCATTGGACAGTTCTATCTGGGATTGCTGATCCTGTGGACAATTTTAATTGCTTTCGGTTATATCTTCTTGAAAAAAGATGTTTTCAGATTAATGCGAGTGGTACGAGAACCAACCATGTTGGCATTTGCAACCGCCAGCAGTGAATCGGCTTACCCAAAGACCATGGAAGCTTTAGATAAGTTTGGTGTGCCAAAACGTATTACCAGCTTTGTTCTTCCATTGGGTTATTCATTTAATCTTGATGGTTCAATGATGTATATGGCGTTTGCGGTACTGTTTATCGCGCAAGCCTATAATATTGATTTAAGTTTTGCCCAACAGGCTTTGATATTACTCACATTGATGATCACCAGTAAAGGGATTGCTGGCGTTTCTCGTGCATCTATCGTGGTGATTGCTTCAACTCTTGCCATGTTCAAACTTCCTGAAGCGGGTATTTTATTAATTTTGGCTGTTGATCAATTTTTAGATATGGGGCGCACTGCCACCAATGTTATTGGAAATAGTATCGCTACAGCGGTAATTGCCCGTACTGAAGGCAATAAGCATGATCTTCCTGAAGAAGAAGGCGTTGTTGTAGATACCTTGATCCCTGTAAATCGATTGGCTGATAATAATTAAGGGATTTCAGTAAAGTGTATATAAAATTAATAAAATAACCCTTTCAGCAATTAATTTTAAAAGGTGATTTTTAAAACAATTAGCATAGATTTATAGTGCTATATTTTTTAAAGATCACCTTTTATTATGAGGGGAGAGGTTATTTGAAAAACCAGCTTGATATATTTAAAATCAAATATTTAT
>NZ_SJOH01000039.1 GCF_004331285.1 Acinetobacter sp. ANC 3781
TTTTAACTGAATCTCATTTTAATAAAGTAAAACTAAATTTCAGAGTTTTTTTTAAAGCATTAAATAATGGTAAATAGAATATATTTTAAAAAAAATTATTGAGTAAATTGGCATTTTTGGTAATAGATCATTTAACCTTTAAAGTGTTTAATTCGCCTACATAAAAACAATAAATAAAACACAAAGTTTAACTCCAGTAAAAATTTAGCTTTCTAATTTTTCATTATAAAATAGGCGTATAGAAGCGAATGAGGAATTAGAAAATTAACTTTATACAGGATTGGGTGGCACGACAAGTCCTCTTAGGGATTTAATAGATTACTGAATAAATTACATAATTTTTTAAAAAGCGATTGGTTATGGAGTAGCGGTTGTGTCAAGAAAATATAATAAGTTTTTGTCTGCAGCAGCAGATTTTAACTTAGAAAACTCTCCATATCATTGGATCACTCAAGTACATTCTCAATATAGGCAGAATTTTGATCACGCTTTAAAAAAATATGGTTTAAATAATTCTAGTCGTCGTCTTTTACTGGCTTTAAAATCCAAACCTCACGCCAGTATATCTGATTTATCAGACATAACAATTTGTAAGATGTCCACTACCACAAAAATTATTTACCGTTTAAAAGAGGAAGGATTGGTTGATACTTATTGTTGTGAAAATGATGGTCGAATTACACGAGTTGTGTTAACCGATGAAGGAAAACAAATGACGCAAAAAATTAACGATATCAGTCTTATCATTCTAGAAAAATCTTTTGCAGGATTGACGCCGCTAAAAATTGAAAAAATGTTAGAAAGCCTGAAACATATTTTCAGAAATTTAGCCGGTTAATAAAAATTTAATTAAAAGTTTTCTTCTTAATTTAATGTTAGAAAGCTATAAATACTCCTTTAATTTAGGAAAACTTTGTTGAAGTATAGAAAATATACAATTATTACTAATCAAACTTTATATTAACTAATGAGGCTATTTTAAATGAATGCTTTAGAAGAACATTTACCACCATTTATGACTAAATCACATCCGTTTAATAATAATGAAGCACGTAGAAATCAATTGAAAAATGAGTTATTTAATATTAATGCCAATCTAAATAGTTTAGCTAGTATTATTGAAAAATCGATACATAGTTTAGTTTTTATTGATCTTGATAATTTTTTGGCCATCAAAGGTTGGAATTCTAAAATTGACACTGAAAAAAATAAGACTTACAAAAAAAGTAATAACTTTATTAAATTTTCTCCAATAAGTACCTTAGATACTAAAATTTCTTTTTTGGTGGGTCATAACCTAGTTCGAATTCAAGATCATTGTATTGAACTATCTTTTAAAGATGCTGCTCTACAGAGTGCCATTCATACAGCCAAACTAGGTATAGAAGTTAATAATAAATCAGTCAACGAACTGGAGGATTCTTTAAAGAAATCTCAGATAATAAAAAGTAAGCTAGAAGAATCAATAATGAAACTGGATTTAAGCCAAATTAACTTAGAAACGTTTAAAGCTAATTTAAATAGCCGTAAAAAACAGCCTAATTTACGTGAAGCAATTGTAAAAATTTTGGAAAGTATTTAATTTTATATATTATTTAAAATCAATATAATCTGGATTATACAAAATTAATTTTGGTAATAAAAAAACCCGGTATTCCGCCGGGGTTTTCGCATTGGTTCGCTTGGTATAACTCCTGTCATGCCTTGCAGCCCTGGTACGATCTATTATTTTTTGGAACTTCTTATAAAGTGAACAGAATTGAACTTTCATATTTCTGTAAGATCTCTAAATTTATGAACTCTATCCTGTTTAAAGCTGAAATCCTTACGCTATGAGCAGTTTTTTAAGTGCACTAGTGCACAAATTTTACTCATTTAGACTAGTTCTGTTAACATTAGATTAACAAGAATTAAAATGTTCAAAAATTCTAATAAATTTAATGGTTATATTTATGAATAAACATCTTGCTCTAGAAATTACCCAAAAGTTACGATCCATTTATACCCATCAAGTCAGAGTGGCAGAGCCATTCTTAAAAATAGGCGAAGTTGCGAATCTTACCTCTCTAATTCTTACAGGAAATAAAAACCGTTTTTTCTTTTAAAGAAACTGGGAAATCTTTTATTAAAGTTAAAAATGAAATTTCTGCTGTCAGAAATACTTCGCAAGCAGATGCAGTGTTGATAGAGATCATTTCCGAACTGGTATAGATTTAGGGCCTTGCAGGCACTTTAATTCGTATTTTTGACGCAAATCCCTGTCTGATTTAAAAATAGAGACAATAAAAATACCTAGCCTGATTTATCCCTCAAAAGTTAGACAATAATTAATGAAAAAAGCTGAATTTTCTATGAGGAAATTCAGCTTTTTTCATTAATTACTAGGGAGGCTCATCCTCGCTATTACTTCTGTTTTTTAAGCTGCTTTGTAAGCTTATTTAACTTGTTTTTATGTTTTGAAATCTTTTCAAGACGTGCTTTGATTTTCTTTTTCAAGATTTTAACTTGCTTCGACATAATGTCACTCCTTGGTATGAATATCCGCTGACTGGTTTTTTTTGGCACTGTTGCAAATAGGAAATTGAATTGTAGTTTGCTTGGTTAATCAGGTTTAAATTCCAAAAACTCTATTTACTAGCCACACTTCTTCTAGAAAATTACCGTTATAAAATAATGAAGCTTGTCCTTTACGCAAGGCACGCATGACCTCAATACCTTTAATTGTGGCATAAGCCGTTTTCATAGACTTGAATCCCAACGTAGCCTTGATGATCCGTTTGAGCTTGCCATGATCACATTCAATCATGTTATTCTTGTATTTAATCTGTCGATGCTCAAGGTCTTCAGGACACTTTCCTTGCTGTTTTAAGCGCGACAAAGCACGGCCATAGGTAGGAGCCTTGTCAGTGTTTATGACTCTTGGAATCTTCCATTTTTTGAAATGATTCAAACTCTTACCAAGAAAACAATAAGCTTAATAGGTATTTCGTTTAGCAGAAAGATAGAAATCAAGAGTGTGGCCACGTTGGTCAACTGCGCGATACAGAGAAGCCCATCGCCCATTTACTTTTACATAAGTTTCATCAATATGCCATGCGCTCAGATCTGTAGGGTTACGCCAATAACAGCGTAAACATTTTTCCATTTCAGGAGCATAACGCTGAACCCAGCGATAAATTATAGTGTGATCAACATTCACTCCACGTTCAGCGAGCATTTCCTGAAGTTCACGATAACTTATGTCATATTTACAATACCAACGGACGGCCCAAAGAATGATTTCACCCTGAAAATGACGACCATGGAAAGCATTTATCTGCTGATCCTTTAGCTAAAAGATAATCTAGCTTAACATTAGTCGTTATTTGCAACAGGGCCCTGCAAGTTCATTGAAAGTTGCAAAATGAAGAATTAATAATCTTGTAGAAATTTATAAGGTATACAATGTAATATGCTATAGAGCAAATTTAGTGGGTAAATGTAGTGGATTCAAAAAATTATAATTTGGAAGACCAAATTGGTTACTTACTTCGGAAAGCCTATCAAAGACATTTGTCTATATTTCAACATCATATAGGAGATTCTCAGCTTACTGCGGTTCAGTTTTCCGTATTGTATACGGTTAATCTATTTGAAAAATGTTCACAAAAAGAATTGGTAGAACATACTGCAATTGATCAGGCTACCATTCGAGGTATTGTGGAAAGGCTGATTAAAAGAAATTTATTGAGTCAATATCAAGATCAACAAGATAAGCGTAAGGTCAAGATTAGCATGACTGATGAAGGGCGAAAAGTTTTAGCAGATAGGTTGGAGAATGCCAGAAGTATTTCCGAAAAAACGCTTGAGCCTTTAAATCCAGCAGAAGCCTTAGCTTTATTACATACTTTGAAAAAAATTACTTAATGAAAAAGAACTCTTTTTAATTTATTTTCTAAACCATTTTTTTGGTTTTTATCGTCTAATTTTTAAGATGAATGAAACAATCAATTTACGTAAATGACTTAAGTTATTTTGTTGGTTTGAATTTGTTATTTAAATTAATGATAAAAATCAATTTTTTCTAACTTTAAAATTAAATTTTCAAAATATCATCTCTTATGCCAATTTAAACAATCGTGGTTTTAAGCCTGCCGTATTGCTTAAATTTTGTTTGTGTAAAAAATGATCAGTAATTTAATTTATATTTATTTGAATGATCCTCTATTTTTAATCCAATTTATGTAAGCCTCTCAATCATTTTATTCTGTGTTGATTTTTTAGGTTGTAGTGTAGGAACTATAACCTGGAATTTTTTCTCATCAAAAATTCGCTCTTTTATAATCCTATCTTCACTTTATGTGTAAAAGAAAAGTGATGCACTTTTTAAATTGTTTTATAGGTACAGCAAAAACAAATTGAATAAAAAGCAATCGATTTTCAATAAGATAAAAATATTATATTTTCTGATAAAACAATTTCTTCTTTTTAAGAAAATGAACTATATAAGTGTATAAACTTAAAAAAATATAAATTCAAAGTATTTTCTATACTTGAAAATGAACGATTTTTTTAAATTAAGAT
>NZ_SJOH01000004.1 GCF_004331285.1 Acinetobacter sp. ANC 3781
AATTTTTAAAATCAGAAAAAATATTAATTATCAAATTAATATCATCCAAATTATTAACACTAGTTATCTGGGTCTTAACTTTATAAATAGAATCAATATTTAAATAAAGTAATTTACTATATACTTCAGAATTCTTTAGTGCCTTTATAATATAATTCAAATCATCTAATAGGTCTTTAAATATTGTAGATTCAATCTTTCTTCTCGCTATTTCATTCGATATTATAACACCATCTTCCATTTTAAAATTCAAAAAAAACTTTTCAATATAAATGAGAATATCAATCTTTTCAAAATACCTAATTAAAAGTCTATCTCTCTCTTCAACCTCTAAGTGCGTTTTCTTTACATCCTCACTACATAATTTAATATTTTCAACTAATGAAATTATCTTATCTTCCATTTGATTAATTGAAATATTAATCATACTAATTTCTTTTGAAATATTATTAATTTTAACAGCGACAATTAAAATCTCATTCAACAATTCTTCTAAATTATTTGAATTTTTTCTTAATCGTATGTTAATTAACCCCTTAATAATCTCCTCAAGCTGCATTATAATAGTATATGAGTAATACTTATCTTCTAAAATAAATCTATTACTTTCTAAATCTTCTTTGAATTTCGGAATTCTAGAATCACAATAAGATTTTAATACTTTGTACTTAGGATTATGGATTAAATTAAGTACATCTGGTTCATTAGAATTGGTTATTTCACTTAGAAAATTCCTAATATTATCTTCAATGCCGAATATTAATTCGAAAATCTTCTTTTCAACAGGGTTTTCTTGTGGATCACTCATATCTATTTACTTCTCTAATTTGCCCCCATGCATCGACTCATCATGACCCGATCCATTAGCTCACAATGAGCCAAACCATTGTATCAAAAAGACCTTTTCTTCTATATAAATAGAATAAAGAATAGAGTTATAAAAGAATGATAAGAAACAAAAACAGTTGACTTAAAAAAAAATTAAATTATATTGTCCATATCGCAGCAAAATCTGTGATCAGGCGTGAGAACCTGAATTATCATCCAAGAGCGCAAATCAAAGTCGCTTATGCGGCATTTTTTTTGCCCAGTGTTTAGTCAGTCGTTACGGTAGGCTAGGCAGGGCAGCTTCGCGCTGGCCGTTTTCTTGGAGCGGTATTCTCACCCCTGTCTGGTCTGCCACCATTACCGTGAGAAGTGATGTTGGTAGGTTAAAAACTTACCAAGAGAAAACGACTATGAACATTCAAAATAAAAATGTGCATCAAGCACCTGTATGCCTCGATACCCTCTGTCTACAACGCTTACAAGCATCTAACTTTGCTCGCCCCAAAATTCATAAACAAATTTTAAATTTTATTCGCCTGCGTTTTACACGTTAAGGGGAATCGCATGTCTAAAATTTATATCAATACTGAACTTGGTACAGAAAAACGCTGTACCCGTTGTGGCGACTACTATCCTCTCGACACAGATTTTTTCTACAGAAATGGTACTTGGCGCGGCAGAACTCAATGGACTTCACATTGCAAAGCCTGTTTTACTGAAACCTACCGAGGAGATAAATAATGAAAAATATTCTTCTCACAAACCAGGAATATCCCCTCATTGCATCGCCCCAACTTGCTAAAGAGTTGGGAACAGCAGCAGCAACCTTCCTGCAAAAATTGCATTTTTTATTAAGTGAAAATAGAAAATTTAAGCAGAAGAAAAATCTAACCACTTACCTAAACCGTAAATGGTGGTTTCATACCTTTGAAGAATGGCAAACCACTCTGGGGATGTTCAGTATTTCAACCATTAAACGGGCTGTGGCCAAGCTAAAAGAACTCGGCCTAATTGAAATCAATAAGCTTTCAAAAATTAAATCTATCCGTGTGAATTACTACACCATTAACTATCAAAAGCTTAAAGATCTGTTTGGTATATCTACATCTCAAACTAAGCCATCACCTGTACCAAAACCAAGTCCTGAAAATATTGTAGGTACGGATGCCCCAACTCAAGCAGAAGCAACGGTAGAAAATCTGGCAACCATACCAAGTGAACACCGCGCTTTGTACCGGCAGCTTCGCCAGTACAAACTGAACGTTTCTTATGATGATCCACGGCTCCACTTTTGGGAGAAGAAATCGAGATCCGTGATTGCCTATGCAGCTTCAGCATCAAACCGCTTAAATATCAATAAATGGCAATGGCACACACCAGAACAAATATTGCCTGAAGAACTTTTAAGGACTTAAAAAATGGGAATTGAAAAACACATTATTCGAGTTCAAGAACCACTTTCTAAAAAGCGTAAGTTCTTTATCAGCTCTAAGCATTTATACCGCTTGCTGCAAGCAGATGTTTCCTACAAAACTTTTGTAGAAACAAATATTGTCTGGTCACGACTTCGTGAAAACATTGACTATCATTTCAATGAGCAGCATGACACATACAATCTTTCAATATGTGCAGTACAGGCAATCTTGATTTTAGAGAATACAGAGAAGAGTTGGCAGTTTTTCAATGAACTGACTGACCTGATAAATAACGGTTTTAACCGTTCCTAGAGGAATAACATGGATACTCAAGCAAGATTATCGTTATTAGATCAGCACTTAACTTTGTTGATTGAATCAACTGAAAGCTGTGACTCGCTAACTGGTGAATCTGTGGCTGCCACATTATTTATTATCCAAGAACAGGTACGTCAGATTCAAATGGCTGTAAATAAAGAGTAATAAAAATGCCCTCTTAGGAGGGCTTTCTACTCATGATTCATGGGGTTCGATTTCAAGAGGGACTTTTTTAAATAATTTTTTAAAGCTGAAATCAGGACGTTTATCAACAAGTTTTTCAGCAAAATTAATATTGGCTGCAAAATTTGCAGATAAAATTGCTATCATGCCCCAAAAAACAACCCAGAAAATCGTCACGAACCAAAACACGAATACTGACTGCTGACTCACAATAGGTAAATATACATGTTGCTTAAATTCAGCGATCGAACCAAAAAGCATTGGAAAATATAATGCTAAGACACCAGCAATAAAATAAAAAACTAGAGCAGAATACATTCTTGAACGTCTTACAATTTTATTTTTCAACCCGAACTTATATTCAAAATCATTTTTTTCTTTAGAATAAGTCACATATCTATGAGCAATTTTATAAGAGTTTATATCTTTACTTGTTTCCTCTCTTAAAAGAAGATGTCTTGCGCAATCTAATGAGACAGAACTTTCTCCAATTAAATATTTATATTTCTTTTCATCACACAATCTTTTGATTCTAATATAAATTTCATCATCTTCACTTACGTTTTCCAAAATATGCAATGTATTTTCATAATCATTAAATAATGCTTCTTTTGAGTTCTTCTTTGAATCTGAATACAACTTATATATTTGTAGCATCGTAAAGAGCATTGCTAAACAGCTACCGATAATAATTATTATATTTTTCGTAAAATCAATATCCATGCAACACCTCATAAGTGACTAATAAAGAACAACTATTATAGTGTTTAACATAAATTTAAAATAAAGCAACTTAACAATTTTAAATTGCTAAATTTATAGTATTTTTCTTATAAAAGCTTAGAGCAAATGAGTTTTTATTTACTCATTTACTCATTTATTCACTTTTTTGAAAAACTCTCTGCAAAATTCCTTACCAAAGTCATCAAAGTGTCTTTTTGACTTGGCTCTACTACATCCAAAAATTTCAATAATTTTTTTGCCTCATCAGAAAGTAAATCTGGCTGAGTACGCTCACCAGTAATTAGGTAATAAACATCTACTCCTGCTGCATGCAAAGATTCTAAATCATCCTGCCCCATAACACGTTCACCTTTTTCATAACGCATTACAGCCATATTTTTTTTACCAAATAAAGCAGCAAAATCTTTTTGCGACAGACCTAAGCGTGATCGTTCCTGACGAAGGCGTTCGCCTCTTTGATCGTTATTCTCATTTACCATTTGGGATAAATCCATATATTAATTATCCCATTTGGGATAATATTGCTTTGCTTATTTACCATTTTAACAAAGTTCTTTATTCACCACAGTTTAATCACTGTGGATTCCAAAGGAAACAGCTATGGCTACTCAAGAATCCCAAAAAGAAGTCCAAATCAGCTTTCGTACTACACCAGAAACTAAACGGCTTGCACGTGTAGAAGCAGCAAAACAAGACATGAGTTTAAACGAATGGATTAAACATCTTGTTGAATCAAAACTGGTTGAAGATTCTTCTCAAAAATCAAAATCATCATAAGGCACGGTCTTTCGGCTATTCCCTGAAAACCAATACAGATTTTTTAAATATTTGAAAATTTTTGTAAATGAGAAAGAACGATTAAGTAAGTGTCGTCGGGAGCAACAATTACTTGATTGAATATCTAGAGGTACTCCATGAGTAAATCAATTGGTTTTTATTGCCCCCACTGTGGCACACGTATGCATGTATCTAGTCGTAAAAAACCCTCTCCTTTGCTACATGAACTGATTGTGTCTTGTCGTAATGATCAATGCTTGGCAAGTTTCGCAGCAAGTCTGGAAATGGTGAGACCGGTAAAATAGTATTAATCCAAATCCAGAAGTTCAGACAGGACTGCCACAGCATAAACGTCAGTGGGAAAACGAACTCGAACATCAACTAGCAAGTTTGGAAATACAAACCGAAATTGATGAACATCAAAAGAATTATGTTGAAGGCTTTATTTCTGCCCTATTCCATTCATCAACTATTGATTTGACTAGAGCATCTACATACCGCCATCGGCTTCAACAAATTAAACTTTTATAGGTTTTTTAAATGGATCTTCAACGTCGTATTGATGACAGACTGAATCAACTTTTTAACTTTAAGAAAGTCGGGGAATGGTATCGTCAAGGGCGCTGCCCGAGTTGTAATGAAAAAGAACTCTATACCCATGCAGAAACACCACGCATGGTGAAATGTGGTCGGATCAACAAGTGTGGTTATGAAGAACATGTCAAAGATATCTGTGAAGATTTATTTAAAGATTGGTCTGAATACCATCCTAAAACACCCGAAAACCCAAATGCAGCAGCAGATGCCTATTTAAAAGAAGGTCGTGGTTTTGATCTTAAAAACTTAAAAGGTCGCTATAGCCAAGAACTTTATCAGTCCCCAAAAAATAAAAGCCTCGTCAGTGCCACAGTTCGCTTTAAATTGGCTGAAGGAATTTATTGGGAACGTATCATCGATAGACCTGACCGGTTTGGTCGTCAGAAAGCCAATTTTATCGGCAAATGGACAGGCTTAGCTTGGTCTATGCATGAATTAGATGAACTCTGCCATGCAGGTAGTATTTGGATCACTGAAGGCATATTCAACAGTATTGCACTTTCACAGTCTGCAATTATCAGCATCAGCAACATGAACAGTGGTAATTATCCAACCCAAATACTTGATGCCATTAAAAAACGCTGCCATGAACTCAATAAAGATAAGCCTCGATTAGTTTGGGCATTAGACAATGATCAAGCAGGTAAGAAGTTTTTATCCAAACATCATAAACATGCCACAGATGAGGGATGGATCTCCACTGCTGCTCTGCCTCCTACACCTATAAATGGCAAATCCCTAGACTGGAATGACCTTTTCCAACGTGAACAACTCACAGAAAAGGATCGAGAGAAATATCTCCATTTTGGCAAACTACAAATTGTAGATACGCCTGAAGAAGCAGGACTACTCATCTATAATTTTTATGGAAGTAATCTCAGTAAATTCTTTTTTAATCATAAATTTCGCACCTACTGGTGGGAGTTGGATTATGAAAAATTCAACAAAGCCGTCCAGTATGTTGAGGAATCACAACAAAATCAGATGTTATCCGAAGAAGAAATCCGTATTCAGGCATTAAAGACCTGTTCTTCAGCTAAAGAAATCTGTAATGCCCAACTTGAACCTCTATATTTTCAACCCAATGAAATTACAGATGAGTCCTGGTATTACTTTCACTTACAAAGCCCTTGGGGTGAAACCAAAACTACATTTACAGCAGAACACATGGCATCACGCAGTAAATTTAAACCACGTGTCATGTCAGTACTATCAGGTGCCATGTGGACAGGTAGCGATCAACAACTTGAAACCTTTATTAAACGTAAAACTGAAAAATTACGTGAAGTAAAAACAATCGATTTCATTGGTTATAGCAAAGATTATCAAGCTTATATCTTTGATCAATATGCTGTGCATAACGGACAAGTTATCCCCAAAAATGAACATGATTTCTTTAGAACAGGAAAAAAGGAATTGAAGAGTCTCGCCAATTCTCCTGTTATCACCCTTAATCCTAAAAAGGAATTTTCACCTACATGGTGGAAAGACTTCTACACCTTAAATGGTGCAAATGGCTTAATTATATTAGCGTGGTGGACAGGAACTTATTTTGCTGAACAAATCCGTGCATTAAATTCTTCTTATCCTTTCTTCGAATTTGTGGGCCAAGCAGGTGCAGGTAAATCGACCTTACTGGAATTATTGTGGAAGTTCAGTGGTCGTGAAGCGTATGAAGGTTTTGACCCAAACAAATCAACCAGCGTAGCAATTTATCGAAACTTCGCTCAAGCATCCAATATGCCTATCGTCCTCATTGAAGGCGATCGTAACGATCAAAATGGGGGTACTCAAAAAGCAAAGTTCAGTTGGGATGAACTTAAAGATGCATTCAATGGTCGTGCTATTCGTTCTAAAGGCTTGAAAACTGCAGGCAATGAAACGTATGAGCCACCATTCCGTGGTGCGATCATGATTAGCCAGAATACCCCTATTCAAGCCTCTGAAGCGATTCTATCGCGTACATTACATATTACAGTGACGACCAAAGGCCATAATTTAGATAAAAAAAGAATTGCTGACCGGCTGTCTCGTATAGAGCTTGAAGAAGCATGTACCTATATGACGCATTGCCTGAAAAATGAAGCAAAAATTCTGAAAACTTATTCAGAAAATATCCAAGGTCTTGAAGAAGAATTTCATCAAAAAGGGATTACTCATACTCGTATTGCCCTTTGTCATGCACAAGTGTCGGCAATGATTGATGCACTTTCAGAACACGTTTTAAAAGGTGTGATAGATCTCGATGAAATCTGTGATGCTAAACGTATTCTAGAAACGATGGCACGTGAACGTATAGAGCAGCTTGGCAGTGATCATCCTCTGGTACAGCAATTCTGGGATGCATTTGAATATATGAATGTCAGTCGTAGTGCTTCATTCAGTTTGAATCATCATGACCAGGATGCACAGAGCATCGCAATCAATCTAAATGAAGTCTATAAAGTTGCTGCCCGGAACTATCAATCTTTACCAGATATCAATGAAATGCGAACTCTGCTTCGCTCAAGTCGTCGCTATAAATTTATTGATATGAATAAACCTGTGAAGTCTAAAAACTTCCCAGCAGATGACGTCAAGAATGCCACTTCAGACATGCGCGAGCGTGTCGTTAAATGTTGGCTTTTCACCAATCCATATTTCAATCAACAGTCCACAAAAAAACCCAAATAAGTTTTAAGCGCACATATAGAAGTGACAGCTTCTATATGTGCTACATCACTAAGTCAGGAGACGAAACAATGCGAAATGATTCTAACGTAGAACTACAACGGCCGACGACTAAATTTAGAGGAGCTAAACTTAATGCCTGAATTCATCGTAACAATTGAAGCTGACTCTGCCCCTCAAGTCGTTCTTGGTCAAATTCTTCTTGGCGGTACTGTGACGACTCTTAAACTTGAAAAGCGTAAATTGGTATCAGTTTCCGAACTTGTTAAGAAATACGGGCTTTCTGACGAGACAATCAGAACCAAATGTATCTCGATTAACCAAGGGAGCAATGGCAAGCATATGTATGATCCTGATGCTGCTGATGCCCTTCTCAAAAACTCTAAATTTCGACGTGGAGCAAGGCGAAAAAATTAAAAAATGCCCGCTATATGCGGGCTTATTTTCATCCATTAAAAGCTGCAACCAAATCATCTGCATTCGGGTTGTAATAAGTATTCACCAGAACATCAATTTTTTTATGGCCAGTAATTTTAGCCAGAACTTCAACTGGTAATTTTCTAACTCGAACCATTCTTGTAATAGCTTCATGTCTTGTATCGTGAAAATGTAGGTTATTCAGACCCACAGCATTTTTTCTTTTTTCCCACATCAAACGAAAAGCATTTTCTGACTGCGGTATGATTTTGCGACCTGCATGCTTAATCAGTTTTAACAATTCTTTCGCTTCTTCAGAAAGCGGAACGATCCGTGGATCTCCATTTTTGGTTTTGGGTAAATGAACATACCCATCAAAAATATCTTTCTTTTGCATTTCAATAATTTCACCACGTCTCATAGCAGTTTCAATAGCAAAGAGAAATCCCCAAGCAACATAGTGTTGTGGCAAAACAGGTTCCTTACCTATTTCATAATTTAATGTTTTTAATATAAGTTCAATTTCAGATTCATGAATACGACGTGAACGGGCTTTAGGTTTTTTGGGTTTTGTCATTTGCATCCAAGGATTTTCATTTAAAACAAAAAGTTCCTTTTGTGCATAAGTAAATATTGCACTGTAATGTGAAATTTCTTTAAGTACCGTGTTTTCACCCACTTCTTGCAATCTTTTATTTCGCCAATTCGTCAAATCTTTTGGACTAATGTCATAAATAGATTTTTGTGCTAATGCCCCAAACTTATTTTCAAAATTATTGTATTGGCCTTTGATCCAAGCGCGTGATGACTTTGAATCTTTCCATTGGCCAACGTTTTGGTAATATTGATTATTCAAATCTCTAAACGTAAATTTAGGTTTAACCTCACCATTCTCAATTTTAGTTTGTGATCTCAACTCTAATAATTTAAGTGCTGCCCATTGTTCACATTCTTTTGCAGTGTCACGAGTACAGTAATATCTTTTACTTTGATATGAGACAGTAATTGTAAAGGTCTCGCCTCTTTTCCTGGGAGTTGGTATTTTCATTTTGTCGCAAACTTGTCGCAGATGGCTTAGAAATACTGCCATTTTTCACCAATTTAGCCAAGCCTGACACTAGTTAAAATGCGACAAATAAGCAAAAAAAAGACTTATAAGCATTTGATTAGCCTATAAGTCTTTGATTTATATCTGGTAGGTATAAGCAGACTCGAACTGCTGACCTCTACGATGTCAACGTAGCGCTCTAACCAACTGAGCTATACACCTAAGTGTTGTGAATCATATTCACTTTTATTTTCTAAGACAAGGGCTTTCTATGGTTTTTTAAAGCAGATGCACAAGTTTTAAGCATCCCTTTAAATTTCACTGCTTGTTGGTCATTAACTTCAGATGAAAACTGTTGCTGCTGATAATATTCTGCCGTTTGGATAAATATCCTATGCTGATCTTCTTTAATACCATCGGCTAATCGGTGCATCCAAGCAGAAAAAGTTTCAGCAGGCTGCTTACGTAACTGTTCTTCGAGTTGCTTAGAGAACTGTTGAATCGCACGTTCATATGCCGAACCGTACTGTCTGTTACGATAATAAATCCAAACAAAATAAAAAATCACCACTAATAAAATGCTTGAGAGCAATATCAGGATACTGGCATAAGCAGTTTTCAGACCTAATTTTGATAGCCAACTTTGCTGCTTTTCAGCATCGTATCCTATGACTTTGCTTTGCCACTGATAACTTGCATAATCACTCCATATTCGCATGTTCTTCATCACTGCGAATTGGCGATACTTCCACTTTTGCTCTTTATTCCCCAAGATCGTTCGATCATTTTCAATATAATTTTGCATTCCCCCATCAATACGTTGCGGTGCAATGATTGCAGTTGGATCAATACGTTGCCATTTTCCATTTAAATGTACTTCTGTCCATGCATGAGCATCAAGTTGACGAACTTCCCAACTTGCTCGATCCAGTGCAAGTTGTCCGCCTTGATAACCAATGACCACACGTGCAGGAATTCCCACATATCGCATCAACATGGCAAAACTCGAAGCATAATGCTCACAGAATCCTTGCCGAGATTGAAACAAGAATTCATCAATACGGTTTTCACCCAAAAAACCCGGTGTTAAAGTATATACAAAATCATTTTTCTTATACCACTGTAAAATATTACGGACATATTGATCAGGTAACTGTCCACTTTGCTGAAACATTTCTAAAGCGAATTGACGTGATTGTTCATCCAGTTGTGCAGGAGTTTGAATTGTGATTTTTTTCAGTAAATTGTTTTGGGAGAATCCCTGTTCTTGCAGCTGTGCATCGCCTAACCAATGCAAATTAATAGGTTGATTTCGTGTTATGGATCGGACCGGGCTAATCCCCCCATCCTGCTTTAATTGATATTCGGGGTCTTTGGGAATGGATTTTTCCAGGCCCATTATCCACATGACACGCGAATCTGCAGCTAAATATTGGTAATCAAAACCCTGTTTTGTTCTTCTCGAAATCGTATTAGTCAATACGGGCTGTTGATTCACAAAACTGCTGGTCCATGTTCTACCATCATATTGGTCCAGAACCATTGCTCGCCAATACAGCTCATTTCGGGAAGGTAGTTCATTAATATTGCCAATAATACGAAAAGCCAAACTGCTAGATTGAGAAAGTTCTGCAATATCACCGGGTGACATGCTATCGCTCATCCCCGTGACACTTTTTTGTTCTGGAATTGGAATATGCCACAGTGGTGGTAAACGCGGAAAAAAGATAAACAGCAAGATAAAAAAAGGCAAAGCCAAAAGCAGAAATTTACCTACATGCTTGGCATCTGTTTTTAAGGCTGCTGATGGATTTGATGCGTGTTTAAAGTCACTGGTTTGTAAACGATAAAGCCCGATCAGGCAACTGAATAAACACAGCAGAATGACAATTGCCATCCAGATGGATTGGCTATATAAAAATGAACTTGCTCCCACAAATAAGGCAAAATTAAACAAGATAATAACATCACGTTTACTTTTGGTTTCCAAAGCTTTGGCAAACAAAAAAGTGGATAAAACCGCAACCCCGGCTTCTATCCCAATAAAACTCTGATATGTAAAATAGATAGTCGCCAATGCTAAAATTGTCAGGGCAAATGTCCAGATTTTGGATACTACTTTGGACTCCTCTTTAAAGCTAAAAAACAAACAGAGCATAATCACGCCAAGAATTGCACTTAACAGAACAGGACTAAAAAATACTTGTGCAATTAATAATAATAATAAAGTAATTAAAATCGAGGTTCTAACGTCAGCATGAATCATAATTTAAGCCTGCGCCAAAAGTTTTTTTGCCTGAAGCAACTGGTTTGTACCAATACCTGTGCTTAATTCAGCTTGAGGTAAAAATATTGCATAGCTACATTGCAGTTGCTCACATTGCTCAATCAGTCCCATCATTAAACTTAGTTTTTCTTCATGTTCTGTACTTGGCATATTTGCATAATGGATGTCTATACTCGGTTGATCATTATGGTGTTCGAAGACCTTAATATATAAACCTTGCCCCCGCGCTGCCTGCTTCCATGACACGGCGTGCAAATTATCACCCAACTGGAAATTACGCAGTTCACGAAACTCATCCATATCGGGTTCAAAACTGTGCTGATGCTGTTTATTTTCTGCATTATAAAATTCAGCTTTAGGAGCTACCCAAGAATATTCTTTTAAATAAAAATAGGTCCATGCACGAACCAGCCCAAATGGATATACAGCATAAATCTGCACAGTCGGGTAATGAAACTTCCCACGATTATCCATAAAAAAAGACAGAGTAATTTTTTGCTGGAGTTCCGCAATCGAGACTTTTTCTAAATGCTGATCGGTTTTAATCCATAAGTAACGCGATTGCTTTTGTCGTTGTCGAAAATGGATATGTAAATCAAGATTATCTCCGGCTTGCCCTATCTCATTCACTGAAATTTCAATGCTGAGATCATGTAATTGTTTAAAAGTGACATAAAAACTAATACATAAAATCGCACTGATCAGAAAGCAAAAACCCAAAATCAAGTTATTCGCATAATTGATTCCGGCAATAAAAGTAATCAAGATCAATACTAAATAGAGATAACCCTGCTGATAGATAAAAATCAAAATGTCTTTTTGCGAAAGCTGTTTTACTTTTTCAAATTGAAAGCGTTTTGCTAACCATTTTTGCCAAGGCTTGCTCAATTTGATCTTCCTTTAGCTAATATTGATTTGCTGCATCAACTGCAAAGTTTCTGCTTCACTTAACCCAATCCGATGCGCAACTACAGCAACAAACACGGCCTGAACATCATCTGGGGTCACATAACTACGCTGTTCAATAAAAGCATGCGCTTGTGAAGCTTTTTTCAAAGCCAATAGCCCACGAGTGGATAAACCATGCCGACTTTTACGTGTCTCGCCGGCCAAATCTAGCAGATAGTCCAGCACAACCTCAGCAATATGAATCTGAGTTACGCTTTGCTGAATATCTAAAATTTCGTACTCGCTAAAAACATGTTCCAGAGTTGAAATTAAAGCATAGCGAGAGGCTTGCTGTAACAACAGTTTTTCTGCGGAACGTGAAGGATAGCCGAGTGACAAACGCATCAGGAACCGATCCAGCTGAGATTCGGGCAAACTATAAGTCCCACTTTGAAACAGCGGATTCTGCGTAGCGATGACCCAAAAAGGCTGTGGCAATTCATAACGCACCCCATCTACCGTCACCAAGCCTTCTTCCATCGCTTCTAGTAACGCACTCTGGGTTTTAGGACTACAGCGGTTAATCTCGTCTGCGAGTAATATTTGGGTAAAAATCGGACCTTGCTTGAACTCAAACTGGTGCTGTTTTTGATTAAACATATTTACGCCAATCACATCACTGGCGAGCATGTCATTGGTAAACTGAATACGCTGAAACTTCAGCCCTGCAATATGGGACAAGGCACTGGACAATGTCGTTTTACCGAGTCCAGGCAAATCTTCAAACAATACATGCCCACCCGCCAGCAAACTGGTTAAAGCCAGTTTAGTCTGATGTTCCTTATCTAAAATAATGCTATTGATTTGCGTTAAGAATGCTTGAATTTTTGCCGCATAAGATTCAACTTTTTGATTCAGCTGTTGCTGTTCGTGTGTGAGTTCTTGTTTTTGAACCTTACTCATCCCCCAGATCACAATTCATTCCCCCAATAAAAAAACGGTGCATAATTAACATACACCGTTTTGTGGTTTTTCCAAAGAAATCAAAAGATTTTTGAAAAGACTTATTCAGCTTAACAAGGGCATTTTTTCATTCCCCCACCTGCACTTGGATAACGTGCATCCACGCAGTGACGGTAAAATGTTTTGGCATCCATTGCGACCAGGTCCGGATGATTCTTTTGCATATGCTCCAAATAGGTTTGATAATCAGGTACACCCACCATCAATCGGAAGCTTTGCTGGAGACGTTGCCAAATCATCTGAATAGTTTTAATCCCATTCAACATTAAAAACTTTTTCGGCTGCGCAAGCACTGTAAATTTAATGATCTTACCCAACGCCAGTTTTTGGCGAATTTGATCTTTTAGACTCATTTCACCTCTCCTGCCACTTTATTTTGACTAATCTCATCACGGTAAATCGCTTCTGACTCATGCACGCTTGGATTAGGATCTGCCAATGCACGACGAATCACACCAATGGCAGCCAACAACATTACAACCGCCACAATCATAAAGAAACCACAAAGCACAGCATTGATTTGATTCGAGAACACAATCGTTTGCATTTCAGCAACATCTTTGGCTGGTTTTAAAATTTCATTACGTGCAATTGCATCAGAGAAACGATTGGCTTGTGCCAGGAAACCAATTTTTGGATTTTCATGGAAGATTTTTTGCCAACCTGCCGTCATACAGGTAATAAATAAGAAAATGGTTGGAAAAATAGTGATCCATACATATTTCTCTTTCTTCATTTTGAATAAGATGACAGTACCCAAAATCAGTGCCATTGCAGCAAGCATCTGGTTACCAATACCAAATAAAGGCCATAAGCTATTGATACCGCCAAGTGGGTCAATCACACCTTGATAAACAAAGAACCCCCAGCCTGCAACAGCCACGGCGGTTCCAACCAGGTTACCGAAGAAATTGTGCGATTGTTTCAACGCAGGGATCACGATACCTACCGTATCCTGAACCATGAAACGGCAAGCACGTGTACCCGCATCTACCGCAGTTAAAATGAATAGAGCTTCAAACAGGATCGCGAAGTGATACCAGAACGCCATCATGGAACGGTTGTTAAAAATTTCCGTAATAATGTGCGCCATACCAATCGCAAATGTTGGCGCACCACCCGTACGTGAAAGAATCGAGCTTTCACCGACTTCCTGAGCCAGTAAAGTCAATGCTTCAGGAGTGACCACAAAGCCTAAATTACGCACCGCTTCAGCAGCACTTTCTACTGTGGTACCTAATACGGCAGCGGGTGCATTAATTGCAAAGTAGACTCCTGGTTCAAGAATAGTGGCGCAAATCATTGCCATAACAGCAACGAAAGACTCCATCAACATGCCCCCGTAACCGATTACACGAATATCGACTTCATTTTCAATGAGTTTCGGTGTGGTTCCCGAAGAAACCAGGGCATGGAAGCCGGAAATTGCACCGCAGGCAATGGTAATGAACAAGAATGGGAACATTGAGCCTGCAAATACGGGACCAGTCCCGTCAATGAAATGCGTTACCGCAGGCATTTTCATTTCAGGTAATGCCACCATAATACCGATTGCAAGACCTGCAATTACACCAATCTTTAAGAAGGTAGAAAGGTAGTCACGTGGCGCAAGCAGCAACCAGACCGGTAAAACTGAAGCAACGAAACCGTAAATGATTAAGCACCAAGTCAGTTGTGTGCCAGAAAGTGTAAAGATCGGTCCCCAATAAGGATCAGCTGCGACATTTCCACCGTACACAATCGCCAGCATCATCAGCACAAAACCAATGATCGAAACCTCGGCAATTTTCCCTGGACGGATATAACGCATATATACGCCCATAAACAATGCAATTGGAATGGTTGCAGCAATACTGAACACCCCCCATGGACTGTTGGTCAAGGCTTTCACGACTACCAATGCAAGTACTGCAAGGATAATGATCATGACGCCTAATGCACCCAGCATCACAATCACACCCGCAAAGGAACCCAGTTCTTGCTTAGCCATTTCACCCAGTGAACGACCATCACGACGGGTAGAGATAAACAGCACTAAGAAGTCCTGAACAGCACCCGCAAGAACCACACCTACCAATAGCCAAATCGTGCCAGGTAAATAACCCATCTGCGCTGCAAGAATAGGACCGACTAATGGTCCGGCACCTGCAATGGCTGCAAAGTGGTGACCAAACAGGACATATTTATTAGTGGGAACATAATCCAGACCATCGGCTAAACGATGCGCTGGTGTTAAACGTCTTGCATTGAGTTCAAAAACTTTATTGGCAATAAATAAACTATAGAAGCGATAAGCAATGCTATATACACAGATGGCAGCCAGAACGAGCCAGACTGCATTAACATGTTCTCCTCTGCTAATTGCGAGTATCCCGAATGATACCGCGCCTAAAATCGCGACTAGAAGCCACACTATTTTTGAAGTTAGGGTTAACTTCGGTTGAGTTGTTTCCATGTAAATCCCTCATATATCATGCATAAATCAGCGTTTATTTTTTATTGTTCGGTATACTGCTGTTTGTTCCTTTGCGACTCTACTCCTCATAATTATTTTTTCATCTAATACTTTGGCATAAAAAAAGGGATGATTTAAATCATCCCTTCCGATAATAGTCTATTTTAAAACCATTATGCACGTTCTAAATAGTCACCAGTACGGGTATCTACACGAACGCTTTCTTCTTGCTGTACGAATAATGGTACACGTACTACAGCACCAGTTTCGAGTTTCGCAGGCTTACCGCCACCGCCCGAAGTATCACCACGTACGCCTGGATCAGTTTCAACGATTTTCAATACAACGAAGTTTGGTGCACTTACTGACAATGGAACACCATTGAAAAGCATAATTGTACATTTTTCGTTTGAATCGTCTTTCAACCATTTGGCAGCATCGCCCATCGCAGTTTTATCAGCTGTGATTTGTTCGAAGCTCACTGGATCCATAAAGTTCCAAAGTTCGCCATCGTTATAAAGGTAATCCATTTCAACTTCAACAATGTCAGCACCTTCCAGTGTTTCATTGGATTTGAATGTTTTTTCTAAAACTTTACCAGTTTTAAGATTACGCAATTTTACGCGGTTGAATGCTTGACCTTTACCAGGTTTCACATATTCATTTTCCATGATTGAACATGGGTTACCATCAAGCATAACCTTTAAGCCTTGCTTAAAGTCATTTGTAGAATAATTGGCCATGAAAGGCTCACTCCAAACTTACTAACTTAAATCTATTAATGCTAGACTAGCATTATTTTTTCCATGCGGCATGATAAACTATTTATATCAAGAGCAAAACTGGCAATCTCAACTCAGTGACCTAATTACAGATCCTTTAGAGTTACTTGAGGCACTTCAGCTCTCACCTGATCAATTATTATCGGGGGCAATCCTTGCTTCTGAACAATTTAAATTACGTGTTCCTCGTGCATTCGTCGAAAAAATGAACATTGGCGACCCTCTTGATCCTCTCCTACTACAAGTCTTACCCCATCATCTGGAACTTGAAGAACATATTGGATTTGTAACAGACCCTTTGGGTGAAGAGCAAGCCAATCAACAACCAGGTGTACTCCATAAATACAAATCGCGCTTTTTACTCACCTTAACAGGTGCTTGTGCGGTGCATTGTCGTTATTGTTTTCGTCGTCATTTCCCTTATCAGGAAAACTTGCCCAAAAATGAAGACTGGCTCAACATTAAAAGCTATATCGAAAGTCAACCCGATATTAATGAAGTCATTTTTAGTGGTGGAGACCCACTGACTCTATCCAATCGAAAATTAAAACTCTGGATAGAACGCTTAGAATCGCTATCACAAATTAAATTTTTGAGAATTCATTCACGGGTTCCTATCGTAATCCCCAACCGTGTCGATGAAGAACTGGTTTCCCTATTAAAAAACAGTAGGCTACGAATTATTCTAGTGGTACACTCAAATCATGCGGGTGAGCTTGATGATTTTACATGCGCTAAACTTTCAGTTTTGGTTCAACAACAAATCACCGTGCTCAATCAGGCAGTTTTATTAAATGGGGTCAATAATTCTGCGCAGATTTTAGTGGATTTAAGTTACCGTCTGTTTGATGCAGGCGTGATGCCATACTATTTACATGTGTTAGATAAAGTAAAAGGTGCGCATCATTTTGACTTGAGTCCTGAGCAGATTAATCTTATATATAAAGATGTTTTAGAGAACCTTCCAGGATATTTGGTTCCTAAACTCGTTAGGGAAATAGCGGGCGAAAAAAATAAAACACCGCTTTTTGGAGTTTCAACTTTTTGAGTTAAATAATAACGATGATTATGAGCAATTCAGACATCTTCCAAATGCCAACCGAATTAAAGTTGGAACAACTGAGCTTTTGTCCATCGAATGCCAAAGGGTTACAAGAGTGGGTGTCTAATTTGTCCATTCTGCAACTCGGCAATTCTTCAAAAGAACTTTTCAATGCATTATTGGAAATATCAGAACTGAAATGCCCGGAAATGCTGCGTTTCGATTTAATTCAAATCCTACATCCCACTATTGATAATGTATTGATCAGCCTGGAAAAGCATTTTTTTAACCAAGGTTTGATTACTACCGATCGTAGTGATCAAATTATTGAATTGGCTATGCTTTTACGTAGCCATTTTGCCAAAATTTATATCGACATTTCAAAACGTTGTAATACCCAGTTAAGTCTGCAAAAGTTTTCTATTTTTGCATTTAATCAAAAGAAAAGTTTGCAGACCGCCAGAATTGTTTCGACTTATTACGCGTTACAGCAACTTTCCCTATTACTTTATCAACAACATTTGCTCTATAGCACACCGTTATTTGGTCAATGGCTGGTTGCGCACCAACTGCTTGAATGTGCAATTAAGAATAATTTTTATCAAACCAATATCAATCAAATTTTAGATACGCAGCATCAATTACAGACCATTACTCAAGCTTATTCCCAACTCATTTTATTGGATATTTTCAATACCCATCAAATTCGTCCATCAGAAATGCAAGGCTTATATTTATGTAGTTTTGACTGGGCAAAACTGGTTCACATTTTACCTAAAGAAACCACGCTTTCTCGCTATATCGTAGATACCAATAAAGATCATCCACCGGTTTTCAATGTCAATCAATCCAGTTTATATAAACCGACAATCTACATTTCAACGCAACATTTATTAGATCATTTGTCTGAAACCCAAACTAAAAAAGCGGGTTATCTGTCGCGTAATGAAAAGTTATTCCTGACTCCAGCATTACACTTTCATATTCATAATTTACTTACAACCAATATTGAACGTCGCCATGAGCGCTACGAATATTCAGCACAATTGCAGATCTGTTTCAGTCTTTCTGTAGCCCACTTTTACTTATCTAAAGGTAAAAACTTTCACGAAACTTTAGAAGTAGAAAATAATTATTATTTCCAAAATGAAAGTACATTTATCAATTCAATGAATTCAAATATTCCCGTTGGAATCACCACAGCTAAAGTTCTGGATCGGGAAGCAAAACAAATTTATCCAGCTGAAGTTCTGGATATTAGTGTCAATGGTTACAGAATTAAATGGACGGGTGTTACCCCCTCGAATTTAAAAACCGGAGAATTTATTTTAATTCAGGAAAATACCAATAGCCCCTGGCGTGGCGGTGTGGTTCGCTGGATTAAACAGTCAACCGAAAAAAGCCTGGAACTGGGGCTTGAAGTATTGGCGCAAGATTTATTCCCCTGCTCAGTTATGGTGAAAACTGAGCGTAACAGCAGCAACTATCAACCTGCACTTATCGTTCAAACTTCTCAACTTGATAATGTTGCAACCAGTTTAATTGTATCAGGCTCGCATATGTTTAGAGAAAAACAGACCATTCATTTGCGATTAGGAAAAGAAGAATTAAAAATTTATCTGACCAAAGCACAACTTATTACTCAAAGTTTTATCCGTTTTGAATTTGAGTTGCTTAATGATCAGCAAGAAAGCCTGATTAACAACTTTATCAACAAACAAATGAATGAAATAAAGAATCATGATTTATGGGAAGCATTGAAGTGAGAAATCCATTATTGTCTAAAAAGTTAAAACGTACCGAGACGCGTTTACTCATTATCGATGATAATCAAATACGTTTTAACCAAATTCTTGATCTTTTAACATCGAGTGGACATGTTGTACATGCAACATTGTTGGATGATTTGCAAAATTTTGAAAAACAATTACATCAAAACTGGGATCTGGTCATTTTTGGCCGTGCTTATGACTTAAAATATGAACAAGCATTAAGTTTAATCCAACTATCCAACCAACCCAACTTACCTATTCTTCTTCTAAAACCAGAGAATTATCAGGCAGATCAATATGCGGGTTATATTCGTAAAGGCGTTTACGACATTTTAAATCTGGATTATCCAGATCGTTTTTATATTGGCTTGCTCCGTGCACTTTCATTAAGTCGTTTATTGCTCGCCCAACAACATTTAATGGATGAGTTAGAATCTGCCCATACTCATGCACAGTCTTTAGTACATGATAGCAATAAGGCCATTGCCCTTATTCAAGAAGGCATTCATATTCATGCCAATCCTGAATATTTACAACTGTTTGGGATTAAAAACGAGGAAGATATCGTAGGTCTTCCTTTGCTTGACCTGTTACAACCGAAAGATTTGAATGACTTTAAGTTGCGTTTCAAAAAAATTACTCAAGGTCAGTTTGATTTAGGTCGATTAGAAGTCACCACATTAAATGACCATGTTTCTATTCCGAATCCGCTTAAAATCGAATTTTTACCCGCTACAGATGAAGATGCATTACAAATTACCATTGATATTGAAACTTCTGAACCGGGTAATATAACATCTGTGGCAACAGAAAAAAGTATACAGAAACCTAATATCTATCAGCAAATTAATCGCACTATTACCAAGCAGCCTTCTCATATTAATGCGCTGGTTCTGTTCTCTTTAGCCGCTTTTCCTGAAAATATTTTCGAAACTAATTGGGTTACTTCAAAAAACTATTTCAGTCAGATAAAAGAGTTTTTAAAAGAACAAACCCATGTTCCATTATTTAAAGTTTCACCTGGTATTGTTACTGGCTTATTCCAGGCAGAATCTCAAGCCAAATTAGAATCTAAGCTTATTGGTTTAAGCTCACTCACCAAACCACAATTATTGACAGTCAATCAATCAAGTTATCCGCTTAATTTAAGAATTGGATATGTAATCTTAGATGGTGAAATTCGTGACGAAAGCCATTTTGAACAATTTGTTAGTTCGGCTTACAACACGGCTTTACCGCAAAATGCACCCACCGCAGAGCTTGAGTTAAAAACGCATTTAGATATTCCAACGCTGGAACTTCACCATCCAGAAATGAAGCCGTCAAATTCTTTGCCTGAATCTTCGTTAATCAAAGCCTTAGAACAAAGCTTGGATCGCGGAGAGATTCATCTTAAATATCAACAACTTTATGATAAGCAAGATGCGAATTTATATACTTACGAAGTCACTAGTGGCTTTATTTTTGAAAACTCCTGGAAAGATTTATCCAGTTTAAGAGAATTGGCAGAAGATCCAGAATTATCGATTAAACTGGATCGCTGGATATTAGTTGAGTCATGTAAACAATTACATAATTTTATTACGCAGTATCCTGAAGCGAAATTGATTGTCAATTTAAATAAAGAAGTGTTATTTCACGATCGAACCTTCCCGGAATTTATTTCTAAGCTGATTACGATTGTACGCAGTAAATTAACGCATCCGCTTATTTTACAATTCTCAGAAGAAGACCTTACCCAGAATATTTCAGATGCACAAAAGCATATTACTCAATTACGCCAGTTTGGTGCTGAAGTATCTTTAAGGGACTTTGGCAATAGCATTTATAGTGAATCTGCTTTACGTCAACTGGATATAAATGGTTTAACATTACATCACACCTTGACGACAATGTTAAATACCGAACAATCTACCCAGGAATTACAGGAAAAAATTAAAATTTTCCATGAAATTAAACCTGTTGAAATTATGCTACGCGAATTAAATGATATGACGCTGTTCGCAAACGCTTGGAATGTAGATGCCCGCTTTATTCAAGGTGATTATTTCCAGAAAAAACTGGATCACCTGATTGATGTACAAGACCAATAGGTCTTGTACATATTTTCTTGCTGCAACATACACAAATTTCAGGCATAAAAAAACGGGCATTTTGCCCGTTTTTCTACATTTAACAGTATTAGTCAGGACGTTTGATAGAACGTGACATACCAGAAAAACGTTGTTTAAACTTGTCGATACGACCGCCAGTGTCCACATTCTTCTGTTTACCAGTATAGAATGGGTGGCAAGCTGAACATACGTCAAGGTAAAGAGTTTCTTTACCAATCGCTGAACGAGTTTCGATTACGTTACCACATGAACAAGTAGCAACTAATGTTTCATATTTTGGGTGAATATCGGCGCGCATCGTCGATTACTCCTAAGTTAAGAAAGGCTTATGCTGTCATCGCAATTGATCACTCTCATGATTCATGAGGAAAAGCCTATCCAAGGAAAAGCCAGACCAACACCATAACAGACCATTCTTTTGGCCCACCGAGACGAATACCGCCAGAGCTAAGCACAACAAGTGGCCTAATTATACGGCAAATAAGATCAGATAGCTAATTATTCTTTTAACTCATCTACAGTTTTAAATTCCTCTATAGGCTGCTTTGACCAATAGTTAGCAATAACACCACACACCATCAATTGAATTTGGTGGAAAATCATAATCGGCAAAACAATCATCCCTAAAGGCTGTCCGATAAATAAGATTTGTGCCATCGGTACACCACTTGCCAAAGTTTTTTTGGAACCGCAAAAAAACATCGCAATTTGATCTTCCCGGTTAAAACCCAACCATTTTGGAAGGTAAAAAGCCAACAGCATAATCACAGTTAAAAACACTGAGCATGCCACTGTTAAAATTAATAAGGTTTGCCAACTGACCACATCCCATAATCCTGCAACTACAGCCCCACTAAAGGCTCCATAAACCACCATGAGAATAGTGCCCTGATCGAACGCCTTGACGATATTTGGCAATTTCAACATAAACGGATAAACATACGGACGCAATAACTGTCCCAATACGAAAGGCACCAGCAATAACAAGGTAATTTGAATAATGGATGAGGTCGGATCAAAGCCATGTTGTGACTGACCTAAAATAAAAAAGCTGACCAGTACCGGGGTAATAAACATCCCGACAATATTGGAAAATGAAGCACTGCACACTGCACTGGCCACATTCCCCTTTGCAACAGAGGTAAAGGCAATAGAGGACTGGACGGTTGATGGCAAAAAGCACATGAACAAGAAACCCCAGTATAACTCACGCCCCAACAAGGGCAATAAAATGGGCTTCGCCAACAACCCTAAAAGCGGAAAGAGTGCAAATGTAAAAGCAAACACCAGCACATGAAATTTCCAATGCATCATACCTTGGACCACAGCTTCTCTAGACAGTTTTGCCCCATGCAAAAAGAATAAAATTGCAATTGCGCCTGAGGTAATTAGCCCAAAAATATTTGCAGCCAAACCAGATACGGGAACTATTGTTGCCAAAATCACCATAATAATCAGCAAAATAGTAAAGCGATCCAATGCCAACAGTTTTAACATTGCTACATCCTGTAATTATTAAAAAATATAAAAAAGCCCAATAAGTGAATTTACCTAGCGGTAAAGTTTCATCTTACTGGGCTGAATAAATAAAGCCAGTTTTTCAATGCAATGTTCAATATTTAGTTAATCTATATCACTTTATAATTAAATTTCTTTCTAAGCCCTTTTTATTTTTCCGCTATAGAAGAAAAATAAAAAGGGTGTCAACAATTATAAAAGGAGTCTATTAGTTATTTCTGGCATTTACATCTTGCTGAATAAGCTCGATTTTATAACTATCTGGATCTTCAACAAAAGCAATGACTGTTACGCCGCCTTTCATTGGCCCCGCTTCACGTACAACTTTACCACCGCGTGCTTTAATTTCTTCGCAGGCTTTATAAGCGTTATCTACCGCAATGGCAATGTGACCATACCCATTACCCAACTCATAACTTGTAGTATCCCAGTTATGGGTCAGCTCTAATACAGTATTGTTTTTTTCATCGCCATAGCCCACAAACGCTAAAGTGAAACGACCTTCTTCATAATCACGTTTACGAAGCAAAGTCATACCAAGCACTTCAGTATAGAACTTTAACGACTGCTCCAAATTACCTACACGTAACATAGTATGTAGCATGCGCATCTTTGACTTTCCTATTCATTCCTTATTTACTGCCAATATAGGCAATGTAGCAAGATAATTCAAATTTTACCCCTTAAAAAGCAGCGAGGGATGTTGCTTTTTAAACGATTGATTTGCGGTAGGATGGAATGGGCTTCCACTCAGCGAGAGTAGAATTAATCGAACTGATGTTACTTGTCCAGCTTTTATTTATAGTCCAATCACACTCTAAAAAAGAAACAGCCTATTTCATCAAAAAGACAAAATAGGCTTTTAATTGCTAAATCTACTTGAACAGGTTTATTTAGCTTTGTTGAGCGGAATGTTCCTTTAATAACTTCGCCACCCATACCACTAAAATCAAAATGGGAATTCCAATCAGCGTAGTCATAAGGAAGAAATTCGGATAACCAATATTGCTTACGATCGTACCCGAATAACCGCCTAAAATTTTAGGAGTTAAAGTCATCAGTGAGCTAAAAATTGCGTATTGCACTGCGGTAAATGACACACTGGTTAAACTCGACAAGAACGCAATAAATGCAGCACCTGCAAGACCAGAGGCCAAGTTATCGACAATAATGGCAAAATATAACCACAGAGAACTATAAGGTTTAATCACCTTGCCTGTAATTTCAATTTCGTCAGTGGATTGGGTATTTATGATTGGTAAAGGCTGGACATCGACATCTAAATCTTTGGCGGCGCTCAAATTCATATTGGTCGTATAGCGATGCTGGGTGGTTGACAAGACTTGATTATTTTCAATCACTTCAGCAACCAGCTGTTTAGAAGCGGAATTGATCAATATCTCAGCCGGAATTGCCGCACTAAACACGCCTGTTTTATCCAGATTTGCATTAAATTTCTGACCATCTAAACTTAAAACAATTTTTCGAGATTCAGACAGTAACGGTCCAAAATACTGTCCACGAATCACCAAACTATTATTTTTCTCATATAAGGCAATGGTATTGTCACTGGTTACAGGCAATATCTGGATACTAGATTGTTTTGCATCCTGCTTTAAATATGGCACTGTCGTGATTGCAGTATTTTGTGAACCCTCCTGATATTGTGCGGTAACTTGGATGTCATTGGCCTGTGCCAATACCTGACTCGGTACTTTGAGTTTCCAGTATCCGACTTCATCTGACTGCACATTATAACTTTGTTGTCCGACTGTCACATTGACATCATTGATTTGCTGTCCTGATTTTACCAGACCAATGAATATCAGATTGGTTGAACTGGCCAAGATTGCGCCGATAAACATCAACTTCATAATGTTCATGCGCTGTGCCAGTAAACCACCCAAGAAACCGCCAACCAGACTAAAAATCACGCCGTAAATTTTAACTGCTTCAGCAATTTGCTCTTTGGTGAAGTTTAAGTCCTGATAAAACACATTGGAGATTACACCGGCAATAATGTCGGAAATACGGTAAAAACCAATTAACAGCAACAACACTAATGCCAGTTTTACACCATAACGCTTAAAGAAATCTGCAATCGGATTGACCCAGGTTTCAAATGCCATTTGTTTGTTTACGGCACCCATTTTTACCAGCAAGGTACCAATCAATACGGCAACAGCAGCAGAGCCAATAAAACGCAGGGCTTCAAAGCAGAACAATAAGATCGAATCTGAAATTTCAAATTGAGATTTAATCGCTTCGGTTAAGTTTCCAGAGAAAATATAGCTCAGTACAAAACTGATCACGGCCACGAAAAATACAGCAACCAAGCGATAGTAATCGGTACGTTTATAATCTTTATAGATCCGATTCACTTGCGGTTCACGAATCACCAATGTGGTGATAATCCCCACCACCATCACCGCAGCCATGGCTAAATAAGTCATTTTCCATGCACTATAAATATAGTTACCTTTCGCTGTGCCTAATGAAGCTGCTAAAAACAATGCTCCTGCACCTGCAACAATCATCCCGATGCGATAACCGGCATTATAGGTCGAGGCCAGAACGGTCTGCATTTGAGTTTCTGCAAGTTCAATCCGGTAAGCATCAATAACAATATCTTGGGTTGCTGCAGAAAAGCCCAGTAATACTGCCCCCACTGCCATCTGGTACAAATAACTTTGCCCGAGTGCAGGATTTGAAAATGCCATAATACAAATGGCGCAAATAATCAGCACTTGCGCAATTAGCAACCATGCCCGACGACGACCGAGTATTTTCGTTAATACAGGAACTGGTAATTCGTCAATTAACGGGGCCCACACAAATTTGAAAGAATAACCCAGGGCGGCCCAGCTAAAAAAAGTCACCGCGCTTTTATCAATTCCGGCTTCTCCGAGCCATAAAGACAGGCTTGAAAAAATCAGTAATATGGGAATACCTGCGGAAAAACCTAAAAACAGCATAATAAGGGCACGGCGATCAAGAAATGCGGTAAAGGCCGATTTCCATCCAGTAGATTGTGTTGTCATTGATTTATTATGTTCTGCAAAAACTCAATGTCGCTATTCAAACGCGTAATGCGATAGGTTTCAACAATATTTACGAAATGATTATTTTATTTTATTGATTAAAGCAGCATGTCCGCTTGAATTTTTCAAGCAAACCTGTATACCTTTAACTCTCTACCGCAATATTTCGTTTTGGATTTTCACAGTGACCCAAAGACTCGAGCAAATGAACTCTTCTTTATCCGCCAATATTATCAGCAACATTGAACAACCGAGCCAAAACATTTTAACTTCTGCATTTCAACAACCAGAAATACAAAGCACATTAGAAAAAACCAAACTAAAATCTGAACAACTGACGCATATTCCTAATTACGATAAAATTCCTGCATCAACACGTCGCCTTAAACCCCTAAATAATTTTCTGGGGCAAGATCGCGCACGTGCCTCTGTAGAAGCAGGTATTGCTTTACCTTATTCAGGCTATAACATTTTTGCCGTGGGTACAGCGGGCCTAGGTAAACGCACCATGATCAAGCGTTTATTACAACAACACGCCAAAACCATGCCGACACCAAACGACTGGGTCTATGTCAATAATTTTAAACTGCCACGCCAACCAATTGCGTTAGAACTTCCTTCTGGTCAAGCAGCAAAATTTCAAACACTGTTGCATCAAACCTGGCAAACGATTTTAAAGCAATTGGAACGCCGTTTTACTGCAGAAATTTATCACAACCGTATTGAACTGATTCGCCAGCAAATTGGGGATGAGCAACGCCAGGCCTTAATTGATCTCACCAAAGAAGGTGAAGCACTTGATCTGAAACTGATTACCCGTCATGAAGAACATTGCTTTGTTCCGGTACATTTCATTGATGATTCTCCAGAAGAAATGACAGCAGAAGACATTAATGCGCTCAACAGTAAAGAGCGCGCTGAAATTTCAACAAACATGCGTTACATGGACAAAAAACTAGAACGCTTAGGCCTACATTTGGGCGATTTAGAAGATGATGCACGCGACAAAGTGCAAACTTTAAATCGCAATATCGCAAAACAGGTGGTGATGCCGCGTATCGAGCAAATTTTAAATAAGTTTGGTGAGGTGGAAGGCTTAAAAGACTATCTCAAATACTATGCTGAAGACATTATTAACAATGTTGAAATTGTGCTTGAACAAGAAGAAGATGACTTTACGCCAGGCCTATTTAGCCGCGTGCCTGCACGTTATCAAGCCAATATCATTGTTTCGTATAAGCCTAATTCTGGCGCTCCAGTGATTTTTGAAGATTTCCCAACGCATTACAATTTATTAGGTCATGTCGAACAGCTTACGCAAAATGGCACCATTACCACAGACTTCACTCTAATTCGTCCAGGCACACTGCACAAAGCCAATGGCGGCTTTTTAATGCTCGAAGCAGAGCAACTACTTGAACAGCCTTATGCATGGCAAGGTTTGAAACGTGCATTAAAATCAGGGCAGCTAAAACTATCTTCACTTGAACATATGCTGACTTTAACAGGCAGTATTTCGATTGAACCGCAATCTATTCCCTTGAGTTTGAAAGTTGTTTTACTTGCAGAACCTGAAGTTTATTATGAAATCCTGGAAGTTGAACCGGAACTCGGCAGTGTATTTAAAATCCGTGCTGACTTTACCGATACATTACAACGTAATGACACTAATGAGCAGGCATATATGCAGCTGATTGCCGATTATGTGCAAGCAGATAAATTACTCCCTTTTGATCGCTCTGCCTTAGCAGCATTACTAACTGATTCAAGTCGGCAGGCAGAAGACCAAAGTTCATTGTCATTACATGCTTTAACTTTGGGTGATTTGATTCGCGAAGCCCATCATCATGCTGAAAAATCGGGTGACAAAATCGTTACCGATAAACATATCAATACCGCACTCGATCACCGTAAGTACCGTCTCGGTTATTTACGTGAATTGTACTGGGAAGATTTGTCACGTGGCACACAGCTCATTGAGACCAAAGGACACCGTTTAGGGCAGATTAATGCGCTCTCTGTAATTCAGTATGCAGATGTTGAATTCGGTTTGCCTTCGCGTTTAACCGCTTCGGTTTATCAAGGCGGTGGTGATATTCTGGATATCGAACGCAGTGTTGAACTCGGTGGCTCCTTACATGCCAAAGGCGTGTTACTGATGTCGAGTTTCTTAAAAGCGCATTTTGGTCGTGAACAGACTCTACATTTTTCTGCTGCCCTCGCCTTTGAGCAAAGCTATGGTCAGGTGGATGGTGACAGCGCAACCGTAGCTGAACTGTCTGCGCTCTTATCAGCCATTAGTCAACTGCCAATTGACCAGTCCTGGGCAATCACCGGTTCAATGAATCAGCTCGGTCAGGTCCAACCAATTGGCGGCGTGAATGCAAAAATTGAAGGTTTCTTCGATGCTTGTAAATTACAAGGTTTGACCGGCAAACAAGGTGTAATTATTCCACGTCAAAATATGCAACATTTAATGCTGCGACACGATGTCATTGAAGCAGTTGAAAAAGGTCAATTCCATATTCATGCCATTCAGACCATCGATCAGGCTTTAGAGATTCTCATGGCTCGCCCTGTCGGTACCCTAAACAAAAAAGGTCGTTATAGCAAAAATTCAATTTATGCTGCCGTTATGGAGCAACTTGAATATTGGCAGGCCATTGAAGATGGTGCAGAGTTTGAAGATGACTCCAAGAAAAAAAAGAAAAAGAAAAAAGCCAAGAAAAAGCTAAAAGAGGAAGCAGAAAAACAGCCTGTTCCGTCTGATGTTGTCGAATCTAAAAAGGCCAACAAGGACAATTCTGAAGCAGAATAATCTGCTTCTTTAAAGGCCTCTATTAAAAAACCTTCATTCACATCTTCCATTAAAAAAGCGCCTTAAGGCGCTTTTTTAATCACTTCACAACTGAATTAAGCTTCAGATGCTGGGCTGTATTGTTCTACCAAGGTTTTTAACTCACCTTTTTGGAACATCTCTAGCATGATATCGCTACCACCAATTAATTCGCCATTAATCCACAATTGTGGAAATGTCGGCCAATTTGCAATTTGCGGCAAAGTTGCGCGAATGTCTTGGTTTTCCAAAATGTTTACATAAGCAAATGGACGACCAATTTGACTGAGTGCTTCTACCGCACGTGCAGAGAAACCACATTGTGGGAATTGCGGCGTACCCTTCATATAAAGAAGTACTGCATGTTTAGCAATTTGGTCGCGAATTAACGCTTCAGTGTCGCGTGCTTGTTCAGTCATTGATAAATCCTCAACTAATCTGCCTCGCATTATACCCAAAACTTAACAAAACAGTATGGCTAAAGCAATATTTCCATTTTTATTTCCATTTGGGCTTTTATTCTGTAGCAGTTTTTGCTTAGATAAACCTTTATTTTCCCACCTAACAGATAAGAGTTAGTCATGAATAACATTACCCTTGCCCCAGTGCAATCTGATCAACCTTCACACTTGATGCCAGTATTTGGCCGTCAGCCGATCAGCTTTGTTCGCGGTCGAGGTTCTTATCTTTATACAGAAGATGGCACTGAATATTTTGATGCACTTACAGGAATTGCAGTATGTGGTCTAGGTCATGCTCATCCTGTTATTGCTGAAGCCATTGCCGATCAAGCTGCAACCCTCATTCACACCAGCAACTTATTTGAAGTCCCTTGGCAAACTGCTGCAGCACAAAAACTTGCTGAAGTTTCAGGCATGGAAGAAATTTTCTTCTCGAACAGCGGTGCAGAATCCAATGAAGGTGCCATTAAAATTGCCCGTAAGTTTGGATCAATGCAAGGCATTGCCAATCCAAAAATTATTGTTGCAGACCGTTCTTTCCATGGTCGTACCATGGCGACCCTTGCAGCAACCGGCAACAAAAAAGTTCAGGAAGGTTTTGGCCCGCTGGTTGAAGGTTTTATTCGTGTACCTTTTGGTGACATTGAAGCCATTGAAGAAGCAGCCATTCACCATCCGGACATCGTGGCTATTTTTGTTGAACCGATTCAAGGTGAAGGTGGTGTAAATACTGCACCTCAAGGGTTTAGCTACCTTGAAGAAATTCGTCAAATCTGTAATCAGCATAACTGGTTGATGATGTTGGATGAAGTTCAAACAGGGAATGGTCGTACCGGCAAATACTTTGCTTACCAGCATACCAGTATTATTCCAGATGTTTTAACCACGGCCAAAGGTTTAGGGAACGGCTTCCCGATTGGTGCGGTAATGACTCAAGGTCGTGGAGTCGGTGTACTGACTGCGGGCAACCATGGTTCAACCTATAGTGGTACAGCGCTCGGTTCGCGTGTGGTATATACCGTTCTCGATATTATGCAGAAAGAAAATATCGTTGCCAATGCTGCCAAAAAAGGTGCCTATATTGTTGATCAGCTGCGCAGCAAACTGGCTGATCAAAACGTGATAGTACGTGGTTTTGGTCTAATGATCGGCATCGAGTTACCGAAAGACTGTGGTGAACTGGTGAATATCGCACGTGATGAATATCATTTGATTATTAACGTAACTGCAGGTTCCGTGGTTCGTTTATTGCCAATACTTAATATTACTCAAGAACAAGCAGATCAATTGATTTCTCGTCTTGTAAAAATGATTAAAGCCTTTCTAGCTTAATTCTTTCACCCTTCAAAAAATGAAAAGCCGCTGATAGCGGCTTTTTTTTATACTGCTCGGCTTTTATGAAGCTTCTTGATAATTTCTGCCACCGGGTAACTGGCAGAAATATTGTTTTAATGCTTCTAAACAACGGTGAATTTTCATCGGCTGTTGTTCATGTTTTGAAATAATGGCATACAAGGTGAAACTCGGTAATTTCCACTCTGGTAAAACCTCAACCAAAGCACCATTGATTAAATCTTTTTGTGCATCTAGATATAAAATTCGAGCGATTCCATGCCCTTGCTGACATAATGCTTTGGCAACCAGAACATTATTTGAGGTCAATCTCGAACTCATTTCTAAACTGATGTCTTCACTTGTTACGACATGTTGGAATGACAAATATTGATAATTTTTGATCACATTCATCGGAATTAAATCATGATGCTTTAAATCCTCAGGACGTGAAATGGGTATCGACTGATTCAAATAACTTGGTGAAGCCACCAGAACCTGCTCAACTCGAGCAAGCGGCACTACATGCAAATTATTGTCTTCAATTTTTGAACTTATACGCAACGCAATATCAATACGACCTTCAATCAGATCAATATATTGATTGTCAGCTTCTACATGAACCGCCAACCCTCTATGAGCAGACATCCAATGTGATAAGGCTGGAATGACATGATTTGCGGCTAATTCTGGCGTAGTTGCAATACGTAAGTCCCCAACAAGGTCATCACGCAGCTCATTAATCCGTACCTTTCCGCGCTCTGCAGCAGCAAGCATCTCTTGGCAGCTGTGGAAAAAAGCTTGTCCCGCTTCAGTTAAACTCAACTTTCTGGTAGAACGATGTAAAAGGGTAACTTCCATCTCATGTTCTAAAGAACGAATTTGCTGACTTACAGCACTGGTGGTGATACCTAAATCACGGGCAGCACCACTGAACGAATTTTTTTCTACAACACAAGCAAAGACACCCATTGCTCGAAGTTGATCTAACATAAATTTCCCTCTGAACTTATGAGATGCTTTATCTTTCGATAAAAGCAACTCATTGTATTATACGGTGAAATTTAAGTAATGTATTAATTTATTTAATTAATAGGTAATACCTGGGTTGGATCAATAGGTTTACCATCTAGACGCACCTGAAACTCAAGCATGGTACGGGTTGTACCTGATGAACCCATCTCTGCAATCTTCTGCCCAGCCGTCACATTTTCTCCACTTTTCACGTTCATTTTACTGTTATGTGCATACGCTGAAATGTAACCATTAATATGCTTGATCAGAATCAGGTTACCATATTCTTTTAACCCGTCTGCTGCATATACCACTTGCCCATCTGCAGCCGCATAAATTGCATCACCTACGTTTCCAGTATAGCGAATTCCTTTAATATTATTGGCTAAATTAAAGTTTTGCAGCACTGCACCATTGCTTGGTTTAACCCAGCGTAACGCAGATGCTTTCGAGGTTGCTACAGGAGCCGTTGGAACATTCGCTACAACAGGTGCAGCAGGTTTCACTGGACTGGTTGGAATTTGAACGGTTTGACGTTGAATCGGCGCAGCTTGGGTTACGGCTTGAGTCGTCGTGGTACGGCGTGAACCTGAATCTTTTAAACGTAAAGATTGCCCCACATAAATGCGATACGGCGGCGTGATGTCATTCATATCCGCAACACTGGTATAGGCTAAACCATAACGTGCAGCAATCCCACTTAAAGTATCACCAGAACGAACCGTATAGTAGTCTGGTGCAGTCGCATAACGTGTTGAATTATGAATTTGTGGTTTTGAAGCACAACCACTCAAAATAACAGTGGAAATAACCGCTGTAGACAACACAATGGTTTTCAGCAAGGCTGAAGGCGTAGCTAATAAGCGATAAGATGACACCAAGAGCATTACTCTTCCTCTCTACATATAAATGTATTTATTGAATTGCGCTAAGATTAGCAAAAAAGTATATAAAAAATTATTTCAACACTACATTTTCACAAAGTTATAACACTACTTCAGGCTATTTAGAAAACTGTGCATGCAATGTGTTCAAAATCTCGTAATTGGTAGCATCCATTTGAATAGGTGTGATACTGACATACCCATTCGCGACTGCAAAAAAGTCCGACTCTATTTCAGTTAAACCTTTTTTCGGATCTGCCACAGCTTCGCCTGAAAGTCCAATCCAATAGACTTGACGGCCACGTGGGTCTACATGACTGGTAATGGGTTTTGATTGACTGCGTCTACCCTGATAGGTGATTTTCGAACCTTGTATTTCAGGCACATCAGGAATATTGACATTAAAAATGTGACGTGGAGGTAAAACCGGTAAACCTGAAGCAATAAAATCATGCACCCATTGTGCAGCGACAGCATAATCTTTTGGGTTTTCGTAAGAACGGACATTTTGTCCTGCCATCGATACGGCAATTGCGGGTTGTTTCATTAAGCGACCTTCAAATGCTGCCCCGACTGTTCCCGAATAAAGCACATCATCGCCCAGATTAGCGCCACTATTAATACCGCTAACCACCAGATCAAATTCAAAATCAAATAGCCCATTCATAGACAGATAGACGCAATCTGCCGGTGTTCCATTGACTGCCCAAACATCGGGAGAAATTTGGATGGGACGTAATGGTCGATCTAGAGTCAAAGCACTGGAATAACCACTGCGCTCGCTTTCTGGCGCAACAATCACTACACGCCCCAAAGGCGATAAAGCATGCGCAAGCGCTTGAATACCGGGAGCAAAAACACCATCATCATTGGCAATTAATATATTCACTTAAAATCTCAAAATAGTTTAAAAAATGACTGGTCAGAACATTTGATTGAATAATATAAAGAATTATATATATTTAACGATCGACCTCCATTCAAAATATGTGACTAAAAAATGATTAAAACGATCTCACTTCGTGGCTTCTTGGGTTTAGGTTTGGCAGCATTACTATCACAAGCTGTTTTAGCCGATGAAAGCCTAACTCAAGCAGAAGCCAATACCCTGATTAAAGAGGACATTGCTTCAACTCAGGTTATGGCTGAAGTGTGCCCTGCGATTCTGGGTAAAAATGCAAAATTTAATCACAATATTCAGCAACTGATTCAGACTTATCTGCAAGACTATTCAGACAAATCGATGACTTACGATAAAATTCAGGCAGATTCAGAATATAAATCTGTTCTTGATGAAGCGCGTCAAGCTGCCAAAGAAACCAGTAAAGACGAACAAAAAACAGTGTGTAATGAGGTCGTAAATTACGAAGCCTAAGTCATAACAGATTATTGATATAGAATACTCAGCCTAGTGAGCATCCTATATGTGGGCATGAAGATTATCCAGCTTCATGCCCTGTTTTTATAAAATAAATACAAGCCAGATTAAACTCTTAAAGTCGATTCATTGTTTCTTCAACTTTCAACAGCTTCAATACATTTGTGTACTTACAATTACCAAAAATATCGTTAAGCTTATTTATATTGTTATGTTTTTAAATAATTTAGGTCTGCTTAAATGAAATTATCTCTGTTCAAATCTCTTTCTTTGGGTCTATTGACCACTGCTGCAATGTCACTCTCGGCTACTCATGCAGCGAAACAACAAGACGAAAATATTGAAGTTACCCCCATTCAAAAAGTCACTCAACAAGAACTTGCTGCAATTTATGTACTCTCGGAAGTCTGCCCAAGCTTGGTGAAAAATGATGCTCAGTTTTCGAAAGGATATTCCAAACTTGCACATGAATATTTACCGCAAGAAAAAGATGCGGTTTCAGCTTTAAACAAGCTCAGCAAAGAGAAAAAATTTAAATCAATTTTAACTGAAGCACGTAGTGATGCGAAAAAAGCCGGTGATGCAAAAAATAAAGAAATTTGCCAAGAGTTGATGACTTACAGTAATTAACACCAATTGGTTACAATACTTTTGAAATAAGCCGATTTCTCCGTAGAAGTCGGTCTAGCTTTATCCTAGAATGCTAGGCTCTTTGTGCTTATATCAAGATATTGGAACCACCTAGAATGACCCACAAAAGCGCCCTTGCTGCATTATTACTATTGCCTAGTTTCACATTCGCAGCATCTGTCTTATCTGCACCGCCAGAACTCAATAATAAATCTTATGTTTTGATGGACTATGAGACGGGGCAAATCCTCGCATCTAAAAATGAAAACGAAAAATTAGCACCTGCTTCAATGACCAAGATGATGACCAGTTACATCATCGAACAGAAGTTATTGAGTGGTGATCTTACGGAAGATGAAAAGGTTCGTATGAACGAGTCGGCATGGTGTCGTGGTAGTAGCACGGAATCATGTATGTATGTCCCGCTGAACGGTACTGCAACAGCATTAGAAATGCTTCGTGGGATTATCATCCAGTCAGGTAATGATGCTTCTAAAGCCATGGCAGAACATATTGCCGGGAATGAAGGCACTTTTGCCCACATGATGAATGAAGAAGCAAAACGTATTGGCATGACCAATACCAGCTTCATCAATTCGACAGGCATGCCTGCTGAAGGTCACTACTCGACTGCAAAAGATATGGCAACGCTTGCGCAACATATTATTCATGACAGTTCAAAGTATTACCCAATCTACTCTGAAAAAGAATTTACTTTTAATGGCATTAAACAAGGTAACCGTAACGCCTTGCTTTATACCGACCCAAGTGTAGATGGTTTAAAAACCGGTCATACTGACGAAGCAGGTTACTGTTTAACCACTTCTGCCAAACGCGGCCCCCTGCGTTTAATTTCAGTAATTTTTGGTGCGCCAAGCATGAACGAGCGTGCATCTCAGACACGTGAAATCTTGGCTTGGGGTTATGCAAACTTTGAAACCGTTAAAGTACAGCCTGCCAATCAGGTCTTGGCTAAAGCCAAAGTTTGGTATGGTAAAAGCAATGACGTTCAAATTGGCTTAGCTGAAAACTTTAACGTTACCATGCAAAAAGGTCAGGCTAACGCGATCAAAACACAACTGGTTGTTCAACCAAAATTGACTGCTCCACTTAAAAAAGGTCAGGTGGTGGGTAAATATGTAGCCAGTATTAATGGCAAAGTGATTTCAGAAAAACCGCTTATTGCACTTCAAGATGTTGAAGAAGCAGGTTTCTTTGCAAAAATGATCGACCATATCAAACAATTTTTCTCTAACTTATTCTAATTTAAAAATTTAGACTTAAGTTCAAGCATCTATACTTCGGTCTAGGTGCTTTTTTATTTTATAATCACTCCACACCCTTGCACTGACTTCTAATGATGAAAAAGAATATTCGCCCTTATTTAGATCACCATCCTGAAATTGATGTCACTTGCTATATTGATGAAATGTCCGTGGTGATTGGTGACGTGACTTTGGCTGAAAATGTATCGGTGTGGCCTTTTGCCGTAATTCGTGGTGATGTAAATCATATTCATATTGGCAAAAACAGTAATGTGCAAGATCATGCGATGTTGCATGTCAGCCATAAAAAAGCCGACAAGCCTGAAGGCTCACCACTGATTATTGGTGAAGATGTCACCATTGGTCATCACGTGAAATTACATGGCTGTACGATTGGTAATCGAGTTCTAATTGGCATCAGCACAATTATTTTAGATGATGTGGTGATTGAAGATGATGTGATGATTGGCGCAGGTTCTTTAGTTCCTCCACGTAAACGTCTGGAAAGTGGTTATTTGTATGTGGGTAGCCCGGTACAAAAAGTCCGTCCGCTTACAGATAAAGAAAAAGAGTTTTTGCCTTATTCAGCGCGGCATTATGTGAAGGTGGCGAGAAATTATTTAGAGTAAACTGATTAATCGATAGCCTTAGCTGATACTTACAGAATAGACTTCGAATAAATTATAAAATTTAAAAAACTGCGTTTCTCATAAGAGCTTTTATATTAAATCAAAAGACACCTTCTGTTGAGGTGTCTTTTACTTAGATATTATTTGTTAAGAAGTTGTTCTAAATCTTTTATTGATTCTTTTAAATTTATGCAACTTTCAGCTTCTCTAGATTTTCCACAAGATTCTTTCATGGCTTTATCAATTATCTTATCTAAATCTTTTATAGAATTCATAATAATATTTTTGCAAACTGATGAATGTACATTTTCTGAGCAGAATTTCATAAAAACATCATCAGAGATGGCATCAGATATTATTAATAAAACGGATGAAATTCCTTTATTTTTTCTTATCTCTGCTAAATGTGCTTGCGAAGCGTTATTCCAAATTGAATTTGGATAATCAATACATTTAATTGCTGAGCTTGCTGTTGCGTTAAAACACTACATATCTATTTTTTGATTAGGGTTAAGGCTTGACGTGAAATCTTCATTAGAAATATACGCTTTAAAATTTACATAATTTTCTGTTAAATCAGCATACATTCCCTCATCTTTATCTATTTTGATATTTTTAATACTGCCTTTTATTCGCGCCCATTGATTTCCATATTTCTTATTCGCTGCTACTTCATTTCCAGCATAATCACTTTTAATTTTGTTTATAGTTACTGGTTTTTGAGGTGATGTTTTTACTATTTCAATTAAATAATGCCTTACCATCATCAAGCCATGTAGTAAAACCATCATGAATTATGATGTTCTTTACAGAATCCTCTTTACTTGCAAAAGTAAGTGATGGCATTGCTCACAGAGCTAAGATGAGAAAAAATTTCATTAAAATAAATTCCAGATATTCTTTTTTAATTTATCATCTTATAAAACAATTGCTTAATTAAAATCAATCTTTCTTTTTTTGTTAGGGAAAATAATATTATGGCTTTAATAAATTAACTAGGATATAGCCGCCACTCTGTTAGTAATAATAAAAATCCAAAAGTTATCAATCTTGAACTGTAATGTGGAGTAAAAAACCTTCTTTTAAACAAGTAAAGAAATCCCCTCTCAACATAGCCACCACGTCCTAAATTTTGTAGAATAGCCCTTTTATCCCATGGTGCTTTTCAATGACCGCTTGGACTGCTCACGTTACGGTTGCTACTGTTGTCGAAAAAGACGGAAAATTTCTGTTTGTTGAAGAACATACAGAAGGTGTAACACATACTGTGTTTAATCAGCCTGCGGGTCATGTCGAATGTGGCGAAACCATTATTGATGCTGCCATTCGCGAAACCATGGAAGAAACCGGACATACAGTGAGTATTGAATCACTGCTGGGTATTTATACCTATACTCCACCGATGTTTCCAGATCGTACCTATTTTCGTTTCTGCTTTTTAGCAAAATCGATTGCGCATGATGAACATGCAACATTAGATACAGGAATCATTGGCGCAGTCTGGATGACTTTGGAAGAATTGATCGAGTCGGCTCGTGCGCGTAGCCCCTTGGTAACTAAAGCCATTGAAGATGCTCTTTCAGGCAAAAAATATCCTTTATCGCTCATTTACGAGCATCAAAACTCTCCCTTAATTTCAACTTTGGATGCTTAATCCTATGCAACAACGTGTCATCGTCGGTATGTCTGGTGGTGTAGATTCTTCTGTTTCTGCAGCACTTCTTCTTCAACAAGGATATCAAGTTGAAGGACTTTTCATGAAAAACTGGGAAGAAGATGACGGCACGGAATATTGCACGGCTATGGAAGATCTGGCCGATGCACAAGCCGTTTGTGACAAAATCGGCATCAAATTGCATACAGCCAACTTTGCCATGGAATATTGGGATCGTGTATTCGAGCACTTTTTAGCTGAATATGCTGCAGGTCGTACCCCAAACCCGGATATTTTATGTAATAAAGAAATCAAGTTCCGTGCATTTTTAGATCATGCCGTGAACTTGGGTGCAGACTTTATTGCCACAGGTCATTATTGCCGCCGCGGGGAAACCATAACCAACTCGCGTGGTGAAGAATACGCACCTTTATTACGCGGCTTTGACCAAAACAAAGATCAAACGTATTTCCTGCATGCTGTACATGGTCGTGAAATTAACAAGACTTTGTTCCCAGTCGGTGAAATTGAAAAACCGGAAGTTCGTCGTATTGCTGAAGAACTCGGTCTTGCAACAGCGAAGAAAAAAGATTCAACCGGCATTTGCTTTATTGGCGAACGCCGTTTTAATGACTTCTTGAAACAATATTTACCTGCCCAAGCTGGAAAAATTTATCTAGATACCGGTAAAGAGGTTGGTGAACATCACGGCTTAATGTACTATACGCTCGGTCAACGTGGCGGCATTGGCTTGGGTGGTCTTAAGGGCGAATCTGAGGGTGCATGGTTTGTTCTTTATAAAGATATTGAAAACAACCGCCTCGTCATTGGTCAGGGTCATGAGCATCCACTGATGCAAAGTACTATACTTTGGAGTGAAGCAATTGACTGGGTTGCGGGTGAGCAAGTAATTCCAGAAAACGGTTTCCGCTGCACTGCGAAAACGCGTTACCGCCAACCCGATCAAGACTGTGTTATTTATAAAGATGCCGATATGCCAAATGGTGTACGCGTTGAATTCGACGAACCGCAACGTGCGGTGACTCCAGGACAAAGTGTAGTGTTCTACGCAGATGAAGTTTGTTTAGGTGGCGGTGTGATTCATCATACCAATGCCCCAAAACCTGATTTTATTTAAAAGGAAGCGATAGGCATGGCTGAGTTACCCTTTCAACAGCCTCAAACTTTGAATATACGCCAAAACCGTGCTTTGGCGTTGGCAGCTGTGTTTCAATCGACACAGCTGACCCACATGACCGCCATGTCCGGACAGCAGAGTGTGGGTGAAAGCGGCAGCTTCTATCTAGAGCAACTCATTAAAGCCAGCCTGAATATTCGCCCTACCGCCAATGAATCCTGCCGGACCCTAGATTTTTTTAATCAACTTGCCGATATTTCTCTCGGTTTAAAAACTTTAGAAAATAGTATTACCCAACCGTTTAATACCTCTCCCAAATCTCGTTTACCCAAATTATCTAGCGCCAAGTTGCCGATGAGCTATGCCATGGCCTTGTTACAGTTAGAGAAAAAAGTCTATAGCAATCCAAAATTCGTTGAAATCATTGAAAAATCGCAACAAAAAATATTAAAGCAACTTTCATTTTTTGATAATAATTATCTACATCCCAGTATTATTGCCAACCTTGCCCAAACCTATGTCGAAACTGCAGGACAAATTAATCCTCGCATTATGGTCAAAGGCAACGCCCAAGCATTTAAAGATACATCTCATACCAACCGTATTCGCGCTTCGCTGTTTACTGGCCTGCAACTGGCGCATTTATGGCGCCAAATGGGGGGCAGTTCATGGGGCATGATTTTCAGCAAGCGTAAGCTGCTCCAAGATATTCAAGATCTTGCCCGTTTACAATATCAGGTGGTTTAACTGATGCTGTGCGGGCTTTGTTTTACATAGGGGCCGTATAGGCTGCAAAAATAATTGCGACAATGAGTTTTTTAATGATCCGAAGCATGGTTTGTAAAACTTAGTTATTCTAAGTGAGCAAATCATAACGAAGTAAAATAAAAAATACTCGAGTCCCGAAGGGTTGAAGTTAAAACAATCTCAAACTGCGTTACGAAATTTAAAAATAGTCTCGCTATTCTTTGCAGTTCGTGCCTTGTTTGCTCAGTTTTAATTTTCAACGCAACAAATTTTTGCAACGTATTCGGCCCCTCAATTCCAAAGTTTAAGGAATCGCTATGAACGCTTTAACCGCACTTTCTCCATTAGATGGACGCTACGCGAGCAAATGTGATGCTCTCCGTCCTTTCCTCTCTGAGTTTGGTTTAATCCATGCTCGTGTGACTGTTGAAGTGCGCTGGTTACAAGCGCTTGCAAACCGTCCTGAAATCACTGAAGTTCCAGCTTTTTCAGCAGCAACCAATGCTGCTTTAGATGCAATTGTGGCTGATTTCTCGGAAGATGATGCAAACCGCATTAAAGACATTGAACGTACCACTAACCACGACGTTAAAGCCGTTGAATACTTCCTGAAAGAAAAAATTGCACACATTGATGAATTGAAAGATGCCGGTGAATTCATTCACTTTGCATGTACTTCTGAAGACATCAACAATTTATCTCACGCTTTAATGCTTAAAAATGGTCGTGATGTTCTGGTTGCTTCAATGCAAAGTATTATCGACGCAATTGCAACTTTGGCTGAAACACATGCTGAACAAGCGATGTTGTCTCGTACCCATGGTCAAACCGCAAGCCCAACTACTCTGGGTAAAGAAATGGCAAACGTGGCTTACCGCCTTGCACGCCAGATCAAGCAATTTAACAATGTTGAACTTTTGGGTAAAATCAATGGTGCTGTAGGTAACTACAATGCGCATTATTCAGCTTATCCAGATATTAACTGGCCTGCACATTCACAGGCTTTTGTTGAATCTTTAGGTTTAGCGTTCAACCCGTACACCACTCAAATTGAACCACATGATTACATGGCGGAACTTTTTGATGCGTTACGTCGCTTCAATACGATTTTGATCGACTTTAACCGTGACGTTTGGGGCTACATCTCACTCGGCTTCTTCAAACAACGTTTGAAAGAAGGTGAAGTCGGTTCTTCCACTATGCCGCATAAAGTCAATCCAATTGATTTTGAAAACTCTGAAGGTAACTTGGGCTTGGCCAATGCTGTATTGGCTCACTTGGGCGAAAAACTTCCAATCTCTCGCTGGCAGCGTGACTTAACTGACTCTACCGTTCTTCGTAACATGGGTGTTGGTTTTGCACAAAGCTTGATTGCTTTTGATGCTTGCTTAAAAGGGATTGGTAAATTAGAGCTTAACGCTGTACGTATTGCTGAAGATTTAGACCACGCTCAAGAAGTATTGGCTGAACCAATTCAAACCGTTATGCGTCGTTACAACGTAGAAAAACCATACGAAAAATTAAAAGCCCTTACACGCGGTCAAGCCATGACGCGTGAAATGATGGTTGATTTCGTTAATGGTAATGAACTTGAAGCGGTTCCTGCTGCTGATCGTGCACGTTTGGCTGAAATGACACCTGCAACCTATACAGGTAATGCAGCTGAGCAAGCGAAACAAATTAAAGATTTAATCGCTAAAATCTAATTAAATTTTAGTCAGAAAAAGCGAAGCTTCGGCTTCGCTTTTTTATTATACTTCCACTACTTTATAGTCGAAAACAATAAGATGATTGAATACCAACTCACCTTAAAACACTGGCTTAGTTTAGGTTTTATAACCATTGCCATAGTGATCGCAAGTATTCGTCCTTTAGAATTTGAAGCATATCTGCTGCATCAGGTCGGCACAGTCTTTATGCTTGCTGCCTTGTTGTTTACCCAAAAGAAAATTGGCCTGAATTTTTACAGTTTTACACTCTATCTGGCTTTTTTACTGATTCACATTGTGGGTGCCCATTACCTGTATTCCTATGTCCCCTATAATGAATGGCTGATTCAGCTGTTCAATTTTGATTTAAATCAGTCTATGGACTGGTCGCGCAATATGTATGATCGTCTGGTGCATCTTGCCTGTGGTTTACTGCTCTACCCCGTACTACTGCGACTGTTTCAGGTATGGCTACCTGGAGCTAAACCTTTCATGCTATTTTTATTGGTGGTTCAGTTTATCATGGCCACCAGTTTAATTTATGAATGGCTTGAATGGCTGATTGCAATTGGTTTATCCCCAGAAGAAGCAGAAAATTATAATGGACAGCAGGGAGATATTTGGGATGCGCATATGGATATGCTGCTTGCAACACTAGGGGCTGCGAGTTATGGCCTGCTTCATTTGTGCTGCTCTCATAAAAGCTTAGTTAAAATACCACAGTCAGAAAGTGACCAACACGCCTAGTGAAATGACTGAGGCAAACATAGTGAACCATGGATGTGATTCTGCAAGCCAAAACATCCGCTTTGCTAGCCATTTTTTAAGCAGAATGCTATTCAGTGTCAGTGCTGCCAAATGCAGTAATACACTGGCTAAAAACAGATTGGCAAATAGCTCATGCACTTCTTTTAAACTGTGACTATGCATATAGTCTGTTAAAAACCTGCCAACACTGTTAAGGGTAGCAGGCATGCTCAACTGAAACAGGCTGGAATTGGCTATTTTTAAAAACTTCGCGGAAAGCTATTGCTACGGGTTCGCCCAATAGCGCTGCACAAATGGCTTGATCACATGAAATCGACGGATTATCCCCAAAGGCTGAGTATAGGCAAGTCGAGGCGCAAAAAAACTGCCATAAAATTATTAAGATCAGGCTGATACCGAGTATATAGCCAAAGGCCATATGCATTTAATGCCATTCTTCTGCATCCTCCGTAAGATAAGCCCCACTAAAGCTCAAAATGATCACCATATGCAAAAACCGAATCAGTAACTCTATAGAAGATGTTGTAGTGTTCTGAGTCATAAAAAATCTTTGTGGACTGTATTTCAGTTGCAACATAGCAGCTCAGGCTGAGTTGAATATTAAAATACAGGCAAAAAAAATTGCGCTCATTAGGGCGCAATTTTAAAATTAGAAGATCATTTTAAATTAAAGCTTGGGATCACGTAGTTGAATGACATTCGCACTCGCTTTTGACAAGGTTTCCATCACTTTATTCATCACTGCAGGCACTAGACCATCTGCCATTTGAGCTGCTTGTAAGCCCAGCTTTTCACCCAAAGTTGGTTTGCGACGAGTATCAATCACATACACATCATGCTGTGCCAATAAACCTTGCAGATATTCATCTGAAGTTTGCAGTTTATCCAGCAGGTTTAATTCAAGCGCATCCTTCCCGTACCAATGCTCACCTGTTGCAACTTTTTCAATATTGAGTTGTGGACGGTATTTTTCAACAAAGTGCTTGAACAACTCATGGGTTTGTTGCAACTCTTCTTCAAATTTGGCTTTACCTTCAGCAGTATTTTCACCAAAGAGGGTCACAGTGCGTTTAAACTCACCTGCGGTATAAAGTTCAAAATCGATATGCTTCTCTTTTAATAACCGATTAAAGTTAGGCACTTGAGCAACCACGCCAATTGAACCGACCACTGCAAAGGGTGCAGAAACAATTTCGTTGGCAATACACGCCATCATATAACCGCCACTTGCCGCAACCTTATCAACGCAAATCGTCAGGTTAAAACCAGCATCACGCAGACGCACCAGTTGTGCAGCAGCTAGACCATAGCCGTGCACCATACCACCCGGACTTTCCAGACGAACAACCACACGGTCACGTCCTGCTTTTGCTGTCGCTAAAATCAGGGTAATTTCTTCACGTAAACTTTCTACCGCAGATGCAGCGGTATCACCTTTAAAATCGAGTACATAAATTTTTTGATTATTCTTTCTACGTAACTTGGCTTCTTTTGAAAGCTGTTGAGTGAGTTGCAATAGTTCAAATCTAGATGCAGTGGTTTGCGCAATTTTTTTACGTTGTTCATTTAGGCGCGCGTTTAAATGGCTGATTCGAATTTCAGCGGGTAATTTAGGGGTATGGAATAACATATAAAATGATTTCTCTAATTGTATCTGCAGTTGTCTTTAACATGAGGTCAAAAGATTGAAAATTCAATATGAATTTTATTAATCATCTCATTGTCTAGATTCTTATCCTTTAAATGCTTCCAGTATTAAGTCATTTCCTCACGATAGGAACATATCGTTAAAGATCATAATTGGATAAAAAATAAAGCTTAATGATCGCTAGCTGAACACATCACATAGTTTGTTTAGACAAAAAAATTGATGGTTAAATAGAAAAGAGCCTTTCGGCTCTTTTCTAACACTGTCATTTCATTAACCAAAACGGCCGGTAATATAGGCTTCAGTCAATTGATGATCCGGCTGAGTAAACACTTTTTCAGTCGCATTAACTTCAATCAAATCACCCAAATGGAAGTAAGCAGTACGATCCGATACACGTGCAGCCTGTTGCATTGAGTGCGTCACAATGGCAATGGTGTATTGAGTGGATAAGTCTGAAATCAGTTCTTCAATTTTTGCAGTGGCAATTGGATCTAGTGCAGAACACGGCTCATCCATCAAAATCACTTCCGGGCTAACCGCAATAGTACGTGCAATACATAAACGCTGTTGCTGACCACCGGAAAGCCCTGTACCCGGCTGATTTAAACGGTCTTTTACTTCATCCCAAAGACCAGCTTTATGCAGACTATTTTCAACAATTTCCTCAAGATCATATTTGTCGCGTGCCAAGCCGTGCAGTTTTGGACCGTAAGCCACGTTATCAAAAATTGATTTAGGGAAAGGATTGGGTTTCTGGAATACCATACCCACTTGCGCACGAAGTAATACAACATCTAGATTTGGATCATAGATATCTTGATTATCCAGCATGACTTTACCCGCCACACGACATGAATCAATAGTGTCGTTCATACGGTTTAAAGTACGTAGAAAAGTCGATTTACCGCAACCAGACGGCCCAATAAAAGCAATCACTTCATTTTCGTAGATATTTAAATCGATACCCTTAATTGCTTCTGCTTCGCCATAGTAAACATGAACATCCGAAGTGCTGATTTTAACATTGGATGTTTTATTTTCTTTTTTAGCCGAAGGACTGGTATCAAATTGAGAAACAAATGAAGTCCCTTGACGTTTTTTATCTACTTCGTGAGAGGTAAATTGCTTCTGATCTTGGTTCACGGTTTGACCCTGTTCTAAGGAATTTGTTTTTGACATAGCTGTTACAGTATTCATATATTGCCCCTTTTACCAGCGCACTTCAAATTTCTTGCGTAACCAGATTGCCAGACTATTTAAGCCGACCATCAGTGCAAGTAAGACAATAATTGCCGCAGCAGTACGTCCTTCAAAGAAGTTACGTAATTCATTGCCTTGCCATAAGAAAATTTGTACTGGTAAAGCAGTGGATTGATCTAATGGCGTAGCTGGAACACTCGCCACAAAGGCACTCATACCAATCAGGAGTAATGGCGCTGTTTCACCTAGGGCCTGTGCGACACCAATAATGGCACCTGTCAAAATTCCGGGAATCGCAAGTGGCAATACATGGTGAAATACTGTTTGTACACGAGAAGCGCCCAAGCCCAATGCCGCCTGACGAATCGACGGTGGTACAGCTTTAAGCGATGCACGTGTGGTGATAATCACGGTTGGGAGAGTCATCAGGCTTAATACCAGGCCGCCCACCAAAGGTGCAGAAATCGGTAAATGCATCCAGCCAATAAAAATGGCAGCACCAAGCAAACCAAATACAATGGATGGTACAGCTGCGAGGTTATTGATATTCACTTCCACGACATCGGTAATGAAATTTTTCGGTGCAAACTCTTCCAGATAAATGGCAGATGCTACGCCGATTGGAATCGAGATAAAAATTACGATCAGCATCATGAACAACGAGCCCATGATTGCACCAGCTAAACCAGAGGTTGCTGGAGAGCTGCGCGAGTCTGGATTGGTGAAAATATTGGTATTAAAGGTATTTTGAATCACGCCTTTGGCTTTTAAATCATCAGCGAGTTGACGAACTTCCGAACTTAATTGTTGCTGGTCATCCGGTAAACTTCGATCAATATTTCCTGCCAACCACACATCTACATTGGCATCAGCCAGAATATTTAAGTCTTTTTTCTGACCAATCAATGCAGGATCTGCAAGTACTAAATCACGTAAGCGGTAGGCTTCGGAGCTAGTATACAAGCTGCCAAGTTCATCACGCTGCGAGGCAATACTTGGATCTTTTGCAATTAATCCATTCACGATTAAAGCATCCCAATCCACCATCCCCATTTCAGTTTGCCATGCAATAAAGCGCTCTTGAAAATGGGCAGGAGATTCGCCTGCTTTTTTGATAGGCTTCGCGCCCGCATTAATTATGGTCGGATCAAAATAGACCGGCACCGTCATACTGGATTGCCAGAATGCCGGCAAACCCTTTGCCAAAATACTTCCGAATAGCAGTACCACAAAGAACAGACCGGTAATGACTGCAGAGAAGCCAAATATGCGAAACATTTTTTCTTTGCGGTGACGCTTTGCTAAAGAACTGGCAATCTTTTGTTTGCGTTTTTCGCGCAATTCAGCAGAAGCGCGTGGATCACGTGCCTGATCCATGGGAGATGTATTAGAAGTACTCATTCGTATTGCTCGCGATATTTACGCACGATATACAGTGCAACGATGTTCAAACCTAAAGTAATCACAAACAAGGTTAAACCCAATGCAAATGCCACCAACGCTTGTGGGCTGGCAAAGTCAGTATCACCTGTAAGTTGATTGACGATAGTAATGGTCACGGTTGAAATCGCTTCCAACGGATTGGCATGCAATAATGGACTATTCCCTGCGGCCAAAACCACAATCATGGTTTCACCAATGGCACGAGATGCTGCAAGTAAAAATGCCCCAATAATGCCCGGCAAGGCTGCAGGCAATACTACCTGACGAATGGTTTCAGACTTGGTTGCACCGAGTCCTAAAGAACCATCCCGTAGTGCGCGAGGCACCTGGGTAATAATGTCATCTGAAAGTGAAGATACAAACGGGATAATCATAATCCCCATCACGAAACCTGCGGTTAAGGCACTGGTGGCATTAATTTCTAGCCCAACGCTTGCTCCAAGCATTTTAAAGAATGGGCCAATAATCATCAGCGCAAACACACCATAAACGATGGTCGGAATTCCGGCTAAAACTTCAATCGCGGGTTTTGCCCAAGAGCGAAAGCCAGATGATGCATATTCAGCCAAATAGATTGCAATCATCAAACCGACTGGTACTGCGACTAATAAAGCGATACCACTAACCATCAGCGTGCCCCAAAGCAGCGGCAACAAGCCATAACTACCTTCAGCATTTCCTGATGTACTAAAACCCGGATTCCATTCTGTTCCAAAAAAGAAATCAAGTGGACTGACGAAGTTGAAGAAGCGCATAGCTTCACTAAACATCGACATTACAATACCGATGGTGGTTAAAATAGCCACCCCAGAACATAGGGCTAAAGCGACATTAATGGTTTTTTCGACCTGATTACGTGCACGAAATTGTTGGGCTACACGTTTTTTTGCCAAAACCAGACCCGCTAAAGCGGCACAGATCACCACTGCCAATTTAGCAAAGGAACTGATATTTTCAATTTTTGCTAGTTGTTGTGCTGCTGCAATTTCATATGCTGCTGCTTGATCACTCACACCAAAACCAGAAGCAATGGCCTGCACACGATCAATTAAAACTTCAATACTTGCCTGATCTAACGTCGCTGCAATATTTGCAGGTATATTCGCTAAAACCACGTGTCGCAAGATATTGGGTTCAACAATATTCCAAACCAATAAAATTAAAAAAGCAGGGATACCACACCATAACGCCACCAATGCACCGTAATATCCGGGGCGTGAATGCAATTTCGCAGAGTTATTTCCCTTACCTGCTAGGTTACGACTTTTAGATAACCCGATTTGATAGGCTACAGCGATCAACGCCAATAACACACCTATAAGTAGCAGATTCATGTATTCTCCGGCATTTTTTCAATTTTCATGCTTTGAAAACCTTGTCTTTGCAAAAAAGCCGATGCTAGGAAGTCTCCTACCATCAGCTCATTTATCCTAATTACTTAACCGCTTTAGCTGCTTTTAAATCTGCAAGATTTTTTGCGCGTTCTTTATCAGACATTGAAATCAAACCCGCTTTTTCCAGCTTAGAACCTTTACCTGAAACTTTTTTACTTAAGAAGTATTCAGAATATTGTTGTAGGCCTTTGATTGATTTAAGGTGCTCACCTTTCACATAGAAGTACAATGGACGTGATACTGGGTAAGAACCATTCAAAATCGTTTTTTCTGATGGCACAACATTGTTTACTGTCGCTACGCGTAATTTGTCACGGTTTTGATCATAGAAACCTAGACCAAATACCCCTACCGCACTTGGAGAAGTTTTTAAACGTGCCAGTGTTTCAGTATAGTCGCCTGCAATTTCAATCACTTTGCCGTCTTTACGGAAAGTAGAACATGCTTTTTTCTGTGCATCTTTATCTAAATTTTTGAAGTATTCGTAAGATTCACAACCTGCTTCAACCATTTTTTCCTGGAACACTTCACGTGTACCGTGGTTAGAAGCTGGAATTACCAATGTAATTGGTTCATTTGGAAGTGATTTGTCAATTTGATTCCAACGTGTATACGGGTTTGCAACCAATTTACCATTTGAAGGTAATTCTGCTGCAAGTGCTGCAAATACATGTTGTGGACGAAGTTTATAAGCGGCCTTCTTTGAGTTAGACGCAAATACAATACCGTCATAACCTACTTTAACTTCAATCACTTGATTCACGCCTGCTTTTTTACATGCAGCTAATTCAGAATCTTTAATTTTACGAGATGCGTTGGCGATGTCGATGGTGTTGTCACCCACGCCTTGACAGAATTGCTTCAAACCGCCAGATGTACCCCCAGAACCTACAACCGGTGTTTTAAACTGCGGGAAAGTGTTACCAAATTCTTCTGCTACAATACTTGCGTAAGGCAGTACAGTTGAAGAACCAGCGATTTGGATGGTGTCACGAGCTGCATTTGCTGTTGTTGCTACAGCTGCCCCAGAAACTGCTAAAGCAAGTGCAATATGATTTAAGCGCATTCTTTTCTCTCTTCATTAGATGCAATATTGAAGTACGCTACTTTTTGTAAAGTGTTGTACTTTTTCGATAGTTGCATTTTGATTTTATAATATGACAAAGAAGTTACAGCTATGTGACGTTTTTATGATAATTGATATGAACATATTCCTATAATTATAAATATATAAAAATCAGTTAATAACCTCCCATTTAATATTATAATTTTTTTATTTTTGAGCTGTTATTATTGTAATAATTCATTTACTGTCATCAAAAATCATTGCTTATTATTCCATCATTGATTTGTTCGTCTGACCATTTTGATCAATTTATCAGATCCTTTTACGTTCAATTATTCACCAAAGTGCCTGATTCAATTTTTACATACAAAAAAAGAGCCCTATATAAGGTATCTTTTAATAACACTCAAATGACTCTGTTCAACCGTCTATATCTACAAATCACACATCGCAAATAAGCATTATTGCGTATGTGCATTTCATTTATTAGATTTTTGACAGATTCACCGTTCTAATTTTCGCAATCCAAGATCCAATTAATTGAAATTTCAAAGAACAGTGCTTTGTTTTATATTCAAACTCAAGATCAAAAAAATGATTCAGTTATGAATAGTAAAAACATTGCTACTTTTAATTCTGATTTACCCGTACATATGACATTTGCAGAACAGGACTGGCATTTATTAGCCAAACATTGGTATCCGATTGCCCGTGCCAGTGATCTTACTGATTAACCCATAGGCACCCTGTTGCTAGATATGCCCCTTGTCATCTATAAAATGGATGACCAGTTAATTGTTGCCAAAGATGCCTGTCCTCACCGGGGTGTTCCTTTAAGCTTGGGCAAAAATGATGGTCAAGGCGTGGTCTGTCGTTATCACGGTTTACGTTTTGGCAGTGAGGGTAAATGCAACCGCATTCCTGCGCATCCACAACACAAAATTTCCGATCGCTTTCATTTACGCACTTATGCCTCTGTTGAAAAATACGGTTTGATTTGGTGCTCACTGACTGCAGCACAGAATGCTGAACCGACGATCCCCCGGGTGCCGTTTTGGGATGATGCTGAATACCAGCAACTGGTTTGCCCAAAAACCAATATACAACGTTTTGCTGGTCGGCAAATAGAAGGTTTTATGATGTAGCTGATTTTGCTTGGGTACGTTCCACTACTTTCTCCGATGAAAGCGCGTTCGACAGGGCTATTTGCTCCAACTTTTCGAAATTATGACAAAGACTTACCAGTTGAAAATGCATATGACTTTAACTTAAAAATTTTCGAGGAAGATCGACCTATCGCTGAAAATCAGAAACCTGAAATTTACGTTTGATTGATCAATAGAGGTAGATTTCCCTTGGGAAGGCAGTTCGAGTATATATCTGAAACTTTTGAGAAAGGTGAGATTTAGTCTACTTACAGCTTAAAAAATAAGCTATATATAGTCAATGAGGTCAGATCTGACCTCATTGACCTGAATTTAATATTTTAATTTCGCCTCATGCCTAGTGGGAAATTTCTGCACAATCAGTTTGAGCCTTTTGAAGAGGCATTTGATATTTGATTAAGAAAACGCAGCATAATGCGATAATTAAAGGAACACCCAACGCATAAAAATAACCTGTCACACCATAGCTGGTTAAAACAATCCCACCAATGGCTGAACCAATAATTGCCCCCATCCGGCCCATACCAATAGCCCAGCCCGTCGCTGTCGCTCGAACTTGGGTTGGATATGCGGCAACCACCAAATAATTCAATGCCAGTTGCTGGCCTCCAATACCAAATCCGGCCAAGGCAATCAGTGCAAAAACATAGCCCCATTGCTGAGTTTCGATCAGTAATCCTAACCCTATGACCACAGCTACTCCAGTGAACAGCATAAAAGTTAATATTTTGGCTGTATTTAATTTAGGTAACCAATAAGCCAAAGGAATAGCAAAAATAATAAAGGACGCATTTATTGTGACGGAAGCATAAGGCGCTTGTTCAGGTGCCAAGCCTGCCTGTTTTAAAATAGTAGGTAACCATGATAACAACATGAACCAAGCGATCCAGTTAAAGAAATATGTTCCCCATACGCCAGCTGTGGTACGAGCTAATCCATTCTGGAACAGAATACTTAATTTTGCTTTGCTTTGATCTGCCGGATTCGCTGTGATCAGGTCTGCCTGTGTGAATGAGACAGCTTTAGGAGAAATTTTATTCAGAATTTTTTGTATAGTGGCAACATTAGAGACACTATTTTTTTGTGCCATATATTCTAAAGATTCAGGCAAAACAAAATACAACACAATCAGTAAAACAAGAGGGAGTACTCCCCCAATCATATAAATTCCCTGCCACCCCACTACAGGTAACATTTTTGCCGCCAGTAGCCCGCCAAACATTGCCCCTGCAGGTAAAGCCAATAATACCCCTGTAGTAACTGTGCCTTTAAAGCGTTGGGGTGAGTATTCTGCAGCAAGTGCCAACAATACAGGTGTTGCCCCTCCCATTCCTAAACCGGCAATTACTCTTAAGATAAATATTTGTTCAACATTGCCGACAAAAGCCGTGAGAAGCGTAGCACTAGAAAAAATAGCTGTGCAAAACAGTAAGGTCTTTCTGCGCCCTAATTTATCGCCCAACAACCCTAACAACATAGCACCAACTGTCATTCCAACAATTCCGGCAGTCAGAATGGGCGCTAATGCTCCCGGTTGTAAATTAAAATGCTCTAACAAGGCTGGTGCTGTAAATGCGATCGCCTGCGTATCGAAACCATCAAACAAAGCAATAATGAAACAGAGTAAAATAACCATCCATTGATAAGGCGATATTTTCTGATCTATCACCTCTTTGATTAACGACTTTCCTTGTTCCACATTCTCCATGTTCCACGTCCTTTTTCTCTTATCTTTCCTACTTTAGAAACTGCAGACAAGAAGATCAAAGACTAAAAAGGTATGTATTTATGCATTAAACGAATATCTTCTCTACTATTTTTAAGTATAAAAAAAGGAGATCTATTGATCTCCCTTTTTATGAAAACACTTATTAATCAAGCGCAGTCACATATGTACCATCAGCGATCGGACCTTTAATACGATCAGCTTCAGCTAATACCAGATCAAGCAAGTTTTTCACGTTTTCCAAAGTCGCGACTGGACTTAAAGTGGTCATCTTCAAGGATTGATTTTGACCTACTTTAGTGACCCCAATGTTCGCTTCACCACGTGCAAACAATTCATCTGCAACGTTCTGGTTCAGTGTATCAAGCAATTCTGCCGGATAACCTGCAGGAATTACACGGAACAATACAGACGCAAATTGCGGATCAACCAGCATCTCTAAACCATCGGTTGCATTGATGTAATCAGCCACTTCACGGGTCAACTTCACACCATGGTCGATCATTGAACCATAAAGCTCTTCACCTAATGCTTCAACTGTCATCCACAATTTCAATGCATCAAAACGACGCGTGGTCTGCAATGACTTAGATACCAAGTTCGGCACACCGTGTTCTTCATCATAAGCAGAATTTAAATACTCGGCTTCATAATGCATGAAACGGTAGTTCGCTTCATCTTTCAACAAGAACGCGCCACACGAAATGGTTTGGAAATAATGCTTATGGAAATCGAGCGTAATCGAATCAGACAACTCGATTCCATCCAGCATCGAACGATAGTCATTCGATAAAATCAGTGCACCACCCCATGCTGCGTCGATATGCATCCACGCGCCGTATTTGTTGGTGATTTCACGGATTTCTTTTAATGGATCAATTGCACCGGCATCGGTTGTACCCGCGGTCGCAACCACACATGCAACGATTTTGCCTTCTGCTTGCAGGCGAGCCATTGTCGCCTCAAGAGCAGTCACATCCATCTGTGCATTGTCATTTACAGGAACAGTGACTACAGACTGGAAGCCCATGCCCATCATCGCCATGTTCTTTTGCACAGAGAAATGTGCATTTTCAGAACAGATGACTTTGACGTTACGCATTGCATCGCTTGGAATACCATCGCGCTGAACAGACCATGGCTTGCCGTTTTCGTCTTTCCAGTTTTTCGAGATGCAAGCATCACGTGCAAGCAAAACGCCCATCAAATTCGATTGTGTACCGCCCGAGGTGAATACACCTGCCTGACCTGCACCATAACCAACCTTTTGACGAAGCCAGTCGATTAACTGAACTTCCATCAATGAACCTGCAGGGCTTTGATCCCATGAGTCCATTGATTGGTTGGTTGCGTTAATTAAAACTTCAGCAATTTGACTGGTCACCATAGTTGGGCAGTGCAAATGTGCTAAAGAATGGGGATGATGTACTTTAAGGCTTTTGTTTAAAAACAGTTCAACCATGCGCTCAAGCGATTTATGCACGCCCAAGCCTTGTTTAGTGGCATTAAAAGAAATTGCATTGCGCAAATCTTTAATGCTACCACCGGTATACATTTTATCGTTATGCAACCATGCTGCTACAGCTTTTGTAGCCTCACCCATTGCTGACTCATAGTCAGCAATAGATTGAGCATCATTGCAGAGTAACGCTTTACGGTGTTCTGCAAAATCTACCATATGTTATGCGCCTCGAGTTGCAACAAGAGCTTCAGCCACTGCTTTCTTAAAGCGAGCAACAGCTTCAACACATTCATCATGTGTGATAATCAATGGGCAAAGTAAACGAATCACTGTACCGTTACGACCGCCCTTCTCTAACAATAATTTGTTATCGAAACATGCGGTTTGAATTGCAGCCGCCAATTGCGAATCACCTGGTAATGAACCCATATGATCTGCCTTTTGGCGCTCATCCACGATTTCAACACCAATCATCAAACCACGGCCACGTACGTTACCGATACATGGGAATTCTACCGCTAATTTTTTAAATTCAGCTTGTAAGAAATCACCACGTTCCTGAGCATTTTGCGCAAGATTTTGTTCTTTAATGGTGTTGATGGTTGCAAGACCAGTACCCATCGCCAATTGGTTACCACGGAACGTACCAGTGTGACCAGCAGGCTGCCAAGCATCAAACTTACGTTTAATCCCCAGTACTGCAAGCGGTAAGCTACCACCAACAGCTTTAGACATCACCACAACATCAGGTTCAATGCCTGCATGTTCAAAAGCAAACATTTTGCCAGAACGTGCAAAGCCAGCTTGAACTTCATCAAGAATCAACACAATGTTGTGCTTTTCAGTCACTTCACGGATTTTCTTTAACCATTTAACCGGTGCTGTTACCACACCGCCTTCACCTTGAATCGCTTCAAGAATGACTGCTGCAGGTTTGGTTACACCACTTTCTACATCTTCAATAAAGTTTTCGAAGTAGTAAGTTAAGGCATCTACACCTGCTTCACCACCAATACCCAATGGGCAACGGTATTCATGCGGATATGGCATAAACTGTACGCCAGGCATTAAGCCATTCACCGAATTCTTCGCAGATAAGTTACCTGTCATGGCCAAAGCGCCATGCGTCATTCCGTGATAACCGCCGGAGAAGCTGATCACTGAACTACGACCTGTATAGGTTTTTGCTAATTTAATTGCTGCTTCTGTGCCATCTGCACCAGACGGACCACAGAACTGTAAACAATACTCAGCCTTACCACCCGGTAATTGCTCAAGTAAAGCTTCAGTAAAAGCATCTTTTAAAGGTGTTGTTAAATCCAAAGTATGCAATGGGAGGCCACTTGCAAGTGTATCTTGGATACTTTGAATGACCGCAGGATGGTTATGGCCCAAAGCCAATGTTCCTGCCCCAGCTAAACAATCGAGGTACTCTGTACCTTCAACATCAGTAACCCAACATCCTAAAGCTTTTGCTATCGCTAACGGCAATTTACGAGGATAGCTACGAACATTGGATTCCATCTGGCTTTGGCGAGTCAAATAGTATTCGTTAGTAGAATTAGGGGCAGGATTTACAGAAGAAACGCTCATATCGAATTACCATCTCTGATATGGGTTGATAGAAATAAGTCGGGTGACTTGCGGTCCTTTGACTCGGTGCTTTATAGAATCTAGCTAGACATGAATTTGTTTGTCATAACTAAAGGGCGGATGATACCGACTTTTTTTGAAAAATAAACAACTTTCGGTACTTTATCTGCCCTAATTCATCGAAAAAAATATCAAGCTAATCTATAGGTTGAATTATCATCTTACATTGTGACAGGGGAAAGAAAACCTTATTTTCTTATGCTTTTATGGGTAAAGTCGTGTAATAAAGTAAAACTTCTTGCAAATTAATTTATAAGTGTATAATTTTTCGTAAATTTTATAAATAAAAACGCATAGACTTTTTAAGTTTGCTTTTACAATCCCACCACAAACTCTACTAAAATTCACCATAAACACCCTTTAATATCATCAGTATAAATTCGAATTTTGCTTACAAGAACAGGTCAAAAAAATGCGTTATTTAACTCTCTCAACTTTAGTGTTAGCCTCTGCTTTCAGTGCAACTGCCTTTGCTCAACAAAATGAACAACTTAATTACAACGTCATCAATGTACAGGCAGAAGCAGCCCGTAAAGTGTCGAATGATGAAATGCATGCGGTTTTATATATTGAAAAAAGCAACAAACAACCTGCAGAACTTGCATCACAAATCACACAACTAATGAATCAAGCTATGGCTTTAGCGAAGAAATATCCGCAAGTCAAAGTAGAAACAGGTTCTCAAACCACTTATCCAATTTATGATAACGAGAATCGTAAATTGAAAGAATGGCGTGGTCGTGCAGAAATTCAGATTGAAAGTACTGACTTTAAAGCAGCCAGCCAATTGATTGGTGAGCTTCAACAAAACTTCCAGACACAATCGATTAATTTTAGCGTTTCAGATGCGCAACGAAAAAAAGTAGAAAATGAACTGATGGTTGAAGCGTCTAAAAACTTTCAACAACGTGCACAAATGCTCAGTCAGGCGTGGAATAAATCAGGTTATAACCTGATTAATCTCAATTTGAATACCAGCAATCAATATCCGCAGCCCATCATGATGCGTGCCAGTATGGCTAAATTTTCAGGTGCTGAAGCTGTAGATGCTCAAGATGTTGCAGCGGGTGAATCTAAAATTACTGTAAACGCCAATGGTGCGATTCAGTTTAAATAATTGAATCGTGATTTAAATAAAAAAACCGTGTCCATACACGGTTTTTTAATAAGCTAAATATATTATGTACAACAATATGACGACAAACCGGTCGCGTGTTTCATTTTATTTTTCTTGTAAAATCACGCCATCCTTACGCTGTGATCTCGCCATTCTTACATGTCCGTTGAAAGTTTAAATCTTGATTTGTTTAGCCTGCTGAATGTCCCACAACAGGCTTCTCCTGTGATAATGCACTACGCGATTTTTATCGCCCGTGATTTAGTTTATCTGCTGCTTGGCTACTTTACCTTGTTTTGGTTTTATGCCAGTAAAAACTCAAAAGCCCTGATTCTAAAAGCCTTTATATTTTGTTGTATTGCTCTTTCAATTAGTGAATTGATGTCCTATCTGGTACAAACTCCACGCCCTTTCGTGATGCATGTCGGTCAGACTTTAATTGCACACGAAGCAACAGGGTCGTTTCCCAGTAATCACATGACCATTTTTAGCAGCATTGCATTTGCTTACTATTTCTCGGCACGGCGGGACATTGGCAAATTATTACTTGCGGTCGCTTGGCTAGTCGCATGGTCACGGATCTATGTGGGGGTACATTTTCCAATAGATATGGTGGGTGCCTTTATTTTGTCTTGGATGGTGAATCTTGCAGGCTTAAAACTATGGAATCATTATCAGGAAAAACTGATGTCTTGGGTGATGTGGATTTATCAAAAGTTGTTTAATTCACTGATTCAAAAAGGTTTGATTAAGTAATTCAAATAAAAAATATATAAAAAATCCCACTCTAAAGCGGGATTTTTTTATTAGGAAAATCTTTTAGTAAATCGCCATATGATTGCGATGAATCATCTCGAGTGAACGTGCTTCACCTAAAACTTGATGCACTTTATCGGAAGATAAACCCTTCACAATTTCAGCAGAACGCGAACTAAAGTTGACCCGACCAACCGCAACACGACCGCCCTGTGAATCAACACATTCAACCACATCACCACGCTCAAAATGTCCTTCCACCGCTCTCACCCCAACAGGCAATAAACTGCGATGATTTTCTTTAATGGCTTTTACTGCACCATCATCCAAGACTAAACGCCCTGCAGTTTGCAGATGCGCAGCCAACCACTGCTGATGTGCGGTAATACGGTCATTGTCAGTAATAAACAATGTTCCGAGCAATTCACCGGACATTAAGCGCGCAAGGACATTGTCACTTTCACCACTTGCGATTAGTGTTGGACAACCTGATTTGGCTGCCAAGCGTGCCGCACGAACTTTAGTCAACATACCGCCACGACCGAATTTTCCGCCACCACCCGCCATCTCAAATAGGCTTTCATCCAGAGCACGCACTGTATGGAACAGCTTTGCATTTGGATTAGAACGCGGGTCAGAGTCAAACATGCCTTGCTGATCAGTTAATATAATCAACAAATCTGCATGAACCTGACCTGCCACCATAGCGGCTAAAGTATCGTTATCGCCAAAACGAATTTCATCCGTCGATACCGTGTCATTTTCATTAATGACTGGAATCACTTTCCAGTCAATCAAGTTTTGTAATGCATCGCAAGAGTTTAAGTAACGTCTACGATCCGCCAAGTCATCATGCGTCAATAAAACTTGCGCAGTTCGAATCTGATGTTTCTCAAGTACGCTCGACCAGGTATGAATCAGGCCCATCTGACCAATGGCAGCACACGCCTGAAGACTGGGTAGATCAGTGGGTCGGCTCTCAAGTTTCATACGAACCATGCCTTCAGCCACAGCACCGGATGACACCAGAATAATCTCGTGTCCTGCATTGTGTAGATCTGCAATTTGTTTCGCCCAATGCGAAATTGCATCCAAATCTAAACCTTGCCCATTTGCTGTGAGTAAAGATGATCCGATTTTAACAACGATTCGTTTACAACCCTTGAGCTGACGTTGCCCATCTACCACTTCTATCATCTTGTCCTCAGTACTCTATCCCAAGAGCTTAACGTACGTAAAACACTTCCACATCGTTATCGTCGTCTTCATCATCATCTTCATCGTCTTCAGCCAATAGACCAGCAAGACGTTGTTGACGACGCATTTCACGATAAGCTTCTTTCGCTGCAATGGTCTGCTCACGTGTTTCAGCTTCCAGCTGATCACGGAATGCTTTCATTTCTGCTGCGTATTCTGGATCTTCAACTTCGCGTTCACGTTGTTGTTCAATTTGATCCATCAAGTAATACACGACATCTTTCGTGCCTTCCGACATTAAGCCAGAAGTTTTGAATACTGGACCTTGCCACTGCATTTCTTCCAGAAGATGGTTACACCATTCTTCCTTGGTGTCAGGATCAAGCTGGTCAACTTTGTTTAATACCAAAACCACAGGCAATTTAGAAAGCGTTGGAGAAAATTTCTCTAACTCTTTTAAAATCGCTTTTGCATTATGGGCAGGATCTGAGCCATCAATCGGTTGTACATCAACAATGTGCAACAAAATACGGGTACGTGCCAAATGTTTAAGGAAACGAATACCCAGACCGGCACCTTCTGAGGCACCTTCAATTAATCCCGGAATATCTGCCATGACGAATGAACGATGGCTATCCGCATCTACTACACCCAGGTTTGGAACCATGGTAGTAAATGGATAATCTGCAACTTTAGGTTTTGCGGCTGAAACAGCACGGATAAATGTTGATTTACCGGCATTTGGCATACCAAGTAAACCCACATCCGCAAGAACTTTAAGTTCTAAACGAATTTCACGGTATTCACCTTTGGTCCCCGTGGTGCATTTACGTGGCGAGCGATTTGTAGATGATTTGAAATGAGTATTACCCAAACCACCTTCACCGCCTGCTGCCACCAATACACGCTGACCATCAGTGACCAAATCACCGATGATATCACCGGATTCTGTATCAACAATTGTTGTTCCTACTGGAACCTTTAATACGGTGTCTTCACCGCCACGGCCTGAGCAGTTTGCACCACGACCATTTTTAGCACGTTCTGCACGAAATCTACGTGTATAACGATAATCTACAAGAGTGGTAGTGTCGTTACCAGCTTCAACATAGATGTTACCGCCACGACCACCATCGCCACCATCCGGACCGCCAAATGGTACAAATTTTTCACGGCGAAAACTGGCTACGCCATTGCCACCGTCGCCAGCCTCTACGGTAATGACTGCTTCATCAACAAAGCGCATGCTGCCAATCCTCTAAATACTTTAAAACCGCATATTCTGCCATATTTTACAAAATTTCTCGAATAGAATTATTCAGCATTGCATGATTTTTAGCATTGTTCAGATGAATTTGACTTGAACTGGGCTCATATTGCTTAGCTGAGTTCAATTATTCACTCATAAAATTAAAAATAACCATACACTTACCTTTATTAATCTGATTTTTAAATTAAATTTTATCTATTTTCTTAAATTATTTAAAGAAGTCTCAATCCAAACTTTAAGTGCACAGATTTGAAAAAATTGATAAAAAATATAAAGCGGTATTTTACATAATTATTTTTAAATAACTTTCCTCTGCTTTTAAGATTCCCTTCTTATGTGTCGTGAAGTATAAAATTGCCGTCTAGATTTTTAAAAAGTTTAATAAAAAATAAGGTTCCTTTTATCATTTTTTAAATTCACCCTTGAAGTTATTCCAACAAATAGACTCTTTTAGATTAAATCTCTTCACTTAGATAGGTCATAAGGCATTTAAATGACTCAGTATTTTTATTTAGCAACAGGTTGTTTATTTTCTAAAATCTCAGGTAAATTTCGTTCAATCCAGCCCGTAAGCATTGTCATTTTTTCAGCTGCCTGCGCCCCCAATATCGTCAACTGATATTCCACTTTAGGCGGTACAACCGGATAAACCGTACGAATCAAAAAACCATCTTTTTCCAATACCTTTAGCGTTTGCGCCAACATTTTTTCACTTACCCCTTCAATACGCTGCCTTAACTCGCTAAAACGATGCACTCCCTCACTTAAACAGCGTAAAACCAACACAGACCACTTGGTGGTTAAATGTTCCAATATTTCACGTGAAGGGCAATCAACGGATAAAACTTGTCCAAGTAAATGACTAGTTGCGTAGGTGCTCATCCATGTTCTCCAATTTTATTATTAACTTACTTTTATATATATACTTACCTTAGGCAAGCTACTATAACTAGATAAGTTATTCAAGTATATAAAACCATCAATTTACCGTTTTTTAGAATAATAAAGATTATGAGATATAAGATTTAAAAGAATGCCTGGTTAACAAAAAATGTGATTATTTTAAAATAGTTGAGTTAATCAAATTTCATAAAAGAAACTCAAAACCGCCTCTGTCTAGATCACAAAGCCTCTTAATGACTATTTGAAAGAAAAATCATATTTATTCAAAAGCGAATGGAGTTAATTTAAATGAGAAAACTTAGATAACAGCTCAATTTTTAACTTTAGAAAAACAAAAAAAAAGAGCCTCAAATGAGACTCTTTTTTACTACTTTACAAATTATGCATTTGTTTCAGCAGGAACTTTTGGATAGCTTACGCCACACATTTGTTCAGCAATACGCAATACCTGGCAGCTATAACCCACTTCGTTATCGTACCAAACATATGCTGTTAAGCGAGTACCTGAAGTGATTGTTGCTTGCGCATCAAATACACCTGCAGTACGCGAACCGATAAAGTCACTTGACACAACTTCAGTCGAATTTGTATAACCGATTTGACCTTGAAGGCTTGAGTTGATTGAGATTTGACGGATGTATTCGTTTACTTCTTCACGATCAACTTCTTTCTCAAGGTTTAAATTCAGAATAGCAAGCGATACGTTAGGGGTTGGAACACGTACAGAGTTACCAGTCAACTTGCCTTTAAGTGCAGGAAGTGCTTTAGCAACTGCTTTCGCAGCACCAGTTTCAGTAATCACCATGTTCAAAGTCGCAGCACGACCACGACGATCTGCCTTGTGGTAGTTGTCGATCAAGTTCTGATCATTTGTGAAAGAGTGAACAGTTTCAACGTGGCCATTAAGCACTTTGTATTTGTCATCTAACACTTTTAATACGGGCGTAATTGCATTTGTTGTGCAGCTCGCAGCAGAAATGATTTTGTCTTCATCCAAAATGTCAGTATGGTTTACGCCATACACTACATTTTTCATTTCGCCTTTACTTGGAGCAGTCAATACAACACGAGCAACGCCTGGGCATTTCAAGTGTTCAGCAAGACCTTCAGCATCACGCCATTTACCCGTGTTATCAATCACTAAAGCATTATTGATACCAAAAGCAGTGTAATCCACTTCAGCAGGGCTTGAAGCGTAAATAACTTTAATGAAGTTACCGTTGGCAATAATTGCTTCATTTTCTTCATCTACAGAAATTGTGCCTGCAAATGGACCGTGAATTGAGTCACGACGAAGCAAAGATGCACGTTTTTCCAAATCACCGTCAGATGATTTACGAACAACAATGGCTTTTAGGTTTAAACCACGACCCAAACCTGATTGACCAATGATCAAACGTGCAAGAATACGACCGATACGACCGAAACCATAAAGAACCACATCTTTAGGTTCAACATTTGCAGGATTGCCTTCTAAAGATTTAACAGCATCTGCAACAAATGCATCGATGTCGCCGCCTTTTTCTTTAAATTCAACCGCAAGTTTACCTAGATCGATTTCAGCAGAACCAATTTTCTCAACTTTAGCCAAAGCTTCTAAAATTGGGAAAGTGTTAACCACAGAAAGTTCAACATCCATCACACGTGTACGACGGTGTGCTTTTAAAATCTGGATAACTGAACGGTTAACTAAAGAACGACCGAATACAGAAGTCACGATATTTTTTTCACGATACAACTGACCAATTAAGGCAATCATATGTTCCGCGATTTCTTCACGGTTTTTCCAGCGACCTTGGTGATCTGCATGTAGGGCGATGATAGTGTCTTTGCTCACAGATACGTCCTCTAATTAATTGTATATCTAGGCATGAATTTCAAAACCCCACAATTGTAAAGGAATTATCAGGAAGTTTGAATCAAAAGCTGATTTTAACCCGCAAATTTTGCTATATATTCACTATAAACAGATAAAATAATGATAATTATTTTTATAATATTCATATCGAAAGCCCTATGCCCTCATATTTAATTCCAAAACCATAAATTTGGTTTAAATTTTGCTTTATTCCTCAACGGTCAAAGCATGAAAATGATTATTTTAAGCGATCTTGATAATTTTCCAGATTTTGAGCTAAAGCTTTCCGTTTCTGCTGTTGCTTAGCCAAATGAATTGAACCTTCTAATACCAGCAGTAACACCGCCAACCAAATTGGAATATAGGTCAACCATTCTGCCGTTTCTAACCTTTCCCCTAAAGCAATCGATGCAAAGGCAAGTAATACAGGTTCTAAATAGCTTAACAATCCAAATATAACAAAAGGTAAATAACGGCTCGCCAGAATATAACTCCCTAATCCCAAGGCACTTAAAAAGCCTAACCCTAAACCCGCCCAGATTAGGTAGGGAAATTGCCCAATTAAAGCCAAAGAGTCGCTATACACGGTGGCTAAATAAATAGCGACTGGCAGGATTAAAAATAAATCCCACCAAAAACCACCCAAATGGTCAGTTTTAAAAGCCCGTCTTAAAAAGAAATAAATCGGATAGGCCACGGCCACATATACCGTTTCCCAGGCAATACCGCCGATACGCCACAATTCATGCCCTACACCAAGACAGGCAAAAAGAACTGCTGCAATCTGCCATCTGGACAGTTTTTCTTTGTAGAGCACACAACCGATCAGCACCATCACCAGTGGCAATAAAAAATACCCCAAAGACACTTCCAGTCCCCGGCCATTAATCGGCCCCCATAGGAATAACCAAAGTTGGGTGGTACATAAAATTGAACTGATAATCAGCCAGATTAAAAAAGTCGGTTGCTTAAAAATCCGTTTAAAAATATCTGCGACATGTTGTAAATCTCCGGTCCACCACATAAACAAAGTTAAAAATGGTAATGTAGCCAACATACGCCAAGCAAAAGTTTGTTCGCTATCAAGCGGTTTTAAGAATTGGGTATAGAAATACAAAACCCCAAAAGTGACCGATGCCAATACCGACAAAGCTACGCCTTTATACATCTTGTATCTCTGGATTTATCTCGCCGGCATTATAAACATTACACTCCAAGAAAACTTTATAATTCACTCTTCAATTTAACCATTCAATAAAAAAACCATGCCGAAGCATGGTTTTATCCGTCAATATTTTAAGATTATTTCTGGGTTTGTTTGGTATGAATCACATCACTAATGTCATAACCAATAGATTGGGCATAATCCAGATATTCCTTGACCACTGCTTGATCTAAATGTGCTGAACGGGACAGTACCCACAGATATTTACGGCGTGGCTCACCGACCAATACCGTTTGATAAGCATCGTCAATTTTTAAAATCCAGTAATCACCACGTCCTACCGGCAACCAGCGAACAGATTCCGGTAAGAAACTGACTTTCAACTTGGTATTAAATGGCGCATTTTGAATGAATGCCTCACCGACAGAATGGTTTAATTTTCCATCTTTACTATAGCAGCGATTATCTACCCCCACATTACCATTTTCATTTAAGGTATAAGTAGCAGTTACATCCCGATCACACTTATTTTGAAAGTACATCGGCTTACGCGCAACTTCATACCAAACGCCTAAATATTTATCTAATTCGACTTTCTCGACAGTATGCAAAGGCTTGCTTTGTGCATAAGCCATGGTTGCCATACCCAAGCCAATGAGTACGGCTCCGCCTAACGCAATTTTAGCCAGTTTAAAGCCGGCTTTAGGAAGATCATTCGTTGTCATAAAGCTACCTTTTAAGTCAAAATTTAAGAGTTATAAAGTGAATCTCAATTTAAAAATAACCATTCCAGCTGAGTGATACTGTAGTGTTATGTAATGATTTTGCAGTAAAAAATTAATTTTCTACTTCATTCCTACTTAACTTAGCAGCTGTGCTTTTAGGCGGACAATCTCATCGCGCAGTCGTGCTGCCTGCTCAAACTGTAATTCTTTCGAGGCTTTTAACATCTCTTTTTCCAGTTTAGACATGTGCTTCGCCAGCAATTTAGGATCGGCCAGAATATGACGTTCATCAGCACTTAAAGCACGGGCCTGATCCGAGATATTTTCATCAATCTGATCATCAGTCAGTACTTCGCCGGTATCAATATCTTTATTGTTTTGACGCTTAGTGCTGCGCGGCGTAATCCCATGTAGCGTATTGAACTCGATTTGCTTAGCGCGACGTCGGTCAGTTTCATCAATCGCTTTTCGCATGGAATCGGTGATACGGTCAGCATACAAAATTGCTTTACCCTTCACATTACGCGCGGCACGGCCAATGGTCTGAATCAGTGAGCGTTCTGAACGCAAGAAACCCTCTTTGTCAGCATCCAGAATCGCCACCAAAGACACTTCCGGCATATCCAGACCTTCACGCAGCAGGTTAATCCCCACTAGCACATCATGCACACCGGAACGTAATTCATGAATAATCTTTACTCGCTCTACGGTATCGATATCTGAATGCAAGTAGGCGACTTTCACCCCGTATTCTTTTAAATACGAGGTTAGATCTTCCGCCATACGTTTGGTGAGAGTAGTCACCAAAACACGTTCATCTAAATCTTTACGCAGATTGATTTCAGACAGTACATCATCGACTTGGGTCAGCACAGGACGAATTTCAATTTCAGGATCGACCAGACCGGTTGGACGAACCACCTGCTCTGCAATTTGCTCAGATCTTTCCAGCTCATATTTTGCTGGCGTGGCACTGACATAAATGGTGGTCGGAACTATGCGCTGCCATTCTTCAAATTGCATTGGACGGTTATCCAGAGCACTCGGCAAACGGAAACCATAATTGACCAGATTTTCTTTACGTGAACGGTCACCTTTATACATCGCACCAATTTGCGGAACCGTGACATGCGATTCATCAATAATCAGTAAAGCATCATCCGGAATATAATCGAACAAGGTTGGTGGTGCTTCACCCGACGGACGACCAGACAAATGACGTGAGTAGTTTTCAATACCGTTGGTATAACCGAGTTGTTGCATCATCTCAAGATCGTAACGGGTACGCTGTTCGATACGTTGTGCTTCAAGTAATTTGTCATGCTCGCGAAAGAAAACCAAACGCTCTTTCAGTTCTTCACGAATAGTGCCAATGGCACGCTGCAAGTTGTCTTTTGGGGTGACATAGTGACTTTTTGGATAAATCGTCACACGCGGCACTTTACGTACCATTTTCCCTGTTAATGGATCAAACCAGCGAATGGAATCGACTTCATCATCAAACAGTTCAATACGAATTGCATCCTGATCCGATTCGGCCGGAAAAATATCCATGATTTCCCCGCGAATACGATAAGTACCGCGTAAAAATTCAAGTTCATTGCGGGTATATTGCATCTCGACCAGACGGCGAATAATGTCATCACGACTGATTCGGTCGCCCTGTACAATATGCAGCAGCATGCTCATATAGGCATTGGGATCACCCAAACCATAAATGGCAGAAACGGAAGCCACAATAATGGCATCGCGACGTTCTAGTAATGAACGCGTGGCCGAAAGACGCATCTGGTCAATGTGATCATTAATGGCCGAATCTTTTTCGATAAAGGTATCGGAAGATGGCACATAAGCCTCTGGCTGATAGTAGTCGTAATAACTGACAAAATATTCAACTGCATTATTCGGGAAAAATGACTTGAATTCGCCATACAACTGGGCTGCCAAGGTTTTGTTGTGCGCCATGACAATGGTGGGGCGTTGGGTCTGGGCAATAACGTTGGCCATGGTATAGGTTTTCCCCGACCCCGTTACCCCTAATAATAACTGGTCGTGATAGCCTTTTTGAATACCTTTGACTAATTTCTCAATGGCTTGCGGCTGATCACCCGCAGGTTGATAGCTGGTCACTAACTCAAAAGGTTGTTGACTATCCGACATATTTTTCAGCTTCTATACAATAATACAATTCCAATAATATGAGGGCTAAAGCTCAACATGCAATATCGGGATATTTATATTTGTGTATTTCTCAGCTTTAAATCTTTAATCTTCCCTTTTCTTCTTTTATGTCTTAGCAGGCTTAAATCACAAGAATAAAGCGGGGTTGCTAAATGAACGTGTCTGAGCAAAGCTAATTAAAACAGGTCAAAAATTTGATCTTCATTTATGATCGGTAGACTAAATTTAAAAATACTGATCTTTCACTTGACCATCTGCTCTTTCAATTGCAACATGAAGAAAGACCATCACGATTGTATTCGCTTATGTCATATCACTATCACGATGAAAATATTATAAAAAGCTTACCTGAAGATACTGTATTTGTGTTTGGCAGTAATATGGCAGGACAGCATGCAGGTGGAGCTGCACGTACTGCGCTTGAGCACTTTGGTGCAATCACAGGTATTGGTCGCGGCTGGTCAGGCCAAAGCTATGCTATTCCAACCATGAATGAGCATCTGCAACAAATGCCTTTATCGCAAATTCAGCATTATATTGATGATTTCAAAATTTATACCAAAAACCATCCCAAGACCACGTATTTTATTACCTCTATTGGCTGTGGGATTGCCGGCTATAAAACTGAAGAAATTGCACCCATGTTTAAAGGCATTTCACATAATGTGATTTTTCCAAGTTCGTTCCGTCCTTTTGTAGAAAGAGCCTTACCTAAACTGACCCGTCATTTCTTAAGAACGGTTTTTACCGATGACGTGATTTTTTCCACCCGTGATGATGACGTTGTTACTCATCTAGATTTATCAGAGAGTGAAAAAAGTGCAGCAAGGATTATTTTAAATACAGAAATTTACCCAACCGATAGTAACGGTCGTGATCGTAGTTTTGAAGTTTCAGATATTTTGCATGTCTTAAACGGGAAAATATTTGAATGGCAAAGTAACTCTGAAGGTCCAATGCTGTTCGGTGGCGTTATTTTAGCTTTACTCGAATTATATAATATCAATGAAAAAGATTTTATAGATGTTTGGCAAGGCGAGCGGGAAATTCCTGCACCAAAACCGGTAAATAAAGCCCGCAAAAAAAATCGCTAATTTTTAATTTCAATAAAAGAAGCCAATTTATAAGTTGGCTTTTTTAGTAAAGAAAGAGAATATTTTGTGACTTAATCATTATTAGTAAAAAAATATTATTTTACCTATCACATTATTTTAAAATCATTTTCTTACCCTTATACTGCATTATTAAATTTAAATAAAAATGTCGAGCTTCTGGAATGGAAATGTTGGATTCTCCCTTTTTTGAACTGTCCCCCATTGCCATGTGGCTAGAAGACTTTAGTGAAGTCAAAAAGCAATTTGATCTCTGGCGCAGTCAGGGAGTGGAAGATTTGTTAGGTTTTCTACAGCAAGATGAATCACGTATTCTGGAATGTGCAAGAAAAATAAAATTATTAAAAGTAAATTCTAAAACTCTTGAACTGTATCAAGCCAAAGACTTTGAACATTTGTATCAAAATCTTGATTTAATTTTTAAAGAAGATATGAGCAAGACCCATATTAAGGAACTGCTTGCCTTATGGAATGGCGAAACCCATTTTTCCAATTCTGCAGTGAACTACACCCTGACTGGAGAGCGTCTGGATATTCAGCTTAAAGGTATTGTCCTTCCGCAGCATGAACATGATTTATCGTTACTATTAATTACCACTGAAAACATTACATCTTATATTGAAGCCTGCCGTCTTGAAGAAAAAAGCCGCCATCTTGCCGAAGCCCGTTTTACTTATTCACCCACTTCACTTTGGGTGGAAGATTTCAGCCGGATCAAAATTAAATTAGATCAATTACGGGATTTAGGCATTGAAGACTTCAGTACTTTTTTGGATGTTCATGGTGATTTCATCAATGACTGCATCAAAGATATTGTAATGATTGATGTCAATCAGGCAACATTAGAATTATTTGGTGCCCCAACTAAAGAAGTTTTGTTTAAAAACCTGCATAAAGTTTTTGCTCAGGAAATGATTCAAACCTTTCGAGAGCAATTAATTGAGCTGTGGAATGGCAATATTCATCATCAACGTGAAGCGGTGAATTATGCCCTCGACGGCAGCATCCGTCATGTACTGCTGCAATTTACCGTATTCCCCGATTACCTGGATAATTGGGGCATGGTTCAGGTTGCCCTCACCGATATCACTGCACGTAAAAAAGCGGAAAAATATCTTGAATATTTAGGTAAACATGATGTCTTAACCAAACTCTATAACCGTTCTTTTTATACAACTGAAATAAACCGCTTACAGCGTAATAGACAACGTCCTGTATCCTGTATTTTTATGGATATGAATAGTTTAAAAGCAATAAATGATAGTTTAGGGCATGATGCGGGCGATAGTGTATTGCAGCGTATAGGCAACGTATTAAATCAATTGGTTCAACAAACCCCTTATTCTGCATGTCGGATTGGTGGCGATGAATTTGTGGTACTTTTACCCGGTGCCGATGAGGCAGCACTACAGAATTGCTTGCAAAGCTTAGAAGAACTTTTATTGGTAGATAATCAATTTTACTCCAGCCAACCCATTCTCTTGTCTATTGGCTCTGCCACCAACCAAGATGGAGAAAGTATGGAAGATATGCTAAAACGTGCTGACATGGCTATGTATCAGAACAAAAGAAATTATTATCTTACGAACAATAGAAGAAAACCAACGCTGAATAATATTTAATGGCTCAATTGAGTCACAAAATTCAAATAAAAAAGCCAAGGTAAAAACCATGGCTTTTTTATTTGAAAGCTTAGCGCTTTCCCATCGAGCGGCGTGTACCGCGAGGGGGCATCCAAGTACGATCAGCATAGCGCTGCGGACGTGGACGAAGCTCTTCTAACACTTCATCGGCATTTTGCACATTCTCTTGTTTAATCGGGAAAGGTAAATTGACCAATGGTTTTTTCTTGGGAGTATTTTGGGTGCTCATGTGATTCACTCAAGGATTTCTGAGACATATTGTACGGAAAAATGCCTTTAAGTGCGAGATCGGATTTTTTTAAATCATTCAATGCGCTGCTTTTCGAGAAGTCACACAAGCATTCACTGAGATTGATGAGTAAATTATTTAACAGTCATAAGAAAAACAACATACTCAAAATATTTTAAAAATAGATGAATATTGTCTTAATTATCTATTATTTAACTACAGTTAAAACTGAAAAATCCCACGAAATAACCTCTCGTATTAACAGATTACTTAGCTATCTTATTGAAACGGATAATCTAATTATTTACAGGAATACAACCAGACTTATATTTTTTAGTAACAATTAGATGATTTATCAACCATATAATCAAAACTAGAAAAAAACTTATAAACGTAAAATGGACATGGAGTCCCTGAATGAACAAGTCGTTACTTTGTATTGTGTCGTCCCTTGCTGCTATACCTGCAATAAGCTATGCCGATTCTCCCTATTTTAGTTTACAAGACGGAGATGGCTTTAAACGCTTTTCTGTTTCTGTCGGTGCGCTACATGTCATGCCGCAAGGTAAAGCCCAACCGTTCCAAATTAATACGGCCGTCAAAGATGGTGAAGTTTCCAAAAATGGCGATATCCAAGTCGATACTGTATTAAATAATCTCAACCCCAATGTTGACCAAAAGGGTCTTGCAGCAGCATTAAAAGTGCTGGGTTTTTTTACAGGTGGCGAGTTAGACAGTGGACTCAGTGGCTCTTCTAAAATTAATGGTTTAGAGAGTTGGGAAGCCCAAGGAACGGGACTTGAAGCAGATGATGTCACTACACTGGGTATCATGACCAACTACTTCTTTACCGATAACATTTCTTTTGAAATGAAAGCCGGTATACCTCCCAAAGTAGACTTACAGGGTAAAGGCAAAATTTATGCACCTTTCTCTGCTGTAGCCACACCACAAATTGGTAATTTACCTTTAGAATTCCTCAATATTGATCTACAAAACGATATTTTTATTACTGATTTGGAAGCTCATGGCGCTGCCGCGACAGCACGTGCCTGGACGCCAGCTTTTGAACTCCAATATCACTTTGGGAAAACGGGCGTGAATAAATTCCGCCCTTATGTCGGTTTAGGGGTTATGTACGCTTATTTTAATGAACTGGAAATTAACCCACGCACCGAACAGGACTTAATTGCCGCTGGTCATATGATTGCCAATATTAAAGAAGGTAATTCAGGTGCTTCTCTAGAGGGCAAACTAAGTAAAGCCAATCCTCAAGTGGATCTGGAAGCAACCGATACGATTGCGCCTATCGCCACACTTGGTTTTACCTATGATTTTAATGACAAGTGGTTTGCGGTCGGCTCGGTATCCTATGCACATATGAAAAATGAGACCACAATTACCGTGACAGATGCGACCCACGGTGAACTAATCCGCTCTAAAGCCGATATTGAAATTAACCCGATATTGGCTTATGCGGGTGTGGGTATCCGCTTCTAAATCTTTCATTAAAAAAATGACGGCTTTATGTCGTCTTTTTTTGATTTCATAAATTTTTCTATAACTTAAATTTATCTTTTGTTTAAATTTTATTTAATCGCTTAGCATTGCAGAATCTAATAACATAGCGGTATCGCAATCGCAACATGAATGAATTATGTCAGATACACGTTTTTCCAAACCTCTCATTTACATGTTAATTGGAAGTGCACTAATTCTGGCATTATCCCTAGGCGTGCGCCATGCCTTTGGTTTATATCTGGTTCCCATGAGTCATGAGTTTGGCTGGGGACATAATGTCTTTAGTCTTGCCATTGCAATGCAGAATTTAATCTGGGGTGCGGTACAACCCATCACCGGCGCTTTTGCAGATAAATATGGCAGTAAAATTGTAGTTGCTGTGGGCGGAGCTTTATACAGCTTGGGCTTATTGCTCATGGCAGTTAGCTCTACCAGCTTAATGCTAAATTTAAGCGTGGGTTTAATCTTAGGTTTAGCCCTATCTGCAACCTCTTTCCCCATCTTACTTTCTGCTGTGGGACGTGCTGCACATCCTGAAAAGCGTAGCCTTGCGATGGGAATTGCCAGTGCAGTAGGCTCTTTTGGGCAATTTATTATGTTGCCATCAACCTTACTGCTTTTACAAAACATTGGTTGGTCAGCAGCTTTGGTGGTCAGTGCAATTTTCATTGCCCTGATTATTCCCTTGGCATGGATGTTAAAAGCACCGATGTATGTCGCTTCTAACGCATCTGCTCTGGCAAACAAACCCGCTCTAAGCTTTAAACAGATATTAGTCCTTGCTAAAAACCACATCCCCTTTTTGTTCTTGGCCCTAGGCTTTTTTGTTTGCGGTTTTCAGGTGGTGTTTATCGGCATTCATTTACCCGGTTATCTAATTGATCATGGTTTTAATGCCACCACCGGTACTATTTTTCTGGCTTTGATCGGTTTATTTAATATTGTTGGAACCTATAGTGCAGGCTGGCTGGGTGGAAGATACTCCAAGCCTCGATTACTCATGGGTTTATACGGTTTACGTGGGATCGCGATTATTGCCTTCTTAGTACTACCTTTAAGCACATGGACAATCTATGGCTTTGGTGTGATTATGGGATTACTCTGGTTATCGACCGTGCCGCTAACCAACGGTATTGTGGCGAATATGTTCGGAGTGAAATACCTTTCCATGCTCAGTGGTCTGGTATTCTTTACCCATCAAGTCGGTTCATTTTTTGGCGGATGGCTCGGTGGTGTCAATCATGACATGACCGGCAACTACAATATGGTCTGGACGTTTTCGATCGTGCTGAGTCTAGTGGGTGTGCTGGTACATTTCTTTGTCAATGAGGAGGCCGTAATTCATGACTGATTCTTTACGTGGTTTAAAAATCCTGATTGGCCTAGCAGTGCTAGGTTTACTCAGTCTGGCCATTTTGTTGTGGTTTAAAACTCCTCAAATGTTTGAATATTTCAATCAGGCATTCTGTCCACATTAACGTTTAAAAAAGTAGCCCCAAAGTACTTTGGCTGAATACGCGCAGTAAAGTTGAACTGGTGAATTATGATGATCAAGCCGAGAGTGAATTAATCCTTTATTAAATAAACATATCTTGAAAGCTGACTTTCGCTATGAACATCAATGGCAATAAGGAGATATTGTATTCTAGGGCAATCGGATCACACTACCTTCATGACGCCTTTTCCCTTCCAATCAACCTTGCTTACTCAAACGCATCAGTCTTGCAGGAGATCGTCCTTTCTAAAAATAATGTAAATAAAAACAATAAAAAATCAGTTTTTAAAATCTTGAAATGACAATAACTGAGATTCGAGATGTTCAAAATTTTTATTCTGTACGTTTAACCTTATAAATTATTCAATTCAATATTTCAGCAGACTTCACCTTCCAGCTTACTGCCCTTGGCCGGTTGCCATATGCATCTATATTGTAGTTTTAAAACTGTAAAAATTATTCATGATAGGGATGTCAGAGCATCGCAATTCCAAAGGTAAGCATAATAAAAATAAAATGTAATCCATGACTGCCGGCAAAGGCATTTTATATAAAGAACATCATCCTAAAGACTTCCCCCACCCGAGATGTACTGGATATGGTTCAGCTTTAAGTGAATTTATCCATTACCGTAAAATGACAAAAGTACACGCTGAGACACTTACTGAATCCAATATTTGCTGTATAGAAAATTAATAATATAGACAGTGAAAAAATCCAAACGCGGTTAAAATACAGTCAAGAATATCTATCTAATAATTTCGGCATTATTATAAAAGAGAGCAATCATGAATGAAAAAAATGAATGTTATAAATGTATGGTTTGTGGAAAACATTTTCCGTTAAAAAGTCTCATCCCGATGGGTACAGTACGTAAAGTCATTACCGAAGAGATTTCACAGGATTTTCCAGAATGGTCACCTCATAGTTATATTTGTCAGGCAGATTTAACCAAGTATCGAATACAGTATGTTCACTCATTATTAAAGTCCGAAAGAGGTGAAGTAACTGATCTTGAGTATGAAGTGATTAACAGTATGCGACAGCAGGAACTGATCACACAAAATGTTGAAACCAAGCTAGATCAAAACTGGTCTTTTGGCGAAAAACTGGCAGATAAAATTGCGTCTTTTGGCGGAAGCTGGTCTTTTTTGATTTGTTTTGCTATTTTTTTAGCCATTTGGATTATTATGAATACCGTAGTTATGGTTTCACGTCCTGCCGATCCTTATCCTTTTATCCTGTTAAATTTAATCCTGTCCTGCATAGCAGCTATTCAGGCACCAGTGATTATGATGAGCCAAAATAGACAGGAAGCAAAAGACAGATTGCGTTCACAAAATGATTATCAAATTAACTTAAAAGCCGAACTTGAAATTCAACATTTACATGAAAAATTAGATCATCTGTTAATGCATCAGTGGGATAGACTGGCTCAAATACAAGAGATACAGCTCGATTTATTATCTGAGATGAGCAAAAAGCATTAAGAGTTTATGCCTATTGTCATTTAACATCCAACAAACTGGGTTCAATTAATTTTCCAGTGGGTTAGTGCAAACCATAAAATTGAGTAGAAATGATTAACAGAGTGGATAAGTTCTGATTCAGTAGGTTCATTTTATAATTATCAAAATTTTGCTTGATATTTTCTATAAAAAACCCGCAAGCTCACTTACGGGTTTTCAATCTTGGGATTAAGTCCGGCTTAGAACAAACGGTTCATACCATTTAATGTTGCTACACGGTAGGCTTCCGCCATGGTCGGATAGTTAAATGTCGTTTCAACAAAATATTTAATCGTGTTGTTACCACTGTTCATGACTGCCTGACCAATGTGAATAATTTCCGAAGCATTATTACCAAAGCAATGCACCCCTAAAACTTCCAGAGTGTCACGGTGGAATAGAATCTTCAATTCGCCTACAGTGTCTCCCGTAATTTGCGCACGTGCCAAATGACGGAAAGATGCCTGACCCACTTCATAAGGAATCTTTTCTTCAGTCAATTGTTGTTCTGTCTTACCAATTGATGAAATTTCCGGAATGGTATAAATACCTGTCGGAATATCCTTTACCGGTTTAACATTTTCTTCACCGCTCATGTTTGAACCAGCGCAACGACCTTGGTCATAAGCAGCAGAAGCAAGCGATGGCCAACCAATCACATCCCCGGCAGCGTAGATATTTTCCACTTCTGTCTGGTACTGATCATTCACCGTTAATTGGCCACGGCTGTTTGGTTTAATCCCTACATTTTCAAGACCTAAGCCATCGGTATTACCCGAACGGCCGTTACACCATAAAATGGCATCGGCTTTAATTTTCTTACCACTTTGCAAATGCATGACCACGTGATCATCGAAAGTTTCAAGATGATCCAATTGTTCATTGTGACGAATCAATACACCCTGCTCACGTAAACGGTAAGACAGCGCATCAGAAATTTCATCATCCAAGTAGCTGAGTAATTTATGCTGTGTATTGATCAAATCAACTTTATGGTCCAGACCAATAAAAATCGATGCATATTCACAGCCAATAACACCGGCACCATAAATGATGATTTTTTGGATTGAGAAATCCAGCTCCAAAATTTTGTCTGAATCAAATACGCGTGGATGATTAAAATCAAGCGCCGCTGGGCGGTATGGACGCGAACCTGTCGCAATCACCAGCTGTTGAAAAATAATGGTTTCTTTAATCCCATCATCACTGAAAATCAGTGCGGTATTTTTATCTTGAATATATGCACGACCATGATAAATATCAATTTTATTGCGGTCATAAAAACGAGAGTGGGTTTCAACCTGTTGCTGAATCACTTTATGCGCATTACGCAATACCTGTTTCATGGTGAACTGTTTCCAGTCGCCCACTTTTTGGAACATCGGGTCACGCTGGTAACGTAAAATGCTCGATACCGTTTGACGTAATGCTTTACTTGGAATGGTTCCTACATGCGTACAGTTACCACCTAACTGCTCACGTATATCAACAATTGCAACACGCTTGCCAGATTTGGCAAGTTTCATTGCCGCGCCTTCACCCGCAGGGCCTGAACCGAGAACTACCGCATCGTACTTGACGAAAGTTCCACTAACGACCTCTTTCTTACGTGGCATTCAACGCTCCTATTTAATCCTAGTCTATCTTCGCTATATTATGACGTAATTGGTAGCAATTTGCTGTATTTACCTCACATATATTAAATGATGACTACATTTATTAAATGAATATGCTTTTTGCCCCATTTAGATTCAAGTCCGTTATAATAAAAGCGCTATCATGGCTAGTATCTCCCTCGTCAAAAACAGTGGAAAAGTTGAATATGTCTGAAAACCGTAAACCAGAACAGGGTGTCAAACTTCGTGGCGCAGAGAAGGTCGCTCGTATTCCTGTAAAAGTTATCCCTACGGTTGAAACGCCACGCAAACCGGATTGGATTCGTGTAAAAATGGCGGCTCCTGAAGAAGTTCAGCGCATTAAGACCACGTTACGCGCACAAAAACTACATACTGTTTGTGAAGAAGCTGCTTGTCCTAACCTGCCAGAATGTTTTGGTGGCGGTACAGCAACCTTTATGATCATGGGTGATATCTGTACTCGTCGTTGTCCATTCTGTGATGTTGCACATGGTCGTCCAAATGCACTTGATCCGGATGAACCCCGTCATATGGCAGAAACAATTTCCAATCTTGGTCTGAAATATGCCGTGATTACCTCTGTTGACCGTGATGACCTTCGCGATGGCGGTGCTCAGCACTTTGTCGATTGCATTAAAGAAGCACGTGAGTTAAGCCCGAAAACCTTACTTGAAATTCTGGTTCCAGATTTCCGTGGTCGTATGGATGTTGCATTACGCATTATGACGGAATGCCCGCCAGACGTATTCAACCACAACATTGAAACTGTGCCACGTTTATATAAAGCCATGCGTCCAGGTTCCGACTATCAGCATTCATTAGACCTGCTGAAAATGTTTAAAGAATACTGCCCTGACGTTCCAACCAAATGTGGTTTGATGGTCGGTCTGGGTGAAACTGAAGAAGAAGTATTGGCTCTACTTGATGATTTGCGTGCACATGATGTCGACTACATCACCATCGGTCAGTATTTACAGCCTTCTAAACAGCATGCACCGATTGACCGCTTCGTAACACCGGAAGAATTTGAACGCTATACCGCACATGGTCAAAAACTCGGTTTCAGAAATATCTGGGCTGCACCGATGGTTCGTTCAAGCTACTTTGCTGACCGTCAATATTATGGCGAACCGGTTCCAGCAGTACGTCGTAAAGCCGATCCTGCCAAGAAAATTGCGGTACAAACCATTGAAGCTTAATTGATTCTACATAAAAAATTAGTCTGATGTATTAATGCCAATCTTATCCATTTAGATTGGCATTTTTTTAAGATTGTAAAATGCCCAGATATAAAAAACCCCCTATTCAAATAGAGGATTTTTTAAAATATTATAGATAAAAAGCTATAGATTAAGCAGCTTTACTCGGTACACCACTATGAAAGCGGAATAAATCATCCGGACTTAAAATCAGATTCTTTTCAACTTCACGAAAGTGCGCAATACGCTGCTGAATATCTTCTTTAGGGTTTTTTAACTTTGAGGTTTGAGCGACATCCAAGGCCAAGGCCAAATAATCCTCAAAATGCCGTGATTCAGACTTCAGAAGATAGCGGTAATATTTACCCAAATCTTCATCTACAAGCGGTGCGAGCGCATAGAAACGTTCACAGGAACGTGCTTCTACAAAAGCACCAATAATCATAATGTCGATTAAAGCTTCAGGCTCATACGTCCTTACTTCTTTACGCAGGCCACCTGCATAACGACCGGCACTAATTGATTGCCACTCCTGTCCGCGCTTGGTCATCAGTTCAAGTACTTGTTCATAGTGCAACATTTCTTCACGCACCAACTGTGCCAATTTAATCTGCAAATCGGTAAAAAAGGTGTAGCGAAACATTAGGTTCATGGCTGTACCTGCTGCTTTTTTTTCACAATTGGCATGATCCTGCATGAGTAACTCGAGGTTATTCATTGCTTCATCCAACCATGCTTGAGGAGTTTCACATCCCAAAAAGCCCAAAACGGGCTTCATGAGATCATCATAGTTTATTGACGACATAATTCTGAAAACTTATCTTGCTGCTTTAATCACAGCTTTCATTTGTTGAACGGCTTGAGCTAAACCAATAAATACGGCATCGGCAATAATGGAGTGACCAATATTGAGTTCATGAATTTGCGGGATTTTTGCAATTGGCGTGACATTTTCAAGGTTTAAACCATGCCCTGCATTCACCAGTAAACCTTTAGATGCCGCATATTCTGCACCTTGAGCAATACGCTCAAGTTCGTGCTGTTGTGCTTCTGGTGTTTTTGCATCTGCGTAAGCACCGGTATGAATTTCAATAGTAGGCGCACCACAGGCAATTGCAGCATCAATTTGTGCAATATCGGCATCAATGAACAGAGATACTTCACAACCAATGGCTGTTAAGGCTTGGGTTGCAGCTTTGACCTCTTCAAAATATCCCAAAACATCCAGACCACCCTCAGTAGTCACTTCCTGGCGTTTTTCTGGAACAAAACAAATATGATGCGGCTTGATTTCTTTGGCAAATTCAACCATTTCTGGGGTTACCGCCATTTCCAGGTTCATATGTGTTTTCAACAACGGACGCATACGACGCACATCATCATCTTGAATATGGCGACGGTCTTCGCGCAAATGCAAAGTTATCCCTTCTGCGCCGGCTTGTTCACAAATCAATGCAGCATTGACTGGATCTGGATAAGTAGTTCCACGCGCCTGTCGCAATGTCGCCACATGGTCAATATTTACACCAAGCAAAGCAGCCATAACAATTTCCTAACCATGATTAAAAATTAAGATTTAGATTGAGTATTTTGAACCCACAATTGACGGCTTTTCAGCGGCCGGTCTCCCAACAGAGAAGTAATCATCTGCCGGTACAGTTGCGCCAACAATTGTAACTGCTCCGAGTTAAAATCCCTACCCTTTTCATAATCGAGCATCGACAGAATATGCTGTCCCAATAAAGTTGAGCGTGACTGTTGGGCTGTCGGAATAAAACCCTCATTGAGCTGAAATATATAGTGCTGGGCTTCTTGAATCTCATGCTGCTGGGCATCAATACTAAAATCGAGTGCATAACCAAGCTCTTCTAACAGGGCATGCTCAAACTGACGCAAAATTTGTCTGAGAAACAGATGAGGGTTTTCGTGCTGTGCCAATTGCTGTAGTTGTTGCAAGGTCAGATGATATTGCACAAAAGTCTGCGGCATTTCGACTTCAACTGGACACAAACGAAGAATAAGTTCATTCAAATAGAAACCAGAAAAGAAGGCATCGCCAAAGAAAAAAACCGGCTGATTGACAATTTCAAGTTTAGTGAAATTTTTAAGATCCGATTTTCCTGAAGCTTGCAAGCAAATCGGTTGATATTGCGGAGGTGGCGTTTGTCTCAATATCCCATCAACACGGCCATGCTCCTGCGTAAACAAATGCACGATATGACTGCGCTCACGGTATTTACGGTGATGGATTAAATAACCATGCAATTCTTCATTTCGCATGAATAATCAAATCTAGTCTTTTTTCTTTTTAGAGTTTGTTTCGTCATCATCCCCATCAGGAATGACGGCACCTACCACGGCTGCAGTGCCTTTAACCACGCCCTTGGTAGTTTTATAAGCGACTTTTACAGGGACAGTGACAAGTTTATGAATACAGCCTTGCAGGAATAAAACACATGCTATAACTGCCAATACTTTGATCATCACTATTCCCTATAAAAGAGTTACTTATCTATGTGCTTAGATATCGCTATAACCTAAACTTTTCAATGCGCGTTCGTCATCAGACCAACCGCCTTTTACTTTAACCCAAAGTGTCAACATGATCTTTTGTTCAAACATTTTTTCCATATCGGCACGCGCATCCATACCGATTTTTTTCAGCTTCGCACCTTTTTCACCAATTACAATGGCTTTCTGGCCTTGGCGATCAACAAAAATAGTCGCATCAATATAGGTACATGCTGGTTTTGGACGACCGGTTTTCTCATGAACAGTTGCATCTTCAGTCTTGAATGACTCAATCTGCACGGTTAAATCATACGGCAGTTCCTCACCTAACTGACGCATAATCTTTTCACGAATCACTTCAGAAGCAAGGAAACGCTCTGAACGGTCAGTAATTTGATCTAGCGCATATAAAGGTGGCTGGAACGGCAAGTAACGTTCAATTGTGTCACGTAAATGATCTAAATTCGCACCACGAAGTGCAGAAACCGGAACAATTTCGGCAAAATTCATTAATTTTGCGCGTTCTTGAATCAAGGGTAATGCATGGTTTTTATTTTCAAGTGTATCAATTTTATTGATGACCAGAATCACTGGCATTTCAGCATTCTTCAGTTTTTCCAAAACGAGCTCATCATTTTGAGTCCATTTATCAGCATCCAGAACAAACAATACCAAATTGACATCACGCAATGCTGAACTTGCTGCACGGTTCATCATTTTATTGATGGCACGGACTTCTTTTTTATGCATCCCTGGCGTATCAACAAATACGGCCTGAGATTTTTCACGCGTATCAATACCGACAATCTTGTGACGAGTCGTTTGCGGCTTACGTGAAGTAATGGAAAGTTTTTGACCTAAAATATGGTTCATTAACGTAGATTTACCCACGTTTGGACGTCCAACAATAGCTACAAATCCGCTTTTAAAATCTGCAGGGATAGTTGTGCCTTGTGAACTGAAAAATTCATTAACCAGGTCATTGCCGTTGCTTTGCGGCTCGTGATCAGCATCGATGTGATCAGAATGTGTAGTCATGCAGATTACTGCTCCAATTGTTTTAAAATATCTGCCGCTACTGCTTGCTCAGCAAAGCGACGACTGGATCCTTCACCGTACAATACAGGCAAACCCTCGATAATACATTCCACTTTGAAATGCTGATTCGGGGCATCGCCTTGAATATCTACAACATCGTAAACAGGGAGAGGCTTTTTACGGGCTTGTAAATATTCTTGTAAGCGTGATTTTGGATCTTTGAGTTGGTCTGTAGGCTCAATATGGTCTAAATATGGTACGTACCATTTCAGTACAATCTCTTGCAAGATTTTTAAATCATTGCAGTCGACATAAATTGCACCAATAATCGCTTCTACAGTATCAGCAAGAATAGATTCTCGATGATGTCCACCCGATTTCAACTCACCTGTGCTTAAGATTAAACACGGACCAAGTTTCAGATCGTTTGCAATTTTGCCTAACGCCTCTTGACGAACCAATGTGGCACGCATACGCGTTAAACGTCCTTCATTTTCATGCGGGTAGGCTTGATACAAATAATGGGCAATAATCATCCCTAATAACGAATCGCCTAAAAACTCCAGACGCTCGTAGTTAGATTTATGACTCACCGACCGGTGTGTCAGTGCAAGCCGCAATAATTCTGGCTGTTTAAACTGATAACCGATACGGCTGACCAAGTGCATATCACTTGGTTTGGACTGACCTTTGATCAAAACTTTTCTCGAACTTTAATACTAAATCTATATTGAGTAAGAATGGCTTTCTTATCTCATACTCTTTTTTCACTTGTAGTCCATCGATATTGACGACTTTTGCAACATCTTTAAACTTGATATCACGTATACCATTCATATCAAAACGCTGCCCCATCTGTTTTTCAAATTCAGAAGGTGCAATGTTTTTTGGACTACTTTTCATTAATTCCGTAATCTGATTATCGATCATTCGATCATCTACGTACGGCCCCCAAACTGCAATAACAATTTTTACTAAAAATGCAAAACCAATAATTGCAATCAAAATTGCAATATAAGATGCACCTTGTTGATTTTTACGCATTTTTTATTTTCCGTTCATGCTTAATCAATTTTACCGTTACGATTAAATGACGGCAATTTAAAACCAGGCTCTTTATGCATCCAGATATAGAATGCACGACCTGTTAAGTTTTCTTCCGGTACAAAACCCCAAAAACGACTGTCAGCACTTTGATCACGATTATCCCCCATCGCGAAGTAATGACCTTGTGGAACTTTGACTTCCCAATATAAACCATTTTCAGCCGAGTATTTGCCATTTTCAACATAATTAATAAATGGTGCTTGGCGTGCAACATTTACACCTTCAAGCTCACGCATTTTAAAGGTATGGTTGCCTAAAGTTTCTTTATGATAAATAGATGTTGGGGTATCTAAGATATCTTTTTCACGGCTAAATTCCACTGGAACTTTAGCGACTTTTTTCCCGTTAATGGATAACTGTCCGTGATCATAAACAATGTGATCGCCTGGCAAGCCCACCACACGCTTAATATAACTAATCGTTGGTTGCGGTGGATAACGGAATACAATCACATCACCACGTTCTGGCTCACCGACGTCAATCACTTTGGTATTTACGATAGGCAATCGCATTCCATAAGTAAACTTGTTGACCAGAATAAAATCGCCAGTTTCTAAAGTCGGCACCATCGAATCTGAAGGAATATTAAAAGGCTCATATAAAAATGAACGTAAAATCAAGACAACAGCCAAAACCGGCCAGAAATCATAAGCCCATGTAATAATGAAATTTTCATTACCCTTGCCTCGTGTTTGTCTTTGCTTCAAGACAAACTTATCCAACAACCACAACAAAAAGAAAATTAGCGTCGCTGGTACAAGGATTAAATTAAAATCAAAATCCATGGGCTTATATCCTCAATTTTATTATCTTTCTACTTTCAATACAGCCAGGAACGCTTCTTGCGGGATTTCAACACTGCCCACTTGTTTCATGCGTTTCTTACCTTCTTTTTGCTTCGATAACAGTTTCTTCTTACGTGAAACGTCACCGCCATAGCATTTTGCTAATACGTTTTTACGCATTGCTTTTACGGTTGAGCGCGCAATAATTTGTGCCCCAATCGCCGCTTGAATTGCAACATCAAACATCTGACGTGGAATCAGCTCTTTCATTTTTTCGACCAGCGCAATACCACGATGACGTGCATCATTACGATGAACAATCATCGCCAATGCATCAACTTTTTCACCGTTAATCAGTACATCTACTTTTACAAGTGATGAACTTTCAAAACGTACAAAGTTATAATCAAGCGAGGCAAAACCGCGTGAACATGATTTTAAACGGTCAAAGAAGTCCATCACCACTTCAGCCAATGGAATTTCAAAAGTCAGCGATACTTGCTTACCCAAGAATTTCATTTCCTTTTGCACACCACGGCGCTCAACACATAAAGTCATGACGTTACCCAAGTATTCTTGAGGAACCAGAATATGACATTCAGCAATCGGCTCACGTAAATCTTCAACCGTTGAACCATCAGGCATTTTCGATGGACTGTCGATGTAAATGGTTTCACCATTTTTCATTAACGATTCATAAATTACCGTTGGTGCAGAGCTGATCAGGTCTAAATCATATTCACGCTCTAAACGCTCTTGCACAATTTCCATGTGCAACATGCCTAAAAAGCCACAACGGAAACCAAAACCTAAGGCATCTGAACTTTCTGGTTCAAAAAACAATGCTGAATCATTAATTTGTAATTTATGTAGCGCTTCACGGAATGGTTCAAAATCGCTGGCATCAATCGGGAATAGGCCCGCATATACCTGCGGTTTAACTTTTTTGAAACCAGGTAAAATAGCAACATCTGGGGTCGTAGACAAAGTAATGGTATCGCCCACTGGCGCACCAAAAATATCTTTAATCCCGGCAATAACAAAGCCCACTTCACCCGCTTCTAACTCGCCTGTTTCAGTGTGTTTTGGATTAAAAATACCGACTGAGGTCACAATATGGGTCTGTCCGGTCGATTTGACCAGCATTTTATCGCCCTTACGGATACGGCCATGTCTGATACGAACCAGCGAGACCACGCCCAAATAATTATCGAACCAAGAATCGACAATCAAGGCTTGCAATGCTGCTTTACGATCGCCGACTGGTGGCGGAATCACATTCACTAAGGTTTCTAAAACGCCCTCAACACCTAGACCTGTTTTTGCAGAACATGTAGGTGCTTCTGTTGCCTCAATTCCGATAATATCTTCAATTTCTTGAATTACACGCTCAGGTTCAGCTTGAGGTAAATCAATCTTGTTTAAAATCGGAAGCACTTCAAGCCCTTGTTCAAGGGCGGTATAACAGTTGGCTACTGATTGAGCCTCTACACCTTGTGCAGCATCAACCACCAGCAAAGCACCTTCACAGGCAGCAAGAGAGCGAGAAACTTCGTATGAAAAATCCACATGTCCTGGGGTATCAATGAAATTCAATTGATATTCTTCACCATTGGGATGGGTATAATAAAGCGTTACCGAAGTCGCTTTAATTGTAATTCCACGTTCGCGCTCAATCTCCATAGAGTCAAGGACTTGCGCTTGCATTTCGCGAGCTTGTAGACCACCACAGGTTTGAATGAACCGATCTGCAAGCGTCGACTTACCATGATCGATATGTGCAATAATCGAAAAATTTCGTATATTATTGATATTAACTGACTTTTTAGCAACTGCCATAAACTACTCTAAATCAAAACACACAATCACATACTTGAATGAACAAAGTATTTATGACGTGCAAAAAGGATATTCCGAAGATGTTGCACAGTATAAGCAGTAGATAGTTAAAAATACAGAGAGCTTTTAAAAATAGTCAGTTTCTTCTACAAAACTTTGCTATAAATCTGACTTATCCCAGTATTGATATATGAATGTAATGACAGTAATTAACTCAGGTCTTTTAAGCTTTAGTGGATAGAAATAGATGGATCAATATTCACCCTTTGAATTAATATGAGTGAAATCCAGCGGATTAATATCAGCGGCTATCGGTTGATAGGCTTGAGTAAAAGTCGGTGACATGCGTTTTGGTCGACCTGTTGCGATTTCAATACACGCCCATTTGGTATTTCCCGTGAATAAAACACTTTGGTCTTGAGGACGATAGAAAACGTATTGACGGAAAGAATAGAGGGCATTGATATCATTCAACCAAGTACGCAAGATAATTTTTTCGCCTTCAAACGCCGCTTTTCGATATTGAACATGATGTTCAATTGCCACCATTGCATGCTTCAGCTCGAGATATTGCTTGAGTCCCAAACCTAAGGCTTCAATATGAGCAGTCGCCACTTCCTGTATCCACTGCATATACACCACATTATTCACATGCCCCAAACTGTCAATATGATCTGCTTGAACGGTCATTTCTAAATCAAAAACTGTGCTCATCTATTCTTTAAATCCTTACTCGTTGCAAAAATTTCGTTCAAGGAAATACAGTCTACGTAATTTCAAGATCGAGTAAAATTGCAAAATATAAAAAACCACTCATTTTTCAGAGTGGTTTCGAGCTTACCTCATTTACGTTACTCAATACGCATACCTAAAATAGCACGTTGATCTTGACGAATAATCGAAACACGTGCAATTGAACCTTTTTTCAATTCAGACACAGATTTAATAAAATCAGTACTGTTGAGAATGTTTTTATTGTTGATTTGAGTAATGATATCTCCGGCAGTCATACGCGATTGTGCAGCAATACCGCCGCGTTTCACTTCCTCTACTAAAATACCACCTTTAATATTCAACTGCGTTTGTTCTACAGCAGTTAAATTACGAATGCTAACACCGATAACTGGACCTTTCTGTTCAGCAGTTTGTTCCACTTTTGCAGGGGTATCATCTGGAGCAGTGGTTAATGTTGCTGAGATATTACGGATTTTATCATCGCGTAAAACTTGCAATTGAATATTTTGATTCGGTGTAGTTCGGTTTAGGTAATTGAGCAAATCCGAAGTTCTTGAAATGGGTGACCCATTATATTTCAAGATCACATCGCCCGACTTGAAGCCTGCTTTGGCAGCCGGGGAATTTGGTGCCACCTGCGTTATCAGTGCACCTTCAGGTTTGGACAGTTTATAAGATTCTGCAAGGGTACGATCGATATCTTGTAGCATTACGCCTAAGTATGAACGTGTCACCTTACCATTCTTTTTCAACTGCTCTGCTACATCCATTGCCACATCAATCGGAATAGAGAAGGACAAGCCCATATATCCGCCTGTTCCACTAAAGATCCGTGAGTTCACCCCAACCACTTCACCATTTTGATTAAATAATGGACCACCCGAATTTCCCGGGTTTAAAGCTACATCGGTTTGAATAAATGGAACTGAGGTTTCTCCCATCATGTTGCGCATTTTCGCACTGACAATGCCGGCAGAAGCTGAATAGTCAAAACCAAATGGTGAACCAATGGCCAGTACTGGCTCTCCCACTCTGAGTCGATCAACATTACCCGTACGTAATTCAGGGAAATTCGAGCCATTAACTTTCAGAAGCGCAACATCTGTACGCTCGTCACTTCCGACAACAGTCGCATCAATCTCACGGCGATCATTCAACATAATGGTCACTTTAGAAGCATCTTCTACCACATGGTGATTCGTCAACAAATAACCATCTTTGCTAATAAAGAACGCACTGCCAAAAGCCGTTTTATCTTGGGGTGCCTGTTGTTGAGGAATGATCACCCGATTACCGAAGAAACGTTTTAATATTTCAGGAACTTGCTGCTGCAGCAATTCTTGCTCTGTCATTTTTTTAACGACATTTACACTGACAACTGCAGGACTGACTTGCTCAACTAAATTAGAAAAGTCTACTGACGATGCTGCTTGGGTTTGCACTGCCGCCATGGTAAACACCGCAGCATAAATTCCTTTTTGTACATAGCGATTTTTCATATAAAGCATTCGCTCCATTTCGTTGTAAATATGGGTAGACAGTTTTTAGCATAAACTTTGTCTACCTGGTGTAATAAGATGTTTAATTATATTTGTATAAACAACAGCTTAATTATTTCTTAAAAGTTTGTTGGTTTATTAATTTTTCTCATCATACATTAGCATATTAGCTCTTGTTTTTTGATCAAAAAAGCGTTGTTATTACCAAACTTTTTTTCGAATTAGCTGATGGACATGTCTAATTTAACTACTACGCATCATTTTGATGTGATCATTGTGGGAAGTGGTGGTGCTGGTTTAAGTCTGGCTTTATCGCTACCTGATCATTTCAATATTGCAGTTTTGGCAAAATCGACTCTAACAGATGCAAGTACTTTTTATGCCCAAGGTGGTGTCGCGGCTGTTCTAGATAAAACTGATTCAATTGAACAGCACATTGATGACACCATGATTGCAGGTGCGCAGTTATGTGAGATTGAGGCGGTTAAACAAACGGTGGAAGGCGGCAAGCCCTCGGTTGATTTCCTTTTAAAACATGGTGTTCAATTCACCTTAGACGAACAAGAACAACTGCATTTAACTCGTGAAGGTGGCCATTCACAGCGCCGTATTATCCATGCAGCAGATGCAACCGGTCGTGCCATTTCAACCACCCTCGTTGAACGAGCTCAAGAAAAAAAGAACATTAGCATTTTTGAAAATTACATTGCCATTGATTTGATTACTTCACAGAAATTAGGGATGAAAGATCAAGGCAACCGCGCTCTGGGCTTATACGCTTTAGACGAAAAAACTGAAAAAGTGCATACCTTCTTAGCACCCTCTACCGCTTTGGCGTGTGGTGGAGCCATGAAAGCCTATCTATATACTTCTAATCCGGATATTGCCACCGGTGATGGGATTGCCATGGCTTATCGTGCTGGCTGTCGTGTGGCCAATATGGAATTCAACCAGTTCCACCCCACTTGTCTTTATCATCCTCAAGCACGTTCATTTTTGATTACTGAAGCCATGCGTGGTGAAGGGGCTTATTTACGCTTACCGGATGGTGAACGTTTCATGCTGCGTTTTGACGAACGCGCTGAACTGGCACCGCGTGACATTGTGGCACGTGCCATTGACTATGAAATCAAGCGTTTGGGAATTCGTCATGTCTGGCTCGATATCACGCATAAACCGGCCGAGTTTGTGAAGGAACATTTCCCTACCTTATATGCCCGTCTATTGGAACTGGGCATCGACATCACCACAGAAATGATTCCGGTCGTTCCTGCTGCACACTATACTTGCGGCGGTGTGGTGGTCGATGAACACAGCCAGACGGATATTGAAGGACTATATGCGATTGGGGAAACTTCGTATACTGGCTTACATGGTGCTAACCGAATGGCTAGCAACTCACTTTTAGAATGTTTTGTGTATGGCATGAGTGCTGCAAAACATATTGAAAGTCAGTTTGATACCCAATATAAATCTCCCGATGTACCTGCTTGGGATGATTCTCAGGCGATGCATCCGGATGAAGATGTAGTCATTCTACAAAACTGGGATGAACTGCGGCAGACCATGTGGAACTATGTCGGCATTGTTCGTACCACGAAACGTTTGGAACGTGCGCTACACCGTATTGAAATGCTGAAACGGGAAATCACCGAGTATTATCACGATTACCAAGTCAGTAAAAACCTGATTGAACTGCGTAATCTGGTTTTGGTTTCCGAGATGATTGTGCGCTGTGCCATGGAGCGTAAAGAATCACGCGGTCTGCACTTTACTTTGGATTATCCTGAATTGTCAGATGAGTTGCGTAAAACCATTCTAATCCCCCCTAGCTTTCAAGTGGAAACACCATTGGTGAATGCTGAAGCCTAATTTTTAAAAATTGTAAAATCAGTAAAAAGCCGAACATGTTTGTTCGGCTTTTTTAATGCTGCATAACATCTATTTATCGCTGAGGCGGTATGGAATAAGTGCTTACAGCATGGGCAATCGGTTCTTCTGAATCAATCGAATACAACCATACATCTCCGACTACCAGTGCCTTGCCGACTTTCATTAGTTTGCAAACCGCACGAATATCCTGTTCTGCTGTAGGTTTTCTTAAAAAATTGATGGATAAACTGGTAGTGACTGCCAACGCGACAATGCCGATCTCGCCCAGTATTGCAATATATAGCGCATAATCGGCAGCAGTCATCATGGTCGGCCCCGATACCGTTCCACCAGGTCTTAAATCAGCAGCACCCACATGATAAATAATGGATGCAGCTTTTTCAGTCACTGATTCTATTTCACATTTTTCCAGACTTTGTGGAAACTCAGCCTGTAAAAAAGCAATAATTTCGGCCTTGGTACTTTTCATTCATATTTCATCTTCATCCCTGATGATACTGAATATAAAAGAATAAACCATCTTAAGCACTGATCTTTTTGATCTTTGTTTCAATCTACAAAGTTATTTCAGATAGATCATTGCCTGTTCAAACACCTGATCTGGTGTTTGAGTGGCATCTAAGCGCTTAATCCGTTCACCTTGTTTTTCCCAAAGTTCCTGATAACCCGAACGTACTTTCTCAAAAAAAGTGGCTTTTTCTTGTTCAAAACGATCCAGTACTCCACGCGCACGCGCACGCGACATGCCCAGTTCAGTCGGTGCATCGAGCCAAAACGTGATATTCGGCATATGTGAGACAAAATTTGCATTCAATAACTGCAATTTTTCTTTGCTTAAGCCACGCCCCGCACATTGATAGGCAAAACTGGCGTCAGTAAAACGGTCACACAGCACCGTTTTACATGCGGACAAGGCAGGCACAATCACTTGCTGCAAATGTTGTGCGCGGGCAGCATACATGAGTAGCAATTCAGTATCATTGGCCATGCTTTCTTCATGATTAACTGACAACAGTAGCGAACGGATCTGTTCTGCCATCGGTGTGCCACCCGGCTCACGAGTAAGCACCACTTGCTGACCTTGCTGTTCTAAATAGTCATAAATTTTACGAATGAGTGTGGTTTTCCCGACACCTTCAGTGCCTTCAAAACTAATAAACATCCATCACTCCTTCTTCGATTTTAAAACTGACAAGTAATCCTGCACTGCACGATTATGCTCATCTAAACTTGCCGTAAATTTATGCCCCCCATTACCTGTTGCCACAAAATAGATATTATTTGAGGCATCGGGATGCATTGCAGCTTCAATGGCTTTTTGACTGGGTAACGCAATTGGAGTTGGTGGTAAACCATTATTGGTATAAGTGTTATAAGAAGTCGGTGTACGCAAGTCTGTGCGGGTGATATTGCCTTTATAATTATCTCCCATCCCATAAATAACAGTAGGATCTGTTTGCAGACGCATGCCCATTTTTAAGCGGCGGACAAACACACCGGAAACCTGTTCAAGCTCACGATCCAGACTGGTTTCTTTTTCAATAATTGAAGCCATAATCAAAGCTTCATATTTATCTTTATAAGGTAAATCGGTTGCACGATTGGCCCAGGCAGTATCTAAAGATTTCATTTGACGGTTATACAAATCTGTCAGAATTTTTCTATCTGTTTCACCTTTGGCAAAGAAATAGGTATCCGGCGCAAAAAGGCCTTCAGGATGATTAAATGGAATATTCAATGCTTGCAGCATCTGCTCCTGTGGCAGATTCAGCACTTCTTTAGTCACTAGATCATCTTTTTTCAATCTTTCAATTAGCTGTTTGAACGTTGTGCCTTCAATCACCAGAATACGATTCATTTGTGCATTTTCAGCGTTTGATATCATATCCATCACTTGACGAATCGTCATGCCCTGACGCACTTCATATACACCGGCTTTCATGCTGTCATGAATCACGATTTTTTGATAAAGCTTCAATACAATTGGGAAACTGACTTTATTTTCCTGAGCTAAACGATCAATAAAGCCTGAATAGGTATCTCCAGTTCCAATCGCCAGCATCTGCTTTTGACCTTGAACTGGGTAAGCCTTAAATAAGCTTGACCATAAGATGACTGAAGCCATCACCACAAAACCCAGGAATAAAATAATCAAACCTTTCAATGGAAACACTTTTGTGGCTTTCTTTTTTGAATTTTTCTGTGTGCTGGACATATTAACGAATCTGAGTCAATTGAAGGTTATTAAACAGTTCAATACAGGCTTGAACATTCATAGTTTGCTGATTAAGTTCAGTCACAACTTTCATTGGACTTAAGGCATTACAAAAAAACAGACTTTCAAATTTTGAAATTTCTTCCATATCAATAAAGCGCTGTTCGCAATGAATACCTTGTTGTTGCATACGAAATAATATCTCCGCGCGCATCACACCATGCACGCCATTATAACGAAGTTCTGGGGTAATCCATGTATTGTTTAAACGAATGAAACAATTACTGCTTACTCCTTCAACAACAGTGCCTTGCACATCGGTCACCAGTGCTTCCGCCCAGCCCTTTTGATCGGCCTCATTTTTTAATAATACCTGTTCCAAACGATTCAGGCTTTTTAAACCGACCAGGCTGGGCATGGTCAGTCCCAGTGCCTGCTGTAGTACCCCCGATTTTATTTTTTCAACTTGAAAATCATCAACCACTTTAGGATAAAAAAACACCCATACATCAGACGGATGATTAGGTAAGCTATATCCGCGCTGTCCTTCACCCCGGCTAATGATGATTTTAAGCGTGCCATTCACTTCTAGAAATTGCTGTTGCAGTAAAGCCAAGCTTTTTTGAATTAGGCTCAAGTCAGCTTTTAACAATAAGCGCTCACAACTTAAATGCAGTCGCGCCATATGGAGGTTTTCAAGCTCAATTTTGCCATGCCGAACACGAGCAGTCGTAAAACAACCATCACCATAATGGAAGGCCCGATCCAATAACGAAATTTCGTTTACTTCCTCTGCATTCTTAAAACATGGCATAACAAAGCATCCTGTAAATGATAACTTAGTTTAAAACAGCCGCCTTAGATTAATAGCTTTTTTATTCATATCAAATTCGTTTCTTATTATTTTTTTAATAAAAAAGATGAAGCTATGCTTTGTCTTGTTACAAAACATGAATAATTCAAATGTAAAGGATAGTAAAAATGCGCTCATTAAAAATCGGGGTTTTAGCAGCACTTATTTCGGCAACATCTTTTAGTGCGCTTGCAAAAGACTTTTTAAACGTTTCTTACGATCCAACCCGTGAACTGTATGAAAACTATAATAAAGAGTTTGGTGCATATTGGAAGAAAACCACAGGCCAAGAGATTAACTTCAAGCAATCACACGGCGGTTCCGGCAAACAGGCACGTTCAGTCATTGATGGTCTTGATGCAGACGTTGTGACTTTAGCACTGGCTGCAGATATTGATGCCATTGCAGAAAATACGAATCTTCTGCCAAAAGACTGGCAAAAAAAGTTTCCCAATAACTCCACCCCTTATACATCAACCATCGTATTTCTTGTACATAAAGGCAATCCGAAAGGCATTAAAGATTGGGGCGATTTGGTTAAACCCGATGTCGGGATTATCACACCAAACCCTAAAACGTCTGGTGGTGCACGCTGGAACTATTTAGCGGCATGGGCGTGGGCGAAACACCAACCGGGTGGCAACGATGCCAAAGCCCAAGAATTTGTACGCAAAATCTATAAAAATACCAAAGTTCTTGATTCTGGCGCACGTGGTGCAACTACAACATTTGCTGAACGTGGGATTGGCGATGTATTACTAGCTTGGGAAAATGAAGCACACTTGGCGATACGTGAACAGCCGGGCAAGTTTGAAATTATCACACCATCGTTGTCTATCTTGGCAGAACCGCCTGTAGCGATTGTTGAAAAAAATGCACAGAAAGATGGCAATCTGAACATAGCGAAAGCTTACTTAAACTATCTGTACTCACCTGCAGGTCAAACCATTGCTGCCAGCAACTTTTATCGTCCGCGTAATGCGGCTGTATTGGCAAAATACAAATCCGTATTCAAACCTTTGAAGCTTGTAACTATTGATAAAGAATTCGGTGGCTGGACCAAAGTTCAGAAACAACATTTTGATAATGGCGGCGTTTTTGACCAAATCGTGAAAGCGAATAGCACCAAATAATCTGGGAAGATCAAGAACAGTACTGGCTTTATTCATAAGGCCAGTGCTTTGGATACCAAACAGGCTTCTTTTATCTCTTTTTTTCATATTAAATTCATTTTTTATTATTTTTTATGCATAAAGTATGGCGCTATTCTGCACTTATATTACAAAATAGTTAAGAATATTGAGGTTGGCATGAGCATTTCAGCAACATTAAGGTTAGGGGTTTTAGCCGCAGTTATCTCTGCAACATCTTTTAGTGTCCTGGCAAAAGACTTTTTAAATGTCTCATATGACCCTACGCGTGAACTTTATGAAGATATCAATAAACAGTTCGGCAAATACTGGGAAAGCCGCACAGGTCAAAAAATCAATTTCAAACAATCTCATGGTGGTTCTGGCAAACAGGCACGTGCAGTAATTGATGGTTTAGATGCTGATGTCGTGACGCTGGCTCTTGCTGCGGATATTGACGTGATTGAACAAAAAACCAAACTTCTTCCAGCTGACTGGCAAAAGAAACTTCCTCAAAACTCAACACCTTATACCTCTACCATCGTTTTCTTGGTACGTAAAGGCAATCCTAAAGGTCTAAAAGACTGGGGCGACTTGGTTAAACCGGGTGTAGGCATCATCACGCCAAATCCTAAAACGTCTGGCGGCGCACGCTGGAACTATTTAGCAGCTTGGGCTTGGGCAAAACACCAAGCTGGTGGCAACGATAAAACGGCTCAAGAATTTGTGCGTAAAATTTATAAAAACACCAAAGTTCTCGATTCTGGTGCACGCGGTGCAACAACCACATTTGCTGAACGCGGCATTGGTGACGTATTACTGGCTTGGGAAAATGAAGCTCACTTAGCGCTTCGTGAACAACCGGGCAAATTCGAAATTGTAACGCCTAGCCTGTCCATTCTGGCTGAGCCACCGGTTGCGATTGTAGAAAAAAATGCCGAGAAAAAAGGTAACAAATACGTGGCGCAAGGTTACTTGAACTTCTTGTATTCACCATTGGGTCAAGAGATTTCAGCACGTAACTTTTACCGTCCACGTAATGCAAAAGTGTTAGCAAAATACAGCAATGTATTCAAGCCACTTAAACTTGTCACCATTGACCAGGAATTTGGTGGTTGGGATAAAGTTCAAAAAGCTCACTTTGAAAATGGTGGCATCTTTGACCAAATCGTAAAGGCAAATAGCGCGAAATAATCGTGCTGCAAAGATAGAGGAGCATCGACATGATTCATACCGTAATTGTTCCAGGCGTAGGTGGCAGCGAACATGCCCACTGGCAATCTTGGTTACAACGACAACTCATGTCATGCTCTCGTGTACAGCAACAGGATTGGAATGACCCGGTACTTGAAAACTGGATAAGCGAATTTGTAAATACTGTAACTCCAATTCAAGGTCAGATCCAAATCGTTGCGCATAGCTTTGGTTGCCTAACCACCGTTGCAGCATTGGCTCAGCATCCGGAATTAAATCAAAAAATTAAAAATTTGATTTTGGTTGCACCCGCAAATCCTGCACGTTTTGGTGAAGCTGGTTTCGCACGTGATAGTCAATCAGATTACAGTGCGTATTTCCACCAACTGAAAATTGCCGTACCGACCACTTTAATGATTAGTGAAAACGATCCTTGGTTAAATTTTGAAGATGCCAAATGCTTAGCCCAAGCATGGAAGCTCAATCCTATTAACTTAGGTCAAGTCGGACATATTAATGTTGCTTCTGGTTTTGGTCCATTTCCTGAAATTTATGATTATTTGATTTCAGAAAATGTACTGCAACATATCAATTTTTCTGATGAGAGCAAGTATTATTTTAAATTTGCAATTTGAAGTCTGCAAATTATGCTTGTGCCTAATTAAACTTTTATTTTTGCTGACTTAATTGGTCAGCATTTTCTCTTTTGAGGAGTAATCATGTCGCAGCGATCCCGAGTGCTGCCAGGATTTGGTCTTTCTCTAGGCTTTACCCTAGCGTATTTGTCATTAATTGTTCTTATTCCACTCTCTGCAGTGTTTATTAAGTCACTGGGAATTGGTTGGGACGGTTTATGGGAAATTTTAAGTTCAGAACGTATCCTAAAATCTTTGCAGTTAAGTTTTAGTGCCGCACTTATTGCTGCCTTAGTCAATGTAGTATTTGGTTTGTTACTGGCATGGTGTCTGGTTCGTTACAGCTTTCCTGGTAAACGGATTATTGATGCTTTAGTCGACTTACCTTTTGCCTTGCCAACCGCAGTTGCCGGTATCGCCCTGACATCTTTATATGCGCCTACAGGCTGGATTGGTCAGTACCTAGAGCCGATTGGTATTAAAGTGGCTTATACTCCGATAGGAATCACGCTTGCGCTGATTTTTATTGGCTTACCTTTCGTGGTTCGTACGGTACAGCCTGTTTTAAGTGATATGGAAACCGAACTGGAAGAAGCTGCATCAGCACTCGGCGCCAACCGTTTTCAGATTATAACTAAAATCATTTTGCCGATTCTGTTTCCTGCATTACTGACTGGTTTTGCATTGGCATTTGCACGTGGTGTCGGTGAATATGGTTCAGTGATCTTTATTGCCGGTAACCAGCCCTATGAAACTGAAATCGCGCCTTTGATGATTATTTCGCGTTTAGAAGAATATGATTACGCAGGTGCAACCACGATTGCGGTGGTGATGTTGTTAATTTCTTTTGCGATTTTATTCCTGATTAACTTGCTACAAGCGTGGGCAAGCCGCCGTACAGGGAGAACTGCACCATGAGTTTAACTACCAATAGCAATGCTTTAGCAGAAAAACTGCAATCTCGTGATGCAACCCGCGAACCGGCCTGGGTGCGTAATCTTCTGATTACCATTGCGCTGATCTTTTTCTTGAGCTGCCTGATTCTTCCGTTAATTTTGGTCTTTGTTGAAGCCTTTAAGCAAGGGGTTGCAGTTTATTTTCAAGCCCTGATCAATCCAGACACTTTATCTGCAGTAAAGTTGACTTTATTGACTGCTGCCATTGCCGTGCCATTAAACGTGGTGTTTGGTGTTGCTGCTGCCTGGTCTGTTGCAAAATTCAACTTCCGCGGTAAATCCATTTTAACCACTATTATTGACATACCCTTCTCTGTATCGCCGGTTATTGCAGGTATGATGTTGGTGCTAATTTTTGGTACTCAAGGCTGGATGGGCAGTTGGCTGATGGATCATGACATTAAAGTGTTATATGCCGTGCCTGCCATTGTACTTGCAACCATCTTTATTACTGTTCCTTTTGTGGCTCGTGAATTGATTCCTTTAATGGAAGCGCAAGGCACCGAAGAAGAAGAAGCCGCGATTGTACTCGGTGCTTCTGGCTGGCAAACCTTCTGTAAAGTGACCTTGCCGAATATTAAATGGGGTCTGATTTACGGGGTGATTCTGTGTAATGCCCGTGCGATGGGCGAATTCGGTGCAGTATCGGTGGTGTCTGGTCACATTCGTGGTGAAACCAATACCTTACCGCTACACGTCGAAATTCTTTACAACGAATATACCTTTAGTGCTGCGTTTGCGGTGTCCTCGCTGTTGGCTTTACTTGCCATTGTGACCTTGATTTTAAAAACATGGGTTGAAATACGCCAAGAAAAGCAAAACAAACGCAATGAAGAGTCACAAGTTTCTTAAGGAATGACATCATGAGTATTCAAGTTAAAAATATTGAAAAACACTTCGGTGCATTCCATGCACTTAAAAATATATCACTGGATTTTCCAGATGGTCAGCTGGTGGCATTACTCGGTCCATCAGGCTGCGGCAAAACCACCCTGCTGCGCATTATCGCAGGCTTGGAGTCGGCGGATGGCGGTCAGGTGATTCTTGAAGGTGAAGACGCAACTGATGTACACGTTCGCGAACGTCAAGTGGGCTTCGTTTTCCAGCACTATGCATTGTTCCGTCATATGACTGTATTTGACAATATTGCTTTTGGTTTACGTGTTCGTCCGCGCTCGACGCGTCCTTCTGAAGCTGAAATCAAAAAACGTGTCACCCGTTTACTTGATTTGGTTCAACTCGGTTTCTTGGCGGATCGTTTCCCGGCTCAGTTATCAGGCGGTCAACGTCAACGTATTGCATTGGCCCGAGCACTCGCTGTTGAGCCTCGCGTACTGTTACTGGATGAGCCGTTTGGTGCTTTAGATGCCAAAGTGCGTAAAGAACTGCGTCGCTGGTTACGTACCTTGCATGATGAGTTGCATATCACCTCTATTTTTGTCACCCACGATCAGGAAGAAGCCTTAGAAGTGGCGGATCAAATTATCGTGATGAATAAAGGAAATGTAGAGCAAATTGGTTCACCACGTGAAGTTTATGAAAAACCGGCAACGCCGTTTGTTTTCGACTTTCTGGGTCAGGCCAATCGTTTCGAAGGTCAAAATCAGCAAGGCATCATTCATCTGGGTGAAGACCGTATTCAGTTACCACAGGTGAAAGATGCACCCCAAGGTGAAATCATTGCCTTTGCGCGTCCAAACGAACTCAGCATTCATGCCGCTCCGCAAGAAAATGCCATTCAAGCCACGTTCTTACGTGAAATCTGGATTGCCGGTAAAGTGCTTGCCGAACTTCAGGATCGCCAAGGTAATTTGATTGAAATTTCGCTTAGCTCTGAAGAAGCCAAATTACATCAATTCAAACCCAATCAAACTGTGTGGTTAAGCCCATCTGCATTGCATTTATTTGCCAATGATGTCGCTTAAGAACAAATAGATGGGGCAAAACAAGCCCCATCCCCTTTTAAGGTAGGCAGAATCATGAATTTCCAACAATTAAGAATTATTCGAGAAACCGTTAGACAAAATTTTAATTTAACTGAAGCTTCAGCAGCACTTTACACATCACAATCAGGGGTAAGTAAACACATTAAAGATTTGGAAGATGAACTGGGTGTGCAATTGTTTATCCGCAAAGGGAAACGTTTGCTGGGTTTAACTGAGCCGGGTCAGTCTTTACTGGGCATTGTTGAACGCATGCTGGTCGATGCAGACAACATCAAACGTCTTGCAGATGACTTTAACCGCGTCGATGAAGGCACGCTTACGATTGCAACTACACATACGCAAGCACGTTATGTGTTACCACCGATTGTAAATCAATTTAAAAAAGAATTTCCAAAAGTACATCTGATTTTGCAACAGGCAAGTCCGGTTGAAATTACTGAAATGCTACTTCAAGGTGAAGCCGATATCGGTATTGCAACCGAGTCTTTAACCACTGAAGACAACCTTGCGAGTGTGCCTTTTTATACTTGGCAACACAGTATTATTACGCCACAAAATCATCCTCTGGCCAATAAAACAGATATTAGTTTAGAAGACTTGGCGCAATACCCGCTGATTACCTACCATGGCGGTTTCACCGGCCGTTCAAAAATTGACAAGGCCTTTGAAGAGGCAGGAATTGATGTCGATATTGTAATGTCAGCACTTGATGCCGACGTTATCAAAACCTATGTCGAACTGGATATGGGCGTCGGCATTGTCAACAATGTCGCTTATGATTCAGAACGTGACTACCGTTTAAAACAAATTCCAACCGATATTTTTGGCTTAAATACCACCTGGATTGCAGTACGTAAAGGTCATTTACTGCGCGGCTATGGTTATGAGTTTATTTCACTCTGCTCACCTGAAGCGGATATCAAAGCATTAAAACGAGTTGCTTATCCCGAGGATTGAAATCACATTTTTTAGATTAGGGATATTACAATATCCCTTTTTTAATTCTATCAAAGTATTTCTATTATTCTATTTATCTAATTTGAGACATCAAATCAAAGCCTTACTCGATTTTTTAGCCCTTATTACGCTTTATTTTTAACTGTCCTTATTAATGCCCATATTTCAAAAAATACCTATCGAAAATGGTTTAGGCAGTTTATTTAGATCTTCATCTTGGGTAAATAATTGATGCATTGGGTTAGCGCATTAAAGTGGGTTAGTGTTTTTAATTAAAAGGATTTACTCTTCAACAGATAATCTCCGATAACTTAAACTTAAAAACTTAATTTTCGAAAACAAAAAACGAGCCGAAGCTCGTTTTTTTAAAGAATGATAACTTTAACTTACCAGTGGTAGCTTACGCCCACTTTGCCGACTGGTAACCATTGGTATTCATCATCATTTTCAATATTACGCTCATGTTCAGCTAATAAAGCTTGGTCTGCAACTGTACCACCGACACCCGTTAAGGTCGCTTTTGGATTGCCAGTATAGTAAGCACCGACTTCACCGAACACACCCCAATTTTTATTGATTTTTGGGGCGAAACCTAAACCTAGGTATGGAGAAATGTCATTTTCATATGACACATTACCATTTACCGAACTAAAACTAGTCGGATTGCCATCAATTTCAATTGTACCGCTGCCCGTTTGGGATTTTAAGCCATACTCACTGTCTAAATAACCTACACCTGCAGCCATATAAACCCCTTGTGCCCAACGGTTTTCACTGGCACCCCAAGGACGAATTTCTGCATTTAAATATGCAAGTTTGTTATCCATATCAACGTCATATTTTACGCCGTCTACAGATAAATCATCAGACCAAGAAATGTCACCACCGTTATAACCAAGCGCTAAACCTACGTATGGGTTTGCAGTCCAAAGTAACGCACCACCATAACCTGTTGTACCTACTTCAGCACGAACACCTGTTGGAATAAGTTGATTGCGATCAAATGCATAACCATCTTGTACTACTGCATCGTCAGCCATCGCTGTACCGGCAAGAGCTGTTAGTACAGTTGCTGCTAAAATCGTACTTAAAGTTTTCATCGTGTTTCTCCTCAAAATGGCTTATTTCATCATTAATGTTTTTTTCGTATTTAAACTATAAAAGATAAAGAGTTTATGTTTTATTCAAAATTTGCTTACTTTTGTTAAATTTTGATACAAATACTATTTATCATTGATTAGTAATAATTTTTTCTATAGATAATTTTATATTATTGGATGAAATCTCTATATCAAGCTTAATAAGATATTGCATTAATCACTGTATTGTTTGCGTTGTGTTAACGCATTAATACTTTACAAACCTCTCAAATAAATCTCTCGCATTTTGGTGAGTAAAGCCTTCCAGATAGGTTTAATAATTAATTCCGATCTAAAGCCACTTTTTCATCTATTTTTGTCTCAATATAGTGTAAAATCTTGGGAAATTTTTTTGGAAATGGAAGATCATGTCTCAGCTTTCAACAATCATTGAACAAGCTTTTGAAGATCGTGCTAATTTCACAGCGGCTGATTGCCCTGCTGAAGTGCGCAGCGCTGTAGAAGAAGCTATTGCTGGCCTAGATAACGGCTCACTTCGTGTAGCTGAAAAAATTGATGGTGAATGGATTGTTCACCAATGGCTTAAAAAAGCAGTTTTGTTATCTTTTAAACTAAATGACAACAAAACCATTGAGTCTGGTGATCTTCGTTTCTACGACAAGGTAGATACCAAGTTTGGCGATTGGACTGAAGAACAGTTTAAAGCTGCTGGCGTGCGTGTTGTGCCACCGGCTGTGGCTCGTAAAGGTTCATTCCAGGCAAAAAATGTGGTATTGATGCCTTCTTATGTCAACATTGGTGCTTACGTTGATGAAGGCACCATGGTTGATACATGGGCAACTGTAGGTTCATGTGCACAAATTGGTAAAAATGTACATTTATCGGGCGGTGTGGGTATTGGCGGCGTACTTGAACCACTTCAGGCAAATCCAACCATTATTGAAGACAACTGCTTTATCGGTGCACGTTCTGAGATCGTTGAAGGTGTAATTGTTGAAGAAGGTTCTGTGATTTCAATGGGGGTATTCATTGGCCAATCGACTAAAATCTTTGACCGCGCAACTGGCGAAATCCACTACGGTCGCGTTCCTGCAGGTTCTGTAGTTGTTTCTGGTAGCCTTCCTTCTAAAGATGGTACTTGCAACTTATATGCTGCAATCATCGTGAAAAAAGTTGATGCGAAAACGCGTGCTAAAACCAGCCTAAACGATTTATTACGCGAAGACTAAGTCTTTAATTTACAAGGAAAATTTGTGTTCCTCGGAGCTTTAGCCGCTCCTCGTCTCTACGGTCAGACATGGTCGTAGAGATTTTTGTTTTTGTACTTTCATGTTTCTTGGTGTGGTAATTTTTTGTTATGAATACTCTTCGCTCTTCTGCTATTCCTGTTTCTGATCCGTCTGCGGGTTTACGCATCACGGAGATTTTCTATTCATTACAAGGTGAAGCCAACGCTGCCGGTTTGCCAACGGTGTTTATTCGTTTAACGGGTTGCCCTTTACGCTGCACTTATTGTGATACTACTTATTCTTTTGAAGGTGGTGAACGCCAATCACTAGACGACATCATTAAAACAACACTCGATTTTAAAACCCCCTATATTTGCGTGACGGGTGGTGAACCGCTGGCTCAGCCAAATGCCCTACCTCTAATGCAACGTTTAGCCGATTTGGGCTGTGAAGTCTCAGTTGAGACCAGTGGTGCTTTAGATGTATCTAAAGTTGATCCGCGTATTTCTAAAGTGCTCGATTTAAAAACCCCAACTTCTGGTGAAGTCGCACGAAATTTGCTTAGTAATCTTGATCATTTGACTCAGCATGACCAAATCAAGTTTGTAATTTGTAATCGTGAAGACTATCAATGGTCAAAACAACAAGTTGAACAATACAAACTTGCCGACAAGGTTAGCACCGTATGGTTCTCTCCTGCATTTGCAGTTGAAAAAGGTGTGGTTCGATTACCTCAACTCGCGCGTGATTTAGCACAATGGATTTTAGAAGACCATCTCCCTGTCCGTTTCCAGCTACAATTGCATAAATTGCTCTGGAATGATGAAACTGGTCGTTAATTTATTTCTGTTTTTGAATACCTATATTTGTTTGGAGATTTGAATATGCGCTCTCGTGCCATAGTTTTGTTATCTGGAGGCTTAGACTCAACAACTTGTTTGGCTTGGGCGCAAGCACGTTATGAATGTATTGCCATCAGTTTTATGTATGGTCAACGTTCTACCACTGAACTTGATGCTGCTAGAACTTTAACACAGCGTGCTGGAGTAGAACATCGCGTCATTAATATTGATTTAGGTAACCTCGGTGGCTCTGCATTAACAGACCATAGCATTGATGTTCCAGATCATGAACAAGAAGGTATTCCTGTAACTTATGTTCCAGCACGTAACACGATATTTCTGTCCTATGCGCTTGCTGCCGCAGAAGTGTTTGGTGCAGAAGCGATTGTAATTGGTATCAATGCCGTTGATTATTCAGGTTATCCTGACTGTCGCCCTGAATTTATTGATGCTTTTGAACGCATGGCCCGCCTTGCAACCAAGGTAGGTGTGGAAGGTAAACCTCTAAAATTTGAAACACCTCTGTTACATTTATCCAAAGCAAATATTATTCGCTTAGGTATAGAACATGGCGTAGACTACAGTCAAACGGTGTCTTGCTACCAAGCAGACGACCAAGGACGTGCTTGTGGCAAATGCGATAGTTGCCGTTTACGCAAACAAGGTTTTGCTGATGCAGGTATCGCAGATCCAACACGTTATATACCGTCATAACAGGGTAACAATACATGAAAAATTTGAAATCAAACATTATTCTTTCTACATTAGTTTCTGCTGTAGCATTCATGGCAACTGCTTCAAATGCTGCAGAAACAAACAAGCTCCAAGAAGCTTATAAAAGCACTAATGTAAAATCTGCTTTAATTAATGTTTGTAAAGATGAAACAGGCAAAAGCAAAAAATTATCAGCTGCAGAAGTAAGCAAATATTGTACTTGTGCGGTTGAGGCGGACGGTAAATTAACCAATGCTCAAAAATGGGAAATTCAAAGTACCGTTAACCAGAAGAAAAGCCCGGCTACTTTAGCTTTTGTTCAAAAACAAAATAAAGATCTTCAAGCTTGTTTTGGTCCACAACTTACAGGCAAGCTTAAAAGCTTAACTGAAGAAGCAATGAAATCTGCTCAACAACCTAAAAAGTAACTTGATTTGGATTCAATAAAAGCCTGCAATTGCAGGCTTTTTATTACTGAAAATTTACCTGGCGAACTTCAGCATAAGTATGCATAAATTCGCTATCATGTCCGTATAAATTCAAGATCAATATGACAAATTCAACTTTGTAAGGATCAAGACATGTCTGATATTAGTTTCCTCAATCAAACCTTCCCTACCACCACGGGTGAAATTAATCTGACCGAAATTCCGACTGAATGGCTAATTGTGTATTTTTATCCGAAGGATTCAACCCCGGGCTGTACCATACAAGCGATAGGTTTTTCGTGTCTAAAGGATCAATTTGATGCTTTAGATACCACTATTTTGGGCATTTCACGCGACTCTGTTAAAGCGCATCAGAACTTTACCGAAAAGCAGAATCTGACCATTAATCTGATTAGTGACAAAGAAGAAATACTGTGCAAGCACTTTGACGTGATTAAAGAAAAAAACATGTATGGCAAACAGGTGATGGGTATTGAACGCTCAACCTTTATTTTCCATAATGGCAAACTAGTCAAAGAATACCGTAAAGTCAAAGCTGCAGGTCATGCAGAACAGGTATTGGAAGACTTAAAAGCCCTCTAGGTAGCTTGATAGTATTACCACTAAATTTATAAAAGCCCAAAGCTTTGGGCTTTTATCCTACTTGTTTCTTTGTGGTCTTTTATAACCCAAAATCTTAATTTAGCTTTTGCTTGGATTTTTTAAATCCACCTAATAACCAGCCTACAGCACAGTAGATAAATTAAAAAAACCTATAAAAAGATCTTTTTGAAACACCCGCAAATGTAATTTTAGTTCACTTCACATTGCCCCGAAAGCTGAAGATTCACTTTCTCCCCTACACCTCCAATACCTTTTCTCATACCAAAATCGCTACGGTTAATCACTGCAGAAGCTTGGACATCGAGTAAGTTGACATTAGAGAGGTTAGGTTTAAATGTGGTTACAAAAATCACAGGCTTGGTCACACCACGCAAGGTCAAATTTCCTAGAACATTATATTTACCATTTCCCAAGTCTTTAAATTGGGTACTTTTAAACCTTACAGTTTTATATTTCGCTGCATAAAAAAGGTCTTCGCCCAAAATCATCTGTTTCAGCAAAGGCTTATTAAAGCTTAAACTCTCGACATCCATAATCAGATGTGTCGATGCCTTTTGCGGTGCTTTAGCATCAAACTCCATGCTCGATTGAACTTGATTAAATTTAGCCTTGACCACCGTAAGCCCCATCGACTTGATCTCGAAACCAACATTACTTTGAGGTGTTAAAACCCAGGATTGCGCAAAGGACTGACTGATCAAAGCTGAACCCATTGCTAAGATAACAAGTCCATTTTTTATTGTTGTTTTCAAATTTAAATCCACCTTTTATGATTGCTTATTGATCGGATTTAGACATGCGGTCCATCCTTAGATTAAATTTGTTTTAAATTTTTGAATTTGCATTTTAGTTATTTTTATATCAGTTTATTGGGGTTTTTGTAAAATCATTAATGACTAATGGAAAAAAATACCCGACATAATTTCCCTATAAGAATTAGCTTAATATATTATTAGCAACCTAATAGCACTTTATAAAATTGTTATTTTTAAATACTTTGACTTTAAAAGGCTGTCCTATATTTTAAGCTCACCAAGAAGTTTAAAAGCTGTCAGCAACTTAAAAGTATAGAAGTCTATATATCACTATAAGAATAAAACCATTATGCAAAAGCGTAAAAAAACTCGAAATTCTGAAGTACTTTAAGCGGTTGTTTAAATGCATAAACTATCTTGTTTGCCATTGTCCATTTACTGCAATATTCACTTTCTCCCCTACCCCACCAAATGATTTTTTCATACCAAAATCACTACGATTCACCACGGCTTTAGATTCAACATCTAAAAGTTGGGGATCGGCTATATTTGGTTTTAAAACGGTATCTAGAGTTACAGGCTGGGTAATACCGCGCAAGGTTAAATCACCTTTTATACTGTAATGATTGTTGCCTAAGGCTATAAATTCATGACTATTAAAAGTCGCTGTTGGATATTTTTCTGCATAAAATAAATCCTCACCCAAAATCATCTCTCTTAGTGATGGTCTGCTCAAACTTAGGCTATTTATATCCAATACAAACTGTGCCGAGGCATTTTGTGGCACTTTAGGATCAAAGCTCATACTGGATTGAACCTGCTCAAATTGCCCTTTCACGATAGAAAAACCCATCGATCTGATATCAAAACTGACATGAGTCTGAGGGGTTAGTATCCATTCTTGTGCATTTGCTTGAGCTAAGATATTTAAACTTACTGTTCCAGCAATTAAGAGATTTTTGATTATGGTCTGGATATTCATCTTGTCCACTCCTAGGTCGTTGCAATTTCTTGCTCCGACTTAAAAGCTTACTAAGATTTTTCAAGATTGGTTTTATCTTGTGTCAGGTATTTGTGCTGCAATTGTTGGTAAGTAGGCGTGTTCTGAAATTTGTGTAAAAACTCACTGGTGCCCAGTGGAAAAGCAGATTCGATGATTTCGCCACGATAATACGCTTCACGCAGCGGGGTCGCTGAAATTGCTCCAACCAAGCTGGCAAGTTCTACCATCTCCCATTCTGGAAAAAGCTGCAGATAGTATGAAGATTCATCCTTAAAATGACCAATTAAACCGACTTTATCTTCAGGCTGTACCATTTCTGCTACCAGCGAAGTAACCAGCTTTTGCCATTTTTTATCATCGTAGACATCAACCACATGTACAAACTTAATTCGCTGTTGATCTACTGCTGAAAAGTTGGACAAAATCATCTGTTCACGTTCAGAAGCACTAAACGGATTTTTAATATTACGTTCATTCTGTGCAGATCCGAGTGCCAAAATCACATACTGACTTTGCTCTAAAGCAATTTTAATCGTTTGCATATGTGCCAAATGAAAAGGCTGAAACCGACCAATGAAAACAAGATAATCAAATGTATAGTTCATAACAGATCAAATTTTTTATGACTCATGAGTTGTGTCGCCCAAATAAATATGCGACATAATAAACGCCATAAAATTAAATTAAGTTTTAAAGCAAGGATAGTACGATGACACTGAGCTGTATTCAACAACCTCATGAACATTTGGATGCGAATTTAGAAAATGGCGTACTAACTTTAGCCATTAATCGACCAAAAGCAAAAAATGCATTATATGGCGAATTGTATCTCTGGATTGCTAAAGCTTTAGATGAAGCGGATCAAGATAAAGATGTGCGTGTGGTGATTTTACGCGGTGCAGATGCAGATTTCAGCGCGGGCAATGATATGCAGGACTTCATGCAGTTTATTCAAACTCCACTTTCCGGGAAAGCTGGTGATGCACCTCCATTTGTAGTATTAAAATCTGCTGCGAAATTTTCAAAACCTTTGATTGCAGCGGTTCGTGGTGTAGCGATTGGTATTGGGGTTACTATGCTTTTACACTGTGATTTGGTTTATAGCGACAACACTGCCCTATTCCAGATTCCATTTGTAAGCTTGGGCCTTTCTCCTGAAGGGGCTTCGAGCAAGCTGCTTATTCAACAGGCGGGTTACCACAAAGCGGCTGAGTTGCTTTTTACTGCACAAAAATTTAACAGTGAAAAAGCACTCAGTGCAGGTTTGGTGAATAGCATTGAAGAAGATGTATATGCGACTGCATTGAAACAGGCGCAGATTTTAGCTGTACTGCCATTGGCTTCAATTAAGCAAACCAAAGCTTTAATGAAACATAACTTGCAGGAAATTCTGGACTGTGTAGATGATGAAGCTGAAATCTTTATGAAGCGTGTCTCTTCACCAGAAATGGCTGAGGCAGTGGCTGCATTTATGCAAAAGCGCAAGCCAGATTTTGCACAATTTAATTAATTGTTTTATTGTTAAATGAAAAGCCACTGAATAATGACATTGTTCAGTGGCTTTATGTTTTTTAATAGATCTAAATTTCAAGCTTTAAAATTTGAGTAGATAAAGATGACTGATTCAAGCGAAACCAAAACTGAAAAAAAACGTTATTTTGAGCCTGCCCCGACAGATATTGATGTCGAGAATTTTAAGAAAGTTGTGCAGACCCGTCGTTCTGTACGTAAATTTACTAAAAAAACTATTCCTGCCGAAGTGCTGGATGATTGTTTAGACCTTGCCTTGCTTGCACCAAACTCATCCAATCTGCAGCCGTGGACCTTTTATGTGGTGCAAAACCTAGCTAAAAAGAAACAGCTGGTAAAAGCCTGCTTAAGCCAATTAGCAGCAAAAACGGCTTCAGAATTGATTGTTTGTGTGGCACGTACCGATCGTATTGATGAAATGGCGAAAATGAATATTTCTGAATTTCCATTTCCTGAAGCGCCTGCTGCTGTGCAGAAATATTATAAGTTCATTCCGTATAATTATAAAACAGGTTATTTCAATGCTCTGGGTAACTTTAAGAAAGTGGCTTTCAAAGTTGCACGTACACTGGATAAGCAATTGCCAGTGACTGCCTTTAACCCGGCAGATGCAAAACTTTGGGCAAGCAAAACCACAGCTTTGGCTTGTGAAAATCTGGTTTTGGCTTTAAGGGCTTATGGTTTTGACAGTTGCATGATGGAAGGTTTTGATGAACCGATGGTCAATAAAATTTTAAATCTGAATGATCAGCAATATCCTGTGATGGTCATTGCTGCAGGTGAGCGCGCGGTTGACGGTGTGTTCTTCCCGCAATACCGTTTTGACCGTGAATTATTTATTCAGAAGGTTTGATTCTAATTTAAAATTGGCACAGCCTGATACGCTTGCCATAACTCGCTTTAAATTTGCATAGGTATAGATGTTACTTTAAAGGCTCAAAATAACCAAAACCCTTTGTTAGACAGAAGATTCATCCCTGAATCTCTGTCTAACGGGTGACATCCATATCACCCTTTCGCGTATCAGAATATTCTTCTGTGGCAACTTAATATTTCACATCCACCATTTGAATAAATTCGAAAGCAGGCTCTTCATATGGATGGCTTGCCTTTAATACTTTTGCGACATCAGAAGCTTGATCTTCAGGCACAATAATTTCTACCCGCCATTCCTCAACTTTTTCAAGTTGTCCGACTTCACCAATAAAAGGATCTGCCCTTTTCACTGGTTTAAATTGTCCTGTACCCAAAACCTGCCAGGCACAATGCTCATAGTTACCTATCCCACCTGCACCTGCTTTGAACACGGCGATTTTGGTCGATTCCAGATAAGATTCAGGAACGTAATAGATCAGTTTAAGCATGTGGATGATCCTCTAGATTAGTTTACTGTTATCGTAATATTAAACGTGCATAAATCACTGCAAACGGTTTATTACTTATTTAAAAATAATAAAATTCAAAATAGAGCCAGATACAAGCATCCATTACTTTTCGTGACATTTCTCTTACAGTTCAATCTTTTACACTGTTCAAAAAACGCTCTATCTTAAAAACAAGATTCAATTATATAAATTCGGGATGGAATCCTTAGTTCGCCTCTCGGTCTTAACAACAATATTTTTATTACACCTAAAGTCATTCTAATAAAACAGTGCAATAAGTTATCTTGCGATTCCAGATACCCTTTACTGTTTCTCTGACTTTGATTGGGTGTAAGCAACTGGAGAAAATAAATGTTATTCATCATCAGTGTGCTTATTCAATTTTTTACAATCTGGGCCATTTTCTTTTTTGCATTGAGCCGTAATACTGGGGCAATTACGACAATCATCGTTGCAGTAGTCACCGCCTTTATTAGTCCATGGTCGCTAATTTTTGGTATTCCACTTATTCTACTCAGTCTGGTCATTATGATTGATTCATTACGAATGGCACTGATGACCAGACCTGCCTATAAGACCCTTGCCAATGCTATGCCGACAATGAGCACCACTGAGCGCGAAGCTTTGGATGCAGGCACCAGTTGGTGGGAAAAAGACCTGTTTATGGGAGCACCGGACTGGTCCAAATTTGAAAGCTATCCTTATCCTACGCTTTCGACAGAAGAACAATCATTTTTAGATCATGAAGTCGAACAGTTATGCAGTATGCTGAATGACTGGGATATCCATCATCACTATAAAGATTTGCCACCCGAAGCATGGACTTACATTCGTGAAAATGGTTTTTTAGGGCTGATTATTCCTAAGGAATATGGCGGACGTGCCTTTAGTTCATTTGCGCAAAGCCGGATTATGAGCAAGATTGCTTCCCGTTCCTTAACGGCAGCGGTCAGTTGTATGGTGCCCAATTCTTTAGGACCGGGTGAATTATTACTACATTATGGAACTGAAGCGCAAAAAGACCGCTATTTACCGGGCTTGGCCAATGGTAAAGAGATTCCCTGTTTTGGCTTAACCAGTCCAGAAGCAGGTTCAGATGCAGGGGCCATTCCGGATACCGGTGTGGTTTGCTATGGAGATTTTGAAGGCCAGCAAGTGCTTGGCTTACGCATGAATTTCTCCAAACGCTGGATTACCCTTGCCCCGATTGCAACTGTCATCGGTTTGGCATTTAAGCTGTATGATCCTGATGGACTATTAGGTGATAAAAACAAGATGGAATATGGCATTACCTGTGCCCTGATTCCTGCCAGTCATGAGGGCGTAAAAGTTGGAGCACGGCACAATCCCGGTTCCCCTTTTATGAATGGAACCGTAGATGGTAAAGATATCTTTATTCCACTGGACTGGATTATCGGCGGTGCTGAAAATATTGGTAAAGGCTGGCGTATGCTAATGGAATGTCTGGCAGTGGGTCGTGGTATTTCCTTACCTGCATTATCGACCGCCGCAAGTGAAGTAACGTATTTGACCGTAGGTGCTTTTGCCAAAATCCGTCAACAATTCAAGATTTCAGTCGGTAAATTTGAAGGTGTGCAGGAAGCCACCAGTGATATTGCCAGTGATACCTATATGCTAGAAGCCTTCCGTTATTTGGTCACTTGTGGATTAAATCAAGGTGGTAAGCCTGCCGTGATGACAGCAATGGCCAAATACTATGCCACTGAAACCATGCGCCGCGTCGTCAATCACGGGATGGACGTGGTCGGTGGTCGTGCCGTGCAAATGGGTCCACGTAACTTTTTAGCACTCTATTATCAAACTATTCCAGTCTCGATTACAGTGGAAGGTGCCAACATCCTCAGTCGTTCTTTAATGATTTTTGGTCAGGGTTCGATGCGTTGTCATCCTTATTTGTTTGAGGAGTTACAACTGCTACAAGCCACGGACAAAGATGCTGCCCTGAATACCTTTAATGATATGCTGTTTAAACATTTAGGCTATACCTTTAACCGTACTGCGCGTGCATTTGCTTATGGCTATGTGGGTGGTTCATCCGATGCACCGAAAAGTGTCGATGACTTTACTCGCCCCTATTACAAAATTATTAACCGTTTAAGTACTAACTTTTCACTCACTGCCGATATGTGTTTAGGCTTACTTGCGGGAGATATTAAACGTAAAGAAATGCTTTCGGGGCGTTTGGCAGATATTCATGCCAATCTGTTTATCAGCACTGCGATTCTTAAATATTATGAACATGGCAAAAAAACTGAGGCTGAGCAAATTCATGCAAAACTGGCCCTGGAAAAATCTCTGTTTAATGCACAGGAAGCTTTTTATGGTTTATTTGCTAACTTTCCTGTCAGCATTGCGGCTGGCTTAGTGAAATTCATCTGTTTCCCGCTCGGTCGTCCTGTTAACAAACCTAGTGATGCTTTGAAACAACAGGTTGGCGAAATCATTATGCAGGACAATGCTTTCCGCGATGAACTGAAAAAACACGTGTTCTATAACACAGCTGAAGATGATGTTACGGGCCGTATGGAATCGACCTTTAACATGTTGCTTGAGTTAGAACCGCTTTGGGACAAGTTCAAGAAAGCGGAATCGAAAGGACAGTTTAAAGGTTTAACTTTTGATGAACGTATTAGTAATGCGGTAGAGATAGGTTTTATCACTCCACAGGAAGCATCCAGTCTACTAAGCTATAATGCCAAACGTTACGACAGTATGCTGACCGACGTTTTTGACTCTGAGCTTGATCAAACTTTGGAACTGGAAAATCCTTATAATAATGAGGAAGAATAAGCGCCGATGCCAGATCCAAAACAGCAAGAACCTTTATCACCATAAAAATTTAAAAGATAAAAAACGGCTGAGTGAGGCCGTTTTTTCATAATTATTATTCCAGTGAATTGCTAAATCTGATCATTTTAACTTCTTAAAAGTTTAGTTATGATCTTTTTAGCCATAATTACCTATAAGAAAGATGAACTGTGTCTAATAAACAAAATATCAATGAAATCGCCTTATCAACTGCAGAAAATATTGCTGATGAGTTAATATTTAAATCGGCAACAACATTTATTGAAGATTTAGCTAAATCAGTTCCGGTTGCTTCATTAGCGCTAGGATTAACAAAAGCGATATCAAACTATAAGACTGCAAAAGATCAACGCCAATTATTAGCTTTTGTTCAAGAAACAGAAAATATAAATAATGGATTTATCGAAAAGTTTTTTAAAGACAAAGATAATACAGAATTAGGTTATGAAATCTTAGGAATACTTGACCAAACATATTTAGAAAAACAAGCTCAAATGATTTTTAGAGCAACTAAATTATTTAAAGATAATGTTATTAACAAACAAGAATTTGATAAATACAGTTATATAATTACCCGGTTAAACAACCATTTAATTAATTTGATTAATGATTGCTTTTATACCCCCCAAGATCAGCTAGATCAATTAGCTGGATTTGATGGTAAGAAATTCATAATTAACGCCGGATTCAAAAAAGATTTTACAAACCCTAATATGGAGTTGGTTAGCTTTGGTTTTTTAGAAGAAATACATCTTCCCTTAACATTAGAAGAAACACAAAAAGCTTCCATTTACAGAAGAACCAAAGAGTTCTATAAATTTTACGAAAAAATTTTCAAAGATTAAATTAAATCACATGACTAGCGACATGGAGGTCGCAATGTTTTCCTGTATGCCAAGGATGGCATATCAGGAAAACAAAGGGTTTTGTTACTTTTAACCTTTCAAAAGTAAAACACTGCTTACATATTATTCATTGAAACTTTGTACAATCAGCGAAGCTGTGACTTTATCAAAATTAAAACCATAAAAAAGCTACCTCACGGTGGCTTTTTAAATCTAAAAATTAAGAGCTTTGAAGTAAATAGCTACCAATCAAGAACAACATTTGCAGCCCCACGACTGCCATAAAAAACATCCAGCCTTTCTTACGTAAAGTCGCTTTATCAAGCGCCGTATATGTCACAGTTTTTGGCATTGTGTCACCTCACTTAGAGATTCAATCCTGAACTTATATTTAGTGAACTATCTTTCTTCTATATTGCCTCATCATTGTGCATAAAATACACAAACAATCTTTCATTCCAATATAAAAGCAAAATCTAAACTAAGTCCAGCGGGAGAAATAAAAAATAAATTAACAATATGTACAAAATAAAAAAGCCACCCGAAGGTGGCTTTAGAGCATCTTAGGGAAGATTAACCAATGAACTTACGTGCATTGCGGAACATGCGTAACCATGCACCATCTTCAGTCCATTCTTCAGGTTTCCAAGAATGCTGAACTGCACGGAAGTTACGTTCAGGGTGCGGCATCATAATCGTTGCACGACCATCTTGCGAGGTCACACCCGTAATCGCTTCCGGTGAACCATTCGGGTTCAATGGATATTGCTGTGTAGGATTACCGAAGCTGTCTACATAGCGTAAGCTAACTTGATTGCCTGCATTTAATGCAGCAATTTTGTCTTCACTTGCAACAACACGACCTTCACCATGCGCAACTGCGATTGGTAAAATCGAACCTTCCATACCCTCTAACAGAATCGAGTTAGACTTTTCAACACGTACGTTAACCGCACGCGCTTCAAACATCTCAGAAGTATTGCGGTGGAAACGTGGCCAAGCATCAGCACCCGGAATCAATGGAGCCAATTGGGACAACATTTGACAACCATTACATATCCCTAGAGAGAAGGTTTCTTGACGATTAAAAAATTTCTCGAACTGGTCACGAAGTTTAGGATTGAATAGAACCGATTTAGCCCAGCCACCCCCTGCGCCCATGACGTCACCGTAAGAGAAACCACCACAAGTCACTAAACCTTCAAAGTCGTCAAGATCAATACGACCCGCAATCAAATCACTCATGTGAACATCGACAGTGTTGAAACCCACTTTGTCGAATGCTGCAGCCATTTCAATATGACCATTTACGCCTTGTTCACGCAAGATCACCATGTTTGGACGACGTGAATTAATAAACGGCGCTTCAACAGGTTCATTCAAGTCAAATGTCGGCTGTGCAATGATACCTTTGTGATTCTTGTCTGTGATTAAAGCAAACTCAGAGTCCGCAGTTTCAACGTTGTCACGTAAGCGTTGGATTTGATGTGAAACTTCAGTCCAAGCCACTTGCAAGTCGCTACGTTCAAGTACCAAACCGTTGATAGACAATTGATCCGTGTTGTTTACACGACCAACAACGCTAATTGCATCTTTCAATACTGATTCAGCAACTTCAGCTTGGAGTGCTTCCCAATTGCTTGTTGCGATTTGTAGTACTGCACCAATTTCTTCAGCAAATAAAGCTTCAGTCGATTGATCTTCAAGTTCTACACCTAAACGTGAAGCAAACATCATCTCTGCAACAGTAGCTAACAAACCACCATCACCGATGTCATGGTAAGCCTTCACTAAGCCGCGGTTGTTCCAGTCTTGAACTAAAGCGAAGAATGCCTTGAAGGCATCGAAGCTGTCTACGTCAGGGGTCACGGAACCAATGGCTTTGTAAACCTGAGCAAGAATCGAACCACCTAAACGGAACTGACCTTTAGACAAGTCAATGCGTACCAGTACTGAATCTTCATTTTTCAATTCAGGGGTCAATGTTTTACGCACATCACCCACTGGTGCAAATGCAGTAATCACACCTGTCATTGGTGAAGTCACTGATTTGTCAATCCCTTCGTCGTTCCAGGTGGTACGCATAGACAATGAGTCTTTACCCACTGGAATTGCGATACCCAAGGCTGGACACATTTCCATACCAATAGCTTTAACACCTTCAAATAATGCTTGGTCTTCGCCTTTTTGACCAGCTGCCGCCATCCAGTTCGCAGACAATTTAATGTCGCTGATCTGTTCAATGTTGGCACACATGATGTTTGAAATCGATTCAGCGACAGCCAAACGTGCAGAAGCAGCAGGATTTAACAATGCAACAGGAGGACGTTCACCCATCGCCATTGCTTCACCTGTGTAACCGACAAGGCTGGTTGTAGTTACTGCAGCATCCGCTACAGGAACTTGCCAACGACCTACCATCTGGTCACGCGCAACCATACCGGTAATCGAACGGTCACCAATGGTGATCAAGAACGATTTAGATGCAACGGTTGGATTTTTAAGAACGCGGTAGATCGCATCTTTTAAATCAATATTTGCCGCAGTGAAGTCATCGCCTTTACGTTCAATCGTTTCATATGAACGGCTCATGCGAGGTGTACCGCCAAGCATCACTTGCATTGGCATATCCACAGCTTTGTTATCAAACAATGGGTCTTCAACCGTCAAGTGACGTGCTTCAGTTGCTTCACCAAGTACCGCAAATGGGCAGCGTTCACGTGCACAAATCGATTCAAAAAGTTCTAATGAAGATGGACGAATCGCCAATACATAACGTTCTTGTGCTTCATTCGACCAGATTTCCATTGGAGACATGCCTGGCTCTAATGAAGGAATCTTGCGAAGATTCAAGACTGCACCCAGTTCGTGATCGTTCACAAGTTCAGGCATGGCATTCGATACACCACCCGCACCCACGTCATGTACAGATACGATTGGGTTGTTATCTTCAAAACGCCAGCAGGTATCAATCACTTCCTGGCAACGACGTTCCATTTCCGGGTTTTCACGTTGTACAGATGCGAAATCGAGGTTTTCACCGAGTTTACCGCTATCTACAGAAGATGCTGCACCACCGCCTAAGCCGATCAGCATTGCAGGACCACCGAGAACGATCAATAAGTCGCCCGGTTGAATTGGATCTTTTTCTACATGGTCAGGACGGATGTTACCGTAACCACCGGCAATCATAATTGGCTTGTGGAAACCTTTTACATCGCCATTTACATTTTGTTCGAAAGTACGGAAGTAACCATTTAAGGCCGGACGACCAAATTCGTTGTTAAACGCAGCACCACCTAAAGGACCATCAATCATGATCTGTAGTGGAGATGCCATACGCGATGGTTTGCCGTAGTTGTCTTCCCAAGGTTGTTCAAAACCCGGAATGTTCAGGTTAGACACGGTGAAACCGGTTAAACCTGCTTTGGGTTTACCGCCACGACCTGTCGCGCCTTCGTCACGGATTTCACCACCCGAACCTGTCGCAGCACCGGCAAATGGTGCAATCGCTGTTGGATGGTTATGAGTTTCTACTTTCATCAAGATATGAGCAGCTTGGCTCTTGTATTTATAAACGTGATGACCGTTTTCATCCGGTTTTGGATAGAAACGTTGCGTGTCATAACCCACAATTACAGAAGCGTTGTCTTTATAGGCTGACAATACATCTGCAGGCGATTCTTTATAGGTGTTTTTAATCATTTGGAACAATGACAATGGTTGTTTTTCACCATCAATGGTCCATTCAGAACCGAAGATTTTATGACGGCAATGCTCAGAGTTTGCTTGTGCAAACATCATTAGCTCGATGTCATGTGGGTTACGACCCATCTTGATAAATGCTTCGGTTAAGTAATCAATTTCTTCATCAGACAATGCAAAACCAAATTCAGAGTTGGCTTTAACCAGTGCTTCTTTACCTTGACCTAAGATATCAATGCTATTTAAAGGTTTTGGTTCAGTCTCGTTAAATAAGGCAGCCGCATCATCAATTTGATTGAACACGCTTTCAGTCATGCGGTCATGCAATGCCAGTTTCACTTCATTCGATATTTCAGAAATACCCTTTAAAGTAAACAAAACACCGCGTTCAAGGCGGTGTATGGGAGTATTACAATTGGCAAAAATATCAGTCGCTTTAGACGACCATGGAGAGATAGTCCCCAAACGCGGTGTTACAAGAACTTGAATTTCATCACTTGCCGGTTGGCGAACTTCAAAAGACGCACCGTCATTTAATAGTTGTAATGCAGATTGATGCTGCTGCTCGTTGAGCGTTTGATCAAACAGATAAATCCATTGACTTTCAATTGATTGAACAGAACTCATTGACGCTAAACGGTTTAAGAGTTGAGTTTTCTTAAAAGAAGAGTGTGCTGGTGCACCGGCCACGATAAACATGCTGATTTTGGCTCCACGGGCAGGTCTTTGGGACCATACCGCCAATGTGACTTAGAGAGAGCGCATATTCTACTTGGTATTGACCAAATCAGCTAGATAGAAATTTACGAATCTGTGAAGTATAGCGGATAATTTTTGACAAAAACATCTTAATTATCAGTCAAAAGATGCCATATATCTTTGAATAATTCATATTTATGTTATTTCTAAATAATTTCAAATCCTTAATATTCTTATGCTTTAACCTGTTAAAGCTGACCATTAGCACTTTAAAATTACAGTTGAATGATGTAGATCAACTATAATTTAAAAAAATGTTACATTTTAATTGTTTATGAAAAAAAAATATTATTTAGCAAAAGATTACGAATAAGCTTATGTATTTAATTAAAAATTTTTGGCTGCAGGAATATTTTAATCAGTAGAGCTAAATCATGCAAAACATCTATATAAGTAAAAAATTTTTACAATGATGGGGTTCATCAGTTAATTTGATGAACTTATGTTACACTCGCCTTCCCGATATATACAGTTGTTCTTATCGTTAGAACAATTTACGGATGTTCACCTTTATTGTAAGCAGGAATATATCAATATTATATTCATAGACTTACAAGCTTATATTTATCTCAATATTTCTGCTCTTTCTGAATTAGAGCCTTAATCTGTCACTCAGTTGTTAGCTTGTTTAAACAAGACTGTGACGCGCTTAAGGAGTTATTATGTTTCAATTCACTAGTACAACCACTGTACTATTGATGGTGCTTTTTTACGGCATAACTTTTTTACTTTCGTTGCGGATTAAACGAAAAAATGAAAATGTCGATGGTTACATGGTATCCAATGGTTCCATGGGATTTGGTATGTCAGCGGCAAGCATGACCGCCACTTGGATATGGGCCGCTTCATTCTATGCAGCGGCTTCCTCGGGCTATAAATACGGCGTTTCAGGCGCACTGCACTATGGTTTCTGGGGTGCGCTGATGATTCTATTTATTTATCCTTTTGGTAAGCGTTTTCGGGAACTTGCACCTAATGCCCATACGCTAGCCGAAATTATGCATGCCCGTCATGGCACTCAAAGCCAGCTCATTTTAGCGGGTTCAAATATTGTCGGTAGTATTATTAGTTTGATGGTGAACTTTACTGCTGCGGGCGCCTTGGTTGAGATTCTTTCCCCTTTAAGCTTTACTCACGGTGTTCTCATTACGGGTATTGGGGTTTTATCCTATACGCTCTGGTCAGGTTTCCGCTCTTCCGTGTTTACAGATTTTGGTCAGTTGGTGGCGATGATTGTGGCTGCTGTGATTATTATTCCTGTCATTTTTTATACTTTAGGTGGGCCGGCTTTATTCCAAACTGGGGTACACAACTTAAGCGCCGATCAACTGAATTTCTTTTCTAAAGCTGCCTTTCTAGAACAAGGTGCACCTTTTTTTGTCGCCGTTCTGGCCTATGCGATTGGTAACCAAACCATTGCCCAGCGATTATTTGCCGTTCGCGAAGATTTGATCAAACCGAGTTTCATTACTGCAACGATTGGTTACGCAGCGATTGTGATTGGATTAGGAATGCTCGGATTATTGGCCTTGTTTGCTGGCATACAACCTATTGACGGCAATTTAAATAACCTGATTCCACAAATGGCTGCAACCTATCTTCCACCCTTTATGGTGGTATTGCTGTTTATCATGGTAATTGGGGCATTGTCATCTACAGCAGATTCTGACTTATCTGCACTGGCGGCTCTGGTCATGACCGATATTTATGGCAAACAAATCGCCAAAAACCGTCCTGATCCCAAAAAGATGCTGTTTATTGGCCGTATGACCATGATTGTAGCCACCATGCTCGGTATTCTGATTGCGACATTAAAATTCGATATTTTATCAATGTTAATTTTTGTCGGCGCGCTATGGGGAGCAATTGTTTTCCCGGTCATTGTCAGTCTGTATTGGGGTAAAGTCACAGCGCGTGCCTTTAACTGGGCAGTCCTACTGGCCTTTATCAGTTTCCTGACTGTACGTTTTGAATGGATTACGATTCAAGGTCTGACTGCTTATGCTTTTGAGTTTATTGCAACTTTAGGCGCCGGCGTAGTTCTTGGCCTGATGAGTTTTGGTTTTTTTGGCAAAAAAGTCGGTTTATGGGTCGGTATTTTTGCCACTCTCGCTTTATTGCCTTGGACCATCGGATTTTTACGTGACTACACCACTTTATTAAGCTCTCTCACTGCTTATGGCACGAGCGCTTTGGTGTGTACTGGCATCACGTTGTTAAATCGAAAAGATCATTTTGATTTTAAAACAATCAATCAGATGGTGATTGAATTTCATCAATTACCTAACAAAAACAAATAAGGAGTTTTATATGACTACCCAATTTCTTACCTTGTATGTTTTATTTTGGCCACTCGTTGCAACTTGTATTCTTTTTACCTTGTGCACAGCAGTCTATCGCGATACACAAGAAGCAAAAGCGAATGGTGAAGATTTGGTATAATTATTGGTCTCACTTAAAAAAACAGATCTATTGATCTGTTTTTTTCTATAACTCAAGAATAAGTACTTTCACTCAAAAATATTTTCCCGACAATTCATGTCGCACTACTCTAGTCTATTGGATTTTTTTTTGGCATGATGAATTCAGGTCGTCACTGAATAATGATAAATGGAACAAATGCGTTGGTTAGAACTGCTTTCGACAGTTCGCATTGGTAGCAAAAAACAGAGTACAGAACAGGCACGTAGCCCCTTCCATAAAGATTATGACCGTATTATTTTTTCGCAAAGTTTTCGACAATTAAACCGTAAAACTCAAGTCCATCCGCTGACCCAGCATGATGGCATTCATACCCGTTTAACCCATTCTTTAGAAGTGTCCTGTATTGGTCGCTCCCTTGGCATGCTCGCAGCTGAAAAAATTAAAGATCAACTGCCCGTCTGGATTTCCCCTGCCGATGTCGGCGCCATTATTCAGGCCGCCTGTCTGGCACATGATATTGGCAATCCACCTTTTGGACATGCCGGTGAATATGCCATTCGCGAATGGTTTGATGATGCTTCACATGGTAACTTTTTAGCAGAACTCACACCTGAAGAACAAGCCGATGTACGTCAATTTGAAGGTAATGCTCAAGGTTTACGCTTACTGACTAAAATTGACTATCATCCGAATGATGGTGGCATGCGCCTGACTTACGCAACATTAGGCGCTTACTTAAAGTATCCATGGTTGTCTAAAACGATTGCATCTCAGGGCGACCGCCCTGCCAGTCAACGGGCAAAGTTTGGTTGTTATCAGTCTGAAAAAGAAATTCTAAAGCAAATTGCAGAACAGCTGGGTTTAATTCAGTTGGGGGAATATCACTATTGCCGTCATCCACTAACCTATTTATTAGAAGCAGCAGATGACATTTGTTATGCCCTGATTGATTTGGAAGATGGCATTATTTTAAATATGCTTTCTTATGAAGAAGTGGAACCGATTTTCCTTGACCTGATTGCGGATTATGGCAGACCGGAAGAATTGTCTATACCAACGACAACATGGCAGCAAAAAATTGCCGCTTTACGTGGCCGAGTCATGAAACGACTGGTTGATGAAGTGACCACGGCATTTGCCAAACATCACTATGAAATTTTGTCGGGACAACTCAAGGGCAGCTTATTGCAGTATTGCGCTGAAGATATTGAACGTGGCATTGACCGAGCGAAGAATTTGGCGCGTGACAAAATTTTTGAACATCCGCAAAAAGCCGGTCTGGAAATTATCGCGCATCAAAGTCTGCAAAATATTTTGAATGCCTTTATTCCCCTGACCACACCGCATAAAACTTTAAGTTTTAAGGAACAGCGTCTAATGTCTATGCTGCAGCGTGCTGGTGTGAATTTTGAAAGTAATCATTATGAAAATATTATGCAGGTGCTGGACATTATTTCGAAGTTTTCAGACCATCAGGCTTATAACCTGTCACAAGAGTTACAAGGCAACAAAGCCGGTTTGATCTAAGTTTTTGAAGATATGCGGGGTAATACTTCTGCAAATTTTAACGAATTATTTTTAATAAATTATGCGTGAGCATTTTGCCTTTCCTGCGAATGCTCACTACTATGCAACCCACGACAGATAAGTGACAAATTAAAATGATTGGATGTCTCATTGGTGAAGTGTTTGCTTTAGAAGCACCGACAGTACTTTTAAATGTAAATGGCGTGGGCTATGAAGTGGATACCCCACTTTCTACATTTTGCCAATTACACAAAGGGCAAAAAGTGACTTTATGGACACATTTAACGGTTCGTGAAGATGCACAATTGCTTTACGGCTTTTTAGATGCGCAAGAGAAAACCATTTTCCGTACCTTACTTAAAGTAAACGGCGTTGGTCCAAAAATGGCGCTTGGTATTTTATCAACTTTAAGTATCGATTTATTGATTCATACCGTTGAAAATGAAGATCTGAATACCTTGGTAAAAGTTCCGGGTGTGGGTAAGAAAACTGCTGAACGTTTGATGATCGAACTTCGTGACCGTTTTAAAGCCATGTCTGCAGGCAATGTCCCAACCAACTCAACAGCGCCACAAATTCAGTTTACCGGCAATTCTGCTGTGGCAGAAGCGGAAGCGGCTTTACAATCTTTAGGCTACAAACCTGCTGAAGCACAAAAACTGATTAATGCCGTGAAAGGTGATTATATCGAAGCGGGTGATATTATTCGTGCAGCATTAAAGTCGATGAATAAATAATTCATTATTTAATGTTATAGATGTAAATAGATGCAATGAAAAGCAGCCTGAATGCTGCCGCAGAAATATGGAATATGGACATGCCATTATTTCTATAAAGGGTTTTGTTACCTTGCGCGGTATACTGCTCATCTGGCAAAAGTAAAGTTATGCCTACGCAATTGCATCTAAACTCAGATAAATATTTGAGGCTGTATGAATCCTTACGGACTCAATTGATGCCCCTAAAGGTAAATCTAAATCATTATGCAAGACCGTCTTATCAGTGGTTCTGAAAAACCCGAAGATCATTTTGATCGTGCCATCCGTCCCACTTCCCTCGATGACTATATTGGTCAGCCGGTGGTACGTGAGCAAATGGAGATTTTTATTGGCGCAGCTCGTGGTCGTGGTGAAGCACTCGACCATACCCTCATTTTTGGTCCGCCAGGTTTAGGCAAAACCACGCTGGCCAACATTATCGCGCGAGAAATGGGCGGTAATTTAAAATCGACTTCTGGTCCTGTACTTGAACGTGCTGGTGATTTGGCCGCTATGTTGACCAATTTAGAGGAAGGTGATGTTTTATTTATTGATGAAATCCACCGTCTTTCTCCCGTTATTGAAGAAATCCTGTACCCAGCCATGGAAGATTACCAACTCGACATCATGATTGGTGAAGGCCCGGGCGCACGTTCGATTAAACTGGATTTACCACCATTTACTTTAGTTGCAGCAACGACACGTGCAGGTCTACTCACCTCTCCACTACGTGACCGTTTTGGTATTGTGCAGCGTTTAGAATTTTATTCGGTTGAAGATTTAACCCATATTGTGTCGCGTTCAGCATTGTTAATGGAAGTTCCAATGACCGGTGATGGTGCAAAAGAAATTGCCCGTCGTGCGCGTGGTACGCCGCGTATTGCCAACCGTTTGCTGCGTCGTGTTCGTGACTATGCACAAGTCAAAGGCACTGGTGAAGTTAATCAGGATATGGCGCAACGTGCACTGGATATGTTGAAAGTCGATAAAGATGGTTTGGACACTTTAGACCGTCGTTATTTAAGCATGTTGTTAGAACGTTTTGATGGTGGGCCTGCCGGTGTGGAAGCTTTGGCCGCAGCAATGGCGGAAGATTCAGGTACTTTGGAAGATGTGATTGAACCATATTTGATTCAGCAAGGTTATGCAATGCGTACTGCACGAGGCCGTATTGCCACCAATATGGCGTATTTACAGTTTGGGATGACACCGCCTGAACCGAAAGAGAAGTGATATATAAGGGAGATTTATTCTCCCTTTCTTTTATTAGGCAATTCTTATTCAAAGTAGTCTGTAAGATTTAGTTTGAAATTTCTAATTTCATCCTGCCAATAACTTACCTCAACATCGTGTTTTTCTCTCTTTAAACCAGGAGTAATTTCTCTAATCAATCCTCGCTTAAGTATAAGAATACTAGCGCTTAAATCTGATTTCCCTAAGTACAATTCCAATCTTGTCCCATTGATTTCCATTAGATCTCTTTTTTGGGTTAGCTCTGCTAAATAGTCAATTGGTAATGTTCCAATTAGATTATTCTGTAAATTTTTAGCTTCATACATTAAGTGTTCGCATAACGAAATAAATTCAGCAGCTACCGAACGAATTGAATTACATCTTTCGTTAGCTATATCTATTCTTTTTAAGTTTTCTTGGCTTTCAATAAGTTCACGATTTGATGAAGCCATTAAATCCTCTGAGCTTCTAATTTGTTTTATGACAGCCTCAAAAGATTGTTTTGTTAAATCAAAACTTTTCCTTCCATACCAAATCGCAATAATCGTGGCTGATATTCCCAATATAAAAGCGATCATCATCGCAATAACAAAAGACCAAATTGCAGTTGTATCTGTAGAATGATTTAAATCCAAGTACACTTTCTGCCCATTCGGCTGCTGTAAAATTAAAGCCTGACTATTTTCTTGTTCTACCACTTTCCCCTACCTTAATATTTAAAATTTCTATTGAAATCATCTTAAATTTTTTCTATTTATTTTAAGCAATTGGATACTTATAACTTAGAAATAACGCGTACTTCTTCCACCAACATTAACTCACATGAACCGCCGCCTGTATCTTCACGACTTAAAGAGCTCCGCCATGTCCATCCATCTTGTGCTTTTACTTCCACCAAATGCCCTTTCAAATAAATCAAATTGTCTTGATCAATTTGAGCCAGTTGTTTGGCGATTGCTTTTGTTGCAGGAATTAAATGCGTATTGGCACTATGGGTTGAAATTTCATTGACTGGAATAGGTGGAGCATTTTCATAACGCCAGTAATACCAACGATTACTTTGCCGGATAGACAACTGCTTATAAACGGCAGGATTTGCCATGGCTCCCCATCCCAAAGCAAAATCGACCGGGCTAATTTCCGATTCACGTCCAAAGTTATAATTTTCTCTCGATAAAACCCGAAACTCTCCCGTATAAGGCTGTAAACTCGTCATGCTGTAACCGTTGAACTGCTGCACTCCCTCTATGCTTTGATAATCAGCCGCATCTGAAATGCCTTTATCCGGTTTCAGCCAATAATTCCACAGTGCGAACCCCAATGCGAAAATAACTATATATTTAAAAAAGCGACTCATTTAAATCTCGAATGTTTAGCTAGGCTGTAACAACTTAATAAATTGAATCGAATTAAATCTCTGGGACACAGATCCAAAAACTAACTCTTGCAACAACCGCAACTCATTAGATGCTAATTTCAAAGTAAAATACATAAATTTACAAAGTAAAAGTATAAATAAAAACCTTTTATTCCAATCACTAAAATAAAGCATACCTTAAAGGTATATTTAAGATACCTACAGGGTTTTGGTTAAATTTAAAACAATATGCAATTCTATAGAGTCACTTTAACTATTTCAAACTCTTAAGGTTCTCCCAAGATATGAACATGTACAAGCAGATCTCCCTTTGTCTTCCCCTTATCCTTTGCAGCCAACTGAGCTTTGCAGACTGGATTGATGATTCCGTTAAAAATGTTGAAGCACATACTATTAAGCTTCGCCAACACATTCATCAACATCCTGAACTTGGAAATATGGAATTCAAAACTTCTGAGCTGGTACAAAAAGAGTTAAAATCTTATGGCATTGAAGTGCGTAAAGGCTATGCCAAAACAGGTGTGATTGGTGTACTTAAAGGGGCGAAACCGGGTCCAGTGATGGCATTACGTGCGGATATGGATGCCCTGCCGATTGAAGAAAAAACTGGTCTTCCTTATGCCAGTAAAGCCAAAGCCATTTATCAAGGTGCAGAAACTCATGTCATGCACGGCTGTGGTCATGATGCGCATACCGCAATGTTATTGGGCGCAGCCAAAGCTTTAGCAGCCAATAAAGATAAAATTGCAGGTACTGTAGTCTTTGTATTCCAGCCGGCTGAAGAAGGCGGTGCCGATATTGATAACTTTACTCAAGGTCATTTAATTGGTTCACGTAAAATGATTGCCGATGGTGCATTGAATAATCCTAAACCGGAAGTCATTTTCGGTATGCATGTAATGGCAGGCATGCCAAGCGGCAATATCCTGTATAAAGATGGCGCGATTCTGAACAGTGCCGACCATTTACGTATTCAAGTCAATGGTAAACAGGTACATGGCTCTATGCCTTGGCTCGGACGTGACCCAATCTATGCGTCTTCACAAATGATCAGCAACATGCAAAGTTTAATCAGTCGTAATGCTGATTTGACCCAAGGCATGGGCGTAGTCAGTATTGGCAGTATTCACGGCGGTACAACCGGTAATGTCATCCCCGATCAGGTGAATATGGTCGGCACTATTCGTTCCAACAGTGAAAATGTTCGCCAAGGTATTTTAAAAGACTTACCAAAAATGGTTGAACATAATGCCGCAGCCAATAATGTGACTGCAAAAGTAGAAATTGCCCCATACGCGCCTGTGACGACCAATGACAAAACCTTAACCAAGCTGATGCAACCTACACTTGCGCAAGTGAATGGCGAAGATAAACTGCATGTGCTGGACAACAATGCCAGTGCCAGTGAAGATTTTGCTTATTATGGTCAGCTGATGCCATCTTTGTTCGTCTTTGTCGGCGCAACCCCTGCCGATCAAGACATGGCGAAAGCTGCACCTAACCATAACCCGTTATTTATCGTCGATAATGCAACTTTAAAAACCGGAGTAGAAAGCCATGTGCGCTTCGTCCTGGATTATCCAAAAGTTGCCGAACAGGTACAGGCAGACTGGAAAAAGATGCACGCTGCAAAAAAATAAAATACATTTTTTCAAAAAAGTGAGCATCCTTTGCTCACTTTTTTAGCTCTAAAGGTTTTGCTAATTCAATACAGAATAGATCTCATTTGAAACCTTGTGCCATTGGACTCAACTCTCATGATGATAAACTGCAATGCGTTACATAGCTTGACTCTTAGCGCAAAAACCGTCATTTCCACAGTTTTTTCAATCCGCTAAAAGTGCAGCTAAATCCATAAAACTGAATTGAAAAATGGGACCCAATCATGACGAATAAATTCGAATTTAACATTCGTGTATATATTGAAGACACTGACGCAGGTGGCATTGTCTATCATGCAAACCATATTCGTTTTATGGAACGCACCCGCACCGAATGGTTACGTGCGGCAGGCGTTGAGCATTACTGGCATCAAAAAGATTATCACTTTGTGGTACATAAAATAAATGTGAAATATTCACGTCCAATCCTCATGGATGATCTGATTACGGTGACTGCGAGTGTTGTTTCATGTAAAGCAACATCTTTTGTATTGCAACAAAATATTTATCGTGGTGAAATCATGCTTGCATCTGGAGAAGTCGAATTGGCATGTATTAGTGTAGACGGCATGCGTCCAACACGGCTTCCTGAGGAAATCCGTAATCTAATTCTAAAAGAGTTAGGACAAGACTAAAAAATTTATTGGCACATTGTAACTATGGCAACACAACTAGAATCATCTTTACACATATCAGATCTTATTTTACAAGCAAGTCCCATCGTTCAACTGGTCATGTTGGTGCTCCTGCTAGCATCTTTATACAGTTGGTATCTGATTGCCAAGTTACATATGAGTTATAAAAAGGCCCAGGCTGAAGATGAGCATTTTCAAAAAATCTTCTGGTCTGGCGCTGAACTTAATACCCTATACAACAACGCCCAACTCAATTCCAAACGTACCGGTCTGGAAGATATCTTCTATCAAGGCATTGGCGAGTTTTTTAAACTTAAAAAATTCCGAGCTCCTGCTACACAAACGATTGAAGGTACAGAACGTATTTTACGTGTCGGTTTAAGCCGTGACCAAGGTTTGCTTGAACAAGGCTTGGGCGCACTTGCCAGTATTGGTTCTGTTGCACCTTATATCGGTCTGTTCGGTACGGTTTGGGGCATCATGAATGCCTTTATTGGTCTGGCAGATGTTGATCAAGTTACTTTGGCAACGGTAGCTCCCGGTATTGCCGAAGCCCTCATTGCAACAGCGATTGGTCTTTTTGCTGCAATTCCTGCTGTATTGGCCTTTAACCATTACACTGCTAAAGGTGAAACTGTCTATTCTGACCGCGCATTATTTGCTGAAGAAATGGTGGCGCTATTACAACGTCAAACTGTGAGTTCTACACAGGAAAATGACTAATGGCAATTCAGCGTTCTGGACGCTTTGAGCGTGTCAAAAAGCCTTTAAAAAGTGAGATGAATGTCGTCCCTTATATCGACGTCATGCTAGTACTTTTGGTGATTTTTATGGTCACTGCACCCATGATCACCAGTGGGATTAAAGTCGATTTACCTCAAGCCAATGGCAATCCCATCGAATCTAAAGATGCACCAACAATCGTGACCCTGGATAAAGACGGTCTGTATTATCTGGAATATAAAAACCAGAAAAACGGTCCTGTTGATTTGGCTCAGTTAACAAGTGTTTTAATTGAGGCACAAACCCAAGCCAAAAATGATAACAAGGAAATGAATGTTGTTATTAATGGTGCTACCACACGTCCTTATGGAGAGGTCATGGCTTTAATGTCAGGTCTTCAAGATGCTGGTTTAACACAAGTTAGTTTACTAACCAAGCCTCTAGAATAAAGTATGAAAGATTTCAAAAAGCCACAATCTAAAGAAAAAACAATTGCGCTTGGATTTACCCTTGGAGTCCATGTAGTGGCAATGACTGGCTTACTTTTTTTGGGCATGAGTAAACCGGTCGAGCCACCTAAACAGATTAAAATGGTTTTGGTCACACCCGAAGATTTATTACCACCCGAACCTATGCCTTTAGAACAGACCGACTCTGCTGAAACAGCACATGAAAAGGTGGCAGAACAGATACAACAAACTGCAAAACCAAGTGTTGAAGATGCCCCTGTTATTCCCGTTACGCAACCTACTCCTCCTACACCACCAGCAAAGCCTGATGTAAATAAAGCTGCACAGGAAACCAAGGCTGCAGCTGAGGCTCTGAAAAAAGCGCAACAGAAAGCTGCTGAACAGGCAAAAGCAGCTGAAGCCAATAAATTAAAAGCTCAAGCGGATGCGGGTAACAAAGCTAAGGCAGATGCAGCCAATAAAGCCCAAGCGGACGCTGCTGAAAAAGCTAAAGCGGACGCAGCTGCAAAAGCCAAGGCAGATGCCGCTGCAAAAGCCAAGGCAGATGCCGCTGCAAAAGCCAAGGCAGATGCCGCTGCAAAAGCCAAGGCAGATGCCGCTGAAAAAGCCAAAGCTGATGCGACTAACAAAGCTAAAGCTGATGCTGCAAATAAAGCTAAAGCCGATGCTTCAAATAAGGACAAAGCGGACGCAGCTGCAAAAGCCAAAGCGGATGCTGCAAATAAAGCCAAAGCCGATGCTTCAAATAAGGCCAAAGCGGACGCAGCTGCAAAAGCCAAAGCGGATGCAGCCAATAAAGCTAAAGCTGATGCTGCAAATAAAGCCAAAGCCGATGCTTCAAATAAGGCCAAAGCGGACGCAGCTGCAAAAGCCAAAGCGGATGCAGCCAATAAAGCTAAAGCAGATGCTGCGAATAAAGCCAAAGCTGAAGCTGCTGAAAAAGCTAAAGCGGATGCGGCTAACAAAGCCAAAGCGGATGCAGCCAATAAAGCTAAAGCGGATGCAGAAGCGCGTGAACATGCAGCTGAAGAAGCGAAAGCATCCGCTGCCAAACAAGCCGCTGAAGAAGCCGCGACCAAAAAAGCTGAAGCAAAGAAAATTGCCTCAACTGCAAAACGTGACTTTGAAAATAAAGTTAGACGTGCTTGGGATATTCCAAGCGGCTCATCTGGTCAAAAAGCCACTGCTCGTGTGACTTTAAGTGATAGTGGTGCTGTTCAATCGGTGATTGTGAACTCAAGTGATCCGGACATGAAAGCCAGTGTAGAAGCCGCTGTACGTGCAGCCGCTCCTTACCCGATGCCTTCCGATCCAGATGCACGACGTGAAGCAAGAACCTTTACTTCAAGCTTTACTGCGAAATAAAATAAAAAGCCACATCAAACTTGATTGATGTGGCTTTTTGACAGTTGAACTTAACTGTTGCTAAAAATGGTAAAATTTTATTCATTTTTCACAGTCTTATAACAGTTTAGTCATTATGATGGGCTTTCAATCATTCGAAATCATGCCATTATGTGACACAGCCGAATTCACAATAATTTACATTTTTTAGAGTACGTAGCGGATGATGGAAATGACACGTAAACATCTACTTTGCCTAACCATTTTGACAGCTTTAAGTCCTGTTTTAGCAACCCACTCTTATGCACAACTGCATTTAGAAATTACTAAGACACCAGAAGAAGCACCGAAAATTGCCATTATTCCATTTAATAATGATCAAAGCATTTATCCTATTGTGGAAAATGACTTAAACCGTTCAGGCAAATTTTCAAGTGCTTCAAAAAACCTGCCTGCAACAGCGAGTATGAACACCCCAAATACAGAGGCGTGGAAATCTGCAGGTGTTCCTTATGTGGTCACCGGTACAGTAAAAACAACAGAAAATGGTAGTTTTGAGGTTCATTATCAACTCTACGATATCGAAAAACAGCAGTATTTATTAAATGAATTGCTGACTGTTCCTGCTTCACGTATTCGCCAAGCCGGCCACATGATTAGTGACGCAATTTATCAGGCATTGACCGGTATTGCAGGTGACTTTAGTGGACGTATTGCTTATGTGCTACGTAACCCGGCTACTCCTGAACAGCGCTACACTCTACAAATTGCAGATACAGATGGCGAACAGCCAAAAACTATTCTGAACTCTCGTGATCCAATTTTGTCACCGGCCTGGACACCCGATGCGAAAAAAATTGCCTACGTTTCATTTGAAACTAAACGTCCTGCGATTTATGTACAAGACTTAGCCACAGGTCAGCGTGAAAAACTGGCGAGTTTCCGTGGTTTAAATGGTGCACCAAGTTTCTCGCCAGATGGTAAAAGCATGCTGTTTACTGCATCGTTACATGGCAACCCTGAAGTTTATCAAATGAACTTGGAAACACGTCAGTTACAACGTATGACCAATGACAGTGCCATTGATACAGAAGCACGTTATGCCCCAGATGGTAAATCATTTATTTTTACCTCTGACAGAGGCGGTTCACCACAAATTTATACCTATAACTTTGCCGATGCTTCAACTAAGCGCCTGACTTTCCGTGGTGCATTTAATGCACGCGGCACATTAAGTGCGGATGGTAAAAAAGTTGCTTTAGTCCATCGTCCAAGTGGCAGCAATTACAAAGTTGCTATTCAGGATATTAATACCGGCATTACCAACATTCTAACCCCAACCAGTTTGGATGAATCACCAAGCTTTTCACCGAATGGACAAATGGTGGTCTATGCAACGCGTGAAGGGAATCGCGGTTTATTGTCCATTATGTCGCTTGATGGCCGTTTCCGCATGAATTTACCAAGTGAACAAGGTGAGGTTCGTGAACCTGCTTGGGCCCCTAAATAACAATTTAATTTAAAGCAATGATGATCATGGAGATAAAGATGAAAGCAGTTAAATTATTAGTCCTTCCTGTTCTTGCAACAGCGTTAGTGATGACCGGTTGTGCCAGCCGTAAACCTGCAGCTGAAATTCAAGCAGGACAAAATCCATCTGGAGCAGGCACAGTAAGCACTGAAGGCTTAAGTGAAGATGCTGCCCTAAGTGCGCAAAACCTGGCAGGTGCTTCTTCTAAAGGTGTGACTGCAGCAAATAAAGCATTCTTGGCAAAACGTGTAGTTCACTTTAACTATGACAGTAGTGATCTTTCTAACGAAGACTATCAAACCCTTCAGGCCCATGCACAATTTCTTGTTGCCAATGCAAATTCAAAAGTGGCTTTAACTGGTCATACCGATGAACGTGGTACACGTGAATACAACATGGCTTTGGGTGAGCGTCGTGCGAAAGCAGTAGAAAGCTTCCTCATTACCAATGGCGTTGCTGCTACACAATTAGAAGCCGTAAGCTATGGTAAAGAAATGCCAATTAATGCTGGCCATGATGAAAATGCATGGAAAGAAAACCGCCGTGTAGAACTGAACTACGAAGCTGTTCCACCTTTATTAAAATAATGGCATGAATAAAAAAGCGCTTAATCTTTTGATTAAGCGCTTTTTTTGTATTTTAAGCTTGTTCAGAATTTTCAACTTCATCATTTGAGCTTTGCATGGATTCGATTAGATCATGCTTATTGAATTTTTTATATTCTGGTTTTGCTTCATAAGCCTTCCAGGCTTCTTTCACTTTTTCGTCAGAAATATCATCTAAATTCATAGCTTCATTTGGCGTTGGAGTCGCATCAAACTTTTGCGTTGTCATAACTGGGCTCCTATCACGATTTTTAATACCCGTTGTTCCTCAACATAGCATTTTCCACAGAACTTACAAGAGTAAAATCACGACAAATAGTCGAGTTTAATTGTTCTTTTGCCGCGTTCTCATCTAAAATGACTGCCTATATTCTTTTGATAATTTTTTATCATTTTCTAATTGGAGTTTTCCTGACATGTCATACCTCACCCTTTCCCAATTTCTAGAACAAAAATCAGGGAACTTAACACCTGAACTTGCTCAAGTAATTGAAACAATTGGTAATACATGTAAAGCCATCGATCAGTTATTACAAAAAGGAGCTTTGGCAGGTGTCTTGGGTAGCGCACAACACGAAAACGTACAAGGTGAAGAACAAAAGAAACTTGACGTTATTTCGAATGATTACTTGATCGACGCTTTAAAAGTTCATCCACATGTAGGCGGGTTGGCTTCAGAAGAGCTCGATGATTTCACTCCGGCTCAAGAAAATGGTGAGTTCCTGGTATTGTTCGATCCACTTGATGGTTCAAGCAACATCGACATCAATATGTGTGTCGGCACAATTTTCTCTATTTTGCCGGCTAAAAATGCCGTGACGAAAGCTGAGGATTTCATGCAACCCGGTACAAATCAGGCTGCTGCGGGTTATGTATTATATGGCCCTTCTACTATGATGGCGCTTACCGTAGGTGCAGGTGTTGCATTCTTCACTTTCGATCCTGAAACTCAAGAATTTTTATTAACTTCTGAAAATATTCAGGTCGCTGCCGATACCAAAGAATATGCTATCAATGCATCCAATCAACGTCATTGGGAAGAACCGGTAAAACGCTATATTGGTGAACTTCAAGACGGTCAAACGTCAGTGCGTGGTAAAGACTTCAACATGCGCTGGGTGGCTTGTATGGTGGGTGATATTCACCGTATTCTTTGCCGTAGCGGTATTTTCTTATATCCATACGACACGAAAGATCCTCAAAAAGCCGGTCGTCTTCGCTTAATGTATGAAGCAAACCCAATGAGTATGTTGATGGAACAAGCGGGTGGCGCATCTACCACTGGCCGTGTTCGTATTTTAGAAATTCAACCGACCGAATTGCATCAGCGTGTTCCTGTTGTGATTGGCTCTAAAAATGAAGTTGACTTAGTTACTCACTACCACCATTAATTTAAAAAATGGAAGTAAGCGTATTTGTCGCTTACTTCCACGGATAACTCTCCCATGCCAGCTTTTTTTCTTGAATCAAAAGACAATCCAAAAATCAAACACCTACGTGGATTGATTGAGCAAAGTTCATTCCGTAAAAAGAATCGTCAAACGGTACTTGAAGGTACCCATTTAAGCCTTGCCTGGTTAGAACAGAATCGAAGCATTAATTCTATATTCACCACTGAAGCTGCCTATAGTCATCCTGATTTAGAAAAAATTGTATCCTTGTACGACGGTAATGTTTTTATACTCAGTGAAGCTTTATACAACGACCTAAGTACCTTAGGCACTTCTTTGGCATGTTTGGCAATTGTTGATTTACCGAGTTCAAATCAAGCCTTAAATTTTAAAGAAGACACTCTAATCCTAGATAATATCCAGGATCCGGGTAATGTGGGAACTTTGCTACGTTCAGCTGCCGCTGCCGGCATTGAGCAAGTTGTATGCACCAAAGGTTCAGCCTCGATCTGGTCACCGCGCGTTTTACGTGCAGGTATGGGTGCACATTTTTCTCTACAAACCTATGAAAATATTGCTTTAGAAGATCTTTTAGAGAAATTTACCATACCAGTCTATGTTACCAGCTCGCACCAATCTGAAAGCCTTTACTCAAAGAACTTAAGAAAACAGTGCGTTTGGATTCTGGGTAATGAAGGTCAAGGTGTCTCTGATTATGCACTTAAGCATGCTGAAGCTGTTTCTATTCCACAGCCGGGTGGACAAGAATCATTGAATGTTGCTGTTGCAGGTTCGATTTGTTTCTTTGAGATGGTTCGCCAACGTTTATAAGCCTGTCGTTTCGTTACTTTATTTTAAACATCACCTGTTAATGTTTAAAAATAGACTACACTAGAAAAATAATAAATTTGTTGTCAACCAAACCATTATTCCTAACGTTATATATGTATGAAAATAGGAATAATGGTGGGTGTCCAATGACAGGATTTTCCATCTCTATGGATTCAGCACCAAAACAGTCTCAAGCGGAAAATTTGAGTATTCTGAAGAGTACGGCTGAACAGCGCCTAAAAATTTTTATGCAGGATGTGACAGGGCGTGCCTTGGTGATGATGGAAAGTGCGACTCAAGGTCAACAAGGTATTGCGATGGATTTGGTGCAAGAAGCTTTTATTTCCTTGCACAAAGCATATGCCGAAAAGCCGACTGATGAATGGTATCCCCTGTTTTACACCATTTTGAACCATAAATTACAAGACTGGCGTAGAAAAGAAGTTCGGCGAGCACAACCTTTTTCATTTTTTAAAAAGGTGAGTCTCGATGACGATGATATTGAACTGAATGATATTGTTGATGAAAATACTCCCAGCCCATTCGATTTTCTTGATCAAGCCGTAACGGCCGAAGAAATACAGCAAGCTATTTCTCAGCTTCCCGTTCGACAGCAACAGGCTTTTATGCTGCGTGCTTGGGAGGGCTTTGATACACACACTACTGCGCAAATCATGGAATGCAGTGAAGGCAGTGTAAAAACGCATTATCACCGTGCTATTCAAGGTCTTCGGAACTCGTTGGCACATTTGAATCCATACTCTGGAGGGTCATCCGAATGAAACAAGATGATTACTTAAAAAAAGTTACTTCCAAACTCGATGGACTCGCACAACACCATAAAGATAAAGCTGTTGTGATGAACCATGTTATTGAAGAAATTCAAGAACGGGAAACCTCCCGTTACGGACTTTGGAAAATGTCAGGATTTGCACTTGCTGCTGCAATTGCAGGTTTTGTAGTATTTCCAAATTCTATTGATATAGCTGAAAAGCCTCAGAATCAAGTTGTAGTTACTCCAAAATTATCACCACAAATGGTTGAAGATTTAGAGATGTTAATGGTTTTAGGCGAGGATAAAGTTCCCCATGGCAGCTAAAAGATTAGCATTTGCTTTTTGTGCACTCGGATTTCTACAAACCAGTTTCGCTGGTTTTGAACGTTTTTGGATTTTTTCTAAAGATGCAGACACTCAATTGGCAGAAACCTGGGAAACCCTGTCAGATGCTGAACAGCGTGCACTTATCCAGCGCTATCAATCGCTGAAAGAACTACCTGACTCACAAGGCACCGCTTTACACCAACGTATGGATTGGTTTACCCAGCTGCCAGAGCAAGAAAAGCAAAAAATGCGAGAAACCTGGCAAAAAATGAGTAGCCAAGAGCGTAGAGATTTAGGCACACGCATGCAAAAGGCAACCCCTGAAGAAAGACCTGCTATTCGAGATGAATACATCAGTAAATATTTACAACCTCAATCTGCAAGTCACTAAATTAATAATAGTGGCTATCCAAAAAGATAGTCATTATTTTGAGTTTTGCTTAATAGCGACATCCCCCACTTTGATCATTACGATAAACTTTGTACGAATAACAATATTAGAATTCTTTCATAAATCAAAAAATGATCTTTTTTGATTGATATTTACATCCTACATTTCAGCACTATCCTGCATAATCTCTGGACAAAATACATTAATTCAAAAAAACTTTTTGAAACCCAGTTCAAGCAATACACTCACATCTCATGGATAACTTCTATTTAATACTTGAGCAACTGAAAATGCATACCCCTGCCAAAGACAGATCACCTAACTTAAGTTTATAAGATCAAGTTCTGCTTTGTCCGCGCTAGTGGGGGGGGAAAGAATTTTTTCATGAGGTTATGAGTTAGGGGATTTCAGAGCCAACCGCCTTAAGACTTTTACGTCATGTAGAAGATAATTTGATTCATTTGAATCTCTTTTAATTTACCGAAGAGTTTGTCTGTTATACACTTTCAACTAGAAAATGAGTGCTAAGGTGTTGCTTGGAATATTGTGATCGTGGATGCCATAGAAATTCATATCTAACAGCCTAAAAAATAGAAAAAAAGCTATAGCGGTAAAAAAGACAGGTATCTTTTAAGGGCAGACAATAATTCAGTATAAAACTCAGCAAATACTGAGTTTATGTAGCAGTTGTGGTGTGGTGCATGATTTCGAGCTATTCAAACGTAATTTACAGCAGATTCTTTTCGGAGATTTTATTCTTGCAGATAAAGGCTATCAGGAAATTTATAATTTTTATTCCAATAACCAGTTGCCGTTCAAAGCCAAGAAACGTTGTATATTGAATCCTGTACTAAAACACTATAATCAGAACATCAATAAAACAAGAATACAGATTGAGCAATTATTTGGTAGTTTAAAAACCTTCAAAATCCTTTGCACAACATTATTGAAATAGAGGCAAAAGACTTGGTTTGAGATTCAATTTAATTGCTGGAATCCATAACTTGGAACTGAGCAAAAGATGATTTATGAGGGTTCATGCTTAATCAAATTAAATAAATAATATTTTTATGTTCATAAGATTTTGAATGCCTTATAAAAAATGCCTTACTAAATAAGGCATTTTTTAAATTTCAAGTTCACTATTTCTTTCTACGACCTCTATACAAGCCAAGTCCTAGTAAGCCTATAACACTATATATTCCAAGACTTCCACCACCGCCTGATGCTTGATTATTTGTATTTTTCTCAGTATTGAGTAAGTTAATTTCCGCATTATTTGATGGTATACCCTCTGCATCATAAATCTTATATTTAAGCTCATAGTCAAACTGACTAAAATTATTTTTCACTTCAAAATAAAGCTGCCCGCCATAACAGGTATCTTTGATATCGTTACCTGGACATGGGCCTTTCCGATCCGCATTTATAATTAAACCAGCAGGAATGGTTTCTATCCTTATCGGCAGCTCCACCCCCTGTGCATCCTTGTAAAATACACTTTTATTAGTTGTTAAATGTGTTGTCGGTCCATCCCCATCATCACTATCATTAACTAACGGATTAACACTTAGCGCCGAATTTGAGCTTGGAGTAATGGAATAGGTATCATCTTTTGCAATAGGAGCAATATTGATAAAATTTGCGGTTATAAGTCCAGTAGATGTGATTGAACTGCCTAGTTTAGAAGCAATACTATATGAACAGTAAGATTGACCATCTACCACTTTACCATCTGTACGATAAATGATGATTTGTTTTAGATCTTCCTTCCATTCACACTTAAAGTTAGGATCAGCAGCTCCTACAAACTCGTACCCCCCATTTTTTTCAACAAAATTACCTATACCATAGTTATAGGTCGTTATCGTATAGTTATCGGTATTTAGCGCTTTAAGTTGAATTGCACCACTCACATCCGAAGCAGGCTCTTCGCTTGGTAAAGTATTTAAGAAAGGATCAAAATATATGGCACGATACTGCACATATTGTTCAGTAAATTGTTTTAAGGCTTCATATTTTTTTAAATCTTCTTGATCTTTTGTTTTAAGCTCTTTATCTGCTTCAGGATCTGCAAGATATCCTTTAAATTTGTCAATTTGCGCTTGATACTCGGCAATAAGAGTAGTGTAAGAACGATTTGTTAATGTCGTTGTATCCGCTGCAGTTAAACGCATACGTTCAATCGAGCCAATATCACAGGTGTTGTTCAGATCTGGATCTAATATATGGGTGGTATCTGTAATGCGCGCCAGATTACGTTGATCGGTGCGACTACATTCCGACTCACCCGCATTTACCAAGTCAGTAGCATTCTGATTATCGATTGGATAATACATTGGTAAAAATAAATTATATTTAGATGGAGGTTGATAGGGTGACAAAACGGTCAACATATCGGTTGAACTTAAATTGATATTGGTATTTAAAGTAGTATTCCCAGCCGTAGACGTTGCTGGTAAATCACACTGCCCTATTCCAGAATTAAGCTGTAAAGCATTTTGATAGGCACCAATAACACGTTTAGTGTCTGTCAAATCGCCATTTTTTAAAGCATAACGGCAAGACTTACCGCTGTTATAAGCCAATACATTGAAATTTAAAGAAATACTTCCAGTATCATCATAATACAAAGTACTATGCGCATTATTTTCAACAATAGTATTACTGAGCAGAGACAATTCGGAACCTGGACTTAAACGATGATCGCCAGTATTTATCATCCGGAAAATGCTGCCATTACTGCTATTCGCTGTATTTTTTGCAATTGTGCTTGCAGTGATCTGTACCTTTGAGCTACCACATAAATCTATTGCACTCTGGCTAGTTGCTGAACCATTTTCCACAATACTGCTGTTATTAATACTAATAAGCGCATTTGTTTTACCCAGATTTACCATACAGTCCATCGCAATAACACTACCTTCATTTGCGTTATTGCCTTGTATTAGGGTATTGCTTAAAGTAATTTGATTTTCTGACTTGTGTGCTACGAAATAAATTGCCCCACCATCTTTAGCTGAGACTGAGTTTAAAATAGCACTGTTGACCATATTTAAAGAACCGCCAATCAACAATGCTCCACCCACTTCGCTTGAAGCCCCGCCATCTAAGGTAACATTGTATAAAGACAGTGTCGGCGATTGGTCAACGGTATTAAAAATTCGTGATGCACCTTTTGTGGTAATTTTAGTCTTTAAGTTTTGGCGTGCCGGATATTCATTGGTTAAGACATCCTTGGTTGAATAATCAACTGGCAATTTCCCATAAATATAAATTTCCGATTCAGGCGTTAATTCACTATTAAGGATATATTCCCCTTCCTCAAGCTGAATATAATCTTTCTGCCCCCTCTCAGGATTACCTGCAGCACAACCACCATAAGCCTTATTTAAACTGGCTGCTTTAATTGCTTCACGCAATGAACATTTATTATTGGAATTATCTTCATCATCGAAGGTATTAACATAAATTGTTTTGTGTTCTGCTGCCATGAGTGACATGGCAGACAATACCATGGCCGTGAGCAATCCCTTTTTATAATTTTTCATAGATCGTCCTTAATTATTTTTTATATCGGCGTAATCCAACAAGACCCAATATGCCAAATAGACTGAAGAATCCAACAGAGCCACCGGAAGTGTTCACGCTCTTACTTTCCATAGTATTTTGAGGTGCCTGTACAACGTTTACATTCACTTCCATATAGGGCTGGGTTTTGTTAAAACGCGTAGATGACGTGACTAAACGAATTTTAAAAATATCTGCACCATGCCAGTCTCCTTGAGGTGTATAAATCAAGGTTCCATCTTCATTAATAGTCAGCTTACCTTTGGAAGGTGTTTGGGTCTGAACCACTTGCAAACAACCTGCCTGCCATGCTTCACTTGCAGGCTTTTTACCCAGTATGGCCTCGCATTCCTCTTTTGGCACTAAATCACTATCACTTAGATGCTCAACTACAGAAATTTGAGCAGTTTGACCTATAAGCAAATCTTCCCCAACAAGTCCAGTTGTGCTTGGCACAACAATCTCAACTGCACCACGATCACATAAATCATTATCATCATCACGTACATTGTCACGTTGATCTATACGTTCACATCCCATTACTTTTGATGCTGAATCTACCTGAAACTTGCCTTTGTTTACAATTAATGATTCAGCCAGTTTTTTATAGCTCATCAAAATACGCGGCCGAAAATATCCTAAAAAATCCTTCTCTGACTGGAAATATGGGCACAAGAGCGAATTCGAATCTTCACTCAAGGTTTTACATTTTCCATCTAATGTATCACCTGCAATAAGCTGCTGGCCTGGCCAGATATCATTCGGATATAAACTGTCACCTGTCGTACAACTACTTGCTACAATATTGTTTTGGTTATAAGTCTTATCAGTATTTACAAAGGAACAGTTATCATCCTGAGTGATAGGATAGGGATTGCTCATAATAATACTATTGGCAAGATAAGCTTTTTGGGCAGGCGCATTAAATTTAATTCCAGAAGTATTACCTATAACTGTCAGATTATTTAAGCCTATACCGTCTCGGACATTAATTACCCAGCCTTTATTTTTGTAAAAGGTACTATTGGCAATTTTATAGGACATATAGGGAAAGGCGGCTAATAATGTACTGTCTAAATCGGCAGACGAATAAATATTTGCAGCGTTTGCTAAATTTGTCTCATTTTCTCGAAAAACTGAGTTTGATACTCTAAATTGTGGAACCTGACTGTAAATAATGGCGCCTTCATCAGCTTTATTGTTTTCAATTAGGCTATATTTAATTTCCACCAGACTACGTAATATTGATTCTGGTTCAGTCGGTACACCTACATTGTAAATGGCACCCCCTTGCGTCGCGATACCATCTGTCAATTTCACATGATCTAAAACTAAATATTCATTGTTGAAAATTAAACCGCCTTGAGTAGCACAAACACTTTGACCACATCCCTGCAAATTCACTTCACTGATATTAACTTGAACTAGGGCTTTTTTTGCATCATCAATATAAAAGATATTATCCTTACCCATCATTTTAATAATGGCATTATTTAAACCAGGCTTAAGGTCATTTGAAAAGCTGTTATCGTAGACCGTTTTTAAAGTAAGCGCTGCCGTGATTTTAATTTGGCTATCTAACTTATAGGTGGTTTTTTTTTCAAGCGTAATGATTGAACTTGAACCTTTACCTCCACAGCCCAAATGCCCTTCTTCAGGCAATCCTAAATTAACGTATTCTATTGCTTCACGTAATGAGCATTCCTTGTCATCTTTTTTAGCATCTTCAGTCGTATTTACGATAATATCCGCACTATAAGCATGTCCTGCAAAGCATAACACCCCTATACCTATGCTCCGTTTGAGCATACCTTTCTCCTTGTATTCTTCTAATATTTTTATTCTATCGTTGCACATTCCCTGCAACATTGAACTATTTTGCTGTACTTTGTCACAGCTTTAATAATTTCTCAAGATTTTTTATTATTTACCGATATTCATCAATTAATGCATAAATTTGTCTTAAATTGGCATGACTGATTTTTGTTTTTTCACCTTTTAACAGCTGAATCAACTGTTCTAAAGTTTGTAATAAAATAGAGGTTTGATGCGGTCCATGCAGCAACAAATAATCTATGATTTGCTGATCCATATGAATTCCCCGACGTGTTAATACCGATGTTACTAGCGCATAACGATCCGCATATAAACTTCCTGTCGGCACTTTAACGCTCACCGCCTGAGTCAAACGTGACTGTAAATCGGGAAGTTCAAGTTTCAATTCAATGGGGGCAACACGAGAAGAGAAAACTAACTGTCCTCCACCTTCATTATTATAATTAATTAAATGAAATACTGCTTTTTGCCAATGTGGAACACCGCTAATGGCTTCGATATCATCTAATGCCACAAGGTCATATTGATCTAATGATGTAATCGCTTCAGTTGGTGCATCGAGCAACTCCAGTAATGAAACTTGAATTGCAGATTTACCGACTTCTAAATAAGAATCGCAAATAGCAGAAAGTAAATGGCTTTTACCTGAACCAGCTCCACCATATATATAAAAGCGATTTATTAAACCAGCATGAAGCTGCCGCACTGCATCAATGACATGCCCCCAACTTGGACCCGAAAAATCACTAATTCGGGCATCCAGTTGAGGTTCTATATCTAATTGCAGTTGACGCATATATGTGTTTTGCCCTTAGGGTTCTTTATTGTCTATCAATTCAATCTTACTCGATTTTTCAGCATCTTGCAGAATTTTTGATTCTGTATTTCTCAATTCGATATCTACATCTACTTGATCCGATTCAATTGAAATTGATCCTGCTCCCGGCTCTTGTATGATTACAGAGGAGTGCCTATATATACGGCTCTTCTCGTAACAATCTCGCGCATGCCGTAGCAGCACTACAATAACTGCCGCAACCGGTAAAGCAATCAGCATTCCCAGAAAACCGGCAAGTTGAGCGCCGGCCAATACAGCAAATACCACGGCTACAGGAGATAAGCCAATTTTATCTCCGAGCAAGAAAGGTTGAAGAATATAACCCTCAACGGCTTGGCCAATCATAAATACAACCAGCACCAATGCTAAATGCATCCAATCAATACCAAACTGGAATAGTGTTGCAATCACAGCTGCAATAATTCCCACTGCAAAGCCCAAATAGGGAATAATACTGGCCAGACCCGCAACCATTCCAATAATCAGACCGACCTCAAGACCAATGACTTGTAAGCCGACTGCATAGACCGTACCCAGCAAGAACATCACCAAAAACTGACCTTTAACAAAGGCACCTAAGACTTGGTGACATTCACCGACAATGTGTAAAGTACTTTTCTCATAAGGACGAGGGATTAAACGGCGGAAACTGTCGAGCATACGATCCCAATCCAACAGGAAATAGAATGCAATAATTGGAATCAGAACCACCGTTCCGCCAATTTGTATGAAATTCAAACCCGATTGCGCGACTTTCAATACCATTGCCTGAATACTATCGGCACTATAATTGGTCTGAATATACTCCATGACCACAGTCGACATTTGCTGCGTATCGATTTCCATCTGCTCGACGCTAAAAGTTTGCGACACCCAAGGTAAAAAGGTGTAATTTAGCCAATGAATTCCTGCTGGAATACTGTCTCGCGCATACATCAGCTGTTGCCAAACCAGGGGAACCAAATACCACATCGCCAAGGTGAGAACCACACCAATACCAATAAACACAAGACTAATAGCCAACCAACGCGGCAAGCCGATCTTATGAAGCTTCTCTACCAACGGGCTAAATAAATAAGCCACCAAAAATGCTGCTATAAAAGGCAATACCACAGGTTTAAGCAAATACAAAACCCAAAGGATTAATGCAATTCCTGAGAGTATAAAAATGCGACGTAAGGTACGATCCACCATGCAAATTCGCCTTTTCTTGGTTTATTCGTTATAGAAAGTAAAATATTTTAATAAAGATAGCATTTTAGTGCATAAATAACATAAGAGTTTCGTATATTCGGGTATAATCGCGGCGCGAATGCGGAGACTTCATTATGAGCAACTCAACTTCCCCAAACACTGGTTTAAGCTATAAAGATGCGGGTGTCGACATTGAAGCGGGCGACGCACTTGTCGATCGAATCAAATCTGTGGCTAAGCGTACCTCACGTCCTGAAGTTATGGGCGGATTAGGCGGCTTCGGCGCTCTTTGTAAAATCCCTAAAGGTTATGAAGAACCTGTTCTCGTATCTGGCACAGATGGTGTTGGTACAAAATTACGTTTAGCACTCAATTTGAACCGTCATGACACGATTGGTCAAGACTTGGTTGCAATGTGTGTAAACGATCTTCTTGTATGTGGTGCTGAACCATTATTCTTCCTCGATTATTATGCAACTGGACACTTAAATGTGGACGTCGCTGCAAATGTCGTAACCGGTATTGGTGCAGGGTGTGAGCTTGCAGGCTGTGCATTGGTAGGCGGTGAAACTGCTGAGATGCCTGGCATGTATGAAGGTGAAGATTACGACCTTGCAGGTTTCTGTGTAGGTGTAGTTGAGCAAAGCAAAATTATTGATGGAACCAAAGTTAAAGCTGGTGACGTATTGATTGGTGTGGCGTCTTCAGGTGCACACTCAAACGGTTACTCTTTGCTTCGTAAAATTTTAGACGTGAAAAATGTCGATCTTACCCAAATCGTAGACGGTCGCCCACTTGCAGATGTTGCAATGGAACCTACACGCATTTACGTAAAACCATTGCTTGAACTTTGCAAACAAGTTGATGTTCATGCAATGGCACATATCACTGGTGGTGGCTTACCTGGTAACTTACCTCGCGTATTGCCAAATGGTGCTCAAGCAGTGGTGAATGAGTCTTCTTGGGAATGGCCAGAATTGTTCAAACTTCTTCAACGTGAAGGTGGTGTGGAACAGTTCGAGATGTACCGCACATTCAACTGTGGCGTAGGTATGGTCATTGTTGTTGATGCAGCAGATGCTGATAAAACTTTAGAATTGCTTACAAGCCTGGGCGAAAAAGCTTGGAACATGGGTCACATTGTTGAAAATGCTGAATCTGTTGCCGGCGCTGATGAAAAAGTTCGCGTAATTTTTGCATAAAGAACAGCACATGATCAAAATTGCTGTCCTCGTTTCAGGCAGTGGAAGTAACTTACAAGCCCTGATAGATGCCAATCTGTCAGGTCAAATTGTTGGGGTCATTTCCAATAAACCTGAAGCATATGCTTTACAGCGTGCTGAAAAAGCAGGAATTCAAACTGCTGTGATTGAACACAAGCAATATCCGAATCGTGAAGCTTTCGATGATGTCATGCATCAGCAATTACTCGATTGGAATGTTGATTTGGTTGTTCTTGCAGGCTTTATGCGCATCTTGAGTACCAAGTTTGTCAAAGCATGGGAAGGGAAAATGCTCAACATTCACCCTTCTCTCTTGCCGAATTACAAAGGCATGCATACCCATCAACGTGTTTTAAACACAGGTGATGTTTTGCATGGTTGTACCGTACATTATGTTACTGCTGAATTGGATGCTGGTCAGGCTTTGGCTCAAGCTGTGCTTAAAGTCAATTTGCATGATGATGTAAATTCTTTAGCGCATCGCATTCATGTGCTTGAACATTTAATCTACCCCCAAGTGGTGGAATGGATTTGCACAGATACAATTCAACATACTGAACAAGGTGTGTTGTACCGTGGTCAAGTAATGCAGGAACCTGTTCAGTTTTGTAAATTTTAAACTGAATTTTATGCAATAAAAAACGCATCCTCGGATGCGTTTTTTATTTCCTGCAAAACTGTGATTGCTACTTACTCATTCCTTCCTAGGAAGAAATTTAAGGCACTGGTAACTCAACTAAAAGTCTTTTAATTAGCCTGTTGTGACTTAATGAGCTCTTTAACCGATTTAACCACTTCAACCGGATGCTCCAACGGGAACATATGTCCACCTTTAAATACTTCAAAAGGAATATCGAATTTCTTCTGAACTTGTTGTGGGAACTTACGTGCTAAAAAAGGCCCTTCCTCAGCTACCACTAAATGCACAGGCACCTGTGGCTTAACTTGTGGCAACCACCAAAGAGAGGGATTGGTTCTAAAAATCTCTACCTCATCCATTTTCGGAATAGTCAGCTCTACACCACCACGCAATGGATCATCCTGCAAGGCATGATCAATATAAGCCTGAAAACAGGCTGCTTCAAAGTCCTGATAAAACCCTTTTGGCCTTAATAGTTCTGCGGCCTGTTCACGAGATGGCCAATGATCGCGACGGCGCTTGGACAAACCTGCAGGAGACATTTTGTCCAATGCTTTGAGCTTAAACAGCTTCGCAATATGTAATGCAAAAGCCTCTTTGCCCATGATCATTGGTGGATCAAGCATAATCACCTGACTAAACAGCTCAGGGCGTTTTAATGCTGCCTGAAAGGTCAGTACAGAACCCAAAGAATGTCCCAAACCGATTACGGGACGGCCTTTAGCTTGACGGACAATACTGTCAATCACTTGCTGAGTCAGACTTTTCCAATGGTTATCAATTGGATAACGCTTGTCTGGCCCCAGCAAAGGTACATAAATAACCTCGTATTCATCTTTCAGCAAATCAAACAGCTTTTGATAAACTTTTGATGGCACGCCATTGGCGTGCGCAAAATGGATCAATGGTTTCATTGTAACTTCGTCGCTTGTTCAGATTGCACTTGTTGTGAAAGTGAGCTTGCGAATCCCTGCCCAATAGAACTTCCCATCCGTCCAAGTACAGAATCAAAAGGACTATATTCAATGGTGTAATTCACGGCTTTTTCCAGTTTCAATTCGCGCTTCAGCGTATTAAGACTGCCGATACGGTCTGCAATCCCCAATTTTACCGCTTGTTCACCAGTCCAGAATAAACCAGAGAATATTGCCGGATCTTGAGATTTCAGTTTCTTACCGCGCCCCTGTTTCACTGCATTGATAAAATGATCATGGACATTATCAAGTACACCTTGCACATGTGCTTTTTGTGCAGCATCAACCGGCTGAGTCATAGAAAGCAAAGCTTTGTTTTCACCTGAAGTCATGGTGCGGTCTTCTACACCCAGCTTCTGCATTAAGCCATTTACACCATAGTTTGGCATAATCACGCCAATAGACCCGACCAGACTAGAGGGATTGACAATAATTTCATCAGCAGCTGAGGCGATGTAATATGCACCTGAAGCACCCGTATCACCAATTACGGCATAGAGCTTTTTATCAGCATGCGATTTTTTCAAATACTGGATTTCTTGCCAGATTTCATCGGACTGAACCGGGGATCCGCCAGGCGAGTTAATATTTAAAACCACAGCTTTACTTTGTTTGTTTTCAAAGGCTTTCTTTAGTGCTTTAACCGTATCTGTGCTATTGACACTCTGCTTGTCTGCAGCAATGGTGCCGATAATATCCACTACCGCAATATGCGAACTTGTCGTTGCAGTTGGATCGCTAGATGAGGTACTACAACTTTTTGCCATGACCACTAAAACAAAAAGGATATAAGCGAAAGTTAACAATTTAAAAAAGATGCTCCAGCGACGTGCACGGCGCTGCTCTTCTACAGAAGCTAAAACGGCTTTTTCTAAAATATGCCATTCTTTGCCAGTTATGTTTTGAAAATTATGTGGCGTATTCTGAATTTCATTTTCTGGTTTTGGTGGCCAATCGGACATACAAAATAATCCAAGGATCAGTTAAATTAAACTCATTATATACACTGCATCAGAGAAATCTGCCTAAACCATCCATTTTCGCCTATAATATTTGCTCTTTTTGACTCTTTATATACATTGACGATAGGCAATGACTGATCATACTCCAACGGATACAACATACCGCCTACTGAAATTCCTCAGTCGACAACCGATTCAAATTTCTAGATTTATCGCTCGAATGTTAGCTGGGCTCGTCAATTTTTTAAAAATGTCAAAAACCTCAGATACGATTCGTCTTAATCTTCAAATTGCTTTACCGGAATTGACCGCCGCGCAACATGAAGAAATCATTCCAAAAGCAATTCATAATGAACTGACTTCATATTTCGAATTTTTTAGTATTTGGGGTGCAGACAACCATAAAAATATTGCACGTATTCATTCAATTAACGGTGAGCAGATACTTCAAGAGGCGCTTAAAGCACCTGAAGGCCTGGTACTGATTGTTCCGCATTTTGGCACATGGGAAATCATGAATGCCTACTTGGCTCAATTCACACAAATGACCATTCTGTATAAACCGGTCAAAAATGAATCTGCCGACCAGTTTGTCCGTGAAGCCCGCAGTCGTGAACAAGCCAATTTGGTGCCTACCGATGAATCGGGGGTAAGACAAATTTTTAAAGCGTTAAAACAAGGCGGTACTACGGTGATTCTGCCAGATCACACTCCGAATGTGGGTGGAGATATGATTCCTTATTTTGGGATTCCTCTGACGACCAGTAATTTAAGTGCCAAACTGATTCAAAAAACCAAAGCTAAAACTTTATTTCTCTATGCCCTTCGTAATAACGATCTCGGTTTTGATATGCATATTGAGCCTATCGATGAACGTATTTATCAAGGCAATGCCAATGAGGGTACCGGTGTTATTTTCGAAGCCATCGAAAATTTAATTCGTCGTTACCCAGAACATTATCATTGGAGTTATAAGCGCTTTAAAGCCAACCCAGAACTAGACAAGGTTTATCATTTGAAAACAGATGAAGCATTAGAAGTGGTTGCTGAAGTTCGAGCGAAAGCAATTCAAGCTGAAATAGTTTAACGCTTTAACCATCGCCGTGAATCACGTTCAACCTCAGTAGCCATAATATTTTTATGTGTTGAAAATCGAATACTGCCTTGGTCTACAGTAGTTAATAACGGAATTTTTAATTCTTTTAAACGCGACTCAACCACTGAACTGGGATGTCCATACCGGTTATTAAAACCTGCCGATGCAATCACCAATTTTGGATTTAATTGCTTTAAAAAGTGATAGGCTGAACTATGCCGGCTACCATGGTGTCCCAAAACCAAGACATCGACTTTTAAATCAGGATACTGCTGTAAAATCTGATATTCCGTTGGCCAACCGGCATCTCCCATTAGTAGAAAATTTTGATAAGGTTGTGCATTTGCTACCTGTAAATAAACGACACAGGACATCTCATTTCTTTCATCTTTGGCATTGTTCAACTGCTCTGTTTTGGGTGACAAAATGGTTATTTTCACTCGATCACTCCATTGCCACTTTTGACCTTGATGACAATAATCAAACTGACTGGAATCTGCGACTTCAACCTGTTCATTTGAATAGACCTGGTTGATAGGCAAATCATATTTGACCGATTCATAACCACCTTTATGATCCTGATCTAAATGGGTCAAAATCAGTTGATTCAACTCACTAACTCCATTGACCGATAAAAATGGCAAAATGATTTGCTTACCCACACTGAATTTCTCCTCATCAAAACTTCCCCCCATATCTACCATCATTGTCTGATCCTGATCGCGGACAAAAATCGCTTGACCTTGACCAACATCCAATACCGTTAATTCAAATTCATTCTTATTGGAATCGATCATTATTAAAGGCACAAAGCATAATACTAACCAAGTTTTTGGCACCGTCCCGCGGGGTAAAAACAGAATCAACAAACCCAGACATAAGCTCAGCAACATCCAAAAACTCATGGCAATCGGTTGTAATACAGGTGAAAAAATTTGATCTAGTCCTTGCATAAAGATAAGCAAAACTGAGAGACACCCATTATTGATTTGAAAAATCAGACTTCCCAAAGGCTCAAAAATGAAATAACACAACGCCGCGATCACATCTAAGGGAACAATCACAATACCAATCCAGGGAATGGCCAATAAATTACTGAGTGGAGTAATCCATGCCACCTGTTTAAAGAAAATCAGCATTAATGGAAATAATGCCAAAAATATTTTCCATTGTGATTCAATTAGAATTTTAAGTTGGATTTTGATTATTTCAGTCTTGGTTTTGACTTCCTCTACATGACTTTTCTGCTGCACGGTTTGATAAATACGTAAAAGCACAAAACATGCGCCATAGGACAACCAGAAAGCAGCAGATAAAATACTAAAGGGATCAAAGATTAATAAAATAGAGGCACTAAACAGCAAAATACTTAAGGGTTGAATTTTTTGTTTTAAAAGGATAAATCCACTCATCAATAAACAGGTGAGCAAGGTTCTTAATGCAGGAATTTCAAAACCGACAAAAGCGCAATACAGCAGGACGCAAATACAAAACGGCATAATCAAGAAGTATTGTTTCGGCCACTTTAAATAAACTTGCGGACCATAGCGACAAATGAGTTGATGTAAAGTCCAGCAGAAGAGTAAAGCAAAAATCAACACATGCGGCCCTGATATGGCCAGTAAATGACTCATGCCAAAACGCTGAAATAAGTGTTCAGTTTCCGGCAGGAGCAAACTTTTATCCCCTGTTAACAATGCTAGAAGTAGCCCTTTATGTTGCAGCGGTTGTTTCTGAATAAAATTACGTAGCGCTAAACGTTGCTGTTCCATCGACAGCTGGATTTGATTTGAAAAAGAATGTTGTTGCCTTACATATCGGCCATAACCCAAAGCAGAAATGTCTTGTTCTGTCAGTTTGTGTATCGATGTGACTTTAAAACCAGACATAATATTTTGCTGGAGATACCATTGTTCTTGATCAAAGACACCGTGAGCTGCATAACTATGCGCGGGCAGAATTTTTCCTTGCAAGCGATAATATTGACCCAGTTCAAGTCCAGATCGCGGATCAGAATTTATTTCATTTTTTAAAAACCCCTGCCACTGCACCACTTCAGCATGTCGATTCAGTACCTGTATTTTTTGCTGAATGGATTGTGCCCCCCATTCATTCAGTTTTTTAACATGAACAACCACTTCAATTTGTTCAGGCCGCTTTTCTCGAAACTGTAACCTGTCAGTCAATTGATAATCAGCATAGTTATAGCCCATTGTAATACCTAGGCTGAAGCCTATACAGAGCTGTAAAAATTTGAACCACAAAGAATAAACCTGCTTTAAAACATTCAGTTTTAAAAACCAAGATAGAATAAAAAGTGCAATACATGGACTCAGCAACGACTGTAAAATCGGGAAAGTTTTTCCCATTATCGCAATACCGATTACCCATCCCAAACAGATTAGTTGAATCATTATTTTTATAATATTTTTTATTTTGCGCAATAATAAAGCCCACCGCAGTGAGCTTCAATCATTTTTTAAACTTCTCGATCAGCGTCTAGCCATCAATCCACACTCCATCTTGCATATGCAAAATGGAATCACCGGCTTGAGCCAGTTGTTCATCATGGGTCACAATCAGCATTGCCATATTAAACTCGCTACGTAATTCACTGAGCAGTTCAAAAATTTTCACTGCGGTTTTACGGTCCAAGTTACCGGTTGGTTCATCGGCCAACATCAGTTCAGGCTTCGCCACCAAAGCACGCGCCAAAGCCACACGTTGACGTTCACCACCAGACAACTCGCCCGGTTTATGCGTCATCCGATGCGACAATCCTACACGATTCAGCAAGTATTCTGCCTGCTCTTTAGATTGTTTGTAGGTCGTTCCTGCGCGCAGCATCAGCGGCATTGCAACATTTTCCAATGCGGTAAATTCAGGCAATAGGTGATGGAATTGATAAACAAAGCCCAAATGCTGATTACGTAAATAACCACGTTCAGCTTCGCCTAAAGTATCAAAGCGCTTGTCATTTAAAAACACCTGTCCTTGTGTTGGGCAGTCTAGGCCACCTAACACATGTAACAATGTACTTTTACCTGACCCGCTCGAACCCACAATCGAAACAAATTCACCCGCTTTAACTTGTAAAGACAAGTCTTTAATCACTTCAACCGTAGTTTTTCCATCAGTAAAACTTTTCGATATATTTTTCGCTTCGAGGACAATATTACTCATAACGTAAGGCCTCTGCAGGTTGTGTTTTCGCAGCACGGAAAGCTGGATAAATCGTTGCAAGGAAGCTTAAAAGCAAGGATAGACACACAATCACCACCACATCTTGCCAACGTAAATAAGACGGCAAGTAATTAATGAAATAGGCATCAAACAAGTTCAAACCAAATGTGGTATTCAGCCAGCCAATCACATTACTAATACTTGAGGCAAAGATAATTCCGAGAATGGCACCAGATACGGTACCAATTACCCCAATGATGGTTCCTTGCACCATAAAAATTCGAGTGATGGTAGCAGGTGAAGCACCTAAGGTACGCAGAATCGCGATATCAGATTTCTTATCTGTGACTACCATGACCAGTGACGACACGATGTTAAATGCAGCAACCAAAACAATCAGGAATAAAAGCAAGCTCACCATGGCTTTTTCCATCTGAATGGCACTAAACAGATTACCGTGGGTAAATGTCCAGTTCGATGCATAGAAATTGCTTGGCAAGTCTTTGACAATATCATCCGCAACTTCTGGCGCAAGGAAGATATCATCCAGTTTTAGACGAACACCTTGCGCACCATCGGGTAAGCGTAACAAGGTTGAAGCATCATTGAGGGCAATATAGCCCATCATTGAATCAACTTCTGCCCCAATACTAAAAATCCCGACAATTTTAAAACGCTTGAAACGTGGCACTACGCCGGCAGGGGAAGGCGTTGCTTCAGGCAATACCAAGGTGATATTGTCATTTAAGCCTAGACCGAGCGAATCCGTCATTTGTTTACCTAACACAATGCCAAATTCACCTTTTTTCAGGCTATCAATACTGCCTGCAATCATGTGATCCTGAATGATCGAAACTTTCTTTTCATACTCAGGTTCGATCCCTGTGACCATGATGCCAGCTACTTGCCCTTGTGCTGTCAGCATCCCTTGTAATTGGGTGAAGGGGGCTACGCCTTTGACATGCTCGTGTTGTTCAACTTTTTTTGCAAGTTCAGGCCAATTTGTTAAAATTTGCGTTGAAGAAACAGTAGCTTGAGGTATCATTCCTAAGACGCGGTTTTTTAGTTCTCGGTCAAAACCATTCATCACGGATAACACCGTAATGAGTACAGCTACACCTAATGTGAGGCCGATCATAGAAACCAGAGCAATAAAAGAAATAAAGTGGTTACTACGCCGTGCGCGAGTATATCTCAACCCTATGTACAGCGAGATTGGTTTAAACATACCATTTAGTCCGAGGAATAATTATGGAAAATTCACAGCATCAAAGCGGCAACATTGAACGTCGCGTTATGTCGCGTATAGATGCTGCCTTGCGAATTAATTATCAGATTATTTCTGATGATGTCGCACTTAATGACCCTTACGATCCTAACTTTGTTTTGCCACGCTATTTTCTACTACTCGCAGAATTAGATCAATTTGATCACGCAATAAACTACGAATTAGAACAATTAAATGAAAGAGATCAACAAATTGCTCGAATCTTATCCTTATTCAATCAAAAATTAAACCTTATTACCGGTTCTTTGTACGATGCAATTGTACAATCCATGTTACCCATTCCGGAAAATGTCAATTTTTCAGAAACCGGTTTCAGTTTCTTTAATGAGCAACCTATTCAGGAAGGAACCTATGTTCATGTGACATTAAGCCACCCTGAAAATTTCTTTCATATTGCGGCAACAGCACAAGTTGCCTACAGCCGAGCTGAAGACAATGGTAAATTCCGTACCGGTGCCTATTTTATTACCTTGCATCCACAAGATCGGGTGAAGCTGTCTGAATGCGTATCGTTGAAAAATAAAGATTAATAACTTAAGAATCAGATTTAATTTTATGGGCGAGGTTTCGACTCGCCTTAATGTCACGGTAAAAGTAGATAAATAAACCAAAGATTAAGACAAATGCCCCAACAAAAATCATCACTGATAATTTTTCATCATTTAATAAAGCACCAAATAACAGTGCCAACATTGGAGTCAATACAGTCGTCAGCGATAATGTCGTCGCCTTAATATTCTGTATGAGTTTAAAATAACAGATCATGGCGACTACCGAGGCCATGATTACTGCATAAAACAGGCCCACCAAGGCTTTGGTATCTGGAATATGTGTAGGCGCATGCTGCCAGATAAAAGGCAACATTCCCAGAGCAAACAGTGCAGAAACCAAAATTGAACCGGTAGCTTGAGCCATAGGTTCTAGCGGTGCATTAACTTTTTTGACCCAATAAATTGAAGAGCAATAGACAAATACACTGATCAACATTAGCCCGATTCCTATCGGCTGGATATGATGATCACTCCCACCCAAGCAAATAATCGCTAATCCCGCTACTGCAATGAACATGCCTCCCCATTGCAAACGGTTCAAATGAATTTGAAAGCCAAAATGTCCAATTAAGCCCGCCATGATGGGAGCCAAACCGAACATTAAAGCAATAATGCCTGAACTTAAATATGCGGCTGCCAAATAGGTAAAAAATTGCGATCCAATAAAACTACAGGCACCGGCGATATAACTGTGGACTGAAATTTTGTCTGTTGGTAATTTCACCTTGAGTAATAGCAACAAGCTGAATGCTAAGGGTAACGCAATCAGGAACCTCAATGCTAATGCCCACAGATTATTTAAATCTGAAACACTCCAGACAATCGCTAATGGCGTCGTGGCCCAAATAAGCACCAATAAAATATAGGTTGAAACAATATTGGCTTTAGAATGCATATCAAGCTCGGCTTATTGGGCAGTTTTACGTTTTTGTTTTTGGATGGTTTGATCGAGTGAGCTAGAAAATTCACGTTTATCACGTTCAGAAATTGGCGGTGGCCCACCTGTGTTGACTCCTGCTCCGCGTAATGAATCCATAAAATCGCGCAAATGCAGACGCGCTTTGACATTCGCCGTGGTATATACCTCACCGCGTGGATGAATCGCAATACCACCCTTTTCAATCACTAGCGCTGCAAGTGGAATGTCTTGAGTCATCACAATATCATGCTCTTTCATGCGATCTATGATTTCTTTATCAGCGGCATCTGCCCCACTCATTACCTGAATAGAATTGATTCGAACTGAAGGCGTGATGCCTACATTTTGATTGGCGACAAAAGTGACTTCTAACTGATAACGGTCTGAAGCACGAATAATGACTTCACGTAGAATTTTAGGTAATGCATCGGCATCGACCCAAAGTTTAAATGGCAGCACAAAGCATCCATAGCAAAAAAATATTAAAATCTAGTTTAACAAATTGTTTAACAAATTCGTGTGACAAAATGATGGATAAATCCATTTAGTGAATTGCTCACTGTGAAGCTGAATAAGATAAACTCATTTTTAAGCTTCTTTTCTATTTCCAGAGCTTTCTTTCACTGGATATTTAACCCATTTCTCATCATTTGATGGTTAAATTTAGTCAAATGACTTGAAATTTCAAAATAACCCTCGATTTAATATACAAATATAACCCAACATCAATTGTGAATATGAAAAATCAAAATAGACCAGAAATTATCACCATTGAAGATCAAAACTTTGGCAGCCATGTCGAACACTGGAATTTACTGACAGACCATCCAACTACAGATGTGCCGAAGTGGCTTGGTTTGGCGTTAAATGCACCAATTATGCCTATGGGTTTATGTGCCGAAGAATGTGACATGGACGAAACAGTATGGCTAATTCAAGGACCCAAAAAAGCAGCAGTGCAATTAAATCAAGTTATTGCAGTTGAAAATAACAAGCCACAAGCTGTGAAAACTGCATTTCCAAGTTTCGAAGGCCCCTATAAAGTTGATGCCATAATTGAACGAATCATTAGCTGTAAATCAAATACACAGGCTGTTTTACGCTTAAACTTGGGTGACAATACCATTGTTTATGCTTTTGATACGCTCTATAGCGTTAACCATGCACACTATGAAAAAGGTCAAACTTATCTTGCCCAGTTAAATGCTTGGGCTTATGAACTGGAAGCGGTTTCGGACCATGAACAATTGGTAGTCGATGATCCTGCTTCAATCAAGCATCACCGTGCTTTAAACGATATTTTAGCAGCCAATGACGGCATTGCACCACCAAATTTACAAGAACAGATTGATGCTTGGGAACCTAAATCGGAAGATGACAAAGAACCTGTGACGGTCGATTTTTCCAAAATGGTCGCCTATCTTTATGGCGAAAATATGGGACAGGAAGATGAAGCATGGTTCCAAGGTAATATTGTCGGTAAAACCTCAATGTCCTTTATGGATCAGGACTACACTCTTTATGATGTGGCCTTAATTCATGATGAAAATCAGGAAGCCACTTTAATCCGTATTGCAACCAAGAACGCGGCCGATAAAGATTTTCAGATTGGTCAATTTATTCGAGGCAATCTGTGGATTCAAGTGAATATTTATTCTAAAAAATAATTAGTTCTAAACAGCAGCTTAATATTGTGATGATTACCCTTACGATTTAGCTGCTGTTTTTATATGAGTTTCTTATTATTTCATTGCAAATTAATTTTAGGTTTACCCACAGTCCAATATTATATTTAACCTTTTTGAATTCAATTTAAAGCATACTTATCTACAATTTAAATTCAAATTTTTATATTTGAAAAAATACGCTCCCGATTATATTTTAGTGATTAATTCCTAGACTTTTATCCCCCTCTTGTCTTGGTTGATAAGAAGTGAGAAATAAATGAGATATTTATGTCGATAAAATAAATATTTTAATTACATATTTTTATTTAGTACTTTATTTAATCAAATTTTTATGCTAAAAATGCAAATTACAAATAGGAATTAACGATAAATAAATCGGAATAGAGCTTTCCATGAAAATCGTGCAAGAAGAAAATATACAACAAGTTGAACATCAACTTGAAAAACGTTTCCAGTTAGACTCTACTTCATGTCTATTTTTTATGTTAGGCATGTTTATGTCTGCCTATATTTTGCATCACTTTATTCTTTAAGCTTATTTTAATATCTGACTTTCAACAGACGTGTTTCAACAACAAAAAATTAATCAATAAAAAGCCCATCATGTGACGGGCTTTTTTAACTTTAGGGCTTAAGCATTGCGTTTTGCAAAGTCATCCATAAAGTTCACTAAAGCTTGTACACCTTCTAAAGGTACGGCGTTATAAATACTTGCCCGCATCCCCCCAACTGAACGGTGACCTGCCAAATTAAGAAGATGATTTTGTTCAGCCTCTTTCAAAAACAATTTATCTAGATCAGCATTTGCCAAAGTGAATGGCACATTCATGATGGAACGGTTTTGTTCTGCAATAGGGTTTGCATAAAAATCGCTTGAATCAATATAGCCATAAAGCAATTTAGCTTTCTCCAGATTTACTTTATGCATGGCATCTACTCCGCCATTTTCAAGTAACCATTCAAATACCAAACCAGACAAATACCAAGCATAGGTTGATGGCGTGTTGACCATAGAATCATTCTTCGCTTGCGCTGAATACTTCAAGATACTTGGGGTTTCAGCTTTCGCTTGATCAAGCAAGTCTTCACGAATAATCACTAGAGTTAAGCCAGCAGGACCAATATTCTTTTGCGCGCCTGCATAGATTAAACCAAATTTAGACACATCAATCGGAGCAGAAAGAATGCTTGAAGATAAATCAGATACCAATGGTGCCTTTACTTCAGGAATACCTGAAAACTGAAGACCGCCGATGGTTTCGTTATCTGCATAATGCACATAAGCCGCATCGTCAGATAAGTTCCACTGGCTTTGATCCGTAATCGCTAATTTACCATTAATAGTTGTGCCCGCTTCAACGACATTGATCTCGCCATAGCGTTGTGCTTCTTTAAGTGCTTTTTCAGACCAGATTCCGGTATGGATATAATCTGCTTTATTATTTTTGCCTAAAAGGTTTAAAGGAATTGCAGAAAATTGAAGTGAAGCACCGCCCTGCAAGAACAATACTTTATAGTTCTCCGGAATGTTCATCAATTTGCGTAAATCAGCTTCTGCTTTTTCTGCCACAGCCACATAGTCGCTACTACGGTGACTCATTTCCATGATCGAAAGACCTTTGCCATGCCAATCGAGCATTTCAGCTTGGGCTTTTTCTAAAACGGCAGTCGGTAATGCAGCAGGACCAGCACAGAAATTGTACGCGCGCATGATTTTTCCTTTCAAAGTGAAACACAATAAAATAACGGCATTTAACCACAGATAGCCTGTGCTTGCAGTAAATTATCCTGAAAATATTTCAATGCTATCGGACATTTAAAGTCAAAAGTTCAATAAAGAGCTGTTGTTCTTTTCGTTTTAATGATCTTAATAAATACTTCACCCACGATTAAATGCCTGACTCTAGGAACAATTAAAGCTGGACTCAGAATCACGACATAAATAAATGTAGCTAAAAATTAAATTAATCTTCTTGGCAATTTAAAGATTTCTAAAGGATAACTTTACGCGTCACCACTTAACCAGTCGAGCATGTAACCCAATTGCATCATCTTCAAATTGGCTCATCCAACCTGCTGCCCATGACCAGTTTACAAATGCTTGATTAATCCAAGTCGATTTGCATGTTTTATTAAGATTTCAAGATACTGATAATGTATAGAGGACTTGAAGGACTTTACTAAAAGCACTAAGACGAGAAATCAATTCAAAGCGCTCTATTTTGTCTATATTTAGATTTCTTTTTATGCGATAACTATATTTTTTATCGCAGTATTGTGAAAAACCATTCTGATCTGAAAAATAAATAGTGCTTAATATACAAATGCATATTAAACAATACAGTTACTAACGATAAAGACATCTTATTTTCAAGCGATGTATAATTTGTTACAACAATGTTGAGAGCTGAATCGATGTTACTGAATTTGACATGGGCACAAAAAAATATAGACCAGACCATCAAAATACTGATTAAAATTACTTTATTGTCTAGTTCGACTTTTTATACAACAACAGTATTGGCTCAAAATATTAGTTATGCACAAGCTGAACAATCGGTTTTAACGGATTCATATAGCACTCAAGCCAATCTAGCCTTACAACAGGCTTCAAAACTTGAAGCAGAAGCAGTAAAAGGTTTAGGGCTGCCACGGGTCGATTTAAATGTACGGGCTTATGCATTTCATAATGAAGTGGATATTCCGCTCGATTCATTTAAAAACAATCTGGAACAAACGCTCTCTCAAGGCATCAATGATCGTATTAATCAAGAAAACCTTCCTTCAGGAATAGCTGATCCTTTAAAACAAGGTCTTAATCAAACCATTCATAGCGGCGTGGGTCTATTTCCCGATTCAGCCAATGTGATTTTGGAAGATCAGGTGATCCGCCCTACAGTTTCAGTATTGATGCCGCTTTATACCGGTGGAATGACTTCCAGCGCTAAGGAAGTGGCCAGTATTAAAGCACAGCGCAGCCAGCTTAATACTCAGCAACAACAAGACATACAACGCTTTGAACTGATTCAGGCTTACTTCAATGCACAACTGCAAAAACAATTACTCGATTCAAGCCGTTTCAATTTTGATGCCATGCAAACCCACTATAACAATGCGCTAAAACTGGAAAATCAAGGTTTTATTAGCAAAGGTCAGCGCATGCAGTTTGAAGTGGCAAAAAACAATGCTGAACGCAGCTATCAAAATGCAGAAGCCAGTCTCAGATCGAGTCTTTTTCAACTGAATAATTTGTTGCAAAGCAGCCAGATTACGGAGCTCAGCACCCCTCTCTTTGTAAATTCTATAAAAAGCCAATCATTAAGTACCTTGCTGAAAACTTATCAGGATCAATCTTCATTAATTCGTAAAATGCAAATGGATACCCAACTGGCCAATGCCAATGTCAAAGCCCAAAATGCAGCGAAAAAGCCCAATCTTTTTGCCTTTGGGGAATACAGCCTGGATGAAAAGCAAAACTGGATTGTCGGTGTAGTCGCACGCTACAACCTGTTTTCAGGGGTCGATAAAAATAAAAATATTCAGGCTGCCGAATTACAGCGCTATGCTTCTGAATTGATGACGGAACGCAGCAAGCAGGAAATTGAAAATATTATTTATAAATCGTATAGCGAAGTGACTACCGCACAGCAAAGTCATCAGTTGCTACAGCAAAACATGAAAGCTGCTCAAGAAAGCCTGCGTATTCAAACCCTGTCTTTTAAAGAAGATATGGGCACGGCTACCCAAGTCATTGATGCACAAAATACTTTGAGCGGTTTAAAAAGTGAAATGGCGCTAAATGCTTATAAGTATGTGATGTCACTTGCAACTTTATTACAAAGTCATGGCTCAATTAATCAATTCCAAAGCTATGTCAATCAAGCTCAAACTTACTATATCCGTTAATTTTTGCCGGGGAAAAATATGAATCAAGATCAAAAAAAGTCTGATCAAGATGTAGAAAACACCTCATCGGACGGAAGCTCTACAGATACCTCAGCTCAAAGCAGTAACGCAGATACGCAAAAAACTGTCGAACAGCAAAGCCATGTAGATCATGAATTTTTCAGTTATTCAGAACAAGCTCCGACCAGTGAAGATCCTACCTTAAATACAAAAAAGTCAGCGGTGATTAAAGTTGTCGGCATCACCATTCTGATTCTACTATTCGGCTTAATTGCTTTCGGTTTATGGAAAAGCTATCAACCGCAACAAGTTGAACTGCAAGGTCGGGTTGAAGCGGAAACCATTCATGTCAGTACCAAAGTGCCGAGCCGTATTGAAGAGGTTTATGTGCATGATGGCGATAAAGTTAAAAAGGGCCAGCAACTGGTACGTTTATTCAGCCCTGAAATTGAAGCAAAAAAACAGCAAGCTCTGGCTTCTTTGCAATCTGCTTTAGCGCTGCAATCAACAGCCGACCGTGGTTCACAACAGGAAAATATTGACACATTGCATGCCAACTGGCAAAGCCTGAAAGCGCAACAGGCGTTGGCTCAAACCACATATCAACGTGGAGCAACTTTGTTTAAAGAAGGTGTGATTTCCCGGCAGCGTCGTGATGAAATGCAGGCCGCAGCGGTTTCAGCCAGTCAAATGACTGAAGCAGCCTATCAACAATACATACGTGCAAAACGTGGCAGCACACCTGAACAAAAATCTTCAGCCAATGCCCAGGTCGATATTGCCAAAGCGGCAGTTAACGAGGCCAATGCCTTGGAAGCTGAAACCCAATTGCTTTCCCCAATTAATGGCACCGTATCTAAAACCTACGGCAAAGCCTCTGAATTGGTGGCGATGGGTGTGCCTGTCGTCAGCATTATTCAGGATGATGATTTATGGATCAGTGTGAATGTCCGTGAAGACCTATATGCCCAAATTTATAAAAGCAAAACCATAGACGGTTTTATTCCGGCCTTAAATCAAACTGCCACTTTTAAAATTAAAAACATAGATGCGGAAGGTGAATTTGCCACCATTAAAACCACGCGCCAAACCGGTGGATATGACATTCGCAGCTTTAAAGTTCATTTAACTCCGGTACAACCAATTGCAGATTTAAAAGTGGGCATGAGTGTGCTGTTTAAAATTAAAGAGTCAAAATAATGTGGTCTGGCATGCTGCGTGAACTGCGCTATTTACTGAACAATAGATGGGACTTGTGCTTAGCCACACTGGCCCCTTTATGTATGATCGTGTTGTTTAGCAGTATGTTTTCTCAAGGAAAGCCAGAACATTTACCGATTGCAATCATTGACCAAGATCAAAGTGAACTCAGCCGAAATATTGAAAAATATGTCAGTCATAATACCGCTTTAGAAGTTGCAGTCGTTTCGCAAAGCCCCGATGACATCGAAAAGCTACTCAATCAAACTAAAATTTGGGGCTATATTTCTATTCCGGCTGGGGCTGAACAACGACTGGTTCAAGCCAAAGATGCCGAAATCAGTATTGCCTTCAATCAAAGCTATTTTAGTGTTGGGAATTCAATTTCCTCTGCGATGCTGGTTAGTACCGTACAGGCAATGACCGATTTTACCGGACACAATTATCTGGAAAATAAAATTCCTTATCTGGCTGCCCCAACACCCCATGTCAAGATATCCCCTTTATATAATCCGGGGTTAAGTTACGAGTTTTACCTTGAACCATTTATGATTCCTGCAATTTTGCATTTATTGCTGTGTTGCTGTGTGGCTTTTGCAGTTGGACAAGAGCTGAAATTAAACACCACCGGACAATGGCTCAACCAGTCCAGTATTTTCAAGGCATTGTTATCCAAAAATTTAACCTATGTGCTGATTTTTACCGCATGGACATGGGTATGGATGTTCTGGCTGATTGAAATCCGTGGCTGGTTTGTTGCAGGTCAGTTATGGCTCATTCTACTCGGACAGTTTCTCTTTTATAGTGCTTATGCATTTATGAGTAGTACAGTGGTTTTAGCCACGCGTGACTTAGCCAAATCTTTCGGTTTCATTGCAGTATATGGTGGCTCTTCCCTAAGTTTTGCCGGAGTTACTTTACCTTTAAACAATGCACCACTGTTTACTCAATTCTGGGCCAATATTATTCCTTACACTCCTTATGCAAAATTACAAACGCAACAATGGGTGATTAGCAGTCCTGTATCTATTTCTTTATTACCGCTTGCGGTATTAGCTATTTATTGTCTGTTCTATTTTGGTACTGCCTATTTCTTCCTCAGTAAATATTTAAAGGGAGTTAAAGCATGAAAAATAGCACCAAAGACTTTCTATACTTTTATTTCAAAACCTTTAAAGATATTGTGCGTAATAGCTCGATCTTTACCACCTTGGTTTTATCGGTCATTTTGTATAGCTTCTTCTATCCCACCGCCTATAAAGCCGAACATGCCGAGTCCTTACCAATTGTGATTGTGGATGAGGAACAAAGTCTGATCACATCAAAAATCATTGGCGAAGTTTCGAAAAACCCGAATGTGAAAATCAAGGCCGTCACAGGTAATTTTGCTGAAGCGGAAATGATGGTGAAGACCCAGCAAGCAGATGGTATTTTGCTTTTGCCAGAAAATTTATCCAACAGTGTTCGTCGTGGAGAAGTCGGAGGCGTTGGTTTATATTTAAGCGCAGCCTATTTTTTAAGAACCAAACAGATTGGTTTAGGGCTTGCGACCTCCATTGAAAATGCGATTGCGGAACAGATGCAAAAATTTGGTAATATTTCGCATTTCACCCCTGCGCTTTCCGTACATCAAATTCCTTTATTCAACACTATATCCGGTTATGGCAGTTATATTTTCCCCGCCATTGCCCCCTTAATTATTCATCAGACCATTGTTTTAGGTTTAAGTATGCTGATTGCAGGCTATCGACTGCAAAACTGGCGACCCAGCAAGACTGAATTTTTTGCGATCTTTAGTGCCATTTTAACCATTGGCTGCTTAGGTTGCTTCTATTTATTTGGTTTTACTTTTTGGTTTTATGATTATCCACATGGTGGAAATTTCTTCGGTATGCTGATTGGCGTACCCATTTTTATCAGTTGCGTGATTGGTCTAACCATGCTGATTGCATCATATTTTGATATGCCTGAACGCGCAGGCCATGTGATTGTATTTACATCTATTCCGCTGTTTTTACTCTCAGGGACAGCATGGCCACATTCAGCCATGCCCGAGTGGATGCAATGGCTCGGAAACATTTTACCCTCGACCCAAGGTATTCAAATGTTTATTCAGTTGAACCAAATGGGTGTGCCTTTAAATATCGTGATCCCTAAACTGATTTATCTGGCGACCGTTGCAGCCATATTATTGGCTTGGGGATATTTCCGACTGACTTATGCCCATAAAAAATCATGATCTAGCGCTATATTGCATAAGATTAGTAAATAAAACTTAACAAATAGATCGAATTTCCAACTAAAACTGAAAGTTTTTTAGCCTATTGAGCGAATTGTGAAGAAAAAATGTTAGATTGCATACGGTAATCAATGCAAAATAGCCCTTTATTCATATTCCATGAATATTTTTTATATGATTCATTCCCATGCTTCTACTAACATGTCTTTAGGATGTTGACAGCGTTATTACAGCATTTTTTTCTTTAAATATTTAATTTTAAGGGCTTAGCATGAAGAAGATTAAGATTAGTCTTGCTTGGCAAATCGTTATTGCGCTCATTTTAGGTGCGCTTGTAGGCTCTTTTCTACACTATTCTCCCGAATATCGTGAAACTCTGGTTAATAATCTGCTGAGTCCTTTGGGTTCAATCTTTATTAATTTGATTAAAATGATTGTCATTCCACTTGTAGTTTCAATGCTGATTTTAGGTATTGCCAATGCAAGTCATGGTCAAAATGTAGGTAAGCTCGGTTTCAAAACCATTGTTTATTTTGAAATTATTACCACAGTTGCAATTATTGTTGGTCTCGTTGCAGCAAATGTGTTCCAGCCGGGTGCCGGGATTGATATGTCGAGTTTGACACAAACTGACATTTCTCAATATCAGCAAACCACACAAGAAGTGAGTAGCCATTCTCATGGTCTGGTTAATACCATTTTGTCTCTAATTCCTTCTAATATTTTTGGATCACTGACTGATGGGCATATGCTGCCAATCATTTTCTTCTCTGTGATCTTCGGTATTGGCTTGGGGTCGTTGGCTAAAGAGACCAGAAAACCACTGATTGATGTGTTGCATGCAGTTTCCGAAACCATGTTCAAAGTGACGCATATGATTATGCTGTTTGCACCTTTTGGTGTATTTGGCTTGATTGCGGTAACCGTTGCGAACTTTGGTTTTAGCTCCCTTCTTCCATTAGTGAAGTTGGCTGTTTTAGTTTATGGTGCTATTTTCTTCTTCATCTTTGTCATTTTAGGACTTGTTGCTAAATTCTGTGGTTTCAGCATTTGGGAAATTATTAAAATTCTGAAAGATGAACTGATTCTGTCCTATTCCACTGCCAGTTCTGAAACGGTCTTACCACGTATCATGGAAAAAATGGAAGCGTACGGTGCACCTAAGTCGATTACCAGTTTCGTGATTCCAATCGGTTATTCATTTAACCTGGATGGTTCGACCTTATATCAAAGTATTGCGGCTATTTTCATTGCGCAACTTTACGGTATTGACTTGAGTATGACTCAGCAAATTATTTTGGTGCTGACCTTAATGATTACCTCTAAAGGAATTGCAGGTGTTCCAGGTGTATCTTTTGTGGTGCTGTTGGCAACCTTGGGCAGTGTAGGTATTCCGCTTGAAGGTTTGGCATTTATTGCCGGTATTGACCGTATTTTAGATATGGCACGTACAGTATTAAATGTAATTGGTAACTCGTTGGCTGTTCTTGTAATCAGTAAATGGGAAGGTCAATTTGATGCTGAAAAACAAAAAGATTATCAAATTGAAATGAAACAGGCTGCCTAATTCATAAAAATCAAAAAAGGAAGTTTAGGCTTCCTTTTTTTATGCGCTGAAATTAGTAAGAGGTTGCTTAAACTTAAAATCAGCCTATTTTTTACACAATCTTTTCTTTGATTTTAATAATTGAAAATTAAAGTAAAAAAGTGAATACTGGTTAAATCATAATCAATAACAATTCATAGAAGGATATATATGGAAAATTTTATAAATAAGCTTCAAAACCATATAGACCATGTTAAACGTGTTGGGGAACACTGCTCTACTGAGGAAACAACAAAACAAGCGTTAATTTTACCGCTCTTAGATATTCTGGGCTTTAGCCCTTATGACCCAACCAAAGTATTGGCAGAATTTGCTGCTGACTTTCCAGGCGTCAAATCCACAGAAAGAGTTGATTATGCTTTATATTGTAATGGACAACCTGTTATGTTCATTGAAGCAAAATCCTATGTGGCAAATCTAACTAACCATGCCCCACAATTATCTCGTTATTTCAACAGTAGTTTGGGCGTTACAATCGGCGCAATTACCAATGGTAAAGAATGGCGTTTCTTTACTGATTTAATCAATACCAATGTCATGGATGAAAAACCATTTCTTACTGTTGATTTTACCAAACATAAAGCTGAAGAATTGGTACAGCTAGCAGAATTTAAACATGATAATTTTCATGTTGAAAAATTGCGTTTTTTTGCTGAAGAAAATCAATATATCCAACAATTTAAAACAGTGATAAAGAAAAGTATTAATGAGGTTGATCTAGATTTTGTTCGTTATGTCGCCCAGCAAGCAAATATTCAGCGTCAATTAAATACTAAATTTCTTGAAATGATTCAACCCTTTGTAAAGCAAGCAGTTGAACAAGCCATCAGTGATACGGTGGTTAAAGGGTTATCCTCGCCTACCATTATTACTGCAAAATCTATAGAACCCGCACCTATAAAGATTGAAGAACCAATAACTAGTAATGAATCTGCTGATATTATTCATCCTGATAATGAAAAAATTGTGACGACTAAAGATGAGCAAGATCTTTACCGTATTGTTAATGAGCTATTCCCCGAAACAGAATTAGCAGCTAAAGATACCGAAAGTTATTATTCCATTCTCTTTCAAAATAAAAATAATCGCTGGTTATTTAGATACGATGTAAATCGTAAACGACCAACGATTCAATTTGTTGTTCCTATTGATGATCAACGAAAACTTGAATTATCTCGTGCAGGGCTAGAGGTACAAGCGAATGGACAAGTTTATTTAGATAAACCTGAACACATCTATCGTGCTGTAGGTATCCTCAAAGATTGTTTAGATTATTGTAGTAACGATGATAATTTTAAAAGAAATACTGTTTCTTGATTTTAATAACCATTAAAAAAGGACGCCGAAGCGTCCTTTTTTATTACTGCAAAAACTTATTCTTCGTCAGAATCTCTTAAATCCGATTCAGTTTCAGCTTCATCAGCAATCGTTTCATCATCAACCAAAGTTTCAGAATCAATCAAAGCTTCAGTGGCAATCACTTCTTCGCCTTCAACTTCTTCAATAAACTCTTCTTCTTCAACAGCTTCAACTGAAACAACACCAACCAAGACTTCTTCATTGCCTAAACGGATTAGACGAACGCCTTGTGCATTACGACCTGTGGTAGCAACTTCTGAAGCACGTGTACGAACCATCGTACCACCATCAGAAATCAACATCAGTTCTTTGCTTTCATCAATGGATACTGCACCGACCAATTCACCGTTACGTTCAGATGTTTTAATTGCAATCACACCTTTACCACCACGTTTTTTGGTTGGGAATTCGCCCACCGGGGTACGTTTACCGTAACCGTTGGCACATGCACACAACACTTCGCCAGTTTCCGGTACAACCACCAGTGATACGATACGGCTGATTAATGCCGAATCTGAACTATCTTCATCATCTGAATCCACCTCAGCTTCTGCATCTTCAAGCAGCGCTGCTGCACCGATGGTCACGCGCATACCGCGTACACCTTTGGCAGAACGACCCATTGAACGAACATCAGTTTCTGCGAAACGAATTGCTTTACCTTCATTCGAGAACAACATGATTTGCTGTTCGCCATCGGTAATCGCAACACCAATTAAGGTATCGTCGCCATTCAGCTCAATCGCACGTAAACCATTTGAACGAACATTCGAGAACTGTTCAAGCTCTACCCGTTTAATCGTACCGTACTCGGTCGCCATAAACACATAGAAGTTTTTACGAACTGCTTCAGCTTGCTGTGCAAAATCAATAATGATTTCATCGTCCAGATCAGTCGTAGAAAGCTCAAGACCCAATTGTTTCAATTGAATACGTAATGCATCAGACAAGTCATCTGCACCATCTTCAAGCTCGGCTAAGGCCGCTTCAAGTTCAGCAAAATGCGAATTGATGACTTCATTTTCTTGAAGTTTCGCAGCATTGGCTTTTACAAATGCCTGGAAATCGACCAGACGGTCTTTAAATTTCTTCGGTGCATCAATTACAGGCAGAATTGCTGTAATGGTTTCATTGGCATCTAGCGGCAACAAGTTCACCATTGGGCGACCTTTTGCACCACGAGACGCTTGTGGCACTTCGTATACTTTCAGACGATAAACTTTACCGACATTGGTAAAGCATAGAACTGTCGCATGGTTCGATGTCACAATCAGGTGCTGAATGTAATCATCAGTTTTCATTGAAGTTGCAGACTTACCACGACCACCACGACGCTGAGCAGTATAATCAGACAATGGTTGAGTTTTCGCATAACCTGTTTTAGAAACAGTCAGTACCATTTGCTCTTCAGGAATTAAATCTTCACGAGAGAAATCGATACGTGATTCAACAATAGATGTTTTACGTCCATCACCATATTGCTGAATAATAAGTGCCAACTCTTCACGAATCACATTCATCAACAAATTAAAGTCATTCAAAATGGCAGTATATTCAGCAAGTTGCGCTAAAATTTCAGAATATTCAGCATGCAACTTGTCTTGTTCAAGACCGGTTAAGCGATGTAGACGTAATTCCATAATCGCATTGACTTGCGTTGGTGAAAGACGGTAAATACCACCATCAAACCCATACGGCTTAGACAGGTCTTCGCCTTCAATAATTTCAGGACGTACAGAAACTGAACCGGCTTTTTCAAGCAATGCAACCACACCACCAGCAGACCACTCACCCGCTTGTAAACGCTCACGCGCCTCAGCCGGATTGGCAGAAGTTTTGATGGTTTCGATAATGGTATCAATATTTGCCAGAGCAACCGTCAAACCTTCCAAGATATGACCACGTTCACGCGCTTTGCGTAACTCGTACATGGTACGACGTGTGACCACTTCTTGACGGTGACGGATAAACGCTGCAATGATATCTTTTAAGTTCATCAATTTCGGCTGACCGTTGTCCAGGCAGACCATGTTGATGCTAAAAGAGTTTTCAAGTTGAGTGTTCTGGAACAGGTTATTTACAATCACTTCAGCGTTTTCGCCACGCTTCAGGTCAATTGCAATACGCATGCCGTCTTTATCAGACTCGTCACGAAGTTCCGAGATTCCCTCAAGTTTTTTCTCTTTAACCAGTTCAGCAATACGTTCGATGGTTTTTGCTTTATTGACCTGGTAAGGAATTTCAGTAAATACGATGGTGGTACGACCATTCTTCGGATCTTCTTCGAAGTGATATTTACCACGAATATGCAAACGGCCTTTACCGGTACGGTAAGCATCCACAATACCCGATTTGCCGTAAATAATACCGCCTGTAGGGAAATCCGGACCAGAAATATGCTGCATCAAACCTTCGATGCTGATATTAGGATCATTGGCATAAGCTAGGCAGGCATTCACAACTTCAGTCATGTTGTGCGGCGCCATATTGGTCGCCATACCCACCGCAATACCGGTAACACCGTTAATCAATAAGTTGGGTACACGGGTCGGCATAACTTGAGGAATACGCTCAGAACCGTCGTAGTTGTCTTCCCATTCGACTGTATCTTTTTCCAAGTCAGCCAAAAGTTCATGGGTCAACTTACGCATACGTACTTCGGTATAACGCATTGCCGCAGCGCTATCGCCATCCACAGAACCAAAGTTACCCTGACCATCGACCAATTGATAACGCAAGCTAAATTCTTGTGCCATACGAACAATGGTTTCGTAAACAGCGGAGTCACCATGCGGGTGATATTTACCGATTACGTCACCCACCACACGGGCAGACTTTTTATACGCTTTGTTGTAGTCATTGCCTAACTCGTGCATAGCGAAAAGCACACGACGATGCACCGGTTTTAAGCCATCTCGCACGTCTGGTAATGCACGAGAAACAATAACACTCATGGCATAGTCGAGATATGAGCTTTTGAGTTCATCCTCAATGGCAATCGGTCGGATTTCCGATAGGCTCATGCATACTCCTTATTACAAACAGTATTTGGGACTGCTCGTTTTATATAATCAATCTAGCAAAAAATTAACTCAAAACAAGCTGAGTTAAAGTCTAAATACAGCCGTAAATTATAGCATAAATTCTGTTGTTTTTGTCTCTTATCAAGCCTCTTAATCTTGTTAATTTTCTTGAATTTATCGTTTATTTTTTAATCTTTTTTATTTGTCTGATTTTTATGTGAATTAGTTCATTTTTTCGTACTGTTTAATTTAAATCAAGACAGTCCATTAGTCCCTTATTTTGTGCTCTTTTAGGGTTCTTTCTACTCATCTATCCTCATGGAAAATTAATGATGAGTCACCTATCAATACATCCCTTTCATTACATTGGAATAGCATAAGTTTAAAGGTAGACTTATTTCGTAAATATTTTACTTTCTTTATTTTTATCTTAATGAGAGAAATTAAATGGGTTGAAGAAAGAGCTCGGTAGTTTTGAAAATAATAATTTTTGCTTAATCATTCATGATTTAGTTTAAGCCCCCAGTCGACTTAATCACTCATGATTTTGTTGAAAATTTTAATAATAAAAAACGCCCTTGGAAGCCAAGAGCGTTTTTTTGAACGTAACTCAGGAATTAGATTTTAGAAACCAATTCAGGAATTACCGCGTTCAAGTCACCGACTAACCAGTAATCCGCAACAGCATTAATTGGCGCTTCTTCATCCTTGTTGATCGCAACGATCACTTTAGAGTCTTTCATCCCGGCCAAATGCTGGATCGCACCAGAAATACCAACCGCGATGTACAGGTCAGGTGCAACGATTTTACCAGTTTGACCGACTTGCATGTCGTTAGGTACAAAACCTGCATCCACTGCGGCACGTGATGCCCCTTGAGCAGCACCGAGCTTGTCCGCCAGTGGATCAAGGATCTTGTGATAGTTCTCACCCGAACCCACACCACGACCACCCGACACCACAATACGCGCAGCGGTTAATTCTGGGCGTTCAGATTTCACAATCTCTTCAGAAATAAACGTAGAGATGCCCGCATCCTGAACGTCAGCAACCGCTTCGACTGCTGCAGAACCGCCTGTGGTCGCAACAGGATCAAATGCAGTCCCACGAACCGTGGCAACCACAACAGATTCCGAAGATTCAACCGTTGCAATGGCGTTACCGGCATAGATCGGACGTTTGAAAGTCGTTGGGCTTTCAACAGCAATGATATCCGTGATCATGCTGACATCAAGAAGTGCAGCCGCACGTGGCAATACGTTTTTACCATTTGAGGTAGATGCAGCCAGGATATGTGAATAACCTTTGCCTAACTCGGCAACAAGTTTCGCTACGTTTTCAGCCAACTGGTGTGCATAAGCCGCGTTGTCAGCAAGCAATACCTTGCTTACGCCTGCCACTTGAGCTGCCTGATCTGCAACGGCCTGAGCGCCAGAACCCGCAACCAATACAGTGATATCACCACCGATTTTTTGAGCTGCAGCAACAACGTTTAAAGTTGCACCGTTTAGTGCTTTATTGTCGTGCTCAGCGATAACTAAAATACTCATGATATTATCCTTCTGTATTAGATCACTTTCGCTTCGTTTTTAAGTTTTTCAACAAGCTCGTCCACAGATTTCACTTGTACGCCAGCTTTACGTTCTGCTGGTGGCTCAACTTTCACTGTTTTAAGTTTGGTGGTCGCTGAAACGCCATAATCCGCAGGAGACTTCACATCAAGCGGTTTTTTACGCGCTTTCATAATGTTTGGAAGTGCCGCATAACGTGGCTCGTTCAAACGCAAGTCCGTGGTAATAATGGCAGGCAGGTTCAGTTCAACCGTTTGTAAACCACCGTCCACTTCACGGGTAACCTGAACTTTATCGCCAGCAACATTCACGACAGAAGCAAATGTACCTTGACCCGCGCCCAGTAAAGCACCCAGCATCTGACCGACCTGATTCGAGTCGTCATCAATGGCTTGCTTACCCAGAAGGATCAGTTCCGGTTTTTCTTGTTCTACAATGCCTTTCAGGATTTTAGCCACTTCAAGTGCACCAATCTCATCAGCAGTTTCTACCAGGATACCGCGATCCGCACCCAGCGCCATGGCAGAACGGATTTGTTCTTGCGCTTCTTTAGGACCGATAGAAACCACAACGATTTCTGAAACTGTTCCTTTTTCTTTTAAACGAACCGCTTCTTCCACTGCGATTTCACAGAATGGGTTGATCGACATTTTAACGTTAGTCAGGTCTACCCCACTATTGTCCGGTTTAACGCGAACTTTAACGTTGGCATCAACCACACGTTTTACAGCAACAAGAGCCTTCATGTAATCCTCGGCTGTTTCAGCAAAAGTAAATATTGAGAAAAGTTATAATAACTCTTCACTTAAAATTTTTAGGTGCCCTATCTTGCAATGCGTATGGCATTTCGGTCAAGTCACAATTATCGAAAGAGCTGTAAAAATGCGTAAAATTACTTGAACTAAGCGTTCATATTTTTTTGAAGTATTTTTATTAAGATGAATTCTCTCAATATTTATTTATTTTTTAATTATTGATTCTTATTGTGTTTTTATTTGATTAACATCATCAAAAGTTCTGATTTAATTCTTGTTTTCAATTGTTTTATAGCTACAGGAGCTTGGCCTTGATGCCTACCTGACCAGGTTTTAAACTGTCATTTAAGACAGATAGGAAGCTTTTTCCTGCTATATCTGTAGCAAAAACGATCATTTTTTAGAATAAACTTGTAATAAATTACTTTTAATCTACAAATTTGCTGCTACTTAAAAAGCATGCCACGGTGGCATGCTTTTCATCAGCGTGTTATTGAATGATTAACCAGGTTGCAGCAAGCATGAGCAAACTACCCGAACCGCCATCAATCCATTTTTGTTTACGTTCATCAATCTGGGTCTTTTGGGTAATTTTGGCAAAAATTAAGCTTAAACTACAATACACCACAAAGATTAATCCGATAAAAATAAACGATAGAATCAAACCTTGAGTTACCGTATCACCGCTTTTATTAATAAACTGCGGTAAAATCGCAAAATAAATCAATATACCCTTTGGATTCAGTAAAGCGGTAAAAAAACCTTTTTGAATCGGGTTCGATGTGCTTGTGTTTTCAATCGCCAATTTTTTATTGCTGAAAACCGACTTGAGTAAACCAAAGGCCAAAAATAATAGATAAGCAATCCCGATCCAGCGAATGGTTTCAAATAACAGCGGGAAGGAAACAATGATGGCTGCAATACCGAGCGCCACCAAAACAGAATGCACCAAATACCCCAGACATATCCCTACAGTTGCCATCATGCCTGCTTTTGCATCTTTTCCCATCACTTGTGACAGGATAAATAGCATATCTGGTCCAGGTGTAAAAATAAGTGGGATAACCGTTAAGGCGAACAGTGCAAATAAAGACATTTCCTTTTCCCTTTCCATGTCTTGAAAGTGAAAATTAGTATCGAATAAATACTACAAAATAGGATTTCAAATTATTCTATAATTCTAATTATTTTTCGAATATTATTCTAATTTATGAAAATATCCACTAAGTCTGTGCGGGTAAAACTTGATCGAATTGATAAAAATATCATTCGTTATCTGCAAGCCAATGGCCGTATTCAGAATAATGATCTTGCGCGTGAAATTGGGCTATCACCTTCATCCTGTTTGCGCCGGGTAAAATTACTGGAAGATGCAGGCGTGATTCAGAATTACACCACAATTGTCGATCAACAAAAAATTGGCTTTCAGCTGATCTTATTTTCGCGCATCTGGCTGGTCGGTCAGGACGCCGAAACCATTGACACTTTTATTGAGGCGATGAAAGAGTTGCCCCAGGTGATGGAGTGCTACATTATTTTGGGGGAAAGTGATGCCATGCTAAAAGTCGTAGTGCCTGATCTGGAAAGTTACCGTAAATTCCAGTCGACACATCTAACTAAAAAAAATGGCATTACCAGTGTTAAAACGGATTTACCCAGTCAGATTATTAAACAGAGTTTCCAGCTTCCCCTGGATGATCTTTAAAACAGCTTGAGACATCGTATTTAATTTTAAAAATATGGCAAGATTCTGATCTCAAGTCGTTTTATGTACTGAACTCTAGCACTGAAATGATGCGTTATTTTCCGATTGTTTAAATCGGGAACCAAGTAATGCGCTAGTGCATAAATTTTAAAGGATTATCGAAACTCAAGGTGGGAAGTTCTGTGCGGTCGAATTAAAAAGGTAGGGGATTTTATTGACTTCACAGCATTACCTGCTCAGCCCAGTCAATTTACCTTTTCGCCCTGCATCGAAAGTATTTAGCGACTTGAGCAGAAATATTGGGAGAGTAATAGTTTTACGACCGAAGCTGCGACCGCTTGTTTAAAATTTGCTTTTGATTCACTCAAGCTCAACCCAGTGGTTGTGTATTCACTGCAGTACAAAACATCAAAGTCCACGCTGTCATGCAAGGTTTAAGCATGCAACTTAAAAACCACTTCACTTACCCTGCTTTAGAGAACAGTAACCTCTTGCAAAGACCTGTGCTTTATCAAATAAATACTATTTTATTCAGGCAGGCTAAAACATCAAATTAAACATGATAATGTTGTAAAAAATCACGGTGAATATGGCTCAAATCAATTAAATCGTATTCCTGAAGATTAAATATTTCCCACACCTCTAAAAAGTCCTGTTTTAAATCCACACCCACTGTAGCCACCGGCCGCTCTTGCCACTGCAAGTCTGAAATCCAGATATAGCCTTGTTGCGTTTCTGCATTGAACGCCTGCACCTTACCTTCTACATTGATGCCTTGGACATGGGTGTTTTCAGGTAAAGATGGCTCAATAGTAGGCAAACTTATTTCCACAAAATGCTTCACCTGACGCAGACCATAGCCTGCAAAAATCTCTTTTTGCTCGGTACTCAGTCGATCATACTTTTCTTGAATATTTGAAATCATTTTTTTCCCTATCATTTTTAACTTCCAAACTTGGTGTAATACCCACTAAAACAATAAATAATTTCATGACTTGGCATTAGTCATAACTTTGCATTAGTCATGCCATCTAGTTCATATTTATACTTGATTTTTATACCTGATAAATTGGCTTTTTATTATTCTACAATAGTTTAAAATGTCCATAATATTCCGCAATACTAGCTATAGATGTATTTAAGTTTCATTAATTTATATGCTAAGACTTAAAAAATTTAAAATCACGTTGAGACAAAATTTAGCTATCTTTAAATATCTATTACATTTTCTTGAGTTGCGCCCGCGGATGTGCCTGATCATAGACTTGCGCCAAATGGTCAAAATCAACATGCGTATAGATTTGCGTTGTGGTTAAATTGCTATGCCCTAACATTTCTTGAACCGCGCGCAAATCTCGACTATTTGACAACATATGACTGGCAAAACAATGACGCAATAAATGTGGATGCAAATCGACATTTACTCCGGCACGTTGCGCTTGTAATTTAACCCGGTTTTCAATTTGTCTTGCGCCAAGCGGATTGCCCTTTTGAGTAATAAACACATTGGCGTCAGGGACAAAGTCACCATTCCATAAAGGATAAATTTGCAACCACAACATTACCGCATCTTTGGCTTTAGAACCAAAAGGCACCACCCGGGTTTTATTGCCTTTACCGGTGATGCGTAAAAGCTGCCGATTAAAATCGATATCTTTAATACGCAAGCCTTGTACTTCCGCCAGTCGCAAACCACTAGAATAAAGCAATTCCAAGATCGCTTTATCGCGTAACCACATTTGTTGTTCGACTAGTTTTTCAGGTTTGGATTGATCTAAAATTTGATTGATGGTTTCAATATCCAGCATACCGGGTAGCGGCCTAGGCAAACGTTTCAACTGAAAATCATCGGCAGGATTAAAAGCCAGATATTGCCCTTGCTCCGCCCATTTCATGAATTGACGAATAGAAGACAAAAGACGTTGCAAACTGCTGGAACTCAGTTGCTGCTGCTCAACTTTTTGTGCCAGATATTCACGCAGATCGGTTGATTCAACATCTGCCAGATTGAGTTTTTTGATTTCACAAAAATTTAAAAAATCCGAAACATCACGCTCATAGGCCTGCAAAGTATGTTTGGACTGATTTTGAATTTGTCTTTCTTTTAGCCACATCAGCAATAATTCAGCAGGAGCACGTATCTGCATCTCAGGATCAATCACGTTTTTTCTCACTGTATTTAATCGGTGCTATCAACGGCGATTATATTATTCATGTTTAACGAGTCTTATATTCAATGCTCAAGCAGATCCCAGGATACGCTTTTTCATTTTGATTCTAGCGGTTTCATAGCTTTTTGCATAATCAATCATTCCATAAATAAAAAAGCACCATCATGCTGACAGTGCTTTTTCAGTCAAACCATCGGCTTTATTGTTGGTAAAAACTTAAATCAATACGGCCTTCATAGACATTTGCAGTTGGACCGGTCATCCAGACCACATCGCCCTCTTTCCATTCAATTTGCAACTTGCCGCCGGCAAGTTCAATTTCTACCGTATTAGCAAGCAAGCCACGGCGCATGCCTGAAATAGCAGCTGCACAAGCACCTGTGCCACATGCCAACGTTTCGCCTACACCACGTTCAAACACACGTAAACGCGCATGATTTTGATCAACAATTTGCATAAAACCGGCATTGACGCGTTGTGGAAAACGCTCATGTGCTTCAATTTGAGGCCCCATGCCAGCAACATCAGCCCTAAGCACATCTGGAACAATGGTTACTGCATGCGGATTACCCATGTTCACCACATCAATGATAATACTCTCATCATTGGCCAACTCTAAGCTGTACAAATTTTCAGGCTCATCAGCAAGGAATGGAATCTGGTTCGGCAAGAATTTTGGATAGCCCATATTCACTCGAACCCAGCCATTCTGACCCAGCTCAGGCTCAACTATACCGGCTTTGGTTTGTACTTTAATTTTGGTTTTCGTGGTCAACTGACGTTCATGCACAAAACGTGCAAAACAGCGAACTCCATTACCACATTGCTCGACTTCAGAACCATCCGCATTAAAGATACGATATTTGAAATCAACATTGGGTAAATCGGGTGGTTCAACAATAAGCAGCTGATCAAAACCAATCCCAAAATGACGATCGGCCAAGCGCTGAATAGTCATGGTATCTAGGTAAGCGCGCTGGCTGATCAGATCAACCACCATGAAGTCATTGCCCAGACCATGCATTTTAGTAAATTCTAAAAACATCCTGCATTACTCCTTAAGGCAATAAACGCTCTTTATCCCATAATGATTCAATGCTTTCACGCTCACGAATTAAGTGGGCCTGATCACCATCAACCATTACTTCAGCAGCACGACCTCGACTATTGTAGTTCGAGCTCATTACAAAACCGTATGCACCTGCACCCAATACCGCAAGCACATCATTTTCTTGAAGGGCAAGCTTGCGCTCTTTACCTAAAAAGTCACCGGTTTCACAAATTGCCCCCACCACATCCCACTCTTTGGCTTCAACGTCAGAACGCGGAGTCACTTCCTGAATATCCATCCACGCTTCATACAAAGCAGGACGAATCAGGTCATTCATTGCCGCATCAATAATGGCGAAGTTACGGTGATTGGTCGGTTTCAACAAATCAACTTTAGTCAGCAAGATACCCGCATTGGCGGAAATGCTGCGCCCCGGCTCCATATACACTTTTAAACCGAGTTTTTCTAAAGCCGGTTTCAACGCATTGGCATATTCGACAACGGTTGGCGGAGTTTCATCTTTATAAGTCACCCCCAAACCACCGCCGATGTCGATGTGTTTTAGATTAATACCGAGTTCTTTCAATTTTGCGATCATCATGATCACGCGATCAAGCGCATCTACGAAGGGTTGCGTTTCTGTTAGTTGTGAACCAATGTGACAGTCGATACCGACCACGTCCAGATTTGGTAAAGATGCTGCATATTGATAGGTTTCAAATACGCTGTCCGAGGGAATACCAAATTTATTTTCTTTTAAGCCCGTCGAAATATAAGGATGGGTTTTGGCATCGACATCTGGATTGACCCGTAGAGAAATCGGGGCTTTTTTACCCAGTTTAGCTGCCACTTTTTGAATGCGATCCAGTTCGGCATAGGATTCAACGTTAAAGCAGGCAATTCCGACTTCCAAGGCTTTTTTAATGTCCGCTTCTGATTTACCCAAGCCAGAGAACACAATTTTAGCTGCCTCACCGCCCGCTTTAAGCACGCGTGCAAGTTCACCGCCAGTGACAATATCAAAACCTGCACCCAGCTTTGCCAGTACATTCAATACCGCAATATTAGAGTTCGACTTTACCGCGAAACAAATTTGATGATCGATAAAGCTAAATGCACGATCCATATCGAGATAATGCTTTTCAAAAGTGGCTTTTGAATAAACATAAAGTGGCGTGCCAAATTGCTGCGCAAGTTGTTGCAACGAACATTGCTCTGCGTGCAGAACCCCATTAATGCGGGTAAAACTCATGAATCTATCCTTTCGATGACGCGTTTAGATATTGAAAATTAATTTGTTTCAGCAGATGAAGCAGGAAGCTCTTGTACCGGAGCTGCTTCCTCCTTAGCCGAAGATTGCTGTTTTGAATCGACATTGGGATATAACAAATATTTCGAACGCTTGTCGTAATTCTGATCATTCGGTAACTGTAAAGCTCCGGATTGACCACAACCGACCAAGGCAAAAGCTGTTGCCAATAAACTGATGTAGCAAATGACAAGACGCATCTGACCACCTATCCTATATTTTCGAAGAAGTATAACTCGATCACCGCCGTGACCAAAGGGCTAAACGCTAGAGATTATCGCTAGTTAAAAAAAAACGCCAGTTTCAAACTGGCGTTTTCACAAACAAAGGGCTTATTTATGTTTCGGTTTGTAGAAACCAAAGTAACCAATAATCAAAATAATGAACCAGATTGGACTTACCATCAGCGCTTTCATGGTATCTGCTTCTAAGGACAAGACGTAAATCATGCCAATAAAGAAGATGATCACCAGCCAGCAGGTAAATAATCCACCCGGTAATTTAAAGGTTGACTTGGCATGCAGTTCTGGACGGGTTTTATAGTAAACAATATAACTCCAGATAATCATCAACCATACACAGATGAACAAAATGGTGGAAAGCGTGGTTGCCAGAGTAAAGGCTTCAACGGTGTTTGGTACAAAATACTGAAGTGCAGCACCCAGAAGTAAACACACCGCAGAGAAATACAAGGCATTCGCTGGAACCGCACGTTTGTTTAAATGCCCGAATGCCTTTGGACCTTGTTCTTCACGTGACAAACCGAATAGCATCCGGCTAGTCGAGAATACCCCACTGTTCATGGATGACATGACTGAAGACAACACCACCAGATTCATGATAATCGCTGCTGCTGCAATGCCTGCTTGGCTAAACAGGTTTACAAAAGGACTGATGGTTGGATCAATTTTATTCCATGGCGTCACCGACATTACAATCACCAATGCCAATACATAGAAAATGATGATACGAATCGGAATTGAGTTAACCGCTTTAGGTAAGTTACGCTCTGGATCTTTGGTTTCAGCTGCAGTTGTACCGACCAGTTCTACCCCAACAAAGGCAAATATCGCAATCTGGAAGCCTGCCAGAAACCCGGATACTCCGGTGGGGAAAATCCCGTCATGTGACCAGAGATGGGTAAATGACGCTACTTCACCTGCAGTTGAAGTGAATCCGGTAAAGATCATCCATAAACCGACAGCAATCAGTACCACAATGGCAATAATCTTGATCAAGGCAAACCAGAACTCTAATTCACCGAATAATTTAACGGTAACCAGATTCAAGCCCATAATAAAGATGATGGCTGCCACACTGATCATTACCCCTTCTCCAGGTGTAAACGGCAGCCCTCCATTAAAGAATTGAAGGTAATAAATAATTGCAGATAAGTCAGCAATACCGATGGTGATCCAGCACAGCCAATAGGTCCATCCAACAAAATAACCCGCCCATGGACCAATTAAATCTGTGGCAAAATCAATAAAAGACTTATATTGCAGGTTAGACAGTAACAGTTCGCCAAGCGCACGCATGACCAAAAAAACCATAAAACCAATAATCATATAAATGATCAGAATTGAAGGACCGGCCAAGCTGATGGTTTTACCCGAGCCCATGAATAAGCCTGTACCAATCGCCCCGCCAATCGCAATAAGTTGCAAATGCCGATTCGACAGACTTCGTTGAAGCTCACCATCTGCAGCAGATGAACTATGGTTTTCATTTGACATTGTTATTTTCGTCTCTCAAATTTCGTGTGATAAAAGTAGCTCAAATTAAAAAAAATAAATAAAGTTTTTGAGCGATTATTTAATATTTTTCAAGCCTAAGTGTGTTTCTGTCGCTTTTTCATTCAAATTCAATCCCTTTTATGTTCCTCAGTTCATTTCCCTTAGATTTAGCAGTTTACGTGCCAAGATTAAGAATGGCCAAATTTTATGCAAAAAATTGTATTTCTATACAGCTATTGCTACATTTCTCCTCAATCTTCTTATTTATATAGATAATACTTCAATGAGCAAAGTCAAAACTGTGTACCGTTGCGAACAATGTGGAGCTGACCACCCTAAATGGGCGGGTCAATGTACAGATTGCGGTGAATGGAATAGTCTGACTGAAGTCCGTGTTGAGCCAACCGTGAGCCATCGCGCACAACCGAAAATAGGTGGATATGCAGGTCAAGCGGCAACTATTACTACTTTAAATAAAGTTTCCGTTTCACATGAATCACGCTTAGCAACTGGCATTAGTGAATTTGACCGTGTTCTGGGCGGTGGCCTGGTGACCGGTTCTGTGGTGCTGATTGGCGGTGACCCGGGAATTGGTAAATCCACGATTCTTTTACAAACTGCCACTCATATGGCATCTGCAAAAAGTTCTGCGCTTTATGTCACCGGTGAGGAATCACTTTCGCAAGTGGCATTGCGTGCCCACCGTTTAGAGTTACCGACAGACCATCTTCAAGTCATGGCGGAAACCTGTGTGGAACGCATTTGTGAAGTCTTGGCGCAAGTACGTCCTGCCGTTGCCATCCTCGATTCGATTCAAACGCTTTACACTGAAACTCTGCAATCTGCACCGGGTGGTGTATCTCAAATTCGTGAATCTGCCGCATTACTGACCCGTTTTGCTAAAAATAGTGGCACCTCATTATTTCTTGTGGGGCATGTGACCAAAGAAGGTGCTTTAGCGGGTCCACGTGTTTTAGAGCACATGGTCGATTGCGTATTGTATTTTGAAGGTCAGTCTGACTCACGTTATCGCATGATTCGTGCGGTGAAAAACCGTTTTGGTGCAGTCAATGAGTTGGGCGTGTTCGGCATGACCGAGAAAGGCTTGCGTGAAGTTTCCAATCCGTCCGCTATTTTCTTAAGTCGTTATGATGAAGCCATTCCCGGTTCGATTGTGATGATTAGCCGCGAAGGCACTCGCCCACTCCTGGTTGAAGTACAAGCTTTGGTAGATGATGCACATGGCCAACCGCGTCGTGTAGCCTTAGGTTTAGATCAAAACCGGCTGAATATGTTGCTTGCGGTGATGCACCGTCACGGTGGCGTCCAAACTGCCGGACAAGATGTCTACGTCAATGTGGTCGGTGGTTTAAAAATTACCGAAACTGGTTCTGACTTGGCTGTTTTACTGGCTTGTGCTTCAAGCTTGCGTGGTAAAGCATTACCTCAGCAGCTAGCGGTGTTTGGTGAAGTTGGACTATCGGGTGAAATTCGCCCTGTGCCGAATGGCCAGGAACGTTTAAAAGAAGCCGTTAAGCATGGTTTTAAATACATTATTTTGCCAAGAGGCAATGCGCCACAAAAACCGATTCCAAATGTGCAGATCATTTCTGTAGCACGCTTACATGAAGCATTAAGTGAAGCCATGAGCTTAAGTGAAGAATTGGCTTAAGCTTGAACATATGAAAGATTATGTAAAAAAAACATCATTTTGATATTGAAATTCGATGCAAATGACTGCATAACTATAGGGCTATAATTTATTTTTTTATTTAGGAAAAATTCGATGGAAGTTCGACAGCGTGGTTTGATGGCAAGTCTTTTAATGGCCGCTTTGGTGGTTGCACCAATGGCTGAAGCGAAACGTGCAGGTGGTGGTAAAAGCCACGGCATGAGTCGTTCTGCTGCTCCAAGCCAATCTTACCAACAACCGCGTCAAGCTACTCCTGCCCCACAACCGACTACCGCACCTGCTCAAAAGTCAGGTTCTGGCGTAGGTAAAATGGTTGCTGCTGGTGTTGCTGGTGCTGCGATTGGTGCAGTTGCAGCAAATGCAATGGCGGATGATAAACCTGCTGCAAGCGGTGCTGAGGCTACGGCACAACAGCAGGAAGAAAAAGGCGGACTTCCAAGCTGGATCTGGATTCTTCTAGCAGCTGCAGTCGCATTCTTCTTGTTCCGTAAATTCGGAGCAAAAAAAAAACTAGCCGCTAACAATCCTTATGCCCCAAACAATGGTGGAAATACAGCACCGTTTGGTCAACAAAATGCAGCACCACGTACGTCGAATGACAACAGCAATATTTTTGGCCAGTCAGTAGGTGGTTCTGCAGGTGCAGCAACTCAAGCTCCATTTGGTAATGCTTTAACCAGCAATGGCAATCAATTGCCAGATGGTACTGAACCTGCTGCGTTCTTGCGTGTTGCTCGTCAGCGCTTCAACCATATTCAGTCAATGAATACAGCAAGTAACATTGCTGAAATTCAACGTTATTTAACACCTGATCTTTATCAGTCTATGTATAACGACATTATGGCGAACCAAGATCAGGATGTGGCTGAATTCTCTAATCTGAATGCCATGGTTACCGATTCTTCAACTGAAAATGGTCAGTATGTGGTCAGCGTTCGTTTTACGGGTACTGTAAGCGAAGATTTAAACAGCTTACCGCAACCTTTTGCAGAAGTTTGGCATTTCACCAAACCTGCAGGTTCTAACCAAGAGTGGTTGGTTGCCGGTATTCAACAAGAGGCTTAAGGTCTTTTGAGCTAAAAACAGCGACTTCGGTCGCTGTTTTTTATAATCATATTAAATCAAAGGTCAGTTTTAATCCCCCCTCATTGTATTTCAATTAGGCTGTGTCCTAACTAGGTGCATATCTAGCACCAAATTAAATCTTTAATTGTAAACTTAAAGTATCTAAAATCGCCTTATCAGCATTTCCGGCCGGAGTTTGCTGTTCCTTGTTTTAGTGATTTGTATTTTCCAAGGTAGTTTAAGTAGCATGATCAGCTATTGGGTGGGTGTACTCACCTTCTCTGTTTTATTTGTCGGATTGTGTTTAAGTTACTTTGAATCCAGGATTAAGAAGATCGCAATTGCAACCGCAATGATTTAGGTTATCAGCACGCTCACCTATTTAATCTAAAACTGAACAGTGTAAAAAACCAATCTTCGGATTGGCTTTTTTGTAGCAAACATTTAGGCTATAGCAATTATGTGCTTTGGATGTTTGAATGTCTGATCTCCCTATTTCTACCGAACTTTTTAACCGTGCGATGGCAGGCAATCGTGATGCACAATTTGAGCTTGCTGAAATTTATATGCAAAGTGAAAATGATGAACATGTTGCACTTGCTGAAGAATGGGCACTTAAAGCTGCTCAACTGGGTCATGTCGAAGCTATGTACTGGCTGGGTGAAGGTTATGCATTTTATGCAAAAGACATGCGGGCAGAAGATCCAGAGGAAGCAAAAACCTATTTTGAACATGCTTACCGCTGGTTAGAACAAGCAGCGAAACATAAACATCCTGCTGCTCTTTTAGAGTTATCGAATTTTTATCGCCGCGGCGATGTAGTGGAAAAAGATGTGACCAAGTCGGTTGAATTGGTCAAGCAAGCCGCTGAACTGGGTGAAGTTCAAGCCATGCGTGATTTAGCCTGTATTTATGAGCACGGTTTAGGTGTAGATGTAGATGAGGAAAAAGCCGATTATTGGCATGATAAAGCTCAATCTGCTGAAGAATAATTGGATGAAAAAGCCCATCAAATGATGGGCTTTTGTTTGATACAGTTTTAAGTATTAATTCTCGATATAATCATTTTTTTCAACAACAATCACTTGTCGGCAAATCCCTTCCGCTTTACGTTGCTGCTCAAAAACTGAAGCTGGCATGGGATCAAAACTGTCAAAGAAACAGATTTCATCCGCATTTACATCATAAACAAATGAATGATTACCCACGCCTTCTAATGTGTCGTAATAGACAATCACAAATTTATTTTGATCAAACGCTTGTTGTATTTGCTCATAATTTAACGCAGGTAGAATAGGTAGACCCAGTTGTTCAGCTTCTTGGTAACTGAGTTTTTCACTCTGCTGAAGATCAGGGTCATGCTCTGTATAAAATTGAACATTGAAGCCAAATTTTTTTAATCCCACAGCTAGACCGATGGTTGTCGTGCCATTTCCAGCATCATATCCACATACCTCTACCAGTTGCTGAATATCGGCATCAATGCCTAAGTGTTGCAACAACATCCATACCGCAAAAACTCCACCATTTGCTTCTAGATTGGCTAATTCTTCAGGCATTTCTAAGGCCATAATTTTCATCCCAAATATGATTGTGCTGATAATAATCAATTTCAGATTGGAACAAAATCAATTTCCAAGTACAATAGCCCGCTAGTCGAGGGATGCTGCGACTTTCTTACAGGCATATAAACGTAAGATCGCTAGGCTCGACGATTCGGTCACAAGTACTCTGAGTAAATCAGGTTCTGATCAAAAACGGCATCCGCGAACATAACGATCCAATCTATTTTTATCCTAGGAGATCCTGATGAACGCGGTTAATGCTTCATTTACAGATTATAAAGTTGCCGATATTTCACTTGCTGAATACGGTCGTAAAGAAATCAAACTTGCTGAAGCAGAAATGCCAGCACTTATGGGTTTGCGTAAACGCTACTCAGCAGCTAAACCACTTGCAGGCGCGAAAATTCTCGGCTGTATCCACATGACCATTCAAACTGCCGTTTTAATTGAAACGCTTGTTGAACTGGGTGCAGAAGTTCGCTGGACTTCATGCAACATCTTCTCTACTCAAGATCACGCTGCCGCTGCAATGGCTGCACGCGGTATTCCTGTTTTTGCTTGGAAAGGTGAAACTGAAGAAGAATACATGTGGTGTCTTGAACAGCAAATCAATGTCAATGGCAAACCTTGGGATGCCAACATGATTCTGGATGATGGCGGTGACTTGACTGCTGTTGTTCATGAAAAATATCCAGAACTGATTGCTAAAATCCATGGTGTGACTGAAGAAACCACCACAGGTGTGCAACGTCTTTATGAAATGTTACGTGATGGTACTTTGAAAGTTCCTGCAATCAACGTAAACGATTCAGTGACTAAATCTAAAAACGACAACAAATACGGTTGCCGCCACTCTCTAAACGATGCGATCAAACGCGGTACTGACATGTTGATGTCTGGTCGTCGTGCACTTGTGATTGGTTACGGTGACGTAGGTAAAGGTTCTGCTCAGTCTCTTCGTCAAGAAGGCATGATTGTTCGTGTAACTGAAGTTGATCCAATCTGTGCGATGCAAGCATGTATGGACGGTTACGAAGTTGTATCTCCATACAAAAATGGTGTGCAAACGGGCAAGAAAGAAGACATTAATGTTGACCTTCTTCAAAACACTGACCTGATCGTAACGACTACGGGTAATTACCACGTATGTGACGCTGCAATGTTAGATACATTAAAAGCAGGTTCTGTGGTGTGTAACATCGGTCACTTTGACACTGAGATCGATACCAACTACTTACGTGGTTACAAATGGGTTGAAGTTAAGCCTCAAGTACATCAGGTTTATCGTTCAGAAGATGAAAACAACTATTTGATTCTTCTTTCTGAAGGTCGTTTGGTTAACCTAGGTAATGCAACGGGTCACCCATCACGTGTGATGGATGGTTCTTTTGCTAACCAGGTATTGGCTCAAATGCATTTGTTCGCTGAAAAGTTTGCTGATCTTCCTGAAGAGCAAAAACAAGCTGCGCTTCGTGTAGAACTCCTTCCTAAGAAATTGGATGAAGAAGTTGCTGCTGCAATGGTTGCGGGCTTTGGTGGTGTATTGACTACATTAACTCAAGAACAAGCTGACTACCTTGGCGTACAAGTTGAAGGTCCATTCAAATCCGAGACTTATAAATACTAAGTTTTAATCTTTTTCCCTCATCCTAGCCTTCTCCCCGAGGGAGAAGGAACTGACCATTTTTAACAGTAAAGTGAGAAGTTCCCTCTTCTTTTAGGAGAGGGCTAGGGAGAGGTTTAAATAAATTTAAAAAAAGTATTTATAAAAAAGGATTTGAAAAATGACCAAACGTGTCCCAATTTCGTTTGAATTTTTTCCGACCAAAACTGATGTTGGTGCGGAAAAACTTCGTGTTGTTCATAAAGAATTACAACTGTTAAATCCTGAATTCTTTTCAGTGACTTATGGGGCTGGTGGTTCCACTCGTGAACGCACACTCGCTGCAATCAATGACTTCAATGGCAAAGGCACACCTGTAGCCCCTCACCTCTCTTGTATTGGTGATGATAAGGCCCGTATTGCAGAATTGCTGGATTTGTACAAATCGCAAGGTATCGACCGTATTGTTGCGCTTCGTGGTGACTTGCCTTCCGGTCAGGTCGGCTTGGGCGAATTGCCTTATGCACAGGATCTGGTTCGTTTTATTCGTGAGCATTCAGGCAATCATTTCACCATTGAAGTGGCTGCTTATCCTGAAATGCATCCACAAGCAGACAGCTTTGATAGAGATATTCAACACTTTGTCGAAAAAGCCAATGCCGGTGCCAATGCCGCTTTAACACAGTTTTTCTTTAATCCAGATGCATACTTCTACTTTGTAGATCGTATTCAAAAAGAAGGCGTGAATATTCCAGTAGCTCCCGGCATTATGCCTATTACCAATGCAAGCAACCTGATTCGCTTCGCAGATGGTACAGGCGCTGAAATTCCGCGTTGGATTCGCAAGCAATTGGCCACTTATGGAGACGACGCTGCTTCAATCAAGGCTTTTGGTCATGAAGTTGTGGTGAAATTGTGTGAACGTCTGCTTGCAGGCGGCGCCCCGAGCTTGCACTTCTATACCATGAACACGACAGACCCAACACGTCAACTCGTGACTGATCTGGGTTTAGCTTAATTTTTAATTTGATTTGTGAGTAATACTTAAATGCCGCGTTTTTATACTGAAGCTGATTTGGCGGTTGATCTGAATGTTGAATTAACCGAAACGGTTTTTCATCATTGGGTAAAAGTATTACGTGCACAAGTCGGCGAAAAAGCCACCTTGTTCAATGGACAAGGTGGTGAATACGACGTGACGCTTGTTGAGGTTTCAAAAAAATCAGCAAACGTTTCTGTCGATACCTTCAATCCTGATGATCGTACCCCTGCATTTACAGCCTTACTTGGTCAAGTGATGAGTAAAGGTGACCGTATGGATTATGCGATTCAAAAAGCCACAGAACTTGGGGTTTCTAAAATTCAGCTGCTGACCTCTGAACGTTGTGAGATGCGCCTTAAGTATGATCGAGACCAAAAGAAAATAGATCACTGGCAAGGTATTGCCATCGCTGCTTGTGAGCAATGTGGAATGAATAAAGTTCCTGAAGTGTTAGCGCCGCTCTCTTTGCAGGACTGGTTAGCCAGTGAACTCCCGACCACAAAATTAGTACTTGCACCTAATAAAGATCAAGTCGATGTTTTAGCTGATGCCACACCTGATATTGCACTACTCATTGGCCCTGAAGGTGGACTCAGCGAGGCTGAAATACAATTATCCAACAATACTGGATTCATCAATTGGTGTATTGGCAATCGCGTTCTACGCACAGAAACCGCTCCAATTGTAGCTTTATCTATTTTAAATTATAAATTAACTGTATAGTTCATCCGATTTTAGATAAATACTACTGGATTCGATTGATTTTTTTAAATAACATTATTAATCTTGATTTAAAATAAAACTGGGTTTTTGAACATGGTTAATATTTAGAAAATAATTTATCGTAAAACAAGAATAAGGTTTCTGCTTATATGCCAGATATTCAAGATGAGTATGTTAAACAGCATGTAAGTGCTGCTCAAATTACAAATACGATTCGACTCAGTCAATTCTTTCTCGTCAGTATTTTAATCGTTTCCTTATATGTCTATTGCATTTACCAATTTTATTTTACAAAACCATCTTTCTATTTCAATTTATGGTTTATTACTACCGAACTCTTGAGTTGTCTAAGTTTACTCATTACCAGTATTTATTTTAAACCACATAATTTCGCTCTAAATCACGCTCATCGCTGGCTGCAATTTCAGTGTTGGGCAATAGGGTGTTGTATTGCTGTTGGCACGAGTCTGATTTACTACTATCTACCGCAATATAACCCTAATTTCAGCTACGTGAATGCTTTAATTCTTTCAGCTCTATTACTGATTGTAAGCCAGTCATTTGCCCTGACTTTTTTAACTCAACGTTTAAATTATTTTTGCTTAGCCTTTATTCCAGCACTTTTCCCTTATGTTGCCTCGCAGTTTATTAGCACAGAAACTTCTAATCATTTATTTCATTTGTCGCTCAACTTCATCCTTATTGTTATTTTACTTTGTGCAAATATAAGCTCGCGTATTCATAACCGCATTTCAGTGCTTTACTCCAAAAATAATCGCTTGGTTAAAAATGCCGAACAACAGGTCGTCTGGACAGATGAGTTATGCCAACAGTTGCAAACTGAAATTAATAAATCCAAAAATATTGAATTACAACTGCAACTGAATAATCAACTGCTTGAACAGAAAGTCAAAGAACGAACTTTTGATATTGCTAAAATGAATACTGATTTAGAGAACCAGCAACATAATCTTATGTTGGCCCATGGAGTTGCGGGACTTCGACCTTGGGACTGGAATATCAAGGATCGTGAAATCCTAGTGACCGACTATAAGCACCAAAAGACATTAAAACCTTCAAAACAACATCATCATCAGCTAAAAAATATCATTCATCCCAATGATATCGAACACTTCAAAACCTCGATGAAGCAAAACTTACGTGGTCAAACTGACCTATATGAAGCCACTTATCGCCTTCAAAATAGCCAGGGCAAATGGAAATGGGTACATGATATTGGTAAAGTCATTACGCGTGACCCGACCACTCAAAGGCCGTTGCGGATGGTCGGCATTCGTCGTGATATTCACCAGGAACGTACTGATCAGGAACGTTTAAAATTTGCAGCAAATGTACTGCAACAAGCTGCTGAAGGAATCTTCATTCTTAATGAACAACTTTGCTATATTGATGTCAATCCATTTTATGAACAGTTAACTGGTTTCACTCACGATCAAATTATTGGCAAACATTTATTTGATATTGTTGCAAACGTTAAGTCTCAACAAAAAAGCAGTCATTCGTCCCTGATTCAGCAACTAGATAAAATGGGTGAGTTTGATGGCGAACTCAATGAAAAATTTCTTTCTGGTAAAGAACTTACAATATGGATGCGCATTAATGCCATTAGCGATGAAAAAAATCGTGTCACGCACTATATTGGTATTGTCTCTGATTTAACTGAACGCAAACTGCAAGAACAGCGTTTGTCCTATTTAGAAAATTACGATCCACTGACTGATTTACCGAATCGCTTTTATTACAACTATCAATTACATCAATATTTAGTCAGTCAAAAGGATTCGATTGAACAACTCGCCGTGATTCGTCTAAATATTGATCGCTTCAGGCCATTAAATGAATTTCTGAGCAATAGCGGCGGGGATGAACTATTACGCCAGGTGGCGCAACGACTCCGGCTTACCAATGCTGAAGCCTTATTTGTCGCGCATCTAAATGGTGATGACTTTGCCATTGTTTATGAAATCTCGCATATTCGCCCATCGGTTCAGCATCACTGTGAACAGATGAATAAAGCATTTTCATTGCCATTTAACATTTTTGGTCAGGATCATATTATTAACCTGTCGATGGGAATAGCTTTCTATCCTGAAAATGGCCGTCAGCTGGATTATCTAAATAATTGTGCCGAACAGGCACTGACCGAAGCAAAAAGCTTAGGCGGTAATACCATCCGCTTTTATTCCAATAAAAATACCACCCTCCTTGAGCAAGGAATTTATCTGGAGCGTGATTTACGACTCGCCATTAACAATAATGAACTAATTGTTTACTATCAGCCCAAAATTAATTTTAGCGACCAGAACATTTATGGTTTTGAAGCATTGGTTCGCTGGAACCATCCAAGCAAAGGTATTATTCCACCGGACTTGTTCATTCCCCTTGCAGAGCAAACCAGTTTGATCTCGGATATTAGCAGAATTGTTATACGACAAACCGCTAAACAAATTAGGAACTGGAATGATTTAGGCTTTAATAATATATGTGTCTCAGTCAATGTAGTTGCACAGCAATTGCAACGTGGACAGTTACTCGAAGACCTCGATTATGCCATTAAGACCTATAAAATTTCCGGCAGTAGCCTGGAACTTGAAATTACTGAATCATCGTTACTTGAAAATTCAGTCACCGTTAAAAATCTGCTCGATGAGATCAAAAAACGGCAGATCAATATTTCTTTAGATGATTTTGGAACCGGCTACTCTTCTCTGTCTTATCTTGCTGATTTTCCAATTGATATATTGAAAATTGACCGTAGTTTTGTTTCTAGAATTGGACAAAATAAACAAGAAGCTATTGTCAGTGCCATGATTGCCATGGGCAAAGCGATGGGGATGGTGGTGGTTGCAGAAGGCATTGAAACACAGCAACAAATGCAATACTTACAAGATCTGGAATGTGACATTGCCCAAGGCTTCTTATTTTCAAAACCCTTGCCTGAAAGTGAAGCAACTATCTTCCTGGAACAACATCGACTTATACCTTCTTAATATAAGTCGACACGCCTAAATATCAGTTTGCTTGAAAATGGCAGATTCGCGACTGTGCTAAGGTCACAACAAATGTTATATTCAATCAAATTAAGCAAAAAACCACCACCAGCTCGGGCTGGGCAACTCAAGCAACAATAGAGATACAGATGGACGATCAATCATTAAAACAGCAAGCTTTGTACTACCACGAATATCCAACACCAGGAAAAATCAGTGTTACGCCAAGCAAACAGCTGGTCAATCAACATGACCTTGCACTTGCTTACTCTCCAGGTGTTGCAGCACCATGTTTAGAGATTGAACGTGACCCATCAACAGCAGCACTCTATACCGCACGCGGTAACTTAGTGGCTGTCATTACAAATGGTACGGCAGTATTAGGTCTCGGAAATATCGGTCCTTTAGCGTCTAAACCGGTCATGGAAGGTAAAGGCGTACTGTTTAAAAAATTCGCAGGTGTAGATGTATTTGACCTCGAAATTGCAGAAAATGATCCTGATAAAATTGTGGACATCGTAGCTGCATTAGAACCAACTTTTGGTGGTATTAACCTTGAAGATATCAAGGCACCAGAATGTTTCTATATTGAGAAAAAACTTCGTGAACGCATGAATATTCCTGTGTTCCATGATGATCAACACGGTACATCAATTATTGTGGGTTCAGCTTTACTCAATGCCTTGCAACTGACTGGCAAAAAAATTGAAGAGATTAAAATTGTCGCTTCTGGTGCGGGTGCAGCTGCATTGTCTTGTCTAGATTTGCTTTGCGCTTTAGGTGCAAGCAAACAGAACATTACCGTTGCCGATTCACGCGGTCTGCTTACGACTAAACGTGACAATCTGGATGAATCAAAAAAACGCTATGTACAAGACATTGAAGGCACGCAACTGGCAGATGTGATTGCTGGTGCAGATATGTTTTTGGGGCTTTCAGCGGCAGGCATTTTGACCAAAGAAATGGTTAAAGTGATGGCGGAAAATCCGATCATTTTTGCTTTGGCAAATCCGGATCCAGAAATTCTGCCTGAACATGCGCATGAAGTTCGTCCTGACGTGATTATGGCGACTGGTCGTTCAGACTATCCCAACCAGGTAAACAATGCCCTTTGTTTCCCGTATATCTTCCGTGGTGCCTTAGACGTGGGCGCAACCACCATTAATGAAGAAATGAAAATTGCCTGCGTACATGCAATTGCACGTATGGCACACATTGAAGCAGATGCAGCATCTTATGGTGAAAAATCAGCATCATTTGGTCGTGACTATTTAATCCCACGTCCACTGGATCAGCGTCTAATTCTTGAAATTGCACCTGCGGTAGCCAAGGCGGCCATGGATTCTGGGGTTGCGACTCGTCCGATCCAAGATTTCTCTGCATATCGTCAAAAATTGTCTGAGTTTGTATACAACTCTGCATTTATGATGAAACCGATCTTTGCTCAAGCAAAAACAGCGCCTAAACGTATTGCTTATGCTGAAGGTGAAGATTTACGTGTGCTGCGTGCAGTTCAAATTGCGGTAGATGAAGAATTAGCATTCCCTATTCTTGTCGGTCGTACGGCGGTTATTGAAGCAAATATCAAGAAACTGGGCTTGCGTCTTGAACATGGTGTAAACATCGAAATTGTGGATCAGGAGAAAAACCCAGATTACGAATTGTTTGCGGATGATTACTACCAAATCATGCAACGTAAGGGCGTAACACCTGAATACGCACATCGTGAAGCACGTCGCCGTTCTACCCTGATTGCTGCAATGTTAGTGAAACATGGTCATGCAGACGGTATGCTTTGTGGTACCTATTCAAGCTATGACATTCATCTAGATTTCGTGAAAAACGTGATTGGCTTAAAAGAAGGTCGCAGCACGTTCTTTACTCTGAATGCATTAATGCTTCAAGACCGCAACCTGTTCATTGCCGATACGTATGTAAATACCAACCCAACAGCTGAACAGTTGGCGGAAATGACTATTTTGGCAGCTGAAGAAGTACGTCGTTTTGGTGTGATTCCACGTATTGCATTATTATCGCATTCAAGCTTTGGTTCTGACCAGACGGATGCAAGTGCACAAAAAATGCGTAAAGTATTTGAAATTTTAAGTGAAATAGCACCTGAACTAGAAGTCGAAGGTGAAATGCACGGTGATGCTGCACTGGATGAAAATATTCGTCATTTTGCATTCCCGAACTCACGTTTCAAAGGTTCTGCAAACCTACTCATTATGCCAAATCTGGATGCAGCCAACATTTCATTTAACCTGTTAAAAGCAACTTCAGGTAACAATGTAACGATTGGTCCAATTCTATTGGGTGCTGCAAAACCTGTCCACATCTTGACACCGACTGCAACAACACGTCGTGTGGTAAATATGACTGCGTTGACTGTAGCTGAAATTCAACAGTCACAAGAAGGCTAGTATTACTTTAGCGAAAAGCTAAGGTTCTTTACTTGAGAAAACCTCTATTCTGTAGCATGATTGCTTGAAGAATAGAGGTTTTTTTCATGCGAGTTTATTTAGTAGGCGGTGCAGTACGTGATCACTTACTCGGCCACCCCTATCACGAAAAAGATTATGTGGTTGTTGGTGCAACACCTGACCAACTTCTGGCTCAGGGCTATCAGCCGGTGGGTAAAGATTTCCCTGTTTTTCTCCATCCCCACACAAAAGAAGAATATGCTTTAGCCCGTACCGAGCGTAAATCTGGTCGGGGTTATCATGGCTTTGAATTTCATACAGATACCAGTGTAACCCTTGAAGAGGATCTGATCCGTCGTGACCTGACCATTAATGCGATGGCCATGGATGAAGATGGCAACGTATACGACCCTTATAAAGGGCAGCAAGATCTAACAGATCGAATATTACGTCATGTATCCCATGCTTTTGTCGAAGATCCGTTACGTGTTTTGCGTATTGCACGCTTTGCCGCACGTTATAAATCACTTGGATTTACAGTAGCACCTGAAACTTTGACACTGATGCAACAACTGGCTGAATCGGGTGAATTACAGGCATTGACGCCTGAACGAGTATGGAAAGAAACCTCTCGTGCCTTGATGGAAAATCACGCCGACGAATATTTCGAAGTACTACGTGCCTGTGGTGCTTTAAAAGTGCTATTTCCTGAATTAGATGCGTTGTACGGTGTTCCACAACGTCCTGAATATCATCCGGAAATTGATTGTGGCATTCATACTATGATGTCACTACAACAAGCCTGTAAAGCCAACTATTCACTCGATGTACGCTTTGCTGTTCTGGTTCATGATTTAGGAAAAGCCCTCACGCCCACAGAGGAATTACCGCGTCATATCATGCATGAAGAACGTGGCATTAAACCGGTCACTGAAGTGTGTGATCGGCTCAAAGTTCCCACAAATACCAAACAGCTTGCCCTCGCAGTATGTAAAGAACATTTAAAATGTCATCAAGCTTTGAATCTTAAACCGGGCACTTTATGGCGTTTATTACAACGACTAGATGTATTACGCCGTCCTGAACGTGTTGAAGCATATGTTCAAGCCTGTGAATGTGATTCACGTGGTCGCTTAGGTCTAGAAGACCGTGAATATCCGCAATCGCAATATGTGTTAGATGCAATGGAAGTGGTTCGTAGCATTAAAGCACAGGATTTACCACCTGATATTAGTGGTCCTGATATTGGGGAAATGTTGATTCAACGGCGTATTCAAGCAATTGAAGAATTAAAAGCCCGACAGATCGTTGCTGCAGTATAGCTCATAAAAAAAGCTTCTCAAAAAAGAAGCTTTTTTTATGTTACGAGGATGATAAAAAATCTCCCCTTTGCACAGCAATGCTGCTCACCTTTATAAAGGGAGAGAAAGAGGTCCTCTTTATCACAGAAGGATTTAAGGAGGTTATTTATATCAAGATACATCCGCAGGGAAAGTAATGACTTTTTCCAGTTTCATCTGCTGCGTCGCAACCATCAATAAACGGTCAATGCCTAAAGCAATGCCTGAACATTCAGTCATATGCGGTAAAGCCGCGAGTAGATATTCATCAATCGGCATCACATGCAAACCGAGCTTTTCACGCTCAAGATTATCTGCTTCAAAACGGGAGCGTAAAATGTCAGCATCAATCAGTTCATCATAGGCATTGGCTAATTCTAAACCTTCAATATAAAGCTCAAAACGTGCTGCAACCTGTTCACCTTCTTCATCAACTTTAACTTTGGCAAGTGATGCCATTTCCGGTGGAAAATCGGTTAAAAATACCGGCGTATCAAAACCCAAACTCGGTTCAACCATATGTGAAAATAACAGGTCGATATAACCCAAGCGATCATCACCCAAATCCAGATTTAAACCCACACGATTACAGCAGTCTTTCAGCTGCTTTAAGCTGGCTTGCAATGGATTAAGATCCAAACGGCCCATAAAGGCATGTTTATAACTTAAAATCGTTGGACGGACTTCACCAAAACGATGTGCCAAAGTCACATTGAGCAAGTCGGTCACTTCAAACATCAATTCTTTCAAATTTAAATTGGGGCGATACCATTCCAGCATGGTAAATTCACTATTGTGTTTTCGCCCATGTTCATCATCACGGAATACTTTACAGATTTGGTAAATCGGGCCACTGCCACTGGCCAGCAATCGCTTCATGGCAAATTCAGGTGAAGTTTGCAGATAATGGGTGTGTTTACGCCCACCGAGATGACGCTGAGCCTGAACTGAGGCTAAATGCACATCTGTTACACCCGCTTGTGACAATATTGGGGTTTCTACTTCAAGCACATTACGTTCAGCAAAAAACTGCCGGATTTGAGCATACATTTTGGCACGGGCTTTTAATGCTTTAATATCGCAGGTGGGTTGATAATTGATGCTTGCCGTATTTGCCATACTCATGCTTTCGGGCCTCCGTGCGCTGCCCATTCACGGCGTAAGGGATAGGTTTTACGCAAATAATCAAAGGCTCTTTGATCCACTTTACCCTCTTTCAAACAGGCTCGCAGGTTGGCATCGTCACGGGCAATATCATAAATGTGAGCAAGATACTGTTTTAGCACCGATTTTAAATCTTGATCTTGAAAATATTGCTCGCAGACCGGCAATTGAGTTTCAAACTGCTTATCTGCTACAAAATTAAAAGTTTTGCAAAAGGCATCGTAAATCATTTGCGTGCCACGTGCTTTGCCTTCCAGACTATAACCCGCAATATGCGGTGTCACTAAACGAATCAGCTTTAACAGTTGTTCCGAAATTTCGGGTTCATGTTCAAATACATCTAAAACTACTGGGCGATTGGTCTGTTCAATATCCGCAATCAGGGCCGCTTCCTCAATCACAGGTCCACGTGCTGAATTAATCAAGATGGCTTCAGGTTTCATCTGAGCCAACGCATCCGCATTGATCAAATGAAAAGTTGGATGCTCCCCGGTTTTGGTTAAGGGTACATGAATAGAAATGGCATCCGCTGTTTTTAACAATTCTGCTAATTCAACGTAGGTGATATTTTCACAATTCACAAAAGGATCGTGACCAATCACATTCCAGCCGAGCAATTTTGCCATATAAGCCAAACGTAAACCGACATTACCCAAGCCAATAATACCGAGGGTGAATTGTTCATTTCTCTCGATTAAATTCGGTTGTAAATATAGCAGTGCTGTAATCACATACTCAGCCACTGCCTGTGCATTACACCCTGCCGCATTTGACCATGCGATATTGTGTTTTTCTAACCCAGGAATATCCAAATGGTCGGTTCCAATGGTGGCACTACCGACAAATTTTAAATTTGTATCTTGAATAAGTGGTTCATTTACTTGGGTCACAGAACGCACCAGTAAGGCTTCAGCATCCTGTACATCTGCATGGGTTAAAGTCCGCCCTGCTGCTTGTTGAATCTCGCCAAAATCTGCAAAGAAATATTCGGTAAAGGCCAGATTCTCATCCGCAACGATTTTCATAGTACGTTCCAATGACATGAAGACCGCTATGATAACGCTTAGCGGCAAATCTGACTATGCAAGTTAATTATAGAGCTGATGCTTTAAGCGATATAAGTAAATGAATATCCGAAATTTTAATAGCTTTCCTGCTCAGTAAGCCCCAACCAAAATACAATTCCCCCTCCAAAAAAAAGACCAAATCTGGTCAAGAATTCGGTCAAAGGAGCAAATGAAATAGGAGTGAATAATACTAACTAAGCCATTGCACCATCAATAATACCCTGCGCTTTTAAAGCTCTTAATTCATCCTCAGTTTTAAATTGCGATAAAATCTTTTCAGTATGTTCACCTAACTGTGGTGCAGCATGCTTATATTCAACTGGGGTATCAGATAGTTTCATCGGTGAACCGATCATTTTAAAATGATCATTCAATGGATGTGCGACCTCCACCACCATGTCACGCGCTTGAATTTGTGGCTCATTCAATGCCTCTTCGATTGAGTTAATTACCCCAACCGGCACTTTAACTGCATGAATTGCAGTAACCCAATCTTCAGCATTTTTAGCCAAAAAATATTCGGATAGTAACGGAATCAATTCATCACGATGTTTAACACGATCCTGATTACGTTGGAATTTTCTATCTTCCAATAATTCGGGTAGACCAATCGCGATGCATAAATCTTTAAACTGCTTGTCATTGCCACAAGCAATAATAAATTCCTTATCTTTAGCCTTAAAAGTCTGATACGGCACAATATTGGGATGATGATTCCCCATCCGCTTTGGAGATACACCCGAAGTTAAATAATTCATGCCTTGATTGGCAAGCGTCGCCACCTGAACATCCAATAAAGATAAATCGATATATTGCCCACGACCAGTATGCTGGCGTGCCAGTAAAGCGGCCTGAATAGCAACCGTGGCATACAAACCGGTTTGAATATCGACCACAGCCACACCGACTTTTTGCGCACCACCACCCGGAAGTTCATCTTTTTCACCGGTAATGCTCATCAGTCCCGACATGCCTTGAATGATAAAATCATAACCCGGTTCTTCGGCACGTGGTCCGGTTTGGCCAAATCCGGTAATCGAGCAATAGACCAAGTTCGGATTCAGTTCATTCAAAGACGCATAATCCAAGCCGTATTTTTCTAATGAGCCTGCTTTATAGTTTTCAATCACCACATCGGCCGTTTTGGCAATTTCCCGAATCAGTTCCTGACCTTGTTGACTTGCAATATCTATTGCGACCGAATATTTGTTGCGGTTGGCACATTGGTAATAACCCGATTCACGAGTTGCAGTACCCTGATTATCCAGCATCCACGGTGGTCCCCACATACGGGTGTCATCACCCATTTTGGGACGTTCAATTTTAATTACTTCAGCACCCAAATCTGCCAGAATCTGCCCACACCATGGACCTGCCAGTACACGGCTTAAATCTAAAACTCGAATTCCTTGTAATGCACCCATGTTCTACTCCAAAAGCCAGCAGACGACGCTGCTGGCTATTTTTATTATTTAGCGGTAAGCGTTGTGTCTGTTGTTGCCACGGTACTTGGTGTTTTCTCTTCTGTATCGGTTGCTGTCACCAATGAAGATTGCTGTGGATCATACTGACGTTCACGGATAAAGAGTCCTGGAATCACACCGGCAATAAAGTAAGCTGCACCCATCACAATAAATGCCATAGTAAATGAACCGCCCGCCGCAATAATCCCGATAGTCGCAGGTGCAATTGCCGCCCCTAAACGTCCCATGTTATATGCACCGCCAATCGCTGTACCACGTACATCGGTTGAGAAGGTTTCCGCCATATAGGTTGCATTTACACCATAAGGAATTCCATAAAGGAAACCAAAGGTAATTAACAGGTACGCAATATTACCTGGTGTATTGTAGAAAATAATTACGGGTAAAAATGCGGCTGTCGCAACTGTTCCAAAGACGAAAGTTGCCCGACGCCCTAATTTATCTGCTGCATAGCCTGCAATAATTTTCCCTAGAATCATCGCCGTATAGGCACCAACCATATAGCCTGTTAATGCCTTGAAATTCATGTTCAATTCAGTTTCTAAATAGGTTGGCATCCAGTTATTGACACCGTAGTATCCAAACTGTAAGAAGGCAGCGGTACTCATCCATAACAAGAACATTTTACGATGCTGGGTATGCCCAAAAATACGTTTATAGACACTTTCAGAAGGTGCTTTTGCCGTGACTGTTTCAGGGGTGGGCTCAATTTTCAATTCTTTACGTTTAAACTGTTCAATTTTAGCTTCCTGCCAAGATGCAGGTTCAGGTACAAAACGCATGAAAATGAGCGCAAAGGCAGCCGGAACAATGGTCACATAAAACAGCATACGCCAGCCATGATCAGGAATAATTGCCCCTGCCAACAAAGTCGCCACGATATAACCAACGGTTTGACCGGTCTGTAATGTGCCTAAAACAGTGGTACGATACTTGGTTGGTACATATTCAGCCATCAGCGTATTACACGCCATGTAGAGCGAACCCAATCCAAATGCACCGATAAAACGTAGAATCATGAACTGCTCATAACTTTGGGTGAATCCCAAAATACAGGTCATGATCGAAAAGAAAACCACAGACCAGGCAATGGTTTTTACCCGTCCAAATTTATCACATGCCCATCCACCAGTAATTCCGCCCAGCGCCATCCCGGCAAGTGATGAACTTCCTAGCATACCGGCCTGAAATGAAGTCAGGCCAAACTCAGCTTTTAAACTGGTCAAACTGAATGACAACAGCATGATGTCAATACCATCAATCACCAGAGAAATAAATGCAAAAACAAATGCAATTTTCCAGGTGTTTTTATGAATGCGGTGCGCTGTACCTATATTGGAGGGTAATTTTCTACTGAGCGTTCCTGCTCCAGCCCGCATATCATTATTCATTTCCATATCCCTCATTTTCCCAAATGAGTCATCGGCAGTCTTATTGTTTCTCTACATTTGCCTGAGGTTCTTTATTGTTTTTCTATCATTCCATTTGAACTTTAAGCGTGAAAATGCAAAGATTTACAAGAATATTTCACGATGAATCCTTTAATTTAAGTTAATTATTGATTTTTTGAGACAAAACATCTCTAGGATGCCCACGAATAGACATCCTGAATTGAAGAACTCAATTAATTACCGAATGCAGCGATACCGGTTTGAGCACGACCTAAAATCAGGGCATGCACGTCATGGGTGCCTTCATAGGTATTGACTACTTCCAGATTGACCAGATGACGCGCTACCCCGAACTCATCACTGATACCGTTGCCCCCGAGCATGTCACGCGCCAGCCGGGCAATATCCAGCGCCTTGCCGCAGTTGTTGCGTTTAATCAGTGATGTGCCTTCAACCGATGCAATGCCTTCATCTTTCATCCGGCCAAAACGTAAGGCAACCTGTAAGCCCAAGGCGATTTCAGTCTGCATATCGGCCAGTTTCTTCTGGATCAGCTGGTTGGCAGCCAGTGGACGGCCAAACTGTTTACGGTCCATGGTGTATTGATGGGCAGTATGCCAGCAGAATTCTGCTGCGCCCAT
>NZ_SJOH01000040.1 GCF_004331285.1 Acinetobacter sp. ANC 3781
ATAAATAATTATTTGAAAAATTACTTAAAATTTTCATTTAAAACCTTTAATAAAATTTTCAAATTTTGAATTCTTCAATATATTATTCCACGAATACTCAGACATATCCGGCAAATTATTATTAATTAAATTTATTTCAGTTTCATTTAAATCTTCTAGCCAAATTGGTTTATAATTTAGCTTATCACAGAACTTTTCAATCCATTGATAACGATTTGAAATAACACCCAAACCAGCAGCTAAATATTCAAGAGTTTTGGTGCTTGTCTGAATGTTAAATGGATATAAATCAGGAGTATAATTTAATCCATACCGAACATTAGAATAAATTTCTGGTAATTCATGTCTATTTACTCGACCAGTTAAAGTAATATTTTTATTTGTTAGATATTCTTTTTCTATACCTTCAACTTGCCCTACCACAATTAATTTATAATTTTTAGCCAATTTAACTAAATTCTCAATTAATCCCACACGCCCAGAAACTGAGCCTGAATACAGAATATCAAAATCAGGATTAAGCTTAGGCTTTTGGAATAAAATTTCATCCACCCCCATATCTCTTTTAATATAAGGAATATTATCATTAAAAGAAAAACATTTTTTCACATCATTATTTAGAAATATTCTTCCAACTGGCTTTTTATTAATAATCCTTTTTAATTTATTTTTGGCGTAAGAATAGGGTGGAGTCGACAAGCTTTGATATTCATGTATTTCAAATGCCTTTCCATTTTTATTACTCCAAAACGGGCGTAACCCCATGAAGTAAATATTAATATCATTGTTATTATCAAGATTAAAATCAAGCTGAACATCATAACCATATCCCACTAAATATTGCTGATATGCATAAGCTTCAGGCGTATATGCATTATGTTTCAAAGTAATACCAATTTTCACAAGACTACAAACCCTATATAATTCCAATACGAATATTTCTTTTTCTATAATCTAGCCAAACAAAAAATTTAATTAGCACTATTCCTATAGATGTAGAAATTGAAGCCCCTATAATTCCATAATTCTTTGATAGTATAAAACATAGAATTGAGGTAATAAAAAAAATGATTACTTGATAATATAATAGCTTTTTTTTATGATCTGTATATATTGAAATAGTCATTCCAAAACCAAAAAATTGGGATATAGTTATGCCAGATAATAGAATTATTAAAGAATAATACCCTTCAACACTATCAATACCATAAAAATTAAAATATATATCACTAAAAAAAACACTTAATAACAATATAGAAAAACTAAAAA
>NZ_SJOH01000005.1 GCF_004331285.1 Acinetobacter sp. ANC 3781
ATTAAAGATTTAAATAGCCAAATAAAAAAATTTACCAGCACATCAGTTTCAATTAAAATTGATAATAATTTTTGTTTCAGCAAAGATACTAGTAATTTAGTTATAAATTTTTTTAATGCAAAAAGAACAGAAACTTCAGAAAGAATTAAAGACTCTACTGAAATTTCAATTTATTCTGATCTTGATAATTTATTTGAAGAATACTTAATATCACAATTTAAATCAAACACTCCCACAAAAAAACTCATAACAGATGAAGAATTCGAGTATTTAGACTCAAAAAACAGCTGGCTTAATAAAGTAGAAAGTGATTTAAAATATATTTTTGAAGAGAAAAATACTATAATTTCATTTGATAAGTTTCAGAAAAAAATTGTAATTATTTCTGGTGAAAAACACTTTAACATGAATAATCTCTCTTCAGGTTTACAAGCTATTTTTAAAATTTACTCTAGTCTTTTAATGAGAACAAAGCTTGCAAGTATAGATCCAACTGAACTATTTGGAATAGTAGTAATTGATGAAATTGATGTTCATTTACATATTTCACTTCAAAAAAAAGTTATGCCATTTTTAACTAAAGCCTTCCCTAAAATTCAATTTATAGTAAGTACACATTCTCCTTTTGTTATCACTTCAACAGATAATGATACTGTAGTTTATGATATTTCTAGTGGTGATTTTTATGAAGAGGATTTAAGCCGATATTCTTATGAATCTGTAGTTAAAGGTTTATTCCATGTCGATGCACAATCCGAACAACTACAAGCCGAAATTAAAGATATAGCTAGAATTTTAAATCATGAAGCAAATAATTTTGAAGAGCTTAGAAATATATTAAGAAAAATTACTCCTTTTGCTAAACAACTTGATGTTGAATCTAAGTCTTTTTACTTCAAAGCATTAAATCATTTATTAGACAATCAAGAACTAGGAGATCTTGATGTTTAAAGTTACACGATCAGATAAACCTGAAGATTGGGAAAATAAAAACTATAGAGACTCTGCTGTGGTGAAACAATTGAAAAGAGATTTTTTTTCAAAATGTTATATTTGTGAGATGAAAGATTTTGGCAATGTGAATATTGAACATTTTGTTCCCCATTTAAACCAAGACAACGACTTAAAGATCGAATGGGAAAATCTATATTATGCCTGTTCTCATTGTAATGGTATTAAAGGGGCAAGACATCGAGAACTTCTTGATTGCTGTAGCAATGACTATAATGTTGCTGATAAAATTGAGTATTATCCTCCTGTCGTTCCAAATGGTACAGTTACAATAAAGAATGCATGTTCAACTGAACTAGAAATACATGCTTTAACTGAGAAAACTATAGCTTTGTTAAACCAATGTTATAACAATTCTAATAATGGTCCTCAAAATGTTAGTCATTCAACCCTAATTCTAGAAATCCATAAGGAATATGGTTACCTTTGGCAAATTAGATTTGAACTCTTAATTAATAAGGATCGTTATACAGAATTTGAATTGAATCAGGCTATTGAAAAAATCATAAATATGACAAAACCTAATTATCCTTTTTCAGGGTTTTGGAGAACATTCATCAATAATGATCCTGATCTATTAGAAATATTATCTGATAACGATATTCAGTTCTAATTTATCATCGGTGCCGAAACCCTCTCCAAAAGGGAGAGGGAGAAAAGCATTAAAGTACTCTATTCTCCAACAACATCTCCAACCCTTTCACCCGACTCATATATTTAAGCCGTTCCTTTTCCCATTTCACTTGCTGTTTAATGGCTGCTGTGTCGGCATCGATTTGCTTATACAAATCCGAAATTTGAACCTTTCCTTTGGACTTTTGCACTGCAATTTTGGCATTCTCTGACCAAACCAATGAATCAATAATTTCATTTATTTCATCATCAAGTTTTTGACTTTGTGCATCAAGTGCCAATTTATAAAACTTGATTTGATCTGCACTTAAACCTTTTTGCACTGCCCCTCTATTCTGCTCAATCTGTATCTGCAACTTGAGTAAATAAAACAAATCCTGCTGCTCATAAGCGGCATTGGCATATTGCAACATTTCAGTTTTTTCAAGTTTCTTGCTTTCATCCTGTTCACGGTCAGGGTGAATAATGGCAGCAATTTTTAAATAAACAGTTTTTAAAGACTGCTCTGCCATTTTCTCAGCTTGCTCGCGCTTCTCTTGTTGTTTTTTAAGTTTGGCTTGTTCACGTTGCTGTTCGTGCTGTGTACTATCCCATTCATCGAAGGGATCAAATGCTGTTTCCTCTTCATCTGAATCAGTATCTTCAAATTTAGAATCTGTTTCAACGAAAGGCTTTTTCTTGGTTTTCTTCGCGTTGGTATGTTCTGTATGTTGCTGGTAAAAGGTATCAATTTCTTCGACTGTATGGGCTTGTTGCGCTGACAAGGCTTTTGAATCTTTTAAATATGCTGCAAGGTGTTGGATTTTTTCATCAAGCTGCATGACTTCCGCTTTTGAAAAATCACTGCCATGTAAATATTTCCATAATTGTTCAAGCTGCTTAAACAATACAGTGTGTAATTCGTTATAAACCGGCACCAAAGTTTGACGTGCATATTGCTGAATATCGTTTTGAGCTTTTTCCCAAGCTGCCAGGTGTATTTTTTGCTGTTCAATTTTTTCAATCAGACGATTCAGCTTTTTTTGTTGTGGAGAAAGCTCTGCATCTGGCTGAACTGTGATTTTTAAATCGAAAGACATAGGAAAGAAAAAAGCAAAAGAAAAACTATAGCAATATTCCTGACTCAATGACAGATAACAGCAAGTAGTCTAAAGCTAGGCAAAAGTTAAAAGTGCACATTTAGTTATTAGATTATTCATTTTTTTATTGCATAAACCTAGTGACTTTAAATTCAGTAAGTTACTAAAATACTGGCGGTTCTTTACCTAAATATAAACATACGCCCTGCTCTACTCAGGCATAGTATAAGAAGAATGATGAACCAATTATAGAAAGGAACAACATTGATGGATTGGGCAACTATCTTTATTCATGACACCACCTGGACATTTGCCGCAGAAATCACCATACGCGTAGTACTTATGTTTAGCATGATCATGATCTTTCTGCGCCTAACCGGGAAACGCGGTATCCGGCAACTGTCCATTTTTGAGCTGACCATTATTTTATCACTCGGTTCCATTGCCGGTGACCCGATGTTCACTGAAGACCTGCCGCTGATTCAAGCCCTGCTGATCATGAGTATTGTGATCATACTTTATCGTCTGACCACCTGGCTGATGATGAAATACCAGCCTTTTGAAGACTTGATTGAAGGAACATCGCTGTATATTGTGGAAGATGGCATGCTGATTCTGGACAAGATTAAACGCGGAAAAATGTCGCATGATGAATTCTTTGCTGAAATGCGTCAGCAAGGCATCGAACATTTGGGTCAGGTACGTGTCGGCTTGCTGGAAACCGACGGCGAATTTAGTATTTTGTTGTTCAAACCTGAGGAAGTACGTTATGGTCTACCCCTTTTTCCTAAAAAATATAAGGAAGTCAAGCAGGTAGAATCAGAAACCTATTATGCCTGTATGTACTGCGGTTATGTCGATTATATTTCCAAGCCCGATCAGCAATGTTCACGTTGCCAATGCTGCCGCTGGGCCAAAGCCATGAATGATCAAATGATAAGATAAAATAGTATAAAAACTAAATACTTTTGTCTTTTGCTCAAATGAAGCCCTGTTAAACTTTAGTCGTGAGTCTGAAAATCAGACTCAATCTGGCATGTTTTCTGCTGCAGTTAAAGTCACGTGCTATACAGCTTTTGACCTAAAAACTGGTTATTTCCTCAATATTTATCATTAACAAATTCTGCCAAAATTTTGCTTGAGCAATTGTTCAAAACTCGCTTAAGATGAAATCTGATGTATGTATATACATAAAAGAAAACATCTTTTGCATATAAACCGGTGGCGTTCCACCCACAATTCAGCACTTGATGATAATGAAATAAAAAAGGAGTTTTATAGATGACACATAAACGCAGCGTAACATCCCTACTTTGTGCAAGCGCGCTCATGCTTGGTCTGAGTGCTTGTAGTGATAATAAAGCTCCAACATCGGGTGAAAAGGCAGCGGGAACCAGTACCGATGCTGCCACTTCAGGTACCCTCGATAAAATCAAAAAATCTGGCACCATTGTGCTGGGCTATCGCGATTCCTCTATTCCGTTCTCTTATATTGCAAACAATCCAAATCAACCGGTCGGTTATGCGCATGACCTGCAATTAAAAGTGGTCGATGCTGTTAAACAAAAACTGAATATGCCGGACTTAAAAATTCGCTATAACCTGGTGACCAGCCAAAACCGTATTCCGCTGGTTTCAAATGGCACGGTCGATTTGGAATGTGGCTCAACCACCAACAACAAGGAACGTCAGCAACAGGTCGATTTCTCTGTAGGTTTCTTTGAAGTCGGTTCTCGTCTGCTTACCGCCAAAAATTCTGGGGTGAAAGATTTTACGGATCTAAAAGGCAAAAAACTGGTTACTACAGCCGGAACAACCTCTGAGCGTTATATCCGTCAGCATCAGCAGGAACTCGGGATTGGTGAAATTATTTCTGCCAAAGACCATGCTGAATCGTTCCTGATGCTACAAAACGGACGTGCCGCTGCCTTTATGATGGATGACATCCTACTTGCCGGTGAAAAATCTAAAGCCGCTGATCCAAATAAGTGGGAAATTGTCGGTACAGCCCCAATTCACGAAATTTATGGCTGTATGCTGCGTAAAGGTGACACCGGTTTTAAACAAGTGGTCGATGATGCGATTAAAGCCACGTATAGTTCCGGTGAAATCAATAAAATGTATGAAAAATGGTTCCAGCAACCGATTCCACCAAAAAATATTAATCTAAACTTCAAAATGTCAGATCAGCTTAAAGCGTTAATTGCTACACCGCACGATCGCGATCAATAAACTTTAAAACAACATACTTTCAAGATCAGGTAAATATGGATTTTTACCTGATTCTTCGGTGGAGTCACTATGAATTATAGTTGGAATTGGAGTGTTTTGTGGCAATCCACAGGGGTCGGTGATAGTACCTATTTGCAATGGGTTTTAGTGGGTCTGGGCTGGTTGTTGGTGATTGCCCTTGTCGCGTGGAGCATTGCCATGGTTTTGGGCAGTATTCTGGGCATCATGCGGACCTTGCCAAATAAAACTGCACGCGCCATTGGTACAGGCTATGTCACTATTTTCCGAAATATACCCTTGCTGATTCAATTATTTATCTGGTTTTATGTGGTTCCCAACTTTTTACCCTCAGTCATTCGCGACTGGTGGATCAATGACCTGGGTGCCAACACCACAGCCCTGATTTCAGCCAGTGTCGGTTTGGGTTTATTCACCGCTGCACGGGTCTGTGAACAGGTACGTACAGGCATTGAAGCCTTGCCGGTCGGCCAGGTGAATGCCGGCTATGCCATGGGTTTTAGTACTGCTCAGCTCTATCGCTATGTAATTTTACCGCAGTCCTTTCGTACCATTTTGCCACCGCTCAGTTCAGAGCTGACCAACTGTGTAAAAAATACTTCCGTTGCTTCACTGGTGGGAGTTGCAGAAATTATTTCCCAAATGAAAACCATCAGTGAATACACGCAAAATACCATTGAAATTTACACCATTGTGACCGTAATTTTCATTGTGATTAACGTGTGTTTAATCTCTGCGATGACCCTGCTGGAAAAACGCTTATATGTACCCGGTTTAATTGCAGGAGGTAAATAATGGAATGGCTCTCTGCATTTTTAAATGACTTACAACTGTCTGGTCCTGCCTTATGGCATGGCTTTAGTATCACTTTAAAAGTGGTCTGTATTGCAACCGTCGGTGGTATTCTGATTGGCACCATTTTGGCTTTAATGCGTTTATCTTCCATTAAAGTGTTGAACTGGATTGCACAAGGCTACGTAAACCTGTTTCGTTCCATTCCTTTACTGCTGGTATTGATGTGGTTCTACTTCGCGGTGCCTTTTATTTATACCGCAGTTACGGGAAATTACCTGACCATTGATACCGCATTGGTCTCCAGCATTGTTGCCTTTATGCTATTTGAAGCAGCTTATTTTTCTGAAATTGTACGTGCCGGCATTCAGTCGATTCCGCGCGGACAATCCGCTGCAGCTTCGGCTTTAGGCATGAGTTATGGGCAATCTATGCGACTCATTATCTTGCCGCAAGCCTTTCGTAAAATGACGCCTTTGCTACTGCAACAAACCATTATCTTATTTCAGGATTCAACCATGGTCTATGCCATCGGTTTACTGGACTTTTTCAGAACCAACTATGTCCGTGGTGACCTGATGTCATTACTGACCCAGTACATTTTATTTGCAGGGCTGGTATATTTCACCATTAGTCTTTTGGCCACGTATGCTGTTAAAAAATTACAAAGAAGGTTACACGTATGAATGATAACAAAGTGATGATCGACATTCAGAACGTGAGTAAATGGTACGATAAATTTCAGGTACTCACAGATTGTACAACGCAAATTCGTCAAGGTGAAGTGGTGGTGGTCTGTGGTCCTTCGGGTTCGGGGAAATCGACCCTGATTAAAACGGTGAATGGTCTGGAAGCCTTTCAGCAAGGCACTATTATGGTAGATGGCATTTCGATTAAAGACCCGAAAACCAATTTAAACCTATTGCGCAGTCGTGTCGGTATGGTGTTTCAGCATTTTGAGTTATTTCCACATTTAACCATTACTGAAAATTTAACCATTGCCCAGATTAAAGTTTTGGGACGTTCTGAAGCCGAAGCCAAGAAAAAAGGTTTGGCATATCTAGATCGGGTTGGACTGAGTGCTCAGGCGGATAAATTTCCTGCACAACTTTCCGGTGGACAGCAACAACGGGTTGCCATTGCCCGTGCGTTGAGTATGGATCCAATTGCCATGCTGTTTGATGAACCGACCTCGGCACTTGACCCTGAAATGATTACCGAAGTTTTAGACGTGATGGTGGGACTGGCCAAAGAAGGCATGACCATGATGTGTGTCACGCATGAAATGGGCTTTGCACGTCAGGTGGCTAACCGGGTAATCTTTATGGATCAGGGGAAAATTGTAGAAGACTGTACTAAAGATGAATTCTTTAATACCCAGCGTGGCGAACGCGCTCAGCAGTTCCTGAATAAAATTTTGCATTAAACCTGAACATATTTAAAAAGCAGATCATAAGATCTGCTTTTTTTATGGGGAAAAAATTATTCAAGCACCAAGCGTGCATTGGTCGGCTGTACCGGCCGGTTATTCGGATGTTCCAGCAAACTTGAAAATGCCTTGATTTGTTGTTTCGAAGCTTGTTGAATATCTTTAAGCACAATCCAGCGTACGCCTTCAGAACACGGTGGCGTAGTGAGCGAACCATTAAAACGATAATAATCTAATTTTTCAGGTAAGAAGGCAGCGGCTAAATCTTGATGTTTCAACTGTACCGCATTGCCTGCTTTTTTCGGCAATTCTTTCCAGAGTTGTTTCAGTTTTTTATTTTCCTGACCTTCATCAAACATCACAGCAATAACGGCTAACTCGCCTTGTTCAGTGGCATGTACCAAATGCATTTCCATGGCAAAGCTTTTGCCTTTAATGGTATTTTCGCTTGGACTATGTAAATGAAATTGTTTGAGATGAAAAAGTTTATGATCTAATTCCAGGGTATTGCCTTCGGCAAAATTAATTTGCACAGTCCGATGATTATTAATAATCGTATCCGCTTTTGAACTGTAATTTAATTTTAAAGCCGGTAGTTTTGCCGATATGGTTTGATCAATATTAATAGGTGCTTGATTGACTCCTTCACAGGCTTGATATTCAGGCTTAATCTTGCCCCATTGTGCCGGTGCAGTCTGTTTTGCATAACCCCAGTCAAACAGTGTGCCTTCTGCTGCAAATGAATAATTAAACCCAACCAATGCCATTACCGCAAGCATACTCCGCTTCATTATTAAATCCTAAAATATAATATAAAATGAAGACTTATCTTCTAGAGTTAACACTTTGAACGCAAAACTAAAACTACCATTTCGTTATAGGTTTTGTATCCAATATCGTTTAATTATTCACCTTATTTGCTTTAAATAAATTCAGTTTCCCCTACTTCATTTTTATCTCGCTCATCTTTCCTTTAGATTTTGCAAATTTCAAATCAGAGTAATTTTTCAAAACGCACCATAATTGCTGATAAAAACAGCTAAAACTGCTTCATCAAAATGTATTGCTTACTTTATCTTTAAATTATTTTTAATATTTTAGATCAATAACATTGCCACTATTCAGTGCCAAGAGAAAAAGCCGAAAAAATAGACAAAATCACAAGTCCTAAATTTAATTTAGTAATCATATATTTATATATACTTTAATTTAAATCGTTTGCCTTAAATTGGTGCATGAAATACATCTAAAAATCATACTTTGCTTTATATCGAGTCTTAAGCATTTTTTTGCATGAATTATCAATATTTCCCTTTTTCAAAGCTCTTCCTCAATTCCTAAGCCTCGATATACTGATCTTCTTTTTGTGAAAAACAGCACTAAAATGGGGCTAAAATATGCAAAATATAGATTTACTCTTTCTCCTTCTTGGTGCGGTTTTAGTTTTAGCCATGCATGCAGGTTTTGCATTTTTGGAGCTGGGCACAGTACGACACAAAAACCAGGTCAATGCACTCAGCAAAATTCTGACTGATTTCTCCATTTCAGCCATCGCCTACTTTTTTGTTGGCTATTACATTGCTTATGGACAACATTTTTTCCATATTGGCGCAACCTTAGCTGCGGATCATGGCTATAACCTGATGCGTTGTTTCTTCCTGCTGACTTTTGCTGCGGCTATTCCTGCCATAATTTCTGGCGGTATTGCTGAACGTGCCAAAATGCGTTCCCAAGCGATTGCTACCTTATTATTGGTCGCCTTGATCTATCCTTTTTTTGAAGGCATTGCCTGGAATGGCAACTTGGGACTGCAAAAATGGTTAGCAAGCACATTTGGTGCAAGTTTCCATGACTTTGCCGGTTCTGTGGTGGTGCATGCGATGGGCGGATGGATTGCTTTAGTGGCAGTGCTTTTACTTGGTGCGCGTTATGGCCGTTATAAAAAAGATGGCAGAGTGAGCGCACACCCTCCTTCTTCCATTCCGTTTCTGGCTTTAGGTTCCTGGATCTTAATCGTCGGCTGGTTTGGTTTTAACGTGATGAGCGCGCAACGTCTGGATGCCATTTCAGGTCTGGTTGCGATTAACTCACTCATGGCGATGGTCGGTGGAACACTGGCTGCCAACTTCATGGGTAAAAATGACCCGGGCTTTTTACACAATGGTCCTTTGGCAGGCTTGGTGGCCATCTGTGCAGGTTCTGATGTGGTACATCCGGTTGGAGCGCTTATAATTGGAGCAGTTGCAGGTATGATCTTCGTGAAACTCTTTACCTATACGCAAAATAAACTTAAAGTCGATGACGTCTTGGGTGTTTGGCCATTACACGGCGTATGTGGAACATTTGGTGGCTTGGCCGTGGGTGTCTTCGGACAACAATGGTTAGGCGGTTTAGGCAATGTTTCCATGATTTCCCAAATCATTGGGACACTCCTGGCAATCTCGATTGCACTTACTGGCGGCTTTCTGGTTTACGGTGCACTCAAAATCACCATGGGCATCCGTTTATCCCAAGAAGATGAATTTCGGGGTGCAGACTTATCTATCCACAAAATTTCAGCCAATTCAGAAGAAACTATTTTTTAAACTGATTTTTAAACCTGATCTTTAAACCTGCTTTTAAACTTAATACGATTTTCAGCGCGACTCGAAAGAGTCGCTTTTTTTATCTCTATAAATGTCACTTCTATTTCTAATAATAGATAAGTAACAAGGACTATTATAAATATTGCTTAATTTCAGCTAAATTTTGAATCGTATGCTTTGGCTGCTGACCTTCAACCTCATGAAACCCTTTCAACCATACAGCCTGCATGCCGGCATGGGTGGCGCCTTGTATATCATTTACTGGATGATCACCAATAAAAAGACAATGTTGCGGCTCAACAGCCAATTGACGGCTGGTATGCAGAAAAATTTCAGGATTCGGTTTACTCATCCCGACCAATTCAGAACTGACAATTTCATTAAAATAATGACTAAAACCCAAGCCTTGCAAAATGGTTAAACGCGTGGCATGTCCACCATTGGAAATGACTGCCAGTTTATAACCCTGTTGTTTTAGATCGGACAACAGATGATTTGCGCCTGGCATGGCAACAGCGGACAATCCAAATTGCTGAAACCAGAACTGAGTGAGTTCATCCAAGTCCGGCAGACTGCTCCACGTCAGTTCTTGTTGCAGCGCATATGCCACGGAAGCCGCAATACTCGGATGGGTTAACAGCTCTTTTTGGGGATAACCACCATTATCAATACGGCGAATAATCGACTGAATCTGGCTGATCTCAGCATGCGGTAATTGATGCTGATATGTACGAGCCAGATGTTGGCTATACGCCAAAATACTTTGATCACGATGGGTTAAGGTATTATCCAGATCAAATAAAACAGCACGAATCGTCATATTAATACCTCACAGATCTTGTGGGCTAATGTAGCACTGAAGACCTGAATGATTATGCTATTTCCTGAATATGCTTATCAGCATTGGGCACAAAATTATTTTGCACCCTCATCCGATTTTCTAAGAATTTAGTCCGCTATTCAGCCATCACTTAAGTCTAGATTAAGTTTTGCTTGGTGTAATCGCTGAAATAAAATCAATCGATCTTTTTTATGCACGACAAGCAACGCTTCCTCCTCTATCAAGGCTGTTTCTTGGTCATCAGTTTTTGCATGCTTTGGGTCTTCTTTCCAGTCGGTGGATCACTGGACCTTGCCCTGATTCATCCTTGGGTAAGTGAATCAGGGAAATTCTTATTGCGTGATAACTGGTATTTAGCTGAACTGAATCACCGTTATGTCAAAGACCTGATCATTTTGGTCTATGCCAGTTTTTTTATTATATGGCTGGCTTCGTTCAAAGTTGAAAAATTAAAACCGCTACGCTGGACCTATGGCTATTTCTTTTGTATGGTCATTCTTTCAACTTCGATCATTGGATTGTTAAAATCTCAATCCGCCCACGCTTGCCCCTGGAATATCACGATTCCCACATCGCAAGGCTTCTTTTGGGATTTTTCAGCCACCCAAGGACATTGTTTTCCGGGTGGTCATGCCTCTACAGGTTTTGCGCTTATGGCAGGCTATGCGGTGTTTCGCCAATCTGATAAAAAACGCGCCTACTTTTTTCTAATCTCGGGATGTATTTTAGGATTTGCCATGGGTTGGGCACAGATGATGCGTGGAGCACATTTTCTTAGTCATAACCTGTGGACAGCATGGATTATCTGGCTGGTTAATGTGGTTTTTTATTTTTTCAATTACAAGCATTTTTCCACTCCTTCATCTTCTCCAGAGTGATGGATTTTTTAAATTGGTCTGGTCAGCGGCAATTGCACACTCACCTGTAAACCGCCCAGACTGGCACTTGTTGAAAAAGAAATGCTGCCGCCTAACCGTTCCGTGGCTTTATCGACAATAGAAAGACCTAAACCGCTACCCATTTCTAAATGATGATGAATCCGATAAAAACGTTTCAAAATCTGCTGGTGTAACTCGGGGGCAATCCCCGGGCCACTATCTTCGACTTGAACCACGGCAAAACTATCTTGTTCAAATACAGAAACATTAATCACCCCTTGATTCGGCGTGTATTTAATCGCGTTATCAATCAGGTTAAATATAATCGAATGCACCGCTGATTCCTGACTATGCAATACCACATCTTCCTGACGCTCCATCCCCAAATCAATTTCTTTTTGCATGGCTAAGTGAATTAACTGCTCTACGCAATTGGCTGCGACCTGATTCAGTAAAAATTGCTGCTTGCTTTCCACCTCCAGAATTGAAGCATCCTGTTTGGCCAGATTAAGTAACTGGCTGACCAGATGTTGAATCCGAATTAACCCCTTACTTAAATTTTGTAAATTGTGATCTTCTGGAAACTGTTTTAACAGGATCTGCATTTGTAAGTTTAATGCAGTAATCGGCGTGCGTAATTCATGTGCGGCATCGGCAATAAACTGTCGCTGTTCCTGTTGCGAAGATGAAATACGCTCAAATAAATAATTCATTTCCGTAATGGTCGGTACAATTTCAGCAGGATAATCATTGAGTTGTATTGCTCTTAATTCGTCTGAGTCGCGCTGTGCCAATTCAGCTTTAAAGTCATCCAGTGGCTGTAAACTTCGACTGATAATCCAGCTTAAGCCCCAAATCACAAAAGGCATAAACAACAAATAGGGAATAAACATACTGCCGGCAAGCTCGAGTGCCAAACGCTGCCGAGTCGCTTGCTGCTGGCTGACCTGAACCTGATAGTCTTTTAAAGGTAAAACATAAGTATGCCAAATATCTTGGGTGGTTTTATGGGTGTAAAATCCTGCTTTCTGAACCGGATGTAGCAGCAAATTTATAGCATGGGTTTTATGTTCTTGACGTGCATAAGACCAGACATCCACAAACAGATCTTCTTCATGATAATGCTTGGAGGGATCAAACTGGCTTTTTACCGGTTCCGGATCATGTGCCGCGACGCGCTCTGCTAAATTTTTCATCTGCGCATCTAAAACTTCATTAATTTCTTCCAGCGCAATCCGATAAGCTGAAAAAATCAACAAGCAGCCCAAGGCAATACTAAAAACAGAAATATAGATAATCAGGCGTTTTTTTAATGAATACTGTGACTGCACCAAATGCTAACCTTATAGTTGTCCGAGTCGATAGCCTAAACCACGAATGGTACGAATGAAATCTTTGCCCAATTTGGCACGCAAATGATGCACATAGACCTCAATAGTATTACTACTTACTTCGCTATCCAGATCATATAACTTATCTTCTAAATTGGCTTTAGAAAAAATCTTGTTCGGATGACTGACCAAAGGAGTTAAAATCGCCCACTCACGATTGGAGAGATCAATATATTGTCCTTTGAACTTGGCAATATGCTGTTCCACATCCAGAACTAAATCGCCATAACTTAAAATTTTCAGACTGTCTTGCAGTGCCGATTCTGCGCCACTACGGCGTAACAAAGCATGAATACGCGCCAACAATTCATCAAACTCATAGGGCTTGATCAAATAATCATCTGCCCCATTGTTCAATCCGTCTACACGGTTTTGTAATTGATCACGTGCGGAAATAATCAGTACCGGCAAAGCCGGCCACTGCTGACGAATCTGTTTTAACACTTGCATACCGTCCATCATCGGTAAGCCAAGGTCGAGCAAAACAATATCAAACTTTTCCTGGGTCAGTTTTTTTAAACCATCAATCCCATTGTTGACCCATTCCACATCAAATTGCTGATATTTCAATAACGTCATGCTGGATTCAGCAATCATAAAATCATCTTCAATCATTAATATTTTAGTCATGCCTTAAACTCACACTTTCTTTTTTGATTCACATTGCTGCAGCATATTATTCTGTTCATCAATAACCTGGGTTTTAATATCCAACAAACTGAGCAGACTTGGGAACAAGTTATCTTGGCTCAATTCTTTGCTTTTTTGCTTGGCTAAGCAAGCGATTTGTGCAGAATTGTGCTGAGTCCATTCCGGTGAAAACCACATCAGCATTGGAATATGAGTTTGTTGCGTTGGTGCAATGGCATACGGTGAGCCATGTAAATATAAACCATGCTCCCCTGTCGATTCACCATGATCAGATAAATACCAGAAGCCAGCTTGATGGGTGTTATTGCCTTTTAACACCTGAATAATCGAGCTTAAAACATGGTCGGTATAGACAATCGAATTATCATAACTGTTCAATAATTCTGTACTACTACAGCCTTGAATCGCATTGGTATTACAGCTGGGTTTAAACGGTTGGAATTTCTGTGTTGAACGCTGGTAATAAGCAGGTCCATGACTTCCCATTTGATGTATGACAATTAAACGTGGGGTTTTGTCAGCTTCAGGAATCGCTGCAAGATAAGCTTTTAAGCTATCCACCAAAATTTCATCATAACAATCACCATCTTTGGCACACCATTTGTCTTTTAACTGTTGTGGAATTTGATACTGTTCCACTCGATTACACGTCCCTTTACAACCTGAATTGTTGTCTATCCAGGTGACTTTGTAACCTGCTCGCTGTGCAATATCGAGTAGCCCTTCACGGTGACTGGCAAGTTGTGCATCATAATCTGAACGAGGCATCCCGGAGAACATACAAGGTACTGAAACTGCTGTTGCCGTACCGCATGAACTGACCTGATTAAAATTAATGATATCCAGTTTAGAGAGTTCAGGATTGGTATTTTTAGCATAGCCATTTAAAGAAAAACTTTCTGCACGTGCCGTTTCACCGACCACTAAGACCATCAATTTCGGTTTATGCTGTTTACTTACCGGGTCAATCAAATGGGCATCATCACCATAAGTCACTAAAGGCAAATTCTGCGCAGGTTTAGATTTATGATAATAAGAAAGTGTTGATGAGATGGTATTTTGTGGAGAAATCATGCCTTTTAAATCACGATGTTCACGAAAGATTGCTGCATAATCCACATAGAATAGAAATAACAACCCGCCTACTAATAACAATGAAACGATGCTATTGATGAGCTTCTTAGTGACTTTAGATAACAAAACTTCAGGCTTGATACGAACCAAAGCAACCAAAATGAGCGGACAGATCACAAAGCCCACTGTCCACAGTACAAAGCGTAAAGACAATAAGCCCCGGACTTCACGTGCATCGGTTTGCATCATATTCTGAACTTGTTCAGGTGAAATCACCACGCCCAGGCTATTCACAAAATATGCAGTAAAACCACCAATGAAAAGCAATACATAAGCAAATATTTTTGCATTCCATTTCCATTGGATCAGTTGAAAAATGAAGTTATAGGCTGCAACAATCACCAATACGGTTGCCATTAAAAATAAATAGGCTTTAGGGCCTTGGTAAGGCGTTAAATTTTGTATTTTTTGAAAAAAAGCAAAATTAAGAACCATACCCAACCAAATCGCCAGCAATAAATTAAACTGGCTTAATGAAATCGGCTTTATCTTATTGCGTATTGGACTGATTATATTTGACATGATTGCTGGCTAATCTTTTTACTGATGTCTTAATCTAAAATGCCAAACTTAAAACTCACTTAATAAAAGAAAATAATAAAAAAGGCGATGTTTCCATCACCTTTTAAAATCTAGCTACAGATTAGAATCTGTATTCTAGACCTGTACCTAGTACCGGTTGTTTGTCTTCTTTGGAACCTTGCTCAAGGGTTAAATAACCTGCATAACCGTATGCCTTAACTTGCTTGTTAAATGCATAGTCCAGACCTGCAAGAATTTGTTTGGCTTCAAAGTCATTCGGATCGACTGCGTTTGATTTAAAGGCTGTCGTGTTTTGGCTGTATTGCGCTTTTACAGTCCAGGCCTTTGCAGTCGGAAGATTATATTCAGCTCCCAGCAACCAGCCCTGAGCATCATCAATCGTATTTGCTAAAGCAGCTGTAGCAGGATTCGCATTTGGACGGCCTACATCTGAAGTTTGAAAAAGTGCTCTTAATGACAACCCGCTGTCTAAATTTAAACGACCAATCGCACGAATGGTATCCGCTTCAATGGTCTGATTTAGTGCCAGCGTATTTTCTGTAGAAGTCGCATTCAGGAAACCTTTACCATTGAAACGACTTGGAATCGCTTTGTCATAACCTAGACCGACAACAAACAGATTATCGGTGTAGGTAATAGAGGTAGACCATGAATCCCCTAGACCACGACCCGCAACCTTGGTGCCGCCTTTCGTTGATTTAATGGTATCGCCTTCACCAGTTGCCAGTAACGCTTTTGCTTCCAATTTACCGGTACCAATTTTGAATGCGGGTGTCTCATATACAAGAACATTATCAATCCGGTTTTCACCAGCCAAAATTCCATTTACATCAGCTGAATTTTCAATGTAATTATTAAAGGTATCTACAGTTGCAGATAACTGTTTGACTGGCGTATCAATTTTACCGGCTTTTAAAGTCCCTAACTTTTCGTCCTTTAGACCAATCAATAAATTACGTGGAACAAACACATCTGTACCATTTTCACCATCATCGACATAAAAAGTAAATTCCGCTTGATACAAAGCACTTAAACGGTCTGTAAGTTTTTCATCACCTTTTAAACCAATAAACGAGTTGTTTGAACTGAGTTCAACCACATCACGGTCTGCTGTATTGGCATTGTTTTCTGGCAAGTAATCTAGAGTTGCATCCACTTCTCCATAGAAGGTTGGCGCTGCAAAAGTAGCGCCTGCAAGTAGAGTTAAAGCAATTGCTGCTGCAATTTTGGTTTTCATTTTAAATACCCCTAAGTTATTTTGTAACAGATGTTACTGTTTAGAAATATTTAAAAAAATGATTTAGATTTTATTAAGTTATCTTTTTTATTGCTTAGATTTTAAATAGATATTGAATTGAATTAAAAAGCTTTTATCTCATTATTGCAGCGTGGCTTTCCATCTAAGAACAGGCAATAAGCAGATCACTGCAACTACTGTAATGAAGGCTAAATAATCTGCATAACCTAACAGATCACCCAATATTCCGCTTAGGCTATATAGTCCCCCACTGACCGTCGCCATCAACGCCACCTGAAAAGTAAAATCTGTTGCTGCGAAATTTTTGCGGCTGTATTGCATTACCAAAGTCAACATCACCACCAGCAACATGGCTGAAATCATATCTTCAGCGGCATTAATCCCATAAATGAGCCACGGTTTAATTGGTTGTTGTGCTTCATATTGAAAAGCCAACCATGCGTATGCGCCTAAGCTAAAAATTTTTAAAACAGAAAAACTAAGCAGTGCATTGGCACGAGAAATGTACTTCAGACTCAGGCCGGCCAATCCTGCTCCTATAAGTGCAGCCAATGCCCCCAGCATGGTCACATAAATACCAATCTGGGAAAATGTCAGTCCCATATCCACCATTAAAGGTTTCAGTAAAGGACCTGACAAACCATCGGCTACTTTGAACGTGACCAGTACGACCAGCCATAAAGTCAGACTGCGGCTTTGATGAAAATAGTTTAGATAACTTTTAATTTTTTTCCAGCTGAATGCTTCTTTATCAGTCACTTGCTGAATATGCTGGAATCGCACAGGTTCTTTAAAGCATAAAATGGGGAGTGTATTTAAAAGCACCAGTCCTGCCAAAACTAAAAAAGTGATTTTCCAATCCAGCCAGTCCAGTGCCCATAAAATCGCACCACCACCAACAATAAACCCCAAGCGTGAACCAATCACCTGAAAAGTATTGCCCCAATGCTGCTGTTCATTTTTAAGAATATTGACTGCCAAGCCATCGGTTGCAATATCTTGGGTGGCACCGACCAGATTCATGCTGAGTAAAGCCACAAAAAATGCCAGTAAATATTCAGGTTGATTTAAAGCTTGTATCGGCAAAAAGGATAAGCCGATTAGTACTGCAACACTGAGTAACTGGGTGGGAATAATCCAACTGCGATAATGTCCCAAAGCGGAAGATCCAAAACGATCGACCCAGGGTGCCCAAAAAATTTTAATTGACCACGGCAACATCAATAATCCAAAGCCGCCAATATGTGCCAGTGACACACCTTGAGCACGTAAAATCACCGGTAAGGCGTGGGTCATAAAACCCACAGGTAAACCTTGTGCCCAATATAAAGAGAACAACACGATATAAATGTTAGGTGTACCCGGCATAGAGTGCCCTTATGATCAGAACAGGATTGATTATTTATATCAGGCAAGCTGAATGATGCTTTACATTTTGCCAATGAATCTTATTTAACAAAAGCTTAACATTCTTAAAACGCGATAAACTTTTGTCAGGGAGGCGGATAATCACCATGTCAGCACATTTCCCCACATTGCCCGATCAAGTGCCTGCTCGCGGTAGCAGCTTAAGCCGAACGATTTTCAAAAAAATATTTCTTGCCCAAGGCTGGCATTTTGAAGGTGAATTTCCTAACTTGCCTAAAGCCGTCGCGATTATTTCGCCACATACATCCAATATAGATGCCTGGCATGGTTTCACAGCCCTGCTTGGACTGGGCATTAAAATTACCATTTTTGGCAAACACACCTTATTTAACACACCGTTGAAACCCTTACTGGAATGGATTGGTGTGATTCCGGTCAATCGCAGTATTCAGCAAGGTACAACTCAGCAAATTATTAACTTCATTGATACCCAAGAGCAGATCTGGGTCGGTATGGCGCCTGAAGGAACACGCAAACAGGCTGAATCGTTTAGAAGTGGTTTTTATCGTATTGCGCTAGGTGCCAATATTCCGATTGTGATGTTTTCTTTTGATTACAACCGTAAAACCATTTACTGCTTAGGCGTGTTTCAACCGACTGGAAATTATGAACAGGATTTAGAACGGATATTGAACCGATACGTGGGGAAATTTTCTCCGAAAAATCCACAGTGGTTGGCCAAGCCCTTACAAAATCGTATAAAAAATAGCTAGCCAAATCAGGCATTATCTGCTGTCATGTGCGCAACTTTTGTCTATTTAACGCCCACCTTTAATTATGAATCTTGTGCAATACTCTTTCATTGCTCTGCTTACGCTTAGCCTGATTGGCTGTGATAAAGCCACTAAAACCTCCCCACAAACAACCACTATAAAAGCACGTGAACCAGTAGTTGCGATAGCTTTAGGGGGCGGCGGTGCCAAAGGATTTGCCCATATTGGGGTACTGAAAGTTTTAGAATCACATGGCATTAAACCGAAAATTGTCACCGGTACCAGTGCCGGGAGCTTTGTCGGAAGTATTTATGCCAGTGGTAAAACCCCTTATCAATTACAGCAAATTGCACTGACCCTTAAAGAATCTGACATTCGAGATTTGACCTTAAACAGTCAAGGCGTGGTGCAAGGCCAAAAATTGCAAAACTATGTCAACAAGCACATTGCCAACAAGCCGATTGAACAATTTCCGATTCGTTTTGCTGCAGTTGCAACACGTCTGGACACCGGTCGTAAAGCTGAATTTATTAAAGGCAATGCGGGTCAGGCGGTTCGTGCCTCCTGCAGTATCCCGAATGTCTTTGTGCCTGCAACCATTGGTGGAAAACAATATGTCGATGGCGGTTTGGTCAGTCCGATTCCAGTGAAAACAGCCAAGGATATGGGCGCAGATATTGTCATTGCGGTAGATATTTCTGCACGTCCAGTTGGTGGCAAACCCCTAAACATGTGGGGTTTGCTCGACCAAACCATAAACATTATGGGACAACAAAGTATTAATGAAGAACTCAGTCAAGCCACTGTAGTGATTCAACCTAAAGTGGGGCACTTGGGAACTTTAGATTTAAAAGCCAGCAACCAGTCGATTCTGGAAGGTGAAAAAGCCGCCCAACTGAAAATCATCGCGATTGACAAAGCCATTGCCGATTTCAAAAAATCTCCAGCAGCGTTCAAAGCTGCACCAAAAGCCAAAATTTAAAAAAGATGCTTTTTTAATATTCAAAGACTTACTCATCTGCTAAATTGATATAGACGCTTGGTTATCTATATCAATTTTAACAATACACGAGTAGATGTATGGAATTTGCTTTCGAACCTTGGCATTGGTTTGTACTGGGTGTTTTACTCATTCTCTCTGAATTAGTATTGCCCGCTTTTGCTGCACTATGGTTTGGCATTGCAGCCATCATGGTGGGTGTTTTACTGTGGCTGTTCCCGATGATGGGCTTTACCACTCAACTCGTCATCTGGATTGTTTTATCCATACTTTGCACATTACTTTGGTTTAAGTTTATTAAACCGCTTTCAACCGATAAAACCAAAGCCGGTTTATCCCGCGAGGCCACCATTGGTCAAGTCGGCATGGTCATTCAAATTCATATGGAACATGACCTGATTACCGTCCGTTTCCCTATGCCGGTTTTGGGTTCTGACGAGTGGAACTGCCGTAGCTTAGAACCTGTACGTGTTGGAGATCGCGTGCGCGTGGTCGATATTTTAGGTAATGAACTTGTGGTCAAGCCACATCATTCAAATAATGAAAATATATAAAGTGAGGAAATGACATGTCTGGCGGATCTATTATTGTTTTAGCTATCCTGGTTTTTGCAGGCGTTACTATTTTTAAAGGGGTGCGCATTGTTCCTCAAGGTTATAAATGGATTGTACAACGTCTGGGTAAATACCATACCACGCTAACACCGGGTCTCAATTTTGTGATTCCTTATGTTGATGAAGTTGCATATAAAGTCACCACCAAAGACATTGTGATGGATATTCCTTCTCAGGAAGTGATTACCCGTGATAATGCGGTTTTACTGATGAATGCCATGGCCTATATCAATATCACCACTCCGGAAAAAGCAGTGTATGGTATTGAAAACTATACCTGGGCAATTCAAAACCTAGTACAAACCTCACTGCGCTCTATCGTAGGTGAAATGGATCTGGATGATGCTTTGTCATCGCGTGATCATATTAAGGCCAAATTGAAAGCGGCCATTTCTGATGATATTTCTGATTGGGGTATTACACTAAAGACTGTTGAAATTCAGGATATTCAACCTTCAGCTACCATGCAGTCCGCAATGGAAGCGCAAGCAGCGGCCGAACGTCAGCGCCGTGCGACCGTGACCCGAGCAGATGGTGAAAAACAGGCTGCTATTTTAGAAGCAGATGGCCGGTTGGAAGCTTCGCGTCGTGATGCTGAAGCACAAGTAGTCTTGGCTGAATCATCACAACGTGCCATTGAAATGGTGACCTCTGCGGTCGGTGATAAAGAAATTCCGGTGGCTTACTTGCTCGGTGAACAGTATGTCAAAGCCATGCAAGACATGGCGAAATCGAATAACGCCAAAACTGTGGTGTTGCCTGCGGATATCATGAATACCATTCGTGGCGTGATGGGTCGTAATCCATAAACTTTCAATTTTTTATATGAAATAGACAGCTTTAGCTGTCTATTTTTATTTCAGTTGCGAAAAACTCTGCAATCATTGTGAAATTATGCTTAAATTTCGCGTTATTTTTTTGAAATTATTTGTGCTTCTTTTATAAGCCTTTGTTTCGATCTACTGTCCACCTTGTAAATGGATACCGTATGAGCTCCCTGAATCCGACCTTAATTACCTTTCTTTTTTATATTGTCGCCATGATTGCGATTGGCCTGATGGCTTATCGTGCGACAGCCAATTTCTCTGATTATATTTTGGGGGGTCGTCGTTTAGGTAGTTTCGTAACGGCGCTCTCTGCGGGTGCTTCAGATATGAGTGGCTGGTTGCTGATGGGGCTGCCAGGTGCAATTTATCTTTCAGGTTTGTCTGAAATGTGGATTGCCATTGGCTTGATTATTGGTGCATGGCTAAACTGGCGACTGGTTGCCGGACGCCTTCGTGTGCATACCGAAGTTCAGCACAATGCCTTGACTTTGCCAGACTATTTCTCCAATCGTTTTAACGATCAAAAGAAAATCCTGCGTATTGCTTCTGCTTTCATCATTTTGATTTTCTTTGCGATTTATTGTGCTTCAGGCATGGTTGCAGGCGCACGTCTGTTCGAAAGCATGTTTGACATGTCGTATAGCACAGCGCTTTGGATCAGTGCGATTGCGACCATCAGTTATGTATTTATTGGTGGTTTCTTGGCAGTCAGCTGGACGGATACCATTCAGGCCGGCCTGATGATTTTTGCCTTGTTGCTGACGCCTGTAGTTGTGGTTTTAAGCTTTGCCGATATGAATCAAATCACTTTGGCACTTGAAGCGGCTCGTCCGCAAGCCACCGATGTCATAGGCAATTTAAGCTTTGTCGCGATTATTTCATTATTGGCCTGGGGCTTGGGCTATTTTGGTCAACCGCATATTCTGGTGCGTTTTATGGCTGCTGACTCAGTCAAGTCCATTCCCAATGCGCGCCGTATTGGCATGACCTGGATGATTCTTTGCTTAGGTGGTGCAGTGGCTGCCGGTTTCTTTGGTATTGCTTACTTCCAGCAACATCCTGAACTTGCAGGTGCAGTAACTGCCAATCCAGAAACCGTGTTTATGGAACTGACCAAAATTCTGTTTAATCCATGGATTGCAGGTATTGTCTTGGCTGCTATTTTAGCGGCAGTAATGAGTACCTTAAGCTGCCAGTTACTGGTCTGCTCAAGTACCTTAACCGAAGACTTTTACAAATCATTCTTACGCAAAAATGCAACGCAAACAGAACTGGTCTGGATTGGCCGTTTAATGGTGCTAGTGATTGCCTTGCTTGCAATCTGGATGGCTGGAAATCCTGAATCTAAAGTTTTAGGCTTAGTGGCTTATGCATGGGCTGGCTTCGGTGCTGCCTTCGGTCCACTGATTATTCTATCCTTGTTCTGGCGCCGCATGACGCTAAACGGCGCACTTGCCGGTATGCTGATTGGTGCGGTTGTGGTGATTCTCTGGAAAAATATGTTCAGTGCCACGGGGCTGTATGAAATTATTCCAGGCTTTATTTGCTCACTGATTGCGATTGTCGTGGTCAGCTTAATGGGTAAAGCACCAACCGAAGAAATCACCACGCGTTTCGATGAAGGTGATCGTTTATATCAAGACTCTAAATAGTCTTGAGCAAATAATCTGTAGCGCATAAAAAAGAGGACTTATAAGTCCTCTTTTTTAATTCAATTTTTTCCAGATGCCCTTTCAAACTCAATATTTAACTTTTACGCGACAACAAAAACTGTGAGATCTGATTCAGTTCAGCTGCACTGTCACCAAAAATCTCTAAAGCGCGAAAGGCCTGATCATGCAACTCTTTAGCATAGATTTGGGCATTTTCCAAACCCATCAATGCAGGATAAGTCGATTTATCCACTTGCTGGTCTTTGCCGGCGGTTTTTCCTAGAACTTCGGTATCGGAAATAATATCCAGAATGTCATCTTGCACCTGGAAAGCCAGTCCAATCGCTTGGGCATATTCACGTAGTTTAGGAATGGCTTGATCGGTGCCTTCAAACACGCATACCGCAGCCATCATCACCGCGGCGGAAATCAGAGCACCGGTTTTATTGCGATGAATATTTTCCAAAGCTTCCTGATCAACACACTTGCCTTCTGCCTGTAAATCCAGTACCTGACCACAGACCATTTTTGAACTGGCAGTCGCCAAAATCTGCATCTGCTTTAAAACAATAGACGGATCAACCGCAGGGCCTTGATCAAACAGACGGCTGCCTAATATTTCAAAGGCCATCGATTGCAAAAGATCGCCGGCCAGTAAGGCAGTATCTTCACCAAAAGCCACATGACAGGTTGGCTGACCGCGACGCAGTAAATCATTATCCATACACGGCAAATCATCGTGTGCCAATGAATAACAATGAATCATTTCAATGGCTACTGCCGCACGGCGTACTGCCGCAAAATTTGCATTCGGTTTAATGGCTGCTGTTGCATAACAAAGCGCTGGACGTACACGCTTACCACCGAGCATCACCGCATGATGCACCGCCCCTTTTAAAGGTTCTGGAATGGAAAATGCGTCTAATGCCGTCAATAAATCGTGTTGGATACGTTGCTGTGCTTGGGTTAATACATTTGCATGTACGTCAGTTAAAGATGACACATTCGCCTCGAATACTTTGCTTTGGTGAGTAAATCTAAATCCACAGAAATACTGCCAGATCTAGCTTAATCTAATCTACAACGCTCTTGTCATCATCGACAGAGAACTTGCGACTCATCATACTGCTTTCTCGCAAGATTCTCTATCTGGTTTATTATTTCAAGCTATCTTTAGGAATTCGCACCCAGCCCTCCATCAACACGCGTGCACTACGGCTCATTACCGCCTTTTTCACCTGCCATTGTCCATTTTCCTGCACTGCTTGCGCACCGACGCGTAAAGTCCCTGAGGGATGACCAAAACGTACCGCTTCACGCGCCCCACCGCCTGCAGCCAAATTCACCAGTGTTCCCGGAATCGCAGCGGCTGTTCCAATGGCGACAGCAGCTGTTCCCATCATGGCATGATGCAATTTACCCATCGACAAGGCACGAACCAGTAAATCGACATCACCGGTTTGAATGTCTTTACCGCTTGAAGATATATAAGCTTTAGGTTTAGAAACAAAGGCAATTTTAGGGGTATGTTGACGCTTTTCAGCTTCAGAAATGTCTTGGATTAACCCCATTTGTTTTGCACCATAGGCACGGATGGTTTCAAACCGTGCCAGTGCCTGAGCATCGCCATTAATCGCGTCTTGCAATTCAGTGCCCGCATAGCCAATCTCTTCAGCATTTAAGAAGATAGTCGGAATACCGGCATTAATGAATGTCGCTTGGAAAGTCCCGATATTCGGAACTTCAAAAGTATCGACGACATTACCCGTTGGAAACATTGCACCACCCTCTTCGCCATCATCGGCAGGGTCTAGAAATTCAATCTGAACTTCTGCTGCAGGGAAAGTCACGCCATCGAGTTCAAAGTCCCCAGTTTCCTGCACTTGTCCATTGGTGATGGGCACATGCGCAATAATGGTTTTTTCAATATTCACTTGCCAGATTCGTACCGTACAGATGCCATTTTCAGGAATACGTTCTGCACTGACCAAGCCGTTTGAAATCGCAAATGAACCGACGGCAGCAGTCAAGTTGCCACAGTTTCCACTCCAGTCGACAAAAGGTTGATCAATCGCCACCTGCCCAAATAAATAATCCACATCATGTTCAGGCTGTGAACTTTTGGCCAAGATCACGGTTTTACTGGTACTTGAACTTGCTCCACCCATGCCATCAATTTGCTTGCCATATGGATCTGGACTGCCAATCACACGCAATAACAATTGATCACGCACTTTTCCAGGCTGCTGTGCTGCTTCCGGTAAGTCATCCAGTTTAAAGAAAACCCCTTTACTGGTACCACCACGCATATAGGTTGCTGGAATTTTGATTTGTGGAGCAAAACTCATTTTATTGATCCTTGATATTTATCATTGTTTTAAACAACATCTGGGCAATGTTGATCACTTTTATCATAATGCTTTTTTCAGCAAAAACCTTTGTTACAGGACTTAAGTATAAAAAAGAACCGCTTAATCTTATTGATAAAAACCCTTTATAACTTACAAGTCATTGTATTAATAAAACTAATCTATTGATTCGTTTGTTAATTATATAAAAATTCTATTCTTAACTTATTCACATAACAGTGACCAGGCTAGTGTTGTACTAGGCTAATACAAATCAATCCATTACAATCACAAACTTATCCATTGTCGGGCTGAGTACTTTGAACAACGAGTCTTCTACACTTCAGCGTGGCTTAAAGAACCGTCATATCCAACTCATCGCCATGGGCGGAGCAATTGGTACAGGCTTATTCTTAGGTTCCGCACAGGTGATTCAATCTGCAGGTCCTTCCATCATTTTGGGTTATGCCATTGGTGGTTTGATTGCATTTTTAATCATGCGTCAACTGGGTGAAATGATTGTACATGAGCCTGTAGCAGGATCATTCAGCCATTTTGCCTTTAAATATTGGGGGAAATTTCCCGGCTTTTTAGCGGGTTGGAATTACTGGATTTTATATATTTTAGTAGCAATGACAGAGCTGACTGCTGTCGCTAAATATATTAATTACTGGTGGCCTTTTATTCCTGCATGGGCATCGGTACTGTTCTTTTTCGTTGTTATCACCTTGGTCAATCTCGGCAATGTGAAATTTTATGGTGAATCGGAATTCTGGCTTTCTATCATCAAAGTAACCGCTGTTATTTCCATGATTGTCTTTGGTGTGTATCTACTGCTCACCGCAGATGCAGGCTCAAACTCTTCATTTAGCAATCTTTGGACACATGGTGGTTTCTTCCCGAATGGTTTTGAAGGCCTGTTTTATATGCTTGCCTTCCTCATGTTCGCCTTTGGTGGGATTGAGCTGATCGGGATGGCTGCGGCAGAAGCTAAAGATCCTGAAAAAACTATTCCTAAAGCCATTAATCAGGTGGTGTTCCGAATTTTACTGTTCTATATCGGTTCATTGACGATTCTTTTATCGTTGGTGCCATGGAATCAGCTTGAGTTAGGTGGTCTGGATAAAAGTCCATTTGTAATGATTTTCAGTCAACTCGGTATTGGCTGGGCAGCTCACTTACTGAATTTCATTATCTTGACTGCGGCGCTGTCTGTTTATAACAGCGGCATGTATGCCAATAGCCGTATGCTGTTTGGCTTGGCACAACAAGGCAATGCACCTAAAGTATTTAATAAAGTAAATAAACAGGGGGTGCCTATCCCTGCTGTTTTATTTTCCGCACTGTTAATTTTTGGTTGTGTACTTTTAAACTACTTTGTGCCAGAAAATGCCTTAAGCCATCTAATATATGTGGTGGTGGGTGCATTAGTACTCAACTGGGCCATGATTACATTGACGCACTTGAAATTTAGACAGGCGATCAAACAAGCTTCCATCCAAACCAAGTTTCCTGCACTTTGGTCTCCAATCAGTAATTATTTAGTACTCCTCTTCATTGCGACCGTACTTTATATTATGTGGATGCAAGGTTTTAAAGAATCTGTACTGATGATTCCGATCTGGATTGTGATCATGTTTGGTCTATTTAAAGTACTCAAGATGAATAAAACTTAAGCATAAACCTTAAAGATCTGTCTTTTAAAAAGTTATTGTTTCGACAATAACTTTTTTTTTATCCTTATTTGCGCTAAATTAGCTTCGCATTGTGCCCTTAGCTTAACTGGATAGAGCAGTTGCCTCCTAAGTGACCGACGCGGGTTCGACTCCCGCAGGGCGCACAAACTTATAAATAAGGAATAAAATTTTCGTATAAAAAAATCTCTAAGATGCCGCCTCCCTAAATAAATATTAAATCAATTTATTTTTCATGACCTTGTCATTAAGCCTTTGAAATTTATTATTTTAATAAATAAGAGCATGATTTTATTAATAATTAAGAATACATATTAAAAAATTTAAGCTAAAAATAAGAATTTACCCTATTATGATTTAGTCCTTCCGGATCTTACATTTCTGTCGTAAATTTTGTGTAAAAAAATAATGTGATCTACATAACAAATAATTACTACACTTTTCACGATAAATGGTTATTTTTTAATCAAATAAAAATTTACATCTAAATTAAATATATCAATATTTATCAATAATTTAAAATTAAAAAATAATGATATTTAAATTAAAAACTCCAATAAATAGTATTTTTATTCCAATTAGTTTTTCTAGAGCATTTACTCTTTTTTTTATTGTGTTATTTTTGTCACATGGAGTAACAAATGATATCTGGTTGAAAGACCGATGTTACCAAAAATTAATACTGAGCATAAATAACACTAATCTGCAGTAAAAAATTTGTACCTCAAGGAAAGACATAAAATGAAATTAAAAACACTTAGTACAGCAATTATTCTTGCAACAGTACCAATGACAGGTGCATTCGCAGCAGCTTTAGACCGCTCAGGTCAGTCTATTGCAGCATTCTTACAACCAGGCAATTATTTCGAAGCAGGCATCTCAGTGCTTGATCCAAGTGTATCTGGAACCACTAATGCCAACTTAGGTAGTCAATCAACTGGTGACATGGCGGGCGATTATCACTTTCCAAGCGCAGCTTTAAAATTACAACTTACCGATCATTTCTCTTTTGGTTTACTTTATGACCAACCTTTCGGTGCAGATGCTGAATATACATCTTCAGCGGCTTTCACACATCCATTACAAGGCAATACTTCAGTTGAAGTTGACACACAAAATTTGTCTTTAATTTTAGGTTTTCAACCGACTGAAAACTGGAATATCTATGGTGGTGGTGTTTATCAAACTGTAAAAGGTAATGTTGCATTACGTGGTGCTGCTTATAGCGTATATGGTGGATATGCAGGGGCTACTCCTGTGCCAGCTACAGTAATATCAGGATATGATGCAAATATTAGTGAAGATTCAGCTGCAGGTTGGTTAGCAGGTTTGGCATATCAAATTCCAGAAATTGCACTTAAGGCATCATTAACATATCGTTCTGAAATCAAACATAAAATAGATGTGAATGAAACTATTACCAATACGCTTGCTCACCCAGTACTTGGACTCGTACCAGTTACAGCATTATTGCCTGGTGGTTACGTTGAAGGATCTACTGATATCACTACCCCTCAATCAGTGAACCTAGATCTTCAAAGCGGTATTATGGAAAACACTGTTGCTTTCGCCAATATTCGTTGGGTTAATTGGAAAGATTTCTCTATTCGCCCAAATAAATTTGGTCAATTAGCAAATGCTTTAACTACAGCAGGTTTGGTTCCGGGTCAAACTAATGGTTTTGATTTAGTGGCATATAGTGACGATCAAATTTCAGCAACTGTAGGTGTTGGGCGTAAGTTCGATGAAAAATGGGCTGGTAATGTTTCTGTAGGTTGGGATTCTGGCGCAGGTAACCCAGTTTCAACCCTTGGTCCTACTGAAGGTTACTGGAATGTTGGTTTAGGACTACAGTTCAGCCCAGCACCAAACTATTTTATCGCTGGTGGTGTTAAATACTTCTGGTTAGGTGATGCAAAAGCTCAATCAGGCGCTCAATTTGGTACTGATGGAACAGTTGCGAATTTCGAAGACAATGATGCGCTTGCATATGGCTTAAAAATTGGCTACCGCTTCTAAAATTATTTGATAAATCAATAAAAGACCATTGTTCACAATGGTCTTTTTTACATTACATCTCTTGTTTTTTTAATACTCCAATCTATATGTTTCAAATTTGATCAAAAGGAATTACTGGTATTATCCTAATTTTTTAAGTTTATTACTCTATTTTTTTACTTATAAATCATTAATATACAAAAGTATTGTTAGTACTTTTACTCTATTCAAGTTCATTTTTTGAATTAGTCAGTTCATTATCTAATCATAGCTGAGCATTTACTCTTTTTTTATTTATGTTACTTTTCCTTCAAATTTATTTACATAAAGCTACAACAAGGAAATGTTCCATGAAGTTTACAGCTCTAAGTTCAGCTATTTTACTTAGCTTAATCCCATCAACCTCAGTTTTTGCTGCTGGCCTAGACCGCTCAGGTCAATCAATTTCAGCTTTTTTACAACCTGGTAATTATGCGGAAGCTGGAATTTCTGTTCTTGATCCTAAAGTAAAATCAAACCAACTTAATGTTGGTGATATGGCAGAAGATTATTACTTCCCTTCTGCCGCAGTAAAGGTTCAAGCAACTGATAAAATTTCTGTAGGTCTTTTATATGACCAACCCTTTGGTGCTGATGCACAATATGAAAGTAAATTAGGTGCATTTGGTAATGGGATAGAGGGTACTGGTGTAGAAGTTAAAACACATAACATTACTGCACTGATCGGTTACCAACCGACTGAAAACTGGAACCTCTATGCCGGTCCTGTTTACCAAACAGTGGAAGCCGACATTAAATTACGTGGTGCAGCTTACTCCTTATTAAGTGGCTACAATATTAAAGTTGATCAAGAAGAAGCCTATGGTTGGCTCGCTGGTTTTGCTTATCAAATTCCTGAAATCGCTCTTAAAGCATCAGTAACCTATCGTTCTGAGATTAAACATGAAGCAAAATCTGTAGAATCTACAACTCTTGCATCAATTAATCCTGCTTTATCATTTCTTTCATACAAAGAAAGCACTGTAGATGCGACTACCCCACAATCTGTAAACATTGATTTACAAACAGGTATTGCTCAAAACACTTTAGCATTTGCAAATTTACGCTGGGTACACTGGGACCAATTTGCAGTTAAACCAGAATTATTAGCGCAAGCTTCAGCTTTAGCTAAAGGCAAAGCACAAAATTTAATTGACTACTCCGATGATCAATGGTCTGCAACCGTTGGCTTAGGTCATAAATTTACTAACAAATGGTCGGGTACAGCAGCAGTTGGATACGATTCTGGCGCTGGTAACCCTGTAACAACTTTAGGACCGACTGAAGGTTACTGGAGTGTTGGTATGGGTGGTCAATACAGTCCTGCTGAAAACTACTTTATTCAAGCTGGTGTTAAGTATTTCTGGTTAGGTGATGCAACCGCACAAACTGGTGGTACTCCAGTAGGCGATTTTGAAGATAACCATGCAATTGGCTATGGTATGAAAATCGGTTACCGTTTCTAATTACGTTAAAAGTAGCATTAAACAAGAAAGGGCGCTTATAGCGCCCTTTCTTTATTCCAATCTCTATTAAATATTAAGCTGGAATGTCACGGACAGAAGCATTACGAATCGCTTGTTTTAATGCTTCATAACCATGAATTGGCGGGAATTGCGGAAATTCAGCAATCACATTTTCAGGTGCATCAAATAGGAAACCGTGGTCTGCTTCACCCAGCATCGTGGTATCGTTATACGAATCCCCCGCTGCGATCACACGGAAGTTCAAACCATGCAGTGCTTTGACCGCCTGACGTTTTTGATCCGGCTGGCGAAGTTTATAGGCAGAAATCATGCCCGTTTCATCAGTTTCTAGCTTATGACAGAAAATTGTTGGCCAGTCGAGTTGCTTCATAAGTGGATGAGCAAATTCATAGAAAGTATCTGAAAGAATAATGAGCTGGAAATGAGTACTGACCCATTTCACAAATTCTTTTGCACCTGGGAAAGGTCCCATATCTGCAATCACTTCCTGAATATCATTTAAGCCTAAACCGTGCTCTTTTAAAATATTCAGGCGCTGTGTCATCAACACATCGTAGTCTGGGATATCACGTGTAGTGGCTTCCAATGCTTTAATTCCAGTTTTTTTGGCGAAGTTAATCCAAATTTCTGGAACTAATACACCCTCAAGATCAAGACATACGATTTCCATGGGTTCTCCCAATGTCAGTGAAAAAATTTGCGTTATCATAGCTTAAAAATTGACGTTCCATATGCTGTTTTTTAAATCTGTTTTATTCATAAGTATTTATTTTTTAGTGCTAAGCAGGCTATTTCAATTCTATTAAAATTGTTGTGAATTAAATTAATATAGGTGTTTAAGTGTCCAAGCCTATACGCCAGGAACTGTCATGACTACAATCCCCACCATTGACCTTGTTGATGCACTTGCATCTGAATATACTGATAAATCTCCCAGCGAGATTCTGGAGCTTGCTTTAAGTCAAGAAGGCGAAATTGCCATTTCATTTTCAGGTGCTGAAGATGTGGTTTTGATTGATATGGCTTCTCATCTGGGTAAACCTTTCCGTGTCTTTAGTTTAGATACTGGTCGGCTGCATGCAGAAACCTATCAATTTATAGAAACCGTGCGTAATCACTATAAAATTGATATCGAAATTTGTTTCCCAGAGACGGAAACTGTTCAGCAATTTACAACTGAAAAAGGTTTATTTAGTTTCTATCGTGATGGACACCAAGAATGTTGTGGTATTCGCAAAGTTAAACCGTTACGTAAAAAACTGGCAACCTTAGATGGCTGGATTACTGGTCAGCGTAAAGACCAAAGTCCAGGTACACGTAATGAAATTCCTGTAGTTCAGGCCGATGCAGGTTTTTCTGGACCCGGAAAGCAACTGATCAAATATAATCCCCTGGCTAACTGGTCAAGCGCTGATGTATGGAATTATATTCGCATGATGGAAATTCCTTATAATCCCTTACATGAACGTGGTTTCATTTCTATTGGTTGTGAACCGTGTACACGCGCTGTCCTCCCAAATCAACATGAACGTGAGGGTCGCTGGTGGTGGGAAGAAGCCACGCATAAAGAATGTGGCTTACATGCCGGAAATTTAAAAAAATAATCTTTTCAAAAAAAGCCACTGTTTTTAGTGGCTTTTTGTTCACTTTTCCTTACATAGAAAGCGGTTCTTTTATTTTTGAAAAAAGATATACTGAAAAAACGGTTTTTATAATTCTAACAAGCCTGTTCAAACAAGAACAGCCAATGAAATTGCAGTGAGGCATTCCACGCTATGCGTCCATTACACCCTATTGATTTTATTTTTTTGTCACTAGAAAAACGTCAGCAACCGATGCATGTCGGTGGACTCTTTTTATTTCAAATTCCTGATAATGCACCTGACACATTTATTCAAGACCTCGTTGCCGATATCCGTAAGTCCAAGTGTCTTCCTGTTGCACCTTTTAATAATAAACTGAATGGCCTATTTTGGGATGAAGACCAGGAATTTGATTTAGACCACCATTTTCGTCACATTGCACTTCCTCACCCAGGTCGAATCCGTGAATTACTGACTTATATTTCACAAGAACATAGCGCTTTGCTTGATCGGGCTAAACCACTTTGGACCTGTAATATTATTGAAGGGATTGAAGGCAACCGCTTTGCCATGTATTTTAAAATTCACCATGCGATGGTAGATGGAATTGCAGGCATGCGCTTAGTTGAAAAATCATTGTCGCAAGATCCAGCGGCCAAAAGTATTGTGCCACTGTGGTGTGTTGAACCCCCTCGCGCTAAACGTTTTAAAGAACCCCAGAAGAAGAGTCGCATAAAAAAAATTATGGGTGCTTTAAAAGAACAATTAGAGTCGACCCCAAAAGTCATGTATGAATTATCTCAAACTATCTTTAAAGATATGGGACGTAATCCTGACTACGTTTCAAGTTTCCAGGCTCCAAGCAGTATTTTAAATCAGCGTGTGAGTTCATCACGCCGTTTCGCAGCACAATCTTTTGAACTGGATCGCTTAAGCAAGATTGCCAAAGCACTCGGTGTGACCATTAATGATGTGGTACTGGCTATTTGTTCGGGTGCATTACGTGAATATTTGCTCAGCCAACACGCTTTACCGAAAAAACCGCTAATCGCCATGGTTCCTGCTTCAATTCGTGATGATAATTCTGATGTATCTAACCGTATCACCATGATTCTAGCCAATCTGGGCACGAATAAAGAAACGCCATTAGAACGTCTGCAAATTATTCGGCGTAGTGTTTTAAATGCGAAACAGCGTTTCAAACGAATGAATTCAAACCAAATTTTAAACTATAGCGCATTGGTTTATGGTGCAGCGGGCTTAAATATTGTGTCAGGCATGATGCCAAAACGCCAAGCATTCAATATTGTGATTTCCAATGTTCCAGGACCACGTGAACCGTTATATTGGAATGGCGCCAAATTAGATGCACTCTACCCCGCTTCGATTGTTCTAGATGGTCAAGCTCTCAATATTACGATGACCAGTTATTTGGATAAATTGGAAGTAGGCTTAACAGGCTGTCGAAATGCATTACCTAAAATGCAAAATCTCCTGACTCACTTGGAAGATGAAATTCAGCGATTTGAAGAGATCGTGGGTCAAGAAAACTCAAAGTTACGCGCGGTGAGTTAACCGCAATTTCTAAAAAATAAATATGAATAAATTAAGGGGCTTTTATCAGCCCCTTAATTTTTAATACTACGGCATTGATTTAATAATTGATGACAGACCGAACGAATCATGGCGGCAGTAATTTGAACCTCTTTACCCTGCTCATCAACAATATAACCATTTTGTATTGCTTTATTATCTAACGCTTTCAGACTTTTTTTAATAACGACTTGGCTCATACTCATGTCTTACCTCTTTTTGCTAAGCCAAAAAGGGAGAATTTGGCTTTGGCTATTGGTGTATGACTAGTATTAGAAATTCTACTTCGAAAGTAAAATTTCAGATGTAACAAGTATTTAACGACATTCTGTTACAATTTCAGCTCAGAATGATATCGTATTGCTCTTGCGTATATAAATTTTCCACCTGGAACTTGATCATACGCCCGATAAAGTGCTCTAAGTCGGCCACTGCGGGTGCTTCGGCTGTTAATAATCGGTCAATCACCAAAGGATGTGCCACCACGGTAAATTCACTTTTTGATTCAAAAGCGCGTGCATATCTTAAAATTTCGCGAAAAATTTCATAACACACCGTCTCTGCGGTTTTCACATAACCTCGTCCCTGACAGATCGAACATGATTCACATAACAGGTGCTCTAAAGATTCACGAGTACGCTTACGGGTCATTTCGACCAAGCCAAGCTCGGATACTTGCGTGATTTTAGTTTTCGCGTGGTCACGTTCAAGCATGCGCTCAAACTGGCTCATCACTTCCTCACGATGCTGTGCTTCTTGCATATCGATGAAATCAATAATGACAATGCCGCCCAAATTACGTAATCGCAGCTGACGGGCAATGACTTGTGTTGCTTCCATATTGGTTTTAAATACGGTGTCTTCTAAAGTTCGACCGCCAACATAGGAACCGGTATTGATATCAATCGTAGTCATCGCCTCTGTTTGGTCTATCATTAAATAGCCACCAGACTTGAGCGCGACACGTGTTTGCAGTGCTTTTTGAATATCTTCTTCTACATTGTACAAGTCAAAAATAGGACGTTCACCCGGATAGTGAGTCAGTCTATCTCGCATAGTCGGCACAAATTCTTCGACAAACTCTTGTAACTTTGCATAAATTTCACGTGAATCTACTGAAATCTTTGCAGTATCTTCATTGGCTAAATCACGAATCACCCGTTGCGGAAGTGGCAGTTCTTCAAAAATTAGTGACGGCGCAGCGATACTAGTTTGCTTGCGCTGAATAAACTCCCAGAGCTTGGCTAAATAAGCCATATCTTGGGCAATTTCTGCTTCAGGAATACCTTCAGCAGCAGTACGTACAATCACACTGCCGGGTAGCTTGTGTTCAGTTTGAATACCTTCAATCATCGAGCGTAAGCGATCACGCTCCTGTTCGGATTCAATCCGTTGTGAAACGCCCGTATGATGACCATAGGGCATAAGAACCAGATAACGCGAAGGAATAGAAAGGTCTGTCGATAGACGCGCACCTTTAGTTCCGAGCATGTCTTTCATCACTTGAACAGTGAGAATTTGGCCCGGTTGAAGCAGTTCAAAAACATTAGGCGTGGGTTGATTACGCGGCCAGACCATATCGTTAATATGCAAAAATGCGGTACGTGATAACCCAATATCTACAAATGCAGCTTGCATACCCGGCAAAACCCGAACCACTTTTCCTTTATAAATATTTCCGACTAAACCACGTTTAACCGTGCGCTCTACAAATAGTTCATTGACCGTACCATTTTGGATTAAGGCCACCCGACATTCCATAGGTGTGACGTTAATCAACAACTCGTCAGACATAATAAGACTCAAAACATTATAAAAATTCTTTTTTTTCAGCCGTTAATTTAGTGCCTTAACCGACTGTAATAACTGTACTGTCTCATATAAAGGTAAACCTACAACGTTGCTATAACTTCCTTCTATACGAGGAATATAACGTGCTGCAATCCCCTGAATAGCATAAGCACCCGCTTTACCTGCAGGTTCGCCTGTCGCCCAATAACTTTCCATATCATCGGGACTTAATTGTTGAAACTCAACCTGAGTTCGTACCACTATACTTGATTTTTCTGTCCTTGTGCGTACGCAAACCCCTGAAAATACATCATGTTTACGACCTGAAATACGTTGCCACATTTCAAAAGCATGGTGTTTAGATTGCGGTTTACCTAAAATCTGATGATCTACACCTAAACTGGTATCTGCTGCGATAACAATAGCATCGGGGAATTGCTCCAAGACTGCTTGAGCTTTCGCACATGCCAGACGTTCCACATAGGCTGCAATGCCCTCACCTGTTAAGACCGACTCATCAATCTCGGGACTAAAAACTTCAAACTCGAGTCCAAGTTGTTGTAGCAACTCACGACGGCGCGGAGAACTTGAAGCGAGAATTAAACGCGCCATTTTCTTAAGACAAAATAAATAATAGGGAAAACTAAAACACTGCTCACTAGGGGCTGCCAATGTCTTGCAATCGAAAATTGCAAACCGCCCATAATTTGAACCATCCAGATCATAACCAAATGCGCCAACACAGCCAAGAAACTAATGACCCATAGATTGGCAAAAGTCAAAATTCGTCGTTCCCGGGTTAAAAATCTGGCGATAAAAGTAATGATGACAAATGTTAAAGCGTTCATTCCCAAGGGTGCATCTACCAGAAGATCGGTAAAAATACCTGTCGCAAAGGCAAACCAGATTCCACACCAGGTGGGCTGACACATAGTCCAAAAGAGCACCACCAATAGCATGAATAATGGACGTGCCCCTGAAATAGCATAGGACAATGGATAAACGATCAGGACTGAACAGATAATGACTGAAACAATAATGGCAATAAGCGGATCACGATGGTTTTCAGAGCGTAATTTAGCGATTGGCATAAGGCTGCTCCATCGCTAAAGAATCAGAAAAAAGCACCACCACATGATGTCCACCTGCCAATAGAGCGGCTGGAATGACTTCAATTTTGGCAAATTCACCCGTATTATGTCGATTCACTTTAGACACTGTTCCGACTAAATAACCCGCAGGGAAATGTGCACCTAAACCTGAACTATACACTTTCTCACCGACTTTAATATTGGCACTGGTTGGGACATATTCCATTTTCAAATGACCTAAATCACCCGTACCTGTCACAATGGCACGCATTCCGGTATGTTCTAAACGGACAGATAGAGAATGTTCTTTATCCGACAGCAGCATGATGCGGCTACTATGCGGATAGACATTGATAATTTGCCCCATAATGCCTTTGTCATCCAAAACCGTCTGACCGACTTTGAGCTGACTGCTTGCACCACGGTTAATCACAATAATATGTCTGAGGGGATCTGCATCGGTACCAATCACTTCTGCAATTTCCATCCGTCCATCAATAATGAGTGGCGTATCGAGTAAACCTCTTAGACGGGTATTTTCAGCAGAAAGTTCAGATAGTTTTTGCAGACGCACTTGCGCCTGTAGCAGCTCGGCTTGCATCGCGGTATTTTCACGACGTAACTGGGCTTCAGACTTGGTTTGTTGATTTAGCCATTCTCGCGATAACACTGGATAACTTGCCAAGGCATAAATCGGATTATATGCCGCATACAAGACATCACGTGCGGGTTGAATCACATGCGGTATGCGCCAGTTAAAAAATAGCACAACCAAACATGTGATGACCGCAATGATAAATGAGCGAAAAGATGGCGGTTGTCTAGAAAACAGATTTGTTTGCACCCGCCTGGTCCTTAACTTAGCCTACAAATAGCATGTCATGATTCGGGTTATCAAAGAATTCTAAGACTTTACCACCACCACGCGTCACGCAAGTTAAAGGATCTTCTGCGACCACTACAGGTAAACCTGTTTCTTGTGCAAGCAGTTTATCGAGGTTACGCAATAATGCACCACCACCGGTTAAAACAATGCCACGTTCTGCAATGTCAGAGGACAATTCAGGTGGGGTTTGTTCAAGTGCAGATTTCACCGCAGACACAATATTTTGTAATGGGTCAGAAATGGCTTGCATGATTTCATCAGAAGTTACAGTAATTGCACGTGGCACGCCTTCTGCCAGGTTACGACCACGAACTTCAATTTCGAGAGGTTTAGCACCGTCTTCATCCGGTAATGCCATGCCCACTTCTTTTTTAATGACTTCAGCCGTAGTTTCACCAATCACACAACCATGCGCTTTGCGTACATAGTTAATGATCTGTTCATCAAATACATCACCGCCAATACGTAGCGAGTCTGCATAGACACAGCCTTGCAGTGAAATAATGGCAATTTCAGTAGTACCGCCACCAACATCGACCACCATTGAACCACATGCCTGCTCAACTGGCATACCCGCACCAATTGCAGCAGCCATTGGCTCTTCAATTAAGCGAACATCGCGCGCGCCGGCATTGAATACTGCTTCACGGATGGCACGACGTTCTACCAGTGTCGATTTGCAAGGAACACAAACCACAACACGCGGTGCAGGTGGAAATAGACGTCTTTCATGCACTTTACCAATAAACTGGTTCAGCATGGTTTCAGTTACTTCAAAATCGGCAATCACACCATCTTTCATTGGGCGGATTGCAGTAATATTCGCAGGCGTACGACCCAGCATTTGCTTTGCATCAAGACCTACCGCGGCAACGATTTTCTGTGAACCACTGTGACGAATTGCCACAACCGTCGGTTCATTTAATATAATGCCTCGTCCTGGTGCATAAATAAGTGTATTTGCTGTACCTAAATCAATGGCTAGATCGGGCGAAAACAAGCCAATTAGTCTTTTTAGAATCACGGAGACGTTCTCGATTAAACTTTATGTGGACGCAAGGTGGCAACTTTAACTAAATGTGATGATTTGAACAAGTCAATCGCTTATTATAACGCACGATATTTTGAATTTTTTTAATACTGATCAGGTGATGTTATGTCTACAACGGATGCACAGCATTCTGCAGATTTAAATGCACAAACAGTTTCAGCAATCGCCAATCTTGCACGATTGTCGCTAGATGATACGCAATCTGCTGAATATGCTCAAAGTCTAAATAAAATTTTAGGCATGATGGAAACCTTAAAAGGCATTGACACCGATGGTGTTGAGCCACTTAAAAGCCCATTTGACCATCCCCAACCCTTACGTGAAGACGTGGTTTCTGAACAGAATCATCGCGATGAATATCAAGCGGTTGCACCTGCCGTGCAAGATGGCTTGTACCTTGTTCCACGCGTGATTGAATAATCTTTATTCAGTTAAATCATTTTATTAAATCAAACGTAAAGAATTATTTCTCATGACAGATTTACATCGCTTATCGATTCGTGAAATCACTGAGGGTTTAGCTCAAGCCAAATTCTCTTCTCGCGAACTCACTGAACATTATTTAAAACGCATTGAAAAAATTGATGCACAAGTCAAATCTTATGTCACTGTAACGCCCGAGCAAGCATTGGTACAAGCAGATGCGGCCGATGCGCTGCGTCAAGCAGGCAACGCAAATGTACTTACAGGTGTACCAATTGCGCATAAAGACATTTTCTGTACCCAAGGCATTAAAACTACTGCCGGTTCTAAAATGCTGGATAACTTTATCTCTCCTTACGACGCCACCGTTGTAGCGAAAGGCAAAGCTGCGGGTCTGGTCACTTTAGGTAAAGTGAACATGGACGAATTCGCCATGGGCTCGACTTCTGAAAATTCTTACTATGGTGCGACTAAAAACCCGTGGAACTTAGACCATGTGCCAGGGGGTTCATCAGGCGGTTCTGCATCAGCTGTGGCAGCGGACTTAGCACCCTTTGCAACGGGTACTGACACTGGTGGCTCAATTCGTCAACCTGCGTCATTCTGCGGCCTCACAGGTCTTAAACCGACTTATGGCCGTGTCTCACGTTTCGGTATGATTGCCTATGCATCATCTTTAGACCAGGGCGGCCCAATGGCACGTTCGGCTGAAGACTGTGCCTACCTGATGAACGTGATGGCGGGTCATGATGCCAAAGATTCAACTTCGATGGATCAAGATGTTGATGATTACGTTGCGAATCTGAATGGCACTTCAGTAAAAGGTTTACGCATTGGTATTCCAAAACAGTACTTTAATGTTGCTGGTTTGGATGCTGACGTTAAAGCACGTGTTGAAGAATCATTGAAAAAACTGGAAGACATGGGCGCGACTTTGGTTGAGATTGATCTCAACATGACTGATGCTTATGTTCCGACCTATTACCTCATCGCCCCTGCTGAAGCATCGTCCAACTTACAGCGTTTTGACGGCGTACGTTATGGCTACCGTTGTGAAAATCCGGTTGATTTAACAGATTTGTACAAGCGTTCACGTTCAGAAGGCTTCGGCCCTGAAGTGCAACGCCGTATCTTGATTGGTACATATGCGCTTTCTGCAGGATATTACGATGCGTACTATGTGAAAGCGCAAAAAGTGCGTCGTTTAATCCAGCAAGATTTCCTAAAAGCCTTTGAATCTGTAGATGTGATTGCTGCACCTTCGGCGCCAACGACTGCCTATAAAATTGGTGCGAATCTGACACCAGTTGAAATGTATCTAGGTGACATCTACACCATTGCGGTGAACTTGGCAGGTCTTCCTGCGATTAACGCGCCTGTTGGTTTTGACCAAGACAACTTACCGGTTGGCTTGCAGTTGATTGGTAACTACTGGTCAGAATCTCAATTGCTGTCTGTGGTACACCAGTATCAACAAGCAACCGATTGGCATACCAAACGCGCTGCAATTGCTGAGGAGAACGCATAATGGCTCAAGCTCAAAACAATTCTACAAAAGCGACTAAACCAAAATCATTGTTGATTGATGGCTGGGAAGTCGTGATTGGTATCGAGATTCATACTCAGCTTGCGACCAACTCAAAAATCTTCTCAGGCTCTTCGACTGTATTTGGTAATGATCCCAACACACAAGCCAGCCTGGTTGATTTGGCTATGCCGGGCGTATTGCCAGTCCTCAACAAAGAAGTGGTTGATCTTGCGATTCGCTTTGGTTTGGGGATTGATGCTTATATTGACAAAGCATCTGTATTTGCACGTAAAAACTATTTCTACCCGGATTCTCCAAAAGGCTATCAAATCAGCCAAATGGACAACCCGATTGTGGGCTTGGGGCATATCGACATCCAACTTGAAGATGGTACGGTTAAACGCATTGGCGTAACCCGTGCGCACCTTGAGGAAGATGCAGGTAAATCGATCCATGACCAGTTTGAAGGTATGTCAGGTATCGACTTAAACCGTGCAGGTACTCCCCTTCTTGAAATCGTATCTGAACCGGATATGCGTTCGGTTGAAGAAGCGGTTGCTTATATTAAATCAATTCACACGCTGGTGCGTTGGTTGGGTATTTCTGATGGTAACATGGCAGAAGGTTCGTTCCGTTGTGATTGTAACGTGTCGTTACGTCGTCCGGGTCAACCGTTCGGTACACGTTGTGAATTGAAAAACCTCAACTCATTTCGTTTTATTGAACAAGCGATCAATGTTGAAATTGAACGTCAAATGGAAATTTTGGAATGGGATGGCACCATCGACCAGGAAACGCGTTTGTTCGATCCTGTGAAAATGGAAACGCGTTCAATGCGTTCTAAAGAAGAAGCGAACGATTACCGCTACTTCCCAGACCCAGACTTATTGCCTGTGATTATTGCAGACGAGCAAATTGAAGCGGCGCGTGCTGCGTTGCCTGAATTACCTAAAGCGCGTCGTGAGCGTTTTGTCGCTGACTTTGGTGTAACTGAGTACGATGCGCACGTTTTAACGCTTACTCGTGAAATGTCTGAATTTTTTGAGGCAGTAGTAAAAGCTGCGGGCGGTGCTGCACAAGGTAAAGTGTCTGCAAACTGGGTGATGGGTGAATTCTCGGCTGCCTTAAACAAAGCAGGTTTAGATCTGGCGGATTCTCCTGTAACGGCTGAGAAACTTGGTGGCATGATTGCACGTATTGTCGACAACACCATTAACGGTAAGATCGCGAAGCAAGTGTTTGGCTTTATGTGGGAAGAAGGCAAAACTGCGGACGAGATTATTGCTGAGAAAGGCTTGAAACAGGAAACTGATACAGGCGCAGTTGAAGCAATTATTAAAGAAGTACTTGCTGCCAATGAGAAGATGGTTGAAGAGTATAAGTCTGGTAAAGAAAAAGCCTTTAACGGTCTTGTCGGTCAAGTGATGAAAGCAGCAAAAGGTAAAGCCAACCCTGCTCAAGTGAATGAATTAATGAAGAAATTGATTGGTTAATATTGATTAATTTTGGAATAAAAAACCCGCTTTAGAGCGGGTTTTTTTTAATCTTCATGATTGTAATATATTGCATCTATCATTGCTGCTCTCTTAGACCATAAATCATGATCAGCTGAATCTTTTGATATTTCAATTTTATACCAATCTTTTTTATGAATTTCTTGAAGAATATCCCAATAATTATCGATATTAATTTTTGACTTTAAACTCAAAGATTTTCTAATTCTAGTCTCATTTTTCTTATTAACAGGTACAAAGAAGTCAGGACGAATGACAGCTAAAAATCTAGTATAGGTTGCTATTTGGGGACTCTTCTCCTGCCCAGAGCAAGCGATATTAAATAACTTAATGTATTGATTAAAATGTCTTTTTAAAATATTTCCATCACTTGGAATTACATCTAATGCTTTCGTTATTTGGCTAGCATGCACATTAATTACATTCTTCATAAAGCCCGCACCTTCTAATGAACCAAACCAGCCTGAATTGTATGGTAAATTATTCTTCATTCCTGCTATAAGCTTTCTCTCATCTTTTGTCAAATTTTCAAATTTATCAATGTTTAATAAAACTTTAACCTGATCTAACAGCTCTAGACGTTGATTAAATCCATCATATAAATCATTTTCAACCTCTTGCTTAAACTCTTTCCAAGACATATTTAAAGAGCTTTCAGGAGGTAAACAATATTTTAAAGCTTTAACTTGCTTTTTATGCTTTGAATCTTGTAATGAGGAGTTCATCATTTTTTGTACTTTATATTTTTCCTTATATAATTCTAAGTATTCACTTGTAATTTTTTCATTATTTTCACTGTATTCAAATAATTTCTGCATTAATTCAATAAAAGTATCTTCATTCTCATCCATTTCTAATAAGATAGATATTTCATCGTTACTATGGAAAGCACCTGAAGTAAAATTCGCACTGCCTAAAATAATTTTATAACTATTTTTAAACTTAAAAATAAAAACCTTAGGATGAAAAACTCCTGAAACTGTTTTTTTAAAAAAAACTTTTTCATTATCCATAAAACTTTCTATAAATTTTGGACTTGTTTGATAGAAATGTAATCCTACTATCGCCATCTCAATTTTGTGTGCTTGCTCTATTAAGGTATTAAAAACAGAATGCTTATCTGTCGCCCATGCAGTTGCAAAAATAATCTTTTCGCAATTAAGTATTAAATTTTCGAAGGTTTCTGATAGTTTTTTAGGATCCGTTAGCAGTTGCATTTTATAACTCTGTTTTAATAGTTCATTCATTGTACATTTAACATATAATTTACAAAAAGGTTAAACTACAATATTTTTCGACTAAACAATTATTTAGATTTTCAAACTCTAAAAACATGACTATCAAAAAAGTATCCTCTATCACTAAACTCGAAGACTTAGGGCGTATCCAACTGTCAAAGTCTTTCTTTATGCGTGATTTCCTCTATAGCGAAATCGCCAATTGGTACGGTATTCCCAACTTCCCCGACCATCCTGACATTGCCATCCGAACAGGCACAAAGCTCTGCGAAGAACTGCTTGAACCGCTACAAGAAAAGTTTAGTCGCATCGCAATTCGTTCCGCTTACTGCTCACCTAGCGTCAACCAACTCGGCAATGAAAAAGGACATAACTGCGCAAGCAATGAGAAAAACTTTGCCAGTCATATTTGGGACTATTCCTATGTAAAAGGCTATGGCGCAACAGCATGTATCGTCATTCCATCTTTCTTAGAACTTTATGAAAAAACCCAAACAATTGGCAACAACTTGCTTATTGGGTTCATAACAATCTGAACTATAGCCATCTGCAATTTTTCCCAAAATTCTGTGCATTTAATATTGGCTGGCATGAAAAACCTGCACGAGAAATTTATAGCTATATTCAACCCAAAGGCTATTTGTTACGTGGTGAAGCGGTAAATAAGGAATATAAGAATTTTTATCCTGATTTAATATGAATAAGGTACTGATCATAAATCTCCCTCATTAAAAAAGGGAGATTGAATCAGAAAAAATTAATACTCTTCTTTTAAATTTTCTAGTTCAGTCGCACGCGCAGCAGTCGCTTCCATATAGCAACTGTTGCTATTTACAGCCGCAATGGTACCACCATCAGGATCAGCATAAAACTTGCAATTGGCATCACGATATCGCATCCAAAGACGCTGAACCTCTTGAAGCTGTTTTTTACGAGTTGCATTCAGCGATGCCATTGTCCGCTTGTAGGCATTATTTAAACGTGTATCTTGGCGACTTGTTTCGGCCGCAATACAACCCAACATATTTACAGTAACGCCACCTGAGCGATCCATACAATTTGAGTATTGCCGACTTAAATCACTTTCCCCTGCGTACAGCGATGGAGAAAATATAAATATACTTAAACCCAATAAAGCGGCGCATTTATGCATAACAACCCCTATTTTTCGTTTATTTTATTCATGATAAATAAATAGCATAATTGAACCATTGCACGCATAAATTAAATCGGTTATTTCCCTCTTAACTGCCCCAACTTATTCCATACATCAGGCGTCAAAAATGTCATCACCAACTTATTCAAATCGACATAACGCAGCACACCTTTAAGCTGACTTTTCACTTCAGGGTTTTCTAAAATTTCCTCACCCGTAATTTTTCCAAGCTCCTGAAAACTATCTCCAACAGCTTGCACTCCTTCAGCAGCAATCACAGCTTTGGTCTGACTCGAGCATTGCTCCACCAAGATGCGTTGTAAAACCGTAGCCAAATTCTTATCTAACTGCTCTTTCTGCACATCAGTCACATTGCTATAAGCTTTCAAGTCGGGATGTGTAGACAACGCCACAAAGGTCCATTGCAATACTGTCTTTTTATCCGTTGCAGTAGTCGATTTCACCAGACAATTACTTAATTGATCTACTGTTGGCCCTGCTGTCGCCAACTGCGCGGAACCCAACAATGCAACCGCTATTAAAGCTGAGAAGCCTATACGTGACCTGCTTTGACGAGCAGAGCTTAGAACTTTGTGAGACATCAGGCGAACTCCAGTGAAAAATCATTATCTTTGTATCACAAGGCTGAGGGTTTTACCTGTTATGACTCTGTAAACTGGACTCACTGAAAATTGAATTAAATCCTAAAAAAAAGGATGTTCTCGATTCAAGTTATCAGATCCAATAATATGCAATTCACTTGGGCAATAATTTAGATTTCATCCGTGATCCAATCATGGGGATAACCTAGCTGACCGGGCAAGTTTTTTAAAATTCTAATTGAATAGTGGCAAATCACTTGATCTGTCTCAACATATTCTTCGCACCTGTATGATTGTAATTATTGGACAGGTTTTGCAAAATCTTGATTGCTTGTCCTTTAGAATTGGTGAAGCGGCTGCTATAACTCGGTACACTGGTTAAACAGCGCGCGACCAGCATTCCAGATTCCGTATAAACTTTGGTTCCATCCGTTCCCTGTAACTTGCCATAATTATAAGCACGTTGTGCATTATTACAGGCAGCCATCTGATTTTTGCCACTATTCAAATCGCGACGTGCCGCAACATAAGATTTGAGCTGTTGCTGTTGTGGTGTTTCCACCAGTTGTATAGCCTGTTTTACGGGCAATTCAGGCGCAAGCTTGGTTTCTTTTTTAGTTTCAGTGTCTTTTTTAATATCAACCTCTTTCTGAGACACCGATTTACTCGCTGTATTTTTGGTCGTCTGATTATTTACATTGGTTTTTTTTGCAGCAGAACTATTTGAAAAATGGGCAGCTGAATAAAATTTTTGAGCATCTGAAGCCGTCATGATTGTAGTTTGCAGTGCAACCGTACGGGCATTGCTGCCATCCTCTAATTTTCGTTCATAAACCGGTTCAATGGATGCAATCCAGCTTTGCCCATCCATTTGCACACATTTATAGACACCTATGCCTTGCTTGACACTGCTATAGCTGGATAACTGTTTTTTATCCGATTGATTCTTTACTAAGTTCATTGAACTTTTATATAAAAGAGAGAATTTTCCGCCCTTTGCAGTACAATAATTATTTAAATATTTTCTTGGATATAAAGCTTGCGGTTCTTTATTGTCTTGTTTGGGTCCCCAATAATAGACATATTCTTTAGCCCGACCGTTGGCAGCATTTATATTTTTTTGAACAATCAGTTCCTGCGGTGAAGCAAAATTCTGAGCTGAATCCGAGGTTAAACTGCCTAGACTTGTACAGCCATGTAAAGCGATGCCCATTCCCCCCATCAAGATTAATGTTCTAAAATTCACGTATCAATTCTCAATTATGCCGTATAAATAAAAATATATGAAAAGCCTCAAAATAACAAACTCATAACTTTGATTTTATTATTTATTTTACTGAATTGTTTTTTATTTTTTGATTCAAAATAGTTCATAAATTGCCAATTTTTAATTGTTTTAGTTTGATAACTTGAACTGCATAACAGTTCAGTCAACTTTTACAAATCTGATCATGGGTTCAAGTAAATGTATCAGCCAAACTATACGACAATTTCACTTATGATCAGATAAAGGAATAGCCAGGTTTAATTATCTGGTTTTGTCTTCTGGTAGATCTATTTATTTAAACCTTTCCGGGTAAGCAATACCTGCCTCAAACCAAGATTTGCTTCAATGTATTGCTTTTTACAGGATGTAGTTACCTTACGACAGATTCAATCAAATCTAAATTCCAGACCCCACCCGCAGCTAAGCCCTTACACATGCCCGACCAGCGGTCTATGCTCTGCACAAAAGTTTTTCCATCCCAAATCCATTCACTCATCGCCCAACAATCGCCTACGCCACGTCCCTTTTGTGAACTTCCTATTTCACCATCGCCAAATTCTGATGCAGATTCTGTCACAAAATTCACCTTACCTTTTAAGGATTCGTTTATCACCCAAGCCCCATACCCTTCATTATACGCCCCACGCCAGCACAGGGTTGTGGCTAGCACTTTGTGATTAGACAGCTTATACAACTCAATTGCTTGTGGGGTTACACCTTGTTCCGTATAAATGCCCTCACAAAATGCATGACCGTCTTGCAACTCAGGCTGAGCAACCAATAAAATCGTATGCAAGGCTTTGTAAGATTTCGCATTCGGCTGAAGCGTTAAATAGGGTTTCGTGGCCGTTTTGACTTTTTTTACCAGCAGTTTTGGCTGTGGAGTTAAAACTTTTGCTTCATTTACGCTGCCTTTTTTTACCAATGCACCCACTGTCCCGATACGCTTTTGAAAATCATCCATTTTCAATAATGCAGCAGTCATACCGGCATCGGAAACCTGCCATGAGTAATGCATATTTTTAAACACAATTTTTACGTTTTTCTTCACTTGTTGTAATAAACCATTCACTTGTTTGGCATTTAGTGTGCCCATTAAAGGTTCATTCGTTCCATTCAGATGAATAACCCCCAAGTCTTTACCGTTAATATAAAAGTGAATATTTTTAAGCTTCTTTTTATCCAAGCTTTGATCATAATCTGACAAGGCAAATTCAGCCTGAACCGCCTGTTTTGCTCCCGCTTTACGGGTCAATAAAATGGATGCGGGCATAGCTTGGGTCAGGTCATCCTGATAACCTGCGGCACGGCAAGTTCCTGTATTGCTACAGTAGATTTCCCATTCTTGATTTGAAAAAGATGTTCCCTGAATGACGTCTGCAAAAACAAATGAGCTGACAAGAGGAAGACAACCGAGATAAATTAAACTGTAGAGAACTTTCATCTTTTCTTATTCCGCCCTTTTTTTATCAATATACAGGTAAACCATTATTTTCGGTGTTACATAATCTTTTAATTATACAATTTTAAATAATCCAAAATATAACCTTTACAAGGATAATCTATATTACCATGTAGATAATCGGCTCGATTTAAAGCAGTATGACAAACAACCCATCCTATAAAAAAACCCGCATTAGGCGGGCTTTTATTTTACAATTCGAGATTCAACTTACTTATCCAAAGTCGACTCAAATGCTCTTAAACGCTTATAAATTGAAAGTAGCTCAATAATCGTTGGCCATGACTCAATCAAATACTGGAATGACTCACGTACCTTACCGAATACATTTGCAATCTGCATCATTAAACCCAGCGTGATTGTACCTGCGGCAATACTCGGGAATAACACAAATAAACCGTACAGATTATCCAGTTGCATATACCAGATACGTACCATATTAAAATAGGCGTAGTGGAAATATAAACGGAAATAGTTAAAACGAACCCTACTAAATAATTCTTTTAAAGTCAGCGGATCTGCACGGTCAGCATAATCCTCTCCGTACACCAGTTCTTTACGGTATGCGGCTTCCACCTTTTGATTATTGAACTCTAAGCCTGGTAATTTATAACCCACCACCATCAATACAACTGTACCCAAAACTGCCCAACTAATGGCAGCCCAGACCAGCGCATAAGGAATTTCTCCCACGATCGGCAGTTGTTTTACATGTGAGGACAACTGCAATAACACCGGTAAAAATGCCATTAACGTCATTAAGGCTTGAATAAAACTCACCCCCAGACTTTCTGTAGTCTTGGCAAAGCGCATGGTGTCTTCCTGAATACGCTGCGAAGCCCCTTCAATATGCCGTAACTGTTCCCAATGCGCGGTGTAATAATCATTCATTGCGGTACGCCAACGAAAAATGTAATGACTGACAAAGAACAGATTAAATACTGCAATGGTGACATACACCATGGCAACATACAGGAAGGTCATGGTTTCACTATAAAGTAAATTGACATTTCCACCGCCACTACCAAGCATTTTCTGGATCAAGTCATAAAATGGGCTGTACCATGCATTCACTACAACATTGACTTGTACTGAAAACCAAATATTAAACAGAATAAAGGCAGATCCCCAAACTGACCATCCTTGCCAAGGATTGCTAGATTTAAACCGCCAGAACAGGGCAAAAATAACCGTTGAGACAAGAAACCACAGATAGAACCATAAAAATGAAGGGCTCCAGAAACGACTGACTCCGATAGGCAATTCCGCTTCATGATAGCCGGGTGCAAAGCCTAAAAATGTTCCCCAACTATTTCCACCGGAATACCACAAAGCCACATTGATTAAAAACCAAAGCACCAACGACAAAAAGAACCATTTCGGGCTCGGAAAAAAAGATTTAAACATTGCGTATGGATATTCCTTTTATTTTTAATTCACAACCTAAGTCATCCACTCAGATTAAACAGATTTTTAACCCTATGGATGAATCCGCCATTATTCTATTATTTTCATCTTTGTAACAACTTATTCACTGTTTGGGAAATGTTTTTTCGCGTGAATCAGGTTAAACAATCCCACATTTCAATAAACAATGCACACTTTTGACTTAAGCCATCAATGACATTTCCATCATTCCGCCTCATGATAGATATAAATCTCCAAGAAAATAACTTAAATTTTTCAAAATCAAGTTTTTAGAGATATTGAAGATATAAGTATGGTTTAACATAGTTAAGCAATATTCACATCTCTTGTAAAATACCCAAGCAGCCTGAAAAAACGAAATATTACCTTCTATGACGAACTAAGCTAATATTCATAAATTAAAATAATATTAAAAAAACATTCAATTATTTATTCAGTTGTGCTTTTTATAAAATTAAGGAAAATTATAAAAAATTTAGAACCTAGAATGCTAAAATTTAATAGATTGGCAATTTTGTTTTTAATGGGTATATCACATAAAAATTCCATCTGATTTTTTTTGATTTAACTCTCAATGCTGATAAAATTGGTTAAATACTTATCAAATCATGGTATTATTTAATTACATTCTCAATACTGCTCGGGGAAGCAAAATGGACAGTGACAATTTAGTTATCGAGTTATTAGAACCTATCATTCTAAAAAAAGAAAATTGTAATCCTTTGGTTTTTGAACAAGGGACTATTTTAAAGGTGGTGATGCATACACCTACCGGCCTATTGGTATCTGATGATTCAAATTTCAATTTTACCGTTTCTTTAAATGATAAAAATAAAGTATGGCGTGAACTTTAGATCTCAACTGGTCCTTTCCACGCATAACAGGTTGTATTGTATGATCTAAATTTGAGTATCCCCTAATCTCAAGCTCAAGATCATACTATTTTCAATTTATTATAATAGGTTAGACCTATTCTGGTGTGGTTATTTTCAAACGCAACAGAGCAGCTCCCCTGCTCGACCCATTCTTTTATTTTTAAGTTTCTATCTCGCAGCGATTCAAAACTGCCAATTTAACTAGGTTCTCTATTTCATTTATTCGAAGAAAAATTTGAATTCATCAGCCATGTTTATATATTCCACTACCGGTTCAATAAATAAAGATCCGCTTAATCATTCATTCAATATTTATTGTTCTTTTCATGTATTTTATATCCAAAAATAGAATGGATTAAATATTCCTTTAACAAAGCCTATCTCTATATAACTACACCATCCCTGTATTTGGATGGTGTAGTTAATGGAATGATTTCAGAGCTGCTCTTAAGCAAGTGTCAAAGCAACAAAATTCAACTTAATGATATTCATTTTTATTACTTTCTAAGCGTACTCATAAAACTCACTACCGAAAACAGCCAAATAAACAAGATAAAACTGCGTTCTTTGCTGAAATAACTGACATCGGTACCATGCAAAATATTATGGCGGGTCATGGTCACGGTTGAGCTGCTGTCCATCTTATAGGCTGCCAATTCTGCAAAGTAAATATTCATTTCACAAGCAATTTTGGCTTTATGCCACAAGCTCTTTATTTCATGCCCTTTTAAACCCGGGACAATTTTGTAGACATCGACAAATTTGGTCTGATTCTGTTTTAAAAAACCACGTTCAATTAAAACATCCGTCAATAAACCTTCCAGTTGCGCATATAAAAGCGGAATGCAGCCTGCAAAGCACTGCATTTCATATAATTTAAATGTGTCTTTTATCACCAAACGGCGCTGTGCTTTATTTCCAGCATCAATCTCTAAAGCATCGAAAGCTTCAAGTAGTTCTGCCTGGAAATAATCCGTATTGATCACATCTAAAAGATTTAAGCTTGCCACATCATCTTCATGTTGATTGATCAAGCTCCAGATATGAATCAAGTTTAAGGCATCATTGGCAAATTTTGCATCGACCGGTTGATCCAGATTATCGGCAAGTACATCAAAATAAGCTTCAACTTGAGCATATTGACGTAACGCTTGGATTAAATGGGTGTGTTCACCTGCAGATATTTCCTGAAGATATTGCTCGGCATTTTGTAAAATACCTTTCCCCAGTTTGTCTTGAACATTCTGATTTTGTGGAATTCGGGTCACTTCTCGTTCGAAATCATCTAAATCAAAATCATCATCAATCATCGCTTTTACTCTTGGCACATTGCTTTAAGTGGCTATTATCACAGGTATTCAATACAGCACATAGCGCTATAAAATAAATACTATGACAAATGACTGAATCCCAATCGAAATTGAGTCCACATCATAGCCACTAAATAACAGTTCGCCTGATTTAGATAATATCTAATATGCAGATGGTCCATGTTTTTCGGAACGATCTTAAATTTTTCGGTCTTGCTGGCTCCTCCAATCACGCCCTGACTGAAGGAGCCTTTAAACTAGAATCATTATTTATGATTTTTATTTTGGTCAGACTTGTTTTGCTCAGACTGAGCATTTTTATCATGATCCTTTTTGGAGTCATCTTTTTTATGAGTTTGATCTAAGTCGTTGTCCTTCGACGAAGCATTTTGGTCATCCTTTTTTGAATCATCTGACTGAGACTGATCATCTTGCTTGATTTTACTCATCGTGTCAGCCGCCATCTGTCTGAGTTCACCGAGTTTGACACTGGCTTCACTCACTAACTCAGTAATCTTCTGTTTAGTGTCTTCGAACTTATGCAGAGCCTCATCTTTTAAATTGGCCACAAGGTCCTGCTGACCATTCTGACCCGCTTTAGAATTTTGTTTATCTGACTGTACCGATTTATCTTGATCAGATTTAGCATTTTTCGAATCTGAACCCTGCACACCATTTTGCTGACTGTCGGACTTGCCATTTTTTAGCTCATTCAGAATCTTTTCGCCTTTTTTCAATAGTTCTTCACCAATGGCGATTGCCTTCGCTTTTAAGTCATCCATCTTAATGGTTTCAGTTTTTTTGTCTGAATTGCCTGACTGAGATTCTTTAACATGATCAGAATTATCTTTTTGATCTGCATGTTCGCCATTTGACTGAGCGCTTTGCTTAGCTTCAGACTTTTCATCAGTATTTTTCTTCTGGGCTTCTAGAGTCTCCTGATATTCTTGGTTGTGCTGTTTATCGATCTCGTTCTGCTTTTGCTCTTTTTCGATTGGGTCATTCAATTCTCGTGCATGTCGTTCTTTATCTTGGTTCTGCTTCGAAATACTGGTCTGGTTATTCTGAGTCATGAGGACCCTCCCTGAGGTGTATAAAAATTATTAGACAATTTTTTTAGCACAAATCATGTAAATAAGCGGGAGAATTAAGCAAACTGCAACAAAGCCTGTACATATTGTTGCTATTGATTGCAGGAAGTAGCGCTCACGTAATACGATCAATTGTTTAATCGTTGCTCATCGGACGATAGTGATTTTTGTATTTGAATGTTCCGGTCGCTTTATTGGTTGTGCTTCTGCTAAAGCATTTCTTTGTAATCCCCTCTGCATCATGTAAAATTATGGCCCATTGCATAATATACGAATGAGAGAGTCAGATCCGTGCGTAATATCCTAGTCACTAACGCCCTTCCATACGCCAATGGTCCAATCCATATGGGTCACTTACTCGGTTATATCCAAGCAGATATTTGGGTTCGTGCCATGCGTGCAATGGGTCATGACGTGACTTACGTCTGTGCGGATGATGCTCACGGTACAGCAATCATGCTGCGCGCTGAAGCGAACGGCATTTCACCTGAAGCGCAAATTGCCAATGTGCAAAAAGAACATATCCGTGACTTTGATGGGTTCGGTGTTCACTTTGACCATTATGATTCGACCAACAGTGAAGAAAATAAAAATCGCTCCTCTGAGATTTACATTAAGAACCGTGAAGCAGGCAATATTGCAGTTCGTCCGGTCAAACAATTGTTCGACCCTGAAAAAGGCATGTTCTTGTCAGATCGTTTCATTAAAGGCACCTGCCCGAAATGTAAAGCGGAAGATCAGTACGGCGACTCATGTGAAGTGTGTGGTGCAACTTATAATGCAACAGAACTATTGAATCCAAAATCGACTTTAAGTGGTGCTGCACCTGTTGAGAAATCATCAGATCATTACTTCTTCAAACTTCCAAATTTTGCTGAATATCTACAAAAATGGACACGTGACCAAGGTCGCTTGCCAGTTTCTATTGCCAATAAACTGGATGAGTGGTTTGAAGCAGGCTTAAACGACTGGGATATCTCTCGTGATGCACCGTATTTCGGTTTTGAAATTCCAGATGCACCAAACAAATACTTTTACGTTTGGGTCGATGCGCCAATTGGCTACATGTCGAGTTTTGAAAACTACATCAAAACCAAACGTCCAGAATTAAACTTCAATGATTACTGGAAAAAAGACTCTGAAAATGAGGTCTATCACTTCATTGGTAAAGACATCGTGTATTTCCACGCGCTATTCTGGCCTGCGATGCTTGAAGGTGCAAACTACCGTACGCCATCGGGCTTGTTCGTAAACGGTTTCCTGACTGTAAATGGTCAGAAGATGTCTAAATCTCGCGGTACGTTTATTAAAGCGGAAACTTATTTAGAACATTTGAACCCTGAATATTTACGTTACTACTTTGCGTCTAAGCTTTCGGACAAAGTTGAAGATTCTGACTTGAACCTTGATGATTTCGTTCAAAAAGTGAATTCAGATCTGGTTGGTAAAGTGGTCAACATTGCCAGCCGTTGTGCAAAATTCATCAACACCAAGTTTGATAATAAGTTAAGCACGACTTGTGCTGAGCCTGAATTGGTACAAAGCTTTATCGACGCAGGCTCGTCAATTGCTGCCCAATATGAAGCACGTGAATTCTCTGCTGCGATTCGTGAAATCATGGCATTGGCAGATAAAGCAAACCAGTACATTGATGAGAAAAAACCGTGGGCGCTTGCAAAGCAGGAAGGTCAAGAACAGCAAGTTCATGACGTGTGTTCAGTCGGTATTAACCTGTTCCGTCAATTGGCAGTTTACCTTGCGCCTGTATTGCCGACGTTGGCACAGCAAGTTCAAGCCTTTTTACAACTTGAAAGCTTCAATTTCGAATCTCGTAAAGACATCCTTGTGGGTCATGAAATTGCGTTGTTCCAACCGCTCATGCAACGTGTTGACCCTAAAGCGGTTGCGGCAATGGTGGATGCATCTAAAGACTCTTTAGCTGCCCCTGCTGAAGCACCAAAAGCTGAAAAGAAAAAAGAGAAAGCCAAAGAGAAGAAAGCTGAACCTAAAGTCGGTGAAGCTGAAAGCATCACCATTGATGACTTTGTAAAAGTTGACCTGCGTGTTGCAGAAGTTGTCGAGGCAGCTACGGTTGAAGGTTCTGACAAGCTTCTTCAATTAACTTTAAATGTCGGTGAAGCTGAGCCACGCAATGTATTTAGTGGTATTCGTGAGTTCTACCAGCCTGAAGACCTTAAAGGCAAATTGGTGGTGATGGTGGCTAACCTTGCACCACGTAAGATGCGTTTTGGTATCTCGAACGGTATGGTACTCGCTGCGGGTAATGGCGAAGGTGTTTGGGTGATTTCACCTGAATCTGGTGCCAAACCGGGTGATAAAGTGTCTTAAGGTTTAAGACGAAAGATAAAAAAGCCTCTACTGATGTAGGGGCTTTTATTTGATAAAATAATAATTGTTAATAAAAGCATGCTTAATATTATTGGAATCTTATGAGCAATTCAAATGCACTTCAATTTCTCGTCGATAAGACCGAGACTGTAAGGACTTTAAAATTAAAAAAAACTGAATTTCAAGGGCTAGGTCATGAGTTGTCAATTTCCCAAAAAGATTTAATGAATAGTTATAACCGCTCAAAGAATATAAAACATACAAGAGACTTAGGTACTCATAGAGAAGAAATTTTACGTAAACACTTATTAAATGCCGGTTTAGTACCTCCTAAATTTCTTATTAGTGAAATAAGTTGTAGAGTTGCAGATACTAATGGCAATTATTCAAGAGAATTAGACATTCTTTTTTCTAACCACGAAGAAAGAATTTTATTAATGAAAAGAGGAAATACACTTGAAGTTCATCCAGTTGAAAATACTTACGGTACAATTCAAGTTAAATCAAAAGTAACTCAAACAGAATTAGAATCTGCTTTTGAAAATATTGCTTCATATAAAAGACTAAGAAAAAATAGAAGTGAAAAAGAAGCTAATATATCTAATGAAGGATTTGGAATTATATTTTTCTATACCACAGATTTAGATAATGAAAAATTAACAGAATGTATAAATTCTTTAAAAAACAAATATTCTCTTGACTTAGTACCTAATGCTATATTTATTCTAGATCATGGTCATTTTATTCTACAACATAAGGATTCATACAATTATTTCCTTACTGACCACATTAGTTCTTGCCAAAATGAAGAATTAACGTACTTTTGCAATCCAAATCATGATGATCACTTGTTCCATTTTCACTCAATATTATTATATCTACTACAAAATACTAGAACATTTACATTTAAATTATCTGACTACTATAATTTAGGTAATATCGACTTTAATACCAATATTTCTTTCAAATTCATGTTTGGTGAACATCATGAATTAATGACTTGTGATAAACACAAAGGAGACGATTATCAATATTTAAAAACTATTAAAAGTGAAAATTTAGAAAAAATATACAACTCAGTCATTAATACACTATTTTATGATGAAAATTTTATACTTTTTAATATACACTCAGACAACCTTGTTAAAATTTATAATCCTGAAAAACTAGAGTTAGATCCCATTCTAAAATATGATAAAAACACAATGATTTATGAAAAGATAATAATTAATAAATTAGGTAATAAAATTAATGTTCTACTGCCTTGGTATTATATTTTAAAAGAGAATCTATTTGAAGATTGTCCACGTTGTCAGAGAAATCTGACTCAAAAGATCAATAGACAAAAAACAAAACTTAAATCTCCTAGTTAGAATCTAATATCATATAAAAACATTTAATCAACTTATAAGAAACCTATGAAAACTTTGAAACCTCTATTCCTAGCACTCACCTTAAGCACCACAGTTCTCACTACTACTTACGCTGCTGAAGTAAACATTGTCCAACAAAAACAAGTCGCAGGCTATTACCATCACCAAATCGGTAATACCCAAATTACCGCCCTACTCGATGGAACAAACTACCTCAACCCATCCATGTTTAAAGGCTTAAGCGACCTCGATAAAACTGAAATTTTAAAGAAATACTACGCTGACCAAGCCAAAGGTATTCAAACATCTGTGAATGCCTTCCTGATCAATACAGGCAATCTGTTACTCATGGTGGACAGCGGTGCAGCCAGCTGCTTTGGCGCACATTTAGGTTCAATCTATAACAACTTAAAAGCATCAGGCTACAAACCCGAACAAGTGAACGAGATTTTCCTCACCCACTTACACCCTGACCATGTCTGTGGTATTTCAAACAATGGTGTAGCCAACTATCCAAATGCCACGCTACACATTGCGAAAACGGAATACGACTATTGGCTCAATCCAAATACGCTAAAGAAACTGCCAAAAGAAAAACAGGCTGGTTTCCTGGGTACGGTTGAAAAAATTAAAGCGGCTTTAGCACCCTATGAAAAAGCTAGAAAAGTGAAGGTATTCTCGGATAAATCATTGGCTTTTGGTGGTATCGAATTTAAACCATCGTTTGGTCATACCCCGGGGCATTACAGCTTTAAACTCAAAGCCGATGGTCAGGAAGCGGTATTTATTGGTGACATCGTGCATTCACATACCCTTCAGTTTGACCGTCCCGAAACTGCGATTGAATTTGATGTTGATCCCAAAACAGCGGTACAGACACGTCTGAAACACTTTGCTGAATATGCCAAAGAGGGTCAACTGATTGCAGCACCCCATTTACCTTTTCCGGGTTTAGGTCATATTTACTCTAAAGACGGTAAGAGTTATCAATGGATTCCGGTACATTTTAAAGATAAATAAAAAAACTCCCTTCAATAGAAGGGAGTTTTTTTATTTATCTGCGTTTCAATTGTCTGCTGAACTTAAAATAGAATTTGACATTTCATCGGCAACAAACCGCTTACGCCCAGTCTGTTTGGCTTTAAACAGGTTTTTATCGACCGTATCTAAAAAGTGCATTTTGTCATTCTGTGCGGTAGGGATAATACTTTTAACCCCCATACTTAAAGTGACGTTTTCAGAAATAGGGGAAGCCCTATGCGGAAGATTTGCCTGATCCATCATGTGAAGAATCTTTTTTGCAACTTGCATCGCATCTTCTAAAGGGGTTTCCGGCAATACAATTGCAAATTCTTCTCCGCCATAACGTGCCACTAAATCACGCGGACGGACACAGCAACTTTCCAGCATCTGCGCAATTTGCTTAATACAGGCATCCCCAATGATGTGTCCATTAAAGTCATTGTATTGTTTAAAAAAGTCGATATCGATCATAATCACTGAGAGCGACTTTTGTTCACGTATTGCGTTATACCATTCACGTGAATAAAAATCATCGAATAAACGGCGATTGGCAATCTCTGTTAAACCATCCTTATAGGAAAATTCTTCCAGTTTGCGGTGTAAGCTATGTAATTCTTCTTCCTTTTTTTTTCGGTCAGAAATATCAAACATAAAACCGACTAAACTTTCAACTTCACCATTTTCCTTGCGTACCACATGGACGACATCCCGAATCCAGCAATATCCACCTGTTGCCTTTAAAGCACGATAATCTGCTTCATGATCTATACCGGCAATGGACTGGCTTACACAGAAATTCAGCACATGATCACGGTCATCACGATGCATGCGGTCTGCCCAATCCTGCACCGACTTCCAGGAATCCTGTTTCCAGCCCAGTAACTTTTCAATTTGAGGACCAATATAACTAAACTGTTTCGTTGCCCAGTCTATACTCCAGGGTATAGCTAAAGTTGACTCTAATAATGTTTTATAAAACATGTCATTCGACAATTGATGCTCATCAAACGGATTATTCGGCATACGACTACTCTAATTTGAATGCGCAAACAATGTCATGACATGCTCTGATTTTGCCATATAAGACATTCCAATACGCTCTTAATAATTAACCTACTTAAAGCAGGTTTCCCCAATAAAAATTGTTTTTCGCAACTGAACATTTTATATTTCAATATGATTAATTATCATACAATTCCTTCCATAAGAAAATATATCCTTTTGGGTAATTGATTTATTTTTAAAGCTATTAAAACTTGCGCATACAACAAATACATCGCATCAATTTTCTGAAATATTCCAAATAATAATCAGGGCTACATCATGAATAACATTGTCTACTTTGAAATCCAGTCTTCAAATCCACCCAGAGACATTGACTTTTACCAGACTGTTTTTGGCTGGAAATTTACCAAGGTTGAAGGTCTTCCTGTTAAATATTACCAGATCGAAACTGAAAACATGTCAGGTGGCTTACTGAAACGCCCTGCAGCTATACTACCTACACATTGCGGAACCAATGCTTTTACCTGTTCTGTGCTGGTCGAAAATTTCGATGAAACATCGAGGAAGATCCTTGCCGCCGGTGGTCAAATTGCCATGCCTAAATTTGCGATTCCCGGTCGTTGCTGGCAGGGATATTTTCTTGACCTGGATCAAAATATCTTCGGTCTGGTTGAAGCTGATGAAAAAGCAAAATAAAAAAATAGATAAATTCTAATTGTTTAGAATGACTTAAGTAGTCGTACCCGCGATGAATTGCATAATAAGTGGCAGTATTTATGGTAATTTATAGCCTCATCATGCATTGTGATTTGGGGCGTTCATGGCTGTTCATTTTTTTCATACATCAGATTGGCATTTGGGACAATTTTTTTATAACCATTCACGCCAGTATGAACATGAACAGTTTTTAGCCTGGCTACTTGAACAGATCAAACAAAAACAACCGAATGCCCTACTCATTGCAGGGGATATTTTTGATGTCATCAACCCGGCATCTGCTGCACAAAAACAGCTTTACCAGTTTTTAGCCGACGCGCATGCACTTGCCCCGCATATGCAAACGCTGATGATTGCAGGTAACCATGATTCAGGTTATCGGATTGAACAGGTCGAACCCTTACTGGAAAAATACAATGCCAGAACGGTTGGGGTTATTCGCTGGAAGGAAGACAAGACTTTAGATCTCGATCGTTTACTGCTGCCGATTTATGACCTGAATAAAAAGGTTGTCGCATGGTGTTTGAGTCTGCCTTTTTTACGTGCTGCTGAAATTACCGGTTTTAATGAACATACTACAAATAGCCAAAATGCGATTGGCTATTTGCACCAGCAACTGATTAGTGAAGCCAAAAAACGGAAAACCGATGATCAGGCGCTCATTTTAATGTCACATGCGCATATGCAAGGCGGCGAAACTTCCGACTCTGAACGCCCGATTATTATTGGCAATGAAGAGGCTTTGTCTACGGCCTTATTTGACGATGTGATTGATTACGTAGCGCTCGGACATTTACATAAACCACAAAAAGTCCAGCATCCGCATATTCGTTATAGTGGCTCCCCGATTCCACTTTCATTCAGTGAAATTAACTACAAGCATCAAGTGGTTGAAGTCAAAATTGAACCCTCAAAAGCAGATCAATCTGCTTTTCAATTTGAAACCTTGCCTGTTCCTCGCAGCATTCAACTGCACCGCGTTCGGGGAGAGCTGAATGAGGTATTTAACCAACTTAAAGCGATGGCAGATGGTGAAATTGCTAATATTGACCAACGTGAATATATCGATATTGAATATCATACCGATACCCCTCCGCTACCCAATTTGAGACAACAGTTTGAAGATGCCTTGCCTAAAAACCGTTACCGACTGGTGAAAATTTCACGCCAGTACAAAAATCTTCAAGTGCAAAACTGCGCTACAAAAATTCAGCTAGAACCGCCAACGCCAGAAAAATTGTTTGAACAAATTTGGCAAAACAAAGGTTATGTACAAGATGATGCCGTGTTAAAAGATTTTCAGAGTCTGGTGCAAGAAGCACATCAATCGCTTGAAAATAAAAACACGATTTAAGGATGTGCCGTGAAAATTTTATCTATCCGTATAAAAAATCTGGCATCTCTTGCTGGCGAACATTTTATTGATTTTGAAAGTGAACCTTTGGCCAATGCCGGGCTGATTGCCATTATTGGCAAAACAGGTGCAGGCAAATCCACAATTCTTGACGCCATGTGTCTGGCGCTCTTCAATCAAGTGCCGCGTCTTAAAGGCAGTGATGGCAAATTGGTCGATGTGGATGGTTCTGAATTACTCACCAATTCACCGTTAACCGTGCTTCGCCGTGGTACCGGACATGGTTTTGCCGAACTGGTCTTTGTGGCACAGGATCAAAAGCATTATCTGGCACGTTGGGAAATTAAACGTGCGCGTGAAAGTGCCACAGGTAAATTACAAAGCGTCCAACGCCATTTAAAATGTTTAACCGATGGTGTGGTAATTGCGGATAAAGCCAAAGCAGTCGATGCCAATATCCTCAAAATCACCCAACTCAGTTTTGAGCAATTTACCCGTGCAGTTTTACTGGCTCAATCTGAAGTCACTGCCTTTTTAAAAGCCCGAGATAATGAACGTGGCGCTTTACTGGAATACTTAACCAACTCCAATATTTTTGCCAAAATTGGTGAAATTGCATTTCGTAAAACCGCCGATATTGAAAAAGAGCGTAAAAAACTCGAAGAAATGATCGGTCATATTGATATTTTGTCAGATGAAGCAATTACTGAATTAAATCAGCAATTTACAATTGCAAATATTGCATACAAAAAACTAGAAACTGAAAAAACACATCTAAGCAAACAACAGCTTTGGTTTGAAGAACATCAAAAGCTGGAAAACCAAATCAGTGACAAACAAAAAAATTATGATGATCAATTTTGTGTTCAACAACAATTAGCCCCTGAACGTCATAAACTGAACCGTTTAGAAGTATTTTCAAGTATTCGCCCAACTGTGTTTCAACAAGCTCAATTAGTCAAAGCCCAACAACAGCTGGTACCCCATATTCAGCAACTCCAAAATTCTTTTGATGCGGTTTCAAAGCAATTTTATAATGAACAACAACAGTATAAAAAAGTGGACACTGAACTTAAAGTTCTGCAAGATTTTGAATTCACCCATGCCGAGGCTTTAAAACAAGTTCGAAGCTGTATTCAAGAACGTGATTTTATTGGGGCTGAATTTAACAAGCTGAAAACCAGATGCGTAGAATTAGATGCACAACAACAACCATTAAATGCGCAAAAACAAAATATTGAACTGGATATTTCAAGGCTGTTCGATCAGCAAAAAGCAATTCAAAAGCAATTATCCGAAACTGAAAAATTCAGTCCGCTGGATCAAAGTATTCATGCCCATATTCAACAATTACAGCAATTCATTACTCAATATCAAACGATTGAACAAAGTCTAGGAGATCTGACCCAAGCGCAATCAAAATGTGCAGAAGATCAACGCAAACTAGATCAGCTCCAGACTGAATTTGGTGCTGTCACGCAGATTGAACAGCAATTGCTAAAATTAAATACAGAGCGTGAGCTAGGAATTTTCCAGCTTAATCAGTTAGATCTTGCACAACAAAAGTTAAAGCAATATTTTGAATTACATGCGGATCTATCTCATCATCAAACTCAATTACAGACATTCAGCTCACAAGTACTTGAACTGAATCAGGCAAATATACAAGCAGAAAAAACCTTTGAAACGGCAAAAAATGACCGGGTTCAACTGCAAGAAATTTTGCAAAAACAGCGCTTATTGCATGCAGAAAATATTGAACAATTACGTATCAATTTAGTGGCAGATAAGCCTTGTCTGGTGTGTGGTAGCACCTCTCATCCTTATAAAAATGACGAATCGCAAGTTTCAAAAGCCTTGTTTGAATTGCAACAACAGCAAGAACAACACGCCATTCAAAAAGAGCAGGAGAATTTCCAACACTGGCAAATGGCCCAACAACAGGCAACCAAAGCGCAATCTGAACTAGATCAACTCAAAAACAACATTCAAAGCAATATTAGAAAATTAGAAATCCAGCAAAATGAAATAGCGCAACAGTTTTCAAATTTGCAGATTCAAATCAATTTTGAACAATCAGCTCATGATATTGAAAAACAGGCATTAGAAGCTTTAACTCAATTTAAAAATGCAAAACAAGCGAGTGAAGATCAATTAACAACACTCAATCAGACCCTGAAAGATCAACATCATTTAGCCCAGCACATTCAAAGTATTCAATATCAACTGAACAATGCAGAAAACTTGCAACAACACGTTCAGCATGTCGTCGCTTGTTTAAGTGATACTGAAAAACAAAAATGGACGACACAAACTACGGCTCAAGCAAAAGTCGTTTTATCGGCATTATCCAATCGTGCTCAACATCTGACCAGCTTAGATAAGGTCGCTAAAGATCAAGACAATCTTCATCAAACTTTAACTTTAGTTAGCACAAATCAGAACAACCTCCTAAAACTCATTTATGAATCGACCGAAGCACGTGATCAAGCCTATGCCAGAGGGCAACAAAATACTCAACTTGCCACTCAACTGATTCAACAGATGACTGATTTAACGGCAGTCAAACCGCATGAATGGTTAATTCAACATGATGAAGACCGCCAACAAAAACAACAGGCTTATCAGCAGCAAAAACAAAGTTTTGAACGATTGAGGATCGATTTTGAAAGACAGCAGAGTGATTTGAAGCAATTGATTTCTCGACAGGCTGAACACCAAAATATGATTAATCAGCTGAATGTTGAAATTGAAGACTGGTTGAAAGCTCATCAAGATTTTACAACCCAGGATTTGACCGACTTAGTACAGATCAGTTCTGCGCAAGAGCAAGAGATCCGGTCTCAACTGCAAAATGCTGAACGCTTATTAAATGAAAGTGCATCGGCTTTAAAAACTTTACAAGAGCAACAGACGGCGCATCTCAGCCAGCAACCGAATATTGAGTTCAATGTCTTAGCACTGCAAATTGAAGACAATCTGGCAGCTTTAACTGCTCAATCTGAGGTCTTAGATAAACTTAAAGTCGATCTTGCACGCCATCACGATAATCTTGATAAGCAGGCCAAATTTGCCGATCAGATTCAAAACATTCAGCAACAGGAACACCGCTGGGGCAAAATCTCCGGACTCATGGGGGATGCAAACGGTAAAAAATTCCGTGATTACGCTCAGCAATATAATCTGGACATTCTGGTTGAACATGCCAATCAGCAACTTACCATGTTGTCGCAGCGTTATACCCTCAAACGTCTGGATCACTCATTAAGCCTTGCGATTGTCGATCATGATATGGATGGTGAAACCCGTTCAGTCTCCTCTCTTTCTGGCGGTGAATCCTTCCTGACTGCGCTAGCCTTGTCTTTGGCTATTGCCAATATGGCATCAGGTTCGATGAAAATCGAATCGCTGTTTATTGATGAAGGTTTTGGAACTTTAGATGCATCTTCTTTGTATATGGTGATGAATGCATTGGATCAATTACAAAACCAAGGGCGTAAAGTGGTGCTGATTTCACATATTCAGGAAATGCATGAGCGTATTCCGGTACAGATTCAGGTGAAACCGTTAGGTGCCGGTGCGAGTACCATTCAAGTGGTTGGGTAATTTTAAAATCCGAAAATCATAAAAAAGCCTAGAAAATGCACTAGGCTTTATTTGCAAAAAAACTATGCCATGGGGCGCAAAGTCAGAATCTGTTCACTGCGCCCGAAGGGTCCGGAAAGATCATGCAACACTGAACTGGTTAGACCTATGCCATCATCTCCATATTGTTGTGTGGTTTCTAAGCCCAGCCACTGACCTTGCGGTAAACGGTGCATATGAATCTGTAAATCCAGATTAGGAAAGCCCCAGCTAAAGGGTGTTTCTAGACGTGGCACAATGCCATTGGCGGTATCGACCATCCCCATTAAGCGGACAAAATCACTGGTAGGTTCACCTTCAACCATATCATGTGGCGTTCGCAGCCAAACAATGCCCTTTCCAGCACGACGCTGATGACTTCGTGCTTCTATCGACTGAATATATCCACCCGGCCACTGACGAATTCCTTCCCACACTGGCGCATTTTCAGGCGTATTTCCATGCGCATCTTCCAGGCCTTTTATCAACTGGCTATTTTGCGTCATCATGCGCCAGGTTCTTGCAACAACACACGTTTTACCCTGAGCCATCATTTCTGACTCAATCAGTTCAATGGTCTTGCCCGGGCGAATTACTTTGGTGGTGATACTAAACTCTCCGGCAGGAATAAGACCTAAAATATCTAAACTGATCCGGCCAATGCGCATATCACTACGCGGTGCGAAAAGGTCCAATTCCGCACAGATAATTCCAGTCGCTGGTGCCATATGCTGCTCATGCTCATTCCATGCCCCTTGAGCCAGTATGGTTGAGCAATAATGCGCAGTGACTTTTCCGGTGGTATCCGTATTTCGCCCGATCAGTTGATAATATGCCGTCATACACTTCCCTATTTTCTTGGTCGAATAAATAATTCTTATCCAGATTATGTCCTTAGACAGTTCCTTTTGTACTCAACTTTAGTGGAAAGCTCAATTTTTAAAACAAAAACTGAACCCTAAAGTTCAGTTTTCAAAATAATCAAAATGGATTTGAGTATTCGTTACTTGGAATAATCTCGCGCGCCGAACAATGCTGTTCCAACACGAACCATGGTTGAACCTGCTGCAACTGCTTCTACCATATCTCCAGACATGCCCATGCTTAAAGTATCCCAGTCTTCAGGATGTGCATGTTCTTTTTTAACGATGTCAAAAAACTGCTTCGCATTTGCAAAAGCTTGGCTATTGTGAAGTGCGGGAATCACCATCAAACCGCGTAATTTTAAATGAGGCAATTGGCTAATCTTTTGAACCAGTTCCGCCACTTCACTCGGCCGACAGCCGTCTTTGGTGTCCTGTGCATCAATATTCACTTGTAAACAAATATTCAGCGGCGCTTGAGCGGCTTCACGCTGACTGGATAACCGCTCGGCAATGATTAACCGATCCACCCCATGAACCCATGCAAAATTTGCAGCCAGATGTTTGGTTTTATTGCGCTGTACATGGCCAATGAAATGCCACTCGATATCTAAATCATTTAAAGTTCCAATTTTCTCCAGCGCTTCTTGTAAGTAATTTTCTCCAAAGGCACGCTGCCCAGCTTGGTACATTTCACGTAGCGACTCACTTGGATGAGTCTTCGAAACAGCCAGTAACTGTACGGTTTCCGGCTCACGCTGTGCTTGTTTACATGCATCCTGAATTTGCTGTAAAACTTTATTTCGTGACGCTTGAAGACTATTCATTGACCAGATTCTCATTTTCATTCATATTTTTCGCTTTCCCCTTAAACTAACTGTTGGTTAAGCTCCAGGAAAGCCTTATTATTCTAACAAAATAAATAACATTTAAATGATCTCGGGGAAATTATGGACATCACTGAACTTTTAGCCTTTTCTGCTAAAAATGGGGCATCAGACTTACATTTATCAGCGGGTATGCCACCACTCATCCGCGTCGATGGCGAAGTTCGTCGTATCAACTTACCCGCTTTAGAACATAAAGAAGTACACAAACTTGTGTATGACATCATGAACGATAAACAGCGTCGTGATTTTGAAGAAAAGTTAGAGACAGACTTTTCTTTTGAAGTGCCGGGTGTGGCGCGTTTCCGTGTCAATGCATTCAACCAGAACCGCGGTGCGGGTGCAGTCTTCCGTACCATTCCATCAAAAGTACTGACCATTGAAGACCTGGGCATGGGTCAAATCTTCAAAGATATTTGTAATTTCCCACGCGGGATTGTACTGGTCACAGGTCCAACCGGTTCGGGTAAATCAACCACCCTTGCTGCGATGATCGACTATATTAATGATAACCGTTATGACCATATTTTAACGGTCGAAGACCCGATCGAATTTGTACACGAATCGAAAAAATGTTTGATTAACCAACGTGAAGTACATCGTGACACGCATGGCTTTAACGAAGCACTACGTTCTGCCCTGCGTGAAGATCCTGACATTATTCTGGTCGGTGAGATGCGTGACCTTGAAACCATCCGTTTGGCATTGACTGCTGCCGAAACGGGTCACTTGGTTTTCGGTACCCTACATACCACTTCTGCTGCCAAAACCATTGACCGTGTCATTGACGTATTCCCGGCAGAAGAAAAAGACATGGTTCGTGCCATGTTGTCGGAATCCTTACAAGCCGTGATTTCTCAAACATTATTGAAGAAAAATGGCGGTGGTCGTGTGGCGGCACATGAAATCATGATCGGTATTCCTGCCATCCGTAACCTGATTCGTGAAAACAAAGTAGCGCAAATGTATTCAGCCATTCAAACTGGTGCCAACTACGGTATGACCACGCTTGATCAAAGCCTAAAAACGCTGGTCTCTAAAGGCGTTATTAGCCCGCAAACTGCCCGTACTATGGCGAAACAACCAGAATCATTCTTATAAGCTTAAACGGATTTGGGGCTAAGTTATGGATTTTAACGACTTACTGAATTTAATGATTCAACAGCAGGCATCCGACTTATTTATTACTGCCGATGTTGAACCATCGATGAAAATTAATGGTCAGATTGTTCCAATTGCGAAAACCAAACTGACCGGGGAAATTGTCGAGCAGCTTTTAAACTCGATTATGAGTGAGAAACAGCGTAAAGAATTTGCTGAAACCCGTGAATGCAACTTTGCTATCAGCAACCGTGACAAGACTGCCCGTTTCCGTGTCAGCGCATTTCAACAGCGTGATGAACCGGGCATGGTATTGCGTCGGATCGAAACCGTTATTCCGACTATGGAACAGCTGAAGTTACCGCCTATTTTAAAAGAATTGGCCATGACCAAGCGCGGTATCATCATGTTCGTGGGTGCGACTGGTACAGGTAAATCGACCTCTTTGGCTTCCATTATTGGCTATCGTAACCAGAACTCCAAAGGGCATATCATTACCATTGAAGACCCGATTGAATTTATTCATGAACACGCGGGCTGTATTATTACCCAACGTGAAGTCGGTATTGATACTGACTCTTTCGAAATTGCTTTAAAAAATACCTTGCGTCAGGCACCCGACGTTATTTTGATTGGTGAGATCCGTTCGCGTGAAACCATGGACTATGCCATTGCCTTTGCCGAAACCGGTCACTTGGTATTTGCCACACTACACGCTAACAACGCCAACCAGGCCATTGACAGGATTATTCACTTCTTTGATGCTGACCGTCATAATCAATTATTTATGGATTTGTCACTCAACTTAAGAGCCGTGATTGCGCAACAGCTTATTCCATCTGTTGATGGGCAGTCTCGTCGTGCAGCGATTGAAATTTTAATCAACTCGCCTTTAATTGCAGACATGATCCGTAAAGGTGATGTACATGAAATTAAAGAATTGATGAAGCGTTCACGTGAACTGGGTATGCAAACTTTTGACCAGGCCCTGTTTGACTTGTATAAAGCCAAACAGATTACCTATAAAGATGCATTAAAACATGCTGACTCACCGAACGATCTACGTTTGCAAATCAAGCTATCCGAAGAAGGTGGGGATCGCTTATTGCATGCAAGCTCGAACATTACCTTCGATGGTCAGGCTTAAAAGCAAAAAAAACAGGCTTCATAGTAAGCCTGTTTTTTTTAACTGATTTCTTAAGTCAGTATTATTTTTTACGTAAGGCGTCCTGACATTCTGGTGCATCACAGTAACCATATAGATTCAAAGAGTGACCTGTCAAAGTGAAACCATAGTTTTCAGCCACTTCATGTTGCTGATGTTCAATTACGTCATTAATGAATTCAACGACTTTGTTACAATTTAGGCAAACAATATGATCATGGTGATCTTCTTGCATAATTTCAAAAACGGAATGATTGTTTTCGAAATGATGGCGCTGAATAATACCCGCAGCTTCAAACTGTGTTAACACGCGGTACACAGTTGCTAAACCGACATCTTCACCCTGTTCGAGTAAAGTTTTATAAATGTCTTCTGCGCTTAAATGATGTTGTCTTGAATTTTCTAATAATTCCAATATTTTTATTCGTGGAAGCGTAACTTTAAGTCCAGCTTTGCGTAAATCTTGATTTGAAATAGGCATGTAAAAAGGTCTCTCAACAAATTTAAAGTTGGAATATGCAACAAAGTTTAGATGCAGTATGATCTATCGGTGGATCAAATGCATCATAATTAATTTGGGATAGTGTAGCAAAATGCAAAAAATCATGTTGACGTTGTTCGTCACTTCACTGCTCGCAGGCTGTTCGACCTTGGGCGTGTATAAAGTTGATATTCCGCAAGGGACACCATTAACTCAAGCACAAGCTTCAAAAATTCAGGTCGGTATGAGCCACCAACAAGTTCGCTTCTTGCTCGGTAGCCCTACAGTTTCAGATCCAATGAATCCTTTACGTTGGGACTACATCTACGACTACACACCAGGAACATATGCTAAAAAAGCCAACATTCCTGCAGCTCACGGTCAACATTTAAGAATCTATTTTGATCCAACAGGAACAGTACAAAAGATTGAAGGCTTGGAAACCATTCCAGAATCTCAACCCGGCTTACCAGGATCAAAAGAAGCGATTCTAACTGCGCCCCCACTATAGCCACTTTAAAATAAAAATAAACCCCTCAATGAGGGGTTTTCTTATCACTTCAATTGTTTAAAGCGATTTCCACGACAATAAAGTCCAACCGGATTTTCTGCAGCACGTTTTCGACGAATATCTTTCGGATTAACCGTTAATGCACGATAAATCTCGACACGATCACCGACTTCCAAAATTTGATTTGGATCTTGCAATCGCATCCCAAAAATCCCCAATGAAAGTGGTTCGGGTAACTGAATTTGTATCCGTATACCACTTTGCTCAATCGCATCTAGAGCGGTCATCCCTTGTCGAAAAGGCACAGCAAGATGAAACTGTTGATTCTGGGCTGCATATGCCACCCAAACCTGTTGTATCTTACTCATTAGACCCATTGTCCAATAATCGCTACTATTGCCAAGATAATCGATACAGGCAGCACCACACGTACTGCAATACGCCACAGGTTATAAAATAGCTCATTGCTAAAATTCATCGATTTACGTAAATGGCTAATTTTCATGACCCAACCAGCGAAAATGGCATAGATCAAGCAAATGATGAGACCCCAAAGCATAAGTAGCGTATTAAAAATTGGACTGATTGTAGGAATTGCCCAAACAAATACAGCAACTAAAATCACGAGCCATTGAATCGCGATATTCAATTGACGTTGTAATAATTGTTCACGTGCCATATTGAGCAAAAGTGCTGCCATACTGACTACAGCAACCACGAAGGCAAAACTTGGAATTTCAGTATTGGCAGCAAAGAAGCCAAAGGCAATCACTGCAAATAATTGTGCAATCCAAATAGGTAATGCAGTTTTGGTTGCAACATCTCGTTGCTTAATCATAGGCAAACTACTTTGCCAGTACAAACCCATACCCAAACCACTGGCAACAAGTGCCAATACGGTTGCACTGCCCCACTCACTAAATTCAACGGGTGTCACTTGCCAAGCAGGCAAAGCCGTTCCCATCACGTTCGCTAGAATTAAGGAAGCTAAAACTCCAACAACATTTAAGATGACAATAATTTTTCGCGGTGCAAATGAAAGTGTAATTGCAACAATCGCCAAGCCAACGAATAACAGATTCGGAGCAACCCCATTGAAGGCAAAATGCCCCAATAGCTGGCTGGCATTAGACAGCATGCCACCTGCCAAGAAAGGAATAAAGACCACGGCCAACCAACCGACGATACGCCATTTCTGCGAGGCATCTGCATCACGCGTTAAACTGGACAATGCATTTAAGGCAGTGGTTTTTGAACGCTTCGCCAAAGCAATTTCTAAATAACAGATCGGTAATGCCAAAATAAGCATGGTACCTAACCATAACAACCAGAAATCAAGTTGACGTTCAACTTGGATCCCGACAATCGGTGCCAATGTGGCAATGATGATAAAAGATAAACAAAATGCCATCAGCGGCGATAGCCATCGTGACATAGCATTGTCCTGCATGATGCGTTCCTAAAAAAAGTCTTTCGCTATTTTGCCTTTGTCATGCGGGAAAATCAAAAAGAAAAAGCAAACCATCATTATTGATGATTTGCAGCGCAAGTTTATTGTGACTTGTAATTGTTATTATCTCGTTTATCTTTTTTATGAAAAGAAACGAGCAAACCAGTTTTTGCCTTTTTTCTGTTCTTTTTCTTTAATGATACCCATCATATTTTCTTTTACGGCACCGACATAATCGGCATCATCGTGCTGAATATGATTAATCAGCCATTTTGAAAGCACTTCATGTAACTCACCTTCAATCGCTTGTCCCATTTCAAAACGGTCACGGTAAGATTCAATCTTTTTAATAAATAAATCATGGACACGTTTATGCGGTACACGATATTTATAACCGGCTTCTTCTTGCAAAGATTCTTCAAAAGTAAAATGCGACTGCGTATAATCAATAATATTTTCAAGAATCTGTTTAATACGAATACGATCCATATTACTTGAAATATCATCAATTTCATTAATATAATCCAGAATTCTTTTGTGTTGATCGTCAATCACATCGATACCAGTATTATATTCTGGAACCCATTTCATTTTCATTACGACCGCCTATAAATATATACAATTCATCACGTAAATTTATAATATATTGATTTTAAACAAATAAAAATGAACTAAAACGGTTGGTTTTAATAAAAAAACTTAGTTTATTACTTAAGCACATGATATCTATTGTTTTTAAAGTTAATCCCAATCAAAAGGATAAAGTATTTTTTAACCAATTCTCTTTAATCAATCCTGTTTTAAGTGATATTTTATAAAGGGGAAAATCTATAAAAACAAAAGATTAAATATTATTTTAATAAAAAATCTTTTTATAGCACATAAAGATTTAAAAAAATGATATTTAAAACTCATCAAACCAAGTAGAAAATACTATTATATTTATTGAAAACCAAATTTATAAATCAATAAAAAAATCTATACAGCTAGTTAAATCAACATCTCTATAGATTTAGAAATATTTAGCCATCACTTAATATTGATCGGCTCTGGTTATTCGTTTTAATTCTGGATTTAAGCGTTCACGCTCTAAACGCTCGACATGAGTCTGCTGTTCTCGAACAGGTCGACCATCCTGGAATAAGATCATCTCTCCCGGCACAAAAGCATTCCAGGTTTCATTTTGCGTTAAAGGTTCGGTGGTAATGACTGCGACGCGATCTTCCGGAGTAGTCACCTGACTAAAATCGACTTCTACATCAAGATCAATCAATTGAGCCGGTTTGAATGGATATTCCCGTACTAACCAATGCAATTTGGTGATGGCATAGGTAAATAGAGCCTGACCATTCGACAAGCAAAAATTGAATGTTCCATGTTCTGCTATTTTTGGAGAGACTTCCGCTAACAAATCAAAAATTTGATCAAGTTTCGGTTCATGATAACCAAATTTATGCACCAACTGATCGAGTAAAAAACAAAATGCGCGTTCACTGTCGGTATTTCCCACTGGGGTAAAACGACCGGATAAAATGGGATTATAATCATGCAAATCGCCATTATGGGCAAAAATCCATTGCCGTCCCCACAGTTCACGACTAAAGGGATGCGAGTTTTCTAAATTAATTTTACCTTGCGTCGCTTTGCGAATATGGGCAATCACATTGCGTGACTTGATTGGATAATTACGCACCAGTTCTGCAATCGGAGATTCAACTGCCGATTGGTTATCGACAAAAAGGCGACAAGCTTTATCTTCAAAAAAAGCAATGCCAAAACCGTCACAATGGTCAGAGGTAATGCCTGCGCGTTGAGAAAAACCACGAAATGAGAAAGTCACATCCGTTGGCGTAGCACAATTCATTCCGAGCAACTGACACATAGTCTTGATCAAACAGCAAATACAGGAATTTTCTATTTTGCATGACTGGGCTGGGGCTTGCAAATCTCAATTTACAATACGCATCACTATTTTATGCATTAGTTCAGGAATAATACTCAAATAATTAATTTCATTCAAAATTCTATATAAGTTAGTCTAATCAAAGCAATAAAAAAAGCCTCACAAGGAGGCTTTTTAAAGTGATTCATTTAGTGCTTGGCACGGTTGGTAATTAAGGTCCCTACCCCATGATCAGTGAAGATTTCCAATAAGGTTGCATGTGGAACACGACCATCCACGATATGCGCGCTGACTACGCCTCCTTTCACTGCATCCAGTGCACAACCGACTTTAGGAATCATACCACCGTAAATCACGCCGGTTTCAATCAAACGATCGACTTCCTGAGTGGTTAGACCTGTGAGCAAGTTTTTATTTTCGTCAAGAACACCAGTAATGTTGGTCAGAAGAATGAGCTTTTCTGCGCCCAAGGCTTCAGCCACTTTACCCGCGACTAAATCGGCATTGATGTTGTAAGTATTACCTTCATCATCTACACCCAGTGGTGCAATCACAGGAATGAAATCGCTGTTCGTGAACATTTCAAGTACGTCAGTTTTCACACCAACGACTTCACCGACCAAGCCAAGATCAATCTGTTTTACTGTGCCGTCTTCCGCCGTTTTCTCCATCAACAGCTTTTGAGCGCGAAGTAAATTACCGTCTTTACCGGTTAACCCAATAGCACGACCGCCATGTTGATTAATCAGGTTGACGATAGATTTGTTCACACTACCGCCCAAAACCATTTCAACCACTTCCATGGTTGCAGGATCGGTTACACGCATGCCATCAATACGGTCAGATTCACGACCGAGTTGCTTCAAGAATGAATCCACTTGTGGACCACCGCCATGCACCACGATTGGATTTAAACCGACGGTTTTCAACAATACAATATCACGTGCAAACGAGCTTTCCAGCTCCGGGTCGGTCATTGCGTTGCCACCATATTTCACTACTAGCGTCTTACCCGCAAAACGTTGAATATACGGCAAAGCTTCAGTCAAAATTTGTGCTTTGTCGATGCCAGTATGCTGATGTGGCATTCGCCTCTCCTTATTGAGCATCTAAAATGTCTTGTGCGATTTTAGGATATCGGTCACTTAACATGGAAACAAATGTGTGTCGAATCGCGTTTAATCTTACAGGATTGTCCGCATCAAAGCGTACTGTAAAATATTCACCGGTATTCGATGCTCGAATAATGCCAAATCCATCTTCAAAATCAAGTCGCACACCATCAATTTTACTTAATTGTGCACCTAAATTCTGACTTTTAACCTCAACATCATGTAATACCGCTGTAGGTTCTTCACTATGGGTACTAATATAAAGGTCTTCAGTGCAACTGCGCTCAGGATAAACCCGCAATGCTTTTGATAGGGTTAAACCTGGTTGTTGACTCAAATATTCCAGCACACGTAAGGCTGCATATAAACCATCATCATAGCCAAAACCACGCCCGTCATTAAAAACATAATGACCTGCGTATTCTCCACCAAAAACCGCTTTTCCTTTAGATTGCGACATATAAGTACGCAAGAAGGAACTGCCTGTACGAATCATTTTCGCCTGTCCACCTAATTGATGAACGGTATTCCTGACCATGGTCGAACATTTCACATCATAAACAACTTCATGACCGGGATGCGTTTTCAAACACATTTCAGAAAATAAAGCCAATAATCGATCTGCTGAAATAATAGCACCATATTCATCAATTAATACCAGGCGATCACCATCACCATCCAACGCAATTCCGATATCTGCTTGCTGCTCAAGTACAGTTTTTCGTAATTCAACAAGATGTTTTTCTTGTGAAGGGTCTGGTGCATGATCGGGAAAATCACCATTCGCTTCACATCGGATGGTTGTGATTTCACAACCTAATTTTTTTAACACCAATGCCGCACAGCGCCCTGCCGAACCATTTAAACCATCGAGTACCACTTTAAAAGGACGCTTTAACTGGATATCTTGTAATAATGCTTGCTGATATTCGAGACAATATTCAATAACGACTTCATGCTGAACAGGTTTGGTCACTAATTTTTGTAATGGATCAAAAACGCTACTAGCACTTATACCGACTTGTTCAATCATTGCTGGACAGGGTGGTTCATTTTGAATGATCCACTTAATTCCATTATCTGTTTTAGGATTATGACTGGCGGTCAGCATGATTCCATTGCCACCGAATTGGCGTGCAATAAAATATAATAATGGCGTTGAACAACAACCAATGATAGTCGCATGCAGTCCTTTTTCTTCACACACCTGTCTGATGATTTCTGCATATTGCGGACTGGTTAAACGCGCATCATAACCAATAGCAAGTCGCGTCTGCCCCACCTTAAGATATTGAGCAATCAATCCATAGGCAATCGCTTTAACAATTTCAGGTGTCAAAAGTGATATTTTTCCACGAATATCATAGGCACGAAAAATTTGTAATGGGAATTTTTTATTTTCAAAATTCATGATGACATCTGCTACTTAGGAGTAGGCCATAAAATTAGAACTTTATGGAAAATTTAATAAGGTCAGTATTCATAACCAGTGCATCACTTTAAAAGAGAAGATTAGCATTATAAAAGTATTTCATATTTTTAATCAGCGGCAAAAAAATCTTACAAATAATTATATAAAAAAGATTATATTTATTCGAAAAAAATCTTTTATTTAATTTTAAGACAAATATTATTAAATATTTTCATTTAAATATCATTAATTTAAAAAAAATTAAACCGGATTTCACCTAAAGATAAAAGCAATACTTCTGGTGTAAGTATTGTAAATCTTTGTTTACGAATTCTTTTATTATAAAGGGAGTTAAAGTTTCTAATACAAAAATTATATAAAATAAAGAATATAACCTGATAAAAAAACAAATATTACTGTTCATTTATCAGGTTATAAATTCTTTAAACTCAATTTATAGTTTAGCCTTTACCGGTATGACCAAAACCACCTGCCCCACGTTCAGTCCCAACAAACTCATCGACTTGTTCAAATTCAGCATGCACTACAGGAACAAGTACATATTGAGCTAAACGCTCACCTGGCTCTAAAGTAAATGCTGTTTGGCTACGGTTCCAGACCGATACCATCAATTCGCCCTGATAGTCTGAATCGATTAAACCGACAAGATTACCTAGAACAATGCCGTGTTTATGACCTAAGCCCGAACGCGGTAAAATCAAACCTGCAAATTGAGTATCTTCAATATAAATAGCTAGACCTGTTTTAACCAATACAGTCTGACCTGGTTCAATGACAGTAGCTTCTTCTACACAAGCACGTAAATCTAAACCTGCTGAACCCGAAGTCGCATAGGTTGGCAAAGGCCATTGACTGCCTAACCGTGTATCGAGTACTTTCACTTGAACTTTCATCTGTTCTTTCCTAATTGCATGGTTTAAAGAGTGGATTAACGCTTAATTAGCGCACGTAAATTTTCGAGATAATGCTGTGCTTGTAATTTTGGATCAATATTACCTGCCAATTTTTTCTTGCGACCCAGCCAGTCCAAATCATCTTGCGGCAATTCATCCAGAAAGCGACTTGGGGTCATTTGCTTCATTTGTCCGCCATTTTTACGCTGTTCGGCCAGCGTAATGGTTAAGCCTTGCCGTGCGCGAGTAATTCCCACGTACATTAAACGGCGCTCCTCCTCAACGGTTTCTGCAGCAATCGAATTTTTATGCGGTAGTAATTCTTCTTCCAGACCAATCAGATATACATAAGGAAATTCAAGACCTTTTGAAGCATGCAAAGTCAGTAAATTAACCTTGTCGGTATCTTCTTCTTCCTTCTGCTGCTCGAGCATATCCAGCAACACCATTTTACGAATCACACTTTCAATGTTTTTTTCATCGACATCTTCAGCGCGATTAATCAGACTTTGAATGCTGCTGTACAAAATTTCAATATTATCGAGCTTGGTTTTTTCTTGCGCGGGTGTTGCTGCCTGCTCTTTAATGTAATCGATATAGCCGGCTTCAAGCATCATCTGACGAATAATCGGCACTGGCTCGTCATCTTCCAGCAAGTTACGGGTGAAGCTACCAATAAAATCGGCAAATTCTGCCAGTTGTGTGGTGGCTTTTTTCGGAATCACCATGGTCAAGCGCTGATCACCCGCTGCTGTTAATAATGACAGATGATTTTCCTGCGCGAATAATCCCAACTTCTCCAAAGTCACCGGACCAATCGCACGTTTAGGCGTATTAATAATGCGCAAAAAAGCACTGTCATCTTCTGGATTAATGATGATACGTAAATAACTCATTATGTCTTTGATTTCAGCACGACCAAAGAATGACTGACCACCAGATAATTTATACGGAATTTGCATTTGACGTAGTTGTGTTTCTAAAACACGAGCCTGGAAATTACCCCGATATAAAATCGCATAATCTTTCCAGCTTTTGCCATTCATCAGCTTATGAGTGATGATATCTTTAACCACGCGTTCAGCTTCATCATCATCATTACGGCAAGTAATGACACGAATCACTTCACCATGACCTTTATCTGACCAGAGCTTTTTTTCAAAAATATGTGGATTGTTACCAATGACTGTATTGGCAGCTTTTAAAATACGACTGGTCGAACGATAATTCTGCTCGAGTTTGATCACTTTTAAATTAGGAAAATCTTCCTTCAACAACGCCATATTTTCAGGCTTTGCACCACGCCATGCATAGATCGACTGATCATCATCCCCTACCGCGGTGAATTGACCCATCACACCAACCAGCAGTTTGACCAGAATATACTGCGCAGTATTGGTATCTTGATATTCGTCGACCAACAGGTAACGAACACGGTTTTGCCACTTATCCCGGACTTCGGCATTTTCTTGTAATAAACGGGTCGGCATTACAATCAAGTCATCGAAATCGACCGCATTATAGGCACGCAAGTTGCGCTCATACAGTTGATACAAATGCGCAAATTGCACGTCTTCTGCTGTTTCGCATGTGGTATGCGCTTGTTCGGGTGGAATCAGATCATTTTTCCAGTCCGAAATCATTCTCATGGCTTTGGCAATCAGTTCTTTACTTTCGGCACCGGACAAATTATCACGATGCATTAAGTCCATCAGAATGCGCTTGCAATCATCGGCATCTAAAATTGAAAAATTATTTTTTAAGGGTGTATGTTTCAGTTCTAGACGCAGTAAATTCAAACCGAAGGTGTGGAAAGTCGAAACTGAAAGACCTTTGGCCTCTTCACGAGACAATAATTTTCCGACACGCTCTTTCATTTCACGTGCAGCTTTGTTGGTAAAGGTCATTGCAGTAATACGATATGCAGGAATACCGCAGTTCTGAACCAAATGGGCAACTTTTCGTGTGATTACGGATGTTTTACCTGACCCAGCCCCTGCAAGTACTAACAAGGGTCCTTGAGTGTATTTCATGGCTTCAAGTTGCTTGTCATTGAGTTGACTTGCCGACGACATAGGATTTCCTCGTTTTGATTCGAGCTAGATTATAGTCGGGTCAGACAAACTTTCATAACCTAAAATACAGGTTTGACATTTATAAAAAAACCACCCGAAGGTGGTTTTTATACATTCAGTAAAACTTATTGAACTGCGTAAATGCTAATTTCTACACGACGGTTTTGTTCTTTACCTGCTGCAGTTGAATTGCTTGCGATCGGGTTCGCTGAACCTTGACCTTGTGCATTAATGCGTGAAGTAGAAACACCTTTAGATGCAAGATAGCTAGCTACTGATTGTGCACGTGCTTGAGACAGTGGAATATTGATTGAGTCATTACCTGAACTATCGGTATAACCGGTTACCAAAATACCGCTCTTGTTATCTTCAGTTAAAGTTTGCGCAACTTTGTTCAAAGTAGCATAGAAGTTCGGCTTGATATTTGATTTGTTGGTATCAAAAGTAATGCTACCAGGCATTACTAAACCGACAGAACCATCTGGATTACGGTTTACGTCTACACCCGTACCAGCCATCTGTTGACGAAGTTTTTTCTCTTTGTTGTCCAGATAAACACCCGCAGCACCGCCCACTACAGCACCAATTGCTGCTGCACGATTATTTTGTGCACTGGTATTAGCATTGCCTTTGGAAATACCATAACCTGCTGCAGCGCCAATTAAGCCACCTAAAGCAGTTTTGTCATATTCTACGCCACCTAAGTTATTACCTGTTGTCGAACAACCTGATAATACCATTGCCCCTACTACTGCTGAAATTGCTAGTGCACGCATTGCATGCCTCCTTCTTGTGTTTTATCGTATAGTGGAATGATGAATTAAAAAAAATGGGCATACCATTGATTTTTTGTAAATAATATAAGCCCCAGTTACATTTTGTAATAATCTATGCGGGTGATCAAGATCCCTTGGTCACAATTTCTACATAGTTATATGAATAGGCTTTTTAATTTTAAATTCTACAATTATATTAAATGGTGAAAAAAATTAGGCGACTTCATCTTTAGGACCGTTCTTCTATGTCATCGCAAATCAAGAAGCAATCTATATTAAAAAAATTATCTCGTGGATTAACTGTAGGCTCAGTGATTACCGGAAGTACGTTTTTTCATGGCCCTCCAGTGCTTGCATTGGGCTTGACTAAACTGGTCAAAAAATCACGTAAAGTAGACGAAACTAATATTCAGATTACCAACAGTTGGCTCGGTGTCAATAATTGGCTGATCGATCATGTCTTACCTCATTTAAAATGGGATATTAGTATTGATGACGATTTAGATCTGAGCATGCAGGGTCGTTACCTGATGACCTGTAACCATCAAAGCTGGGTCGATACTACGGTGAATCAATATTTTGGTTTAACCCGTATGCCCCTGACCCGTTTCTTTACCAAGTGGGAACTGATCTTTATTCCGTTCGTTGGACAAGCCTTTAAAATCTTGGGTTTTCCAATGATGAAACGTCATAGCAAGGAACAAATTGCTAAAAATCCAGAGCTCAAAACACGTGATATAGAAGAATCACGCAAGGCCTGTGAACAATTATTGAGTCAACCTTTTACCTTGCTGAACTATTTAGAAGGTACGCGTTTTACCCCAGAGAAACATGACGCACAGCAATCTCCCTATAAGCACCTCCTCAAACCTAAAGCGGGTGGCTTAGCTTTGGCCCTAAATATTTTAGGTGACAAAATTGATGCCCTGGTAGATATGACCATTGTTTATCCTGATGGCGCACCAGGCTATGGCGATTTTTGGTTGGGTGATGTTAATCGTATTGCAGTCAATTTGCGTAAAATTGAGATTCCAGATTGGGCTTTAAGTGGCAATTACGAAGAGGATGCTGAATATCGTGAACACTTTCAGCAATGGGTCGATGAGTTATGGACTGAGAAAGATCAACTAATTGAACGCATGAAACAAGACTTGGCTGCAAAAGCATAAATAACATTTAAGGAAGAAAATGAAGCAAGATGACAAAATAGCCAAGCCGACCTTTCATTTCGTGAAAAAAGATTCTTGGGGCTGGAAAGTTGCACTGTGCTATGACATTTTTATGATGCTTTTGATCATCATCAACTTGTTTTGCTTAAGTGCCAATGCCATTCTCATGAGTGATTTTGGTGGTTGGTTATTTAACTTTATCCATCTTCCTGAACTATTGCAGTTTTATAGGACAGAATTACGTCCTTGGGTAATTATTACCGAAAGTTGGTTTACCAGTTTTCTTGTGATTGAACTGCTGATCCGTTGGGGAATTGCCATCATCGGGCAACATCATAAACGCTGGTTTTTCTTTCCTTTTATTCATTGGTATGAAATTCTGTCGATTATTCCACAACTGCGTTTTTTGCGTTTATTACGTGCCGGTTCAATCGCCTACAACCTGCATGAACATGGCTATAAAGTGATTCCTGATAGTTGGTATAAGCGTGCCAACTTTTATTACCATCTGGTGCTCGAGGAACTCACTAGCCGTATTGTAATTACTGTTTTAGATAGTATAAAACATGAACTTTCCACCAGTACCACGCATAAAAAACTGATTGAAGATTTGGTCGCCCATCACCGTGAAATGTTCGCCACTGCCCTTGCCGATATTTTACAAGAATCTTTGGGCAAAGAGTTGCAAGCGCAAAGAGTGACCATTGCAAAAAATGTCGGAAGTATTGTGAATCAGGCGATTGAAGATACGCCTGAATTAACACAATTATTACGTCTAATTCCGATTGTGGGTGGACGTATAGAACAGCAGATTCAAAGTATTGGGCAACGTTTGGGTGAAAATATTACCCAAGGACTGATTGAGCCTTTCGCTCAAAGTAATAAAAACAAAGAAAATCTGACTTATTTAGAAATTTCGAATAGAATCAGTCAAATACAGTTTGAAAATAACATCCATGTTGAAAAACTGGTTGAGTCTGCCGTTTTTGAGAGCTTAGAAGCGATTCGTCAACAGGTTAAAATAAAGCAATGGCAACAAATGCTGGAACAACATGATCAAGTTAAAGAATGATCATCAGATAAAAATATTTAAAACGTTGCTAGAGAAATCATTCAATTTGTTCTAGGATTTGCTCTATTTACAACATCACTTCGACATAAAATGAATGAGTCAGAAGTATTAAGGAATAATTATGGCTGATATACGGATAAAGGGCAGAATGGTCAATGCGATTCGCATTAACTTAGATACCAATGATCATGATGCAATCCGCCAGCAACTCGCGCCAATGCTACAAAAAGCATTTCCACCGGGTACATTAGTTGTGATCGAAAGTTCAGTTGACCAAGAACTTATTGCCTTAATTCAATTATTGATCAGCCTAGAAGTACAACCTATGGCTGTAACTGAAGGTTTACTTGCTGATCAAGCGCGCGCAATTCAATTTCCTGTTCTGCCTTCAGACACTAAACCCTTGCAACGTATTAAACCGACTAAAGAACAGGTCGTTGAAGTAGAAGCCGACACTACCAGTAATAATGAAGCGGAAAATTCAGAGAAATCAGAGGAAAAACCTGCCCGTGTGGTGAGTCATGTGACCTCTTATCACGATGAAATTCTGCGGACTGGCCAATGCCTGGTACAAGATCATGGCGATATTATTCTCAATGCAGGCATTAATAGTGGGTCTGAAGTGATTGCTTCAGGAAATATACATATTTATGGTAGCGCGCGTGGTAGAGTCATCGCCGGCGTAGGCGGGAACGGTGCAGCACGTATTTTCTGCCATTCCCTAGAAGCAGAACTGGTATCGATTGCAGGTACATATTGTGTAGCAGATGACATTCCACAGCATGTCCTCAAAAAAGCTGTGCATATTTGCTTGAATGATCAACAAGAACTTATGTTTGAAGTTCTCGAGTTTTAATGTATAAATAAACACCAAAAGCCCCATATCTAAAAGGGGATTTGAACCATAACAGGAGTGGATTCGGTGGCGAAAATTGTTGTCGTAACATCAGGCAAAGGTGGTGTAGGTAAAACTACGACTAGTGCATCTTTTGCAACAGGTTTAGCCCTTCGCGGTCACAAAACTGTTGTGATCGATTTTGACGTGGGGTTACGTAACCTAGATTTAATCATGGGTTGTGAACGCCGTGTTGTTTATGATTTTGTGAATGTTTTAAATAACGAAGCTCGTCTTCAACAAGCGCTTATTCGCGATAAAGATATTGAGAACTTATATATCCTTCCTGCATCACAAACCCGTGATAAAGATGCCTTGACAGATGAGGGTGTCGCACGTGTAATGGATGAACTTTCGCAAGAATTTGATTACATTATTTGTGACTCACCTGCGGGAATCGAGCGCGGTGCAATCATGGCGATGTACCATGCTGATGAAGCGATCATTGTGACCAATCCTGAGATTTCTTCAGTACGTGACTCTGACCGCATTATTGGAATGCTCGACAGCAAAACCAAAAAAGTAGAACAGAACGAAGGTCGTATCCGTAAACATTTGTGTATTACACGATTTAATCCAGAACGTGCTGATAAACAAGAAATGTTAACGATTGACGATATTTCTAAAGATATTTTACGCGTACCAACACTGGGTGTCATTCCTGAGTGTCCAAGCGTATTACAAGCATCAAATGAAGGTAAACCAGTGATTCTGTTTACTGAAGATGCAGCAGGTCAGGCTTATGATGACTTGGTAGCACGCTTTTTGGGTGAAGAACGTCCTTACCGTCACATTTCGGTAAAACCTAAAGGTTGGTTAGCACGATTATTTGGAGCGTAAGAAATGGCAGGATTCTGGAGTAAATTATTCAGCAACGATGATAAACCTTCAAGCGCACAAACTGCTAAAGATCGCTTAAAAGTAATTGTTGCCTCTGAGCAAGGTTTAGGTAAACGCTTAAGCCAAGACAAAATTGACCAAATGAAGAAAGAAATCATGCAGGTGGTCAATCGTTACGTTCGTGGTGTAGATGAGCAGCATATTCAAATGTCTGTTCGTTCTGAAGCAAACATCGAAATGTTAGAAATGAATATCAATTTGCCTGAAGAGCGATAATCTGAATTCTGATTAGTCAAGCAAATTGAATCAAGGCAAAATATGAGGCTGGATCAGTAAAGTACTACTTTGCCCAGCCGCAAGATGAGAAGCTGTGCTTCGAATGGACTGGATCAGCAAACTTAAAGCACTGCTTTAAGGACTTGCCCAGCCTCCAGACGAGAAACTGTGCTTCACAGTTGGCCCGGTCAAGTAAAACTACTTTCTCTTGTCCTTCATATTTTGCTTTTTTATTTTATTCAATTTACCAAGGAGAGATTGCGATGGCATTATCTCAGCCAGCAACGTTCAATGAAGAATGGTCAGACGAGCGTGTATTTGCCTATTTAACACAGCTTCCTCCTGCAGGCGTGAATGCCGATTTTCACGTGCTTTATCACGCATTCAAACATATGCGTCCAAATGACTATGAACGCTTATTGACGCAATTCGTTGCCGATGGTCGTGATGTCAATGCAACCAATCCTGAAGGCCAACGCATTCATGATGTGATTGCTGAATACCCTCGTCAAAGCGAAGGCTTCTTAGAAGTTTTGGCTAAGTTTGCCTAATTTATAAAAGTACAGCTAAAAACAAAAAAGCCTGTCTGTTTAAATAATACCGACAGGCTTTTTTATGAGAAGCCAAGACAATCACATTAAGTTAGCAATATCATTAGTACAGGAAACGTGACTGCAAAACATAGTGTTTGTAGACTAATAATACCTGCCATCAGTTGACTGTCCCCCTGAAAATAACGGGTTAAAATATAAGAAGCAGAGGCAGTAGGCAAAGCAAAAAAGACCACCAATATAGTGGTTTCAAAATGATTTAAATTTAATGCATAACAAATCAAATAAGCCAAACATGGCATTAGCAATAAACGTCCCAAAGTATTCAACAAGAGTCTTGAATAATCATGTTTCAATTCTGCAAACTGTAAGGCAGCGCCTACAGAAATTAATCCCAATGGCAAACTCATACTGGCTAAAATCTTAAACAATTGTTCCACACCAGAAAATAATGACAATTGCAGCAGATTAAAAACAATTCCAACCACACAGCCCAGGATCAAGGGGTTTTTTATCAAAGAAAGTAGAATTTGTGTCGTTTTTAAACCCTGCCCTTGGGAAAAAGCCAGCACTGAAATCACATTGACCAAAGGAATTGTCAACGCAATTATCATGGCAAACATTTGCATGCCCTGAGCGCCGAACAGCAATGAAATAATGGATAAACCCATATAGGTATTAAAACGAATATGACTTTGCACATACACGCCAAAACGCGCAATTGGGATATGAAATAAGGCCTTCACTATCCATAGCGTTAAAGTGCTCATAATGATGACAATAAATAGAGCTACTAGCATCTGAGCAAAGGTTGCAAGTTCCAGTTTTATATAAGCCAGATTATTAAAAAGTAATACCGGAAATAAAATTAAATAATTCAGTTTTTCAGCGCCACGCCAAAATTCATCCGTTAAAAACTGCACCCTTTTAAAGGCATAACCCATGGCAATTAAAATAATTAATGGAAACAAAGTCATTACCATATTCATTCTCTATTTTTCATCCCTAAATGTTATTTCCATTGCCTGACGTGAATAATCTTTATCGCCATCATGATTATGCATGTAACTTTAAAATAAGTATTTTTAATGTCCAGAAAAAGGCCTGCATAAGCAGGCCTTGAACTCAGTATAGAAATTTAGACTAAAATTTCACGTTTACCGTTGGCACCCATACTACTAACAATTCCATTTTCTTCCATCTGATCAATAATACGTGCAGCACGATTATAACCAAGGCTAAACTTACGCTGTAACGACGAGGTTGAAGCCTTGCGTGTTTCCAGAACAAAGGACACACACTGGTCATATAAGGCATCTCGATCCGAACCACCATCACCATCTTCAAAACCACGTGAAGTTGGTTCTTCATCATAAGGCGTCAGAATTTCATCAACATAATTCGGAGCAGCACGTTCACGCCATGCATCACAAATATTGTTTACTTCATCATCGGAAATAAAAGCTCCATGAACACGTTCAGGCTCAATTTTACCCGGTCCTAGGAACAGCATGTCACCATGACCTAATAGGTCCTCTGCACCACCCGCATCCAAAATAGTCCGTGAGTCAATCTTACTGTTTACCCGTAAAGCCACACGAGTTGGAATATTGGCTTTAATCAACCCGGTAATCACATCCACCGATGGACGCTGAGTTGCAAGTAACAAGTGAATACCAGCTGCACGAGATTTTTGCGCCAAACGAGTAATCATCTCTTCAGCTTTTTTACCTACCTGCATAATCATGTCGGCAAATTCGTCGGCAACAATCACAATGGATGGCAACGGCGTTAAACGTGGTGCACGCTCTCCTACAACTGAGTCGCTCGCTTTCCAAGTCGGATCAATTAAGTCTTCACCATTGGCAATCGCTTCATCGACCTTGCGGTTGTAGTCACTGAGTTTACGAATCTTCAAGTAAGACATCAGCTTGTAGCGACGTTCCATTTCATTGACACACCAGTTTAATGCATTGACGGCATCTTTCATGTCAGTCACGACTGGCGTAAGTAAATGTGGAATATCGTTATAGTTGGCAAGTTCCAGCTGTTTCGGGTCAATCAAAATTAAACGTAACTGGTCAGGCGTATATTTTAACAGCATCGATAAAATCATCGAGTTCACTGCCACCGATTTACCTGAACCGGTTGTCCCTGCGACCAGCATATGCGGTGCTTTACCTAAGTCAGCAATGACCGGATTACCCGAAATATCTTTACCCATCGCCATCGAAAGAATGCTATTGGGGTCGGTAAAAGCAGGAATGGTCAGCAACTCAATCAGACGCACCATTTCACGGGCACTATTCGGTACTTCAATTCCGATATATGGTTTACCCGGAATCACTTCAACCACACGAACCGAGGCCATTGACATAGAACGTGCAAGATCGCGGGAAATATTGGTGACTTTAGACGCCTTCACCCCTGGTGCCAAATCCAGCTCAAAACGCGTTACCACAGGCCCGGGTTGTGCTTCAACCACTTTGGCTTTGACATTAAACTCTTGCAGTTTAATCTCTAAAAGTTCAGATAAACGTGCTAACTGTTCAGCAGTAAAGTTCACTTTTTTATTTGGATCAACTTTATCCAGTAAATCCAGTCCCGGTAATGGGGACAAATCTTTACGACGTGCCGCAACCTGCATCGCAAGTGACATCGGACGACCTGAGGCATCGGTTAATGGTGCATCAAAATCGAACTCATCTTCCTCGACGGGTTTACCTGCCGTTTCCTGCCACACTTCACGGAACACATCTTTATTTGATGAAATTAAAGCTTTTTCATCCTCCGAAATAACCGGCTGCTGAATCTGGGTCTTTATTTGGCTGCTTATAAAGGCTGAAGATTGTGCATAACTACTGGTACTACGTACTGGAGCAGGTTTTTCTTCAATATCATCAATCAGCAAATCATCAAACAATAGATCATCAAGTCCATCAAACTCATTATCTAAGGCTATATTCTTAGGTGTAGGATGGTTCGAAGATGAAGCTGCTAGAGTAGGTGCAATTACAATCTTTTCTTCAACACTGGAGAGCAAAGATTCACTGTCTACATGATTAAATGGGGTATGCACATCCGTCGCTGTTTTTCCATTGGGAACAGCGGCAAGTAATTCATCAAAAATTTCATCATCATCCCAGTCCAAATTCTGTTTAGACTGTGGTGTAGCGATTGATGCAGGCTGCTCATGTACAAATGTCTTAAAATGTTCATTTGGTGTATGCAGATCAGATTCTTCTGCAGCTTTTAACAAGGCATCAATATCTTGTTTATGTTTTTGATTTTCATCCGAGTTTAATGCACGCCAAACTTCACCGGTTGCCACCACACGTCGAGTATTTTCTTCTAGGCGATGTGCTTTTTCCAAGACTTGTGCGAATTCTGCTTCATCTTCAGCATCAATGAGTTGCTGTTGTGCATATTGTTCTTTTTCTACCATATCGTTAAACAAGCGTTCCGCAGCCTGATCTCGCACCAGAGATGAGGTCTCTGGAATTTCACGATGTTCTGGAGCAGATGTTAAAGTTTCTGTGGCTATTTTTTGTTTGACACTGGCCACTGATTTTTTGATTTCAGGTGCCGTACGATCAAATGCAGACTCGCTTTCCGGAACATTTTTATAGAATAAGTCTTGTAAATAAGCAGGAGTCGCTTTAAGCGTAACCCATGTTTTATTCCACTTCACTCCAAATGCCAAGGTAAATAGCACCACCCAAAACACCACTAGAAATAAGGTCGCACCATAAATCGTTAAAATTTGAGACAGACTTTGCCCCAATTCATAACCAATAATACCGCCAGATGCATTGTCTAGGGTATCTGCCGGAACTTGCCAAAATAAATACAGTAAACTTGCTGTCGCCAGTAAAATAAAGAACTGTGCAGCATAACGGAAAGGCTTATTCAAAAAGCTATACGGCCACCAGACCTGAATTGCCTCGACAAATAGAAAGATTGGAATGAGTAAACTTGCCCAGCCCAAGAAACCGAACAGTAAATCTGCAATCCAGGCACCTGCCACACCGCTGGCATTCGATACCTGCTGTGTATCACTGGAAATATGCATCCAGCCTGGATCAAAAGGCGTATAAGTCACTGTTGCAAGGAATAAATAAATTCCAAAAGAGACTAAAAATAATGTCATTATTAAGCGCTGTGCGTAAGCACTCGACACCGCAGTCATATACTGTCCTGTAACCAATTTTTCATTCATGTTTTTGTAAGAAACTAAGACAAAATAGTTTCGCAATTAAACTCGATATTATGCACCTGTTCCAAGGAAAAAGATGCAATATTATGTATAGGCTGTGGATGCCTATACTATCAATGCAGTATCTAGCACCGCATGGTTATTGTATATAGCTCAAATCGATTTCAATGATCAATAATATCGACATCGAACGCACACAACTGTTATCGAGTTTCACGTATAATTTCACAAATTTCTAAATAAAAAAAGGATGCCGCGAATGAGCGCTCGTCACTCACGTTTGATTATTCTAGGTTCAGGGCCTGCTGGTTATAGCGCAGCTGTATATGCTGCACGTGCCAACTTAAAGCCAATGCTGATTGCAGGCTTACAATTGGGTGGTCAATTGACCACGACAACTGAAGTCGACAACTGGCCGGGTGACCCTGAAGGTTTAACAGGCCCTGCACTCATGGAACGTATGCAGGCGCATGCTGAACGCTTTGGTACAGAGATTGTCTATGACCATATCAACGAAGTTGATTTAAGCGTTCGTCCATTCGTTTTAAAAGGCGATATGGAAGAGTTCACTTGTGATGCATTAATCATTGCAACTGGCGCTACTGCACAATATTTGGGTCTTGAATCTGAAGCTGCATTCATGGGTCAAGGTGTCAGCGCATGTGCAACCTGTGACGGTTTCTTCTATAAAAACCAAAAAGTTATGGTTGTGGGTGGCGGTAATACTGCGGTTGAAGAAGCCTTATATCTTTCAAACATTGCTTCACACGTGACTTTAGTTCACCGTCGTGATTCTTTGCGTTCAGAGAAAATTCTGCAAGACCATCTGTTCGAGAAAGAGAAAGAAGACAAAATTAGCATCATCTGGAATCATCAGGTAGATGAAGTTCTGGGTGACAGCAAGTCAGGGGTAACTGCTGTTCGTCTGCAATCGACTCAAGATGGCTCTAAGCAAGATGTAGAAGTCACCGGCTTATTTGTTGCCATTGGTCATAAGCCAAACAGCGGCATGTTTGAAGGTCAATTGAACTTACGTGATGGTTATATTCAAGTTCACAGTGGTACAGCAGGTAATGCGACTGCTACTTCTGTAGCCGGTGTATTTGCTGCCGGTGATATTGCGGATAGCGTTTACCGTCAGGCGATTACCTCAGCGGGTTCAGGCTGTATGGCTGCGCTGGATGCTGAAAAATATCTTGATGCTTTAGCTGACTGATTTAAACAAATCAATTCAACTCAATAAAAACCGTCCTTCACTGGGCGGTTTTTTGTATGATAAAAATCACAACCGCTTATTGCGAGTTTTTCTTTTCGTTCAGGCTGAATCCCATGCATCCATTAGCACCCTCAGAATTTATTTTTCCCGATCCCATCGAAGCTGATCCCGATGATCAGGGGTTAATTTGCATCGGTGCCGACCTCTCCCCTGCTACGCTTTTTGAAGCTTATACTCACGGTCTGTTTCCATGGTTTAGTGAGGGCGAGCCTATTTGCTGGTGGAGCCCTGAACCACGTTGCATTATCCGTCCGCTAGATTATCATCCTAGCAAGTCCTTAATTCGCAATATGAAAAAGTTTGATTATAAAATTACAATTAATCAAGCGTTTGAACACGTCATTCGTTCCTGCTCCCTACCACGCAATTATGCGGAAGATACCTGGATTTCTGAAGAGATTATTGATGGATACTGCCAATTATTTGATGCAGGCTATGGGTATAGTATTGAGGTTTGGGATGAAAGCAAAGTGGTGGGTGGTTTGTATGGCGTGACCATTGGACGTGGCTGTTTTGGTGAATCAATGTTTAGCACCCAAACCGATGTTTCTAAAATGGCTTTTTATACTTTAATGCTCATTGGTCAGGAAAATCATCTGCCTTGGATTGACTGCCAACTGGTCAATGACCACCTTTTAAGCTTGGGTGCTTGCACACTTTCTCGCCAAGCGTATCTTAATTCGTTACAAGATGTTGTTAAACAGCCCTCTATAGATTGGAAAAAATATCAAGAGGGTGTATTTTCAAGTAAAACAATAGCGCAACACGCACAATTAATTGAATGAAAATAACAGAGGGATCTTGCTATGAATTCGTATCACCCAAAGTCCCTATTGAATGATTTGCAGTATTATATTACCCCACCGCATAGCTGTAGTTACCTGGAAAATAAATCAGCGCGGATGGTCTTTTTAGATCCTGCACATCGCATTGACGTGGTCAGTCTATCTGAACTTTCTCGTGTCGGTTTTCGTCGTAGTGGCGATTTTGTTTATCGTCCTGAATGTCACTTATGCCGTCAATGCTTGTCTAGTCGAGTACCTGTTGCTGATTTTCACATGAACAGTACGCAAAAAAAAGCCTGGAAACGCAATCAAGACCTAAGCATCAAAATTACGCGTACTGCGGATGCATCTGATCTTCATTATACCTTGTATGAACGCTATATCAATGAGCGTCATGCCGATGGCGATATGTTCCCACCCAGCCTAGATCAATTCGAAAAATTTTTAGTGCATAGCTGCACGGACAGTTTTTTTCTCGAATTCTGGAAAGATGACAAACTTATTTGCGTATCAAGTTGTGATCCTTTAGATGATGGAGTTTCTGCGGTTTATACTTTTTTCGATCCTGATGAGAGTCGACGTTCACTTGGCGTATTTGCAGTACTTAAACAAATTGAACATGCACGAGCTTTAAATTTGCCTTATGTGTATTTAGGTTATTGGGTGCCGCATTCCAATAAAATGAATTACAAATCTCAATATGTACCTTTGGAGCTACTGATTGATGGACAATGGCGCCGATTAAACCGTTTGCTCAATCAAGAAGAAATTCAACAATTGGGAAACTCGCTCATGACGACATTACCCTCTGGATGGAATAACCCAATTATCAAATAGTATTAGTTATTTAAAAAGCTGTGAAAAATCATCACTGCATGATTTCACCATAATAATGGCATGCTCGCGTGAGCCATCAGGATTGGGATAATAATTTCTACGTAAATCAATCTGATGAAAGCCGGCTTTTTCATACAGTGCAACCGCAGTTTGATTACTTTCTCGCACTTCTAAAAAAATTTGTAGCGGATTATTTTTCAATTGGGCAATTGAAGCTTCAAGCAATTGATAACCTAATCCCTTGCCCTGCTGACTCGGATGAATAGCCATCAGTAAAAGATTGGCTTCATCCAAAACAGGTTGCAAGATACAAAAACCGACCACCTGTCCTTGATGCTCAATCACGGTACTAATATAAGAATCAATGGATTCTTCAAACTGTTTTGCCGTCCATGGATGGCTTTGTACCAATTGCTCAATTTGCGTGATGCGACTTACATCCGCTTTTTGCATTAAACGAATCATCTTCGTTCATCTTTTAAATACCAGAAGTTTCGCATTATAGAAACTTTGCATAAAAAATCGAGAAAAAAGGGCAATATTTATTGCCCCAAGAGTTAATACTGCTTAAAAACCTAATTTAACTTTCCAAGTGTCTAGCAAACTGACAGTATCCAAATCATTCGGATGAAAACCTGGTTTAAAATAAGCCAGCATTTCCTTACCCATGCCGGCAATAATGCCTGTAGAGGGTTTATAGGCATAAGCATAAATTTCTTTTAATGATTTAAGATTTAGCTGTTTATCCTCTTTTAATAAGCGTGCAAGAAAATAAGATTGAGTGATAAAAAGAATTACCATTGCTAAGCTTAAAGAGCTGGTACGTAATATATAGGCTTTAAGACCTCGACCAAACACGCCCTCAAAAACATCGTAGGCTACCGCTTTATGCTCATTTTCTTCAATTGCATGCCACGCCCACATGGTTGCCATCGTCTGGTCCGTCATCAGCTCTTGAATATGCGGATTACGCAGCAATTCAGACGCAATAGTGGCGGTGAAATGCTCAAGTGCGGTAGTTGCAGTTAAATCAATCATTTCCTGCGTAATACCTAAAGGTTTTGCCATTTTTACGAATATTCTACGGAAAGTTTGAATCACACTATCTGTTTTTGATTCTAAAGCAGCAATATCATGCCCATATTTTTGTGCTGAAGCATTAAAACCGACATGCTCATGGGTATGCATGGCTTCTTGACCAATAAATGCACTGATTTCTTTTTGTAAGTGCTGATTATCTTTAATAGCAGGATGGTGGCGAACAGCTCGAACACTATCAATAAAAAATTTTTCACCTGCCGGAAATAATGCAGACAATGCCGTCATAAAATGGGTAAGACCTGGCGAGCCATTCATCCAGTATTCTGGCACATTATTAAAATCGAAATTCATTCGACGTACAGGAAAGCTTGCACCTGCACGATTGGTAATATTGACCTTTGCATTCATGACTTTTACTCCTATCTAGCAAAATAATATTGCTCAATTCACTTATGTTTGTTTTTCTTAATTCCTATATTACGTATTTAAAAATTTGCTATAAGTGCAGATAAGGTCAGGAAAATATCAGTTAAGGACATGAAGAGAAATAAAGTGCTACTTTATTTTGACGCAAGGGAAAAAATGATAAGTGAAATTATTTTTGACTTAAAAACCCAAGTAAAGAAATGTTAGCCATAAAAAAGCGCCCCCAAAGGAGCGCTTTTTATACAATCAATACTGATTATAGAGTTACTTTAGCAACTACACCAGCACCCACTGTACGACCACCTTCACGGATCGCAAAACGTAGACCTGGGTCCATTGCGATTGGGTGGATCAATTCTACTGACATTTCAACGTTGTCACCAGGCATTACCATTTCCACGCCTTCTTGTAATTGGATTGCGCCAGTTACGTCAGTTGTACGGAAATAGAATTGTGGACGGTAACCGTTAAGGAATGGAGTATGACGGCCACCCTCTTCTTTAGAAAGTACGTATACTTCTGCGTCGAATTTAGTATGCGGTTTGATTGTACCTGGTTTAGCAAGTACTTGACCACGTTGAACGTCTTCACGTTTAGTACCACGTAGAAGAACACCACAGTTCTCGCCAGCACGACCTTCGTCAAGCAATTTACGGAACATTTCTACGCCAGTTACAGTCGTTACAACTGTATCTTTAATACCAACGATTTCAACTGATTCGCCAACTTTAACGATACCAGATTCAACACGGCCTGTTACTACAGTACCACGACCTGAAATTGAGAATACGTCTTCGATTGGCATCAAGAATGCTTTGTCGATTGCGCGTTCTGGTTCAGGAATGTAAGAATCAAGCGCAGCAACCAATTCGATTACAGCAGATTCGCCATACGGACCTTCATTACCATTCAATGCTTGAAGCGCTGAACCACGGATGATTGGAGTGTCATCACCTGGGAAGTCATAAGTAGAAAGAAGTTCACGAACTTCCATTTCTACCAATTCAAGTAATTCTTCATCATCAACAAGGTCACACTTGTTAAGGAATACAAGAATGTAAGGTACACCAACCTGACGAGAAAGAAGGATGTGTTCACGAGTCTGTGGCATAGGACCATCAGTCGCAGCACATACAAGGATCGCGCCGTCCATTTGAGCAGCACCAGTGATCATGTTTTTAACATAATCGGCGTGACCTGGACAGTCTACGTGAGCGTAGTGACGAGTTGGAGAATCGTATTCTACGTGTGAAGTATTAATGGTAATACCACGCGCTTTTTCTTCTGGTGCAGAGTCAATTGCTGCGTAATCTTTAGCTTCACCGCCGTAAGTTTTTGCACAAATCGTTGCAATTGCAGCAGTTAAAGTTGTTTTACCATGGTCGACGTGACCAATTGTACCCACGTTTACGTGTGGCTTATTACGTTCAAACTTAGCCTTAGCCATGATCATCTTCCTCGTTTACGTCGAACACGGTCTTAAACAACTCAGCTTCGACAGGTCACCTAAAAAACTAAACACCCAATACTTGAAAAGCAGACTAATAAGCCTGCTTTCTTTTAAAACTTTGTGAACAAGTCACTAAACTGTATATCTGGAGCTCTTATCCAGATTTGAACTGGAGACCTCTCCCTTACCAAGGGAGTGCTCTACCACTGAGCTATAAGAGCAATAAAATCTTCGATGGAGCGGGAGACGAGGGTCGAACTCGCGACATGCAGCTTGGAAGGCTGCCGCTCTACCAACTGAGCTACTCCCGCATATTGGTACAACTACACTGTATCGAATTTCTTAAATTGGTGGTGAGGGAAGGATTCGAACCTTCGAAACTTTCGTAGCGGAGTTACAGTCCGCCCCCTTTGACCGCTCGGGAACCTCACCACATACACTTATTTCAGTGTCATCCTTCAACTTAACTATTCAAACACTCTAAGATGGTGCCGGCACACGGATTCGAACTGTGGACCTACTGATTACAAGTCAGTTGCTCTACCAACTGAGCTATGCCGGCGTTTCTTAGTGTTTCGTACGTTTCGTATCGGAACGGTGTGCAGTTTAGCAAAACTCTGAATCCTTGCAAGTGTTTTTTTAAAAAAAAACTCCAAAAACTCACAAAATCAATCCATTTGACGATAATTCAACCGCTTTGATCACTGCGCGAGCTTTTATTTGGGTCTCATTCCATTCAGATTCAGGATTTGAGTCCACCACCAGCCCCGCTCCGGCCTGTACATAGACCTTATTTTCCCGAATAACACAGGTTCGAATGGCAATCGACATGTCCATTTCACCATGCCAGCCTAAATAACCGACAGCACCACCGAAAACTCCACGTTTTACCGGTTCGACCTGGTCAATAATTTCCATGGCACGGATTTTCGGTGCCCCAGAAAGTGTTCCGGCCGGGAAAGTGGCTTTAAAGACATCCAAAGCATCAACATCATCGCGAACCTCCCCCTGTACATTGGAGACAATGTGCATCACATGCGAATAACGCTCAATTACCATTTGATCCGTGACTTGTACTTTGCCAATTTTTGACACGCGTCCGACATCATTTCGTCCCAGGTCAATCAGCATCAGATGTTCAGCAATCTCTTTTTCATCAGACAACAGGTCTTTTTCTAATGCTAAATCTTCCTCTTTGGTCTTGCCACGTGGGCGTGTACCTGCCAGTGGACGAACTGTGGCAATACCATTTTCCAGACGCGACAGAATTTCCGGAGAAGATCCCACAATGTGGAATGGTTTTTTATTGTCTAAGGTTTGACCTTGCACCAGAAACAAATACGGTGATGGATTAAGATGACGTAGCGCACGGTATACCTGTAATGGCTCACCATCAAAATCTGACACCATACGATGACCCGGCACCACTTGCATCACATCACCTGCACGGATGTACTCTTTGACGGTTTCAATCGACTCAAGATATTTTTCTTTGCCTGTGAGCGATTCAAAATGCGGTGCGGTATGTTTTTTCGCTTGCAGACTGATCGGTTGAGCCAGTACTGCTTCCAAAGCATCTAATTGTTGTTGGGCCCGAGCGTAAGCATCAGGATCATGGACATCTGCATGGACGATCAAGAACAAAGTATCTTTCAAGTTATCAAACACGATCACTGTTTTAGACAGCATCATCCAGATATCGGGTAAACCGACCGGATCGGCTGTCGGCACATTGGTCAAACGCGGTTCAATATAACGCACCGCATCATAGCCAAAGTAACCCACTAACCCCCCGGTAAAGCTCGGCAAGGCTGGCAGGTCCTTTTGCGTTGGCACATGAAATTGAGATTGGAAATCACGAATATATTGAAATGGATCGCTACAAACTTGGGTTTCAATTGAACCATCGCCTTGCTGGATGGTTAAAATACTTTCATTGCATGAAAAAACAGTCGATTCACCCAAACCAATAATGGAGTAACGCGCCCAGTTTTCACCACCTTCAACCGATTCAAATAAATAGGCTTGTTGATGGTCTTTAAGGCGCGCAAACACGGAAAGTGGCGTTTCAGTATCAGCCAAACGCTGACGGTAAACAGGAATAAGGTTGTAACCGTCAGATTTCAAGCTGTCGAACTGAGTTTGAGTGGTCATGAGTATTCTCTATTTTCGATATGGGCTTATTTAAGTTAGTTTTGGTATTATCTGCTTAGTGTCGCCATCGAAAAGCCATACAATTTCTCATTCCAATATCCTTACTTTTAAATTATTTCACGAGTAATTCTGTTAAATCATCGACCACTTGTTGCGGCTGGCAGTCCTGAATATTTTCACCATGATTATAGCCATAGCTAACCACAATACAATCCACTCCTGCACGTCGTGCTGCTTCTACATCATTACTGGAATCGCCCAGCATTAATACCTGGTCTTTTGCCAGCTGATATTCATCAACACAGAATAGCAGTTGGCGCGGATGCGGCTTGCGCTCTTCAAAGCGATCGCCACCAATCACATCGACAAAATATTTGCTTAAGCCCAAGGATTCCACAATCATGCGCGCCGGTTGTTCCGGCTTGTTGGTCACGCAGATCATTTGTTTGTTATTACTTAAACCCCAGTCGAGAAAATCTACCACCCCATTAAAAGGCTGAGTGTCTACACATGGCTCGGCATTATAAATTTCTAAAAATGTGTCTAATAATTGTTTATGTTGAGCAGGATCGACCTGTCCGGTTAAATACTGCAAAGTGCTATAACAAAAAAGCGATGTACCCTTACCCACCCACGTCCGAACCTGTTCTTCAGTTACTTCCGGTAATTGCAAGACATTCAGACTCATATTCATGGCGCGATATAAATCAGATGCGGAATCCACCAATGTGCCATCCAAGTCAAATAAAATAAGTTCACGACTTGCCAAGTTTGCTACAGACATCTTATTCCTCTCTTGATTCATCTCACACAACAACATCCAGTCATACAATAAAGGCATGCGATTGCATGCCTTTATTGTATGTCGAGCGCACCCTTATTTAAATAACAACCATGCGATGATTGCAAGGATAATCAAGGCAATAATGGTCATTAAGCCAACCGATGCATTTTTCTGCTCGTTTTTATCTAGCTCAACACGGGATACTGGCTCTTCAATTGCAACAGGCTGCGGTTCAGGCTGTGCTTTTGTGATATCAATTCCTTCCGGAATAGGCGCAGGTTTCGGGATTGCAACGCCTTGCGGCATACCATCACGACTGACCTGAACATTACTATCGCGCTCTTTCAGCTCAGGCATACCTTGCTCATTCATTTGTTGAGCAACTGTTTTCGATGCTTCCTCCGCTTCTGCGGCTGCTGTTTCAGAAACCGCAACAGCTTCCGAAGGCTGTTCAGTAGCAGGAATCACTTCTGTTTCCGCTGCTACAGGTTCAGCTGCAACTTCAACGGGTTCAATCACTAGAGGCGCAATATCTTTAGCTGGCTCAAGAACTGAAAATTTTAAACTGGCAAACTGAATAATATCACCTTGTTTTAACAAGGTTTCATGTTCAATCTGTAAATCATTGAGGAATGTGCCGTTAGATGAGTTTAAATCCTGTACCCACAAGGCTTGGTCTTTTAGCAAGAAAGCCGCATGCTTGCGCGAAATTTCCGCTGCTTGCAATACAATATCTGCGCTCTGATGACGACCGACCACCATATCACGGTCGATGCTAATTTCTTGTCCCGTCAATTCACCGGTAATTGCTTGTATTTTCCAAGTCATGAAATGCACTTCTCTTTGCGATTTTTTTTCATCATATCACGGCAAATCTTCAAGTCTTTACATCCTCTGTTAAGAACCTGATCGAATCGTGGTCGTGGTTACGGTATTTTTGGTTCGTTCAACCTCAGATTGAGGGGCCTGAATAACTTGCCGTTGCACCACAGGCTCAATCGCTACAGGAGTGCTAATCGTAGTGGCATTGGACCGGCTCTGCGCACCTGATGGTACCGTTTGATAATCCGGCACTTTAGGAGCTGAAGGCGTAACTGGCAGTCTTTGCTGATAAATATCATCCACATTTTCCGGTAACTTAGAGAAAGTGCCATCCTGATCCATGGCCAACTGCAAGCTATATAACTGACTGTAACGTTGCTGCGATAAACGCTTCACATCTTTAGCATCACCAACAATAGTGGGATGAATAAAGACCAATAGATTGCGTTTTTCATTCGATTTAACATCAGATCTAAACAAACGCCCAATTCCCGGAATAGCGCCCAAGCCCGGTACAGACTGACGACCATGAATCGAGTTATCCGAAATTAAACCGCCCAACACGATGGTCTGACCATGCTCAGCCAAAATTGAGGTTTTGATGGCACGTTTACTGGTGACCAAATCCTGCGCTTCACCTTTTGCTTGTACTGCAGAAACTTCCTGCTCGACTTCTAAGCGAACCGAGCCACCTTCACCAATATGCGGCACCACTTTTAAAGTCACACCGACATCTTTACGTTCCACCGTGGTATAGGGATTAATCCCGGCTGTGGTCGTGGCGACAGAACCTGTAACAAAGGGTACGTTCTGCCCCACCACAATATAGGCTTCTTCATTGTCCATGGTCACAATGGATGGCGTGGAAAGTAAATTGGATTTTGTATTACTTTTGAGTGCCTGAATCAGTGCACCATAAAGTCGACGAGATCCATCACTGCCTTCCTTGTAATCTCCAAGAATCAGTGAGGTGCCTTTTAACCCAGCTGCTGCGGCACCTAAACCGGCAGCACCACCCGTTAAATAACCACCGGCTAAACTCGCCAGACTTGCCCCTGCATTATCAAAGCTAATCAATCCGATGCCACTACTTAAGTCACCCAAGGCCCATTGCACACCGAGTTGATCGGCATCACTTCCTTCCACTTCAATGATGGCAGCCTCAATGAGTACCTGTTGACGACGGATGTCCAGTTGTTGAATGGCCGATTCAATTTCGCGCATCAATTGTGGATCAGCTTTCACCACCAGCGCATTTTGGCTGTCATCGGCAATAATACTGATCCCATTACCATTAAAACTGGTGATGCTATTTTGAGTGTTACTATTCGATCCACCACCCAGATTAATACTTGGGGTTGAAATACTAGATGAGCCACTGCTTGAAGTATTCGAGTTATTACTGCTGAGATTATTCATCGTATTACTGGTATTCGACGATGAACTGTTCGACTTTGATGAACCTGAAACTGCCTGACCAGTAACCAAGCCTTGTAAAATTTCCGCCAGATTCTTGGCACTGGCATATTTTAAACGAAAGACTTTGAGTCCACCTAACCGATCTGCCGCAGGCACATCCAGCATTTCAATCATTTGGCGGATACGTTTACGGGTTGCAGTATCGCCTTTCAGCACAATCCGGTTGGTACGCGTGTCGGCAATGATGCGAATACGTGAGCCTTTTAAATCTTTGGCTGCGCCAGTCGAACTCATTGATTCCAGTAAACCAATCATTTCTTCCGCTTGACTGGATTGCAGCGTTACCGCTTCAATATCGTTTTGTCCGGTACCATCCAGGTTACGAATAATAGTTTCAAGCTGATAAATATTACTGGCACGGTCTGAAACAATCAGCGCATTGGTCCCTGCGACCGCGGATAAATGCGCGAACTGTGGCATTAAAGGACGAATTGCAGGAATCAAGTCATTTGGATTGGTATTTTCCAGCCAAATCACCCGAGTCACAATTTGATCACCCGTGGCACGCTGTTTGCCATCATAAGGAATACCGGAACTTTTAACATTGCTATCCGGTACCAATTTGATGGTATTGCCCGAAGGAATAGCCACCACGCCATTCACATTCAACACACCCAGAAATAACTCGTAAACTTCAGCTTTATTTAAAGGTTTATTTGAAATTACCGTCACATTGCCACGCACACGCGGATCGACAGCAAAATTTTTCCCCGTAATGTCTGCAACTTCATTAATGAACGCTGTTAAATCAGCGTCACGTAAGTTGATTTTCCATGTCTGTGCGTGACTTGCAGTACTCACCATAGCAATAAGTGGGGCAGTTGCAAATAAGGTCCAGACTGAACGATGATGATTAAATAAAGCCATAAAATTCCGTGCTTCCTAACCCTATAATGTGACGATACATCACTTAAAAATTCTGTTGTATGGTCATCACTTGATCACCACGCTTTATTTCCAGCTTAACCTGACCTTCGCGTCTCGCCTGTTCCAGCAACTGAGCATCACTTTGCCCCTGACCTACCGCCTGTCCATTCAAAGACATAATTCGGTCACCCGGTTGCAAACCCAGCTTGCTGCGTAATGCTGCCGGAGTTCTTGAGGTCACTTCATACCCTCCACCAGCCGCATTCACCCCCATATCTTTTAAATATTGTTCCCGGTCTTGCTGTATTTTTTGTACGGCTTGTCCCAAAGCATTATTTTCCTGACTCGGTGCAGCTTGAGTCGTTTGACTCGCTTGATTGTTTGAGTTTGCCGCGTTGACTTCAGGTGGAATAATAGATTGATCCAACCCATTTTCAATTCCCTTAAATTGTAACTCTCGGGTGGTGCCATTATTTTGACGCAATACCACGCGATCCCAGTACACTTCAGCCAACTGGTAAGACGTGGCATCAATACTTTCTCCCACCCGATAGCGATCTGCCACGTCATTGACTTTAATCACGGCAGAAGAAAATTGACTTGGGTAGCCGACCACGACACCTTGTAATATTAAATTGATGTTCTCGTCTGCAGCAGCGGTCTTTCCGGCCTCTTGAAACAATGCAAACGAAGAAATGTTTGGAACCTGCGGCTGTTGTGAGCCCAATTCCACACGCTCAACTTGCATGACTTGAGGTGGTGCGAGCAATAACCAGAAAATACTCGCCAACTTCCAGCATAGATATAAAATCAGCAGTGCCAACAGGATGGGTGCAATCCGATCCGCTTGTTTCCAATTTAACTGTTGAATTTTTTCAATCCATTCATTCATTAGAAACCACCTTTAAATAAAGGTTGTCGTGAACTAATGACATAGGTGTCCAGACCTGCTTTGCCATCGTAGGAAGGAATATTCATCAATAAACGCTGGGTGAGCTGCACATCAAGCATCAGGTTTTGATCCAGATCCAAGGCAATCAGTTTTTGATCACGCTGGTCACGAATATCAAACAGTAGCTTGTTATTTTCATCTGACAGTTTTCCTTTTAAGGACGGCATATTCATTCGATCCTGTCGCTGAGCATAGGTGTAAATCAGCTCACCACCTGCCCACTGTAATTGACCGTCTGCCTGTGAAAAGCCCTGCTCTTTTTTATAGTTAAAATCGATATCCTGGAGCTGAATGGCATTTGCAGGCCATTGCCAGTCCACCAGATTTTTTAGGGTCTCAGGTGCAATTTGTCCATTCAAATTATGAATCGTGACTTTTTTGCCAAAACCATACCCCATCACCCCATCAAGCTGGGTATTACCACTATGAAGTTCAATATGCGCCCCTAAACGCAGCAAAAACAGATCTAAAGGCCGTGTTTTCCAACTTAACGAGCCTCTGAGGTTTCCTCTATGCCAATCTGCTTGCCCTTGCCAAATATTGCCGCTTACGTTTTGCAAGACCTGGTTATTCTTATAAAATTTTGAAATGAGCCAAGCCGCTGGAATTTGGAGTAAGACGAAAATAAAAAAAACGCTGATGGCAAAGATCCACCACGTGATGTATTTAGGTTTTTTTATCATCCCACCACGACCAACATATCTATTCTTCTTCCCTGAGCCACGATATTATCTTTCTATACACATTATGCACACTTTTCCCACAACGCCAATTCAAAGATATAAAAAAACCAAGCATATATGCTTGGTTTTTTTAGCCTAATCCAATTGGATGACAATCTCATGAATTTTAAAATTAGATGAGGAAGTCTTCCAGTTTCGCACCACTTTCCAGTTCAGCAACTAACCAGCGTGGTTGTTTACCGCGACCCGTCCAGGTATCAGAGGGGTTCTGTTTACTACGGTAACGAGGCTCAACAGATTTACGAGTGCTTTTTTTACGTTTCGTTGCACCGAATTCTAAAATTTGTTCAATTGATAAACCTACATTCTCTGCAATATCTAAAATTTGCTGATAAGCATCTTCAACCGCTTGATCTTTTTTAGAAGCAATTAATGCTTCCGCTTCAACTTGTAAACGTTTTAACTGTTCAACAGATAAATTACTAATATCTGGCATCATAATAACTCCTAAATAGATTTTATATTTTATTTATTTAAAACTCGATCATAATATTTTTATTATCTAAAACATTCAATATAAATTTTTAGATAACAACGATCTTTAAAATAGATTATACATTTCTAGAGTTTCATAGAATGTTTGCTTTAAATAATTTTTAAATTAAATGATTCACGCTTAATTCAATTTCAGTAATTTTATGACGAATAATTTCAGGAATTTCTGTTTTAAGCATTGAGTCTTTATTTACACAAACGATGACCGCTTCAGCCAATGCAACTACAGTTTGCTGTGTCTCACTCCATAACAAATAACTCATACGAAATGCACTATTGCGAACTTCCTCAACACGCACCCCTATTTTAAGCTGGTCTGGATAAAATACCGGACGAATATATTTACACTGATTTGATGCAACCACCGTATAAATATCCTGTTGAAAAATACTTAATTCATCCATATAACGAATACGTGCACTTTCGATATAACGATAATACATGACGTTATTTACGTGCCCGAAAGCATCCATGTCTCCCCAAGCAACTGACTGTTCATAAATAACAGGATAATCTGATAGGGTTAACATTGAATTGACCTCATATTTTTATTTCAACAAAATTTGCATTATTTTCAAATATTAAATTTAACTGTTTAATTAAATTGTCCTGACCTTTTAAAGTAGATTTAATTCTTAAATAATTCATCATCACATTATCTGGATGTAATTCCAATAATTTTTCGGCTTCAGCATTACGGGCTGTTGCCTCATATATATACCATTTTGCAAAGCTAAACACCGGCAAAGAAAGATATTTATTTTCCCAATAGTCAATTCTTTGCTCAACCTTTAAATAATCAGGGTTTTGTTTCAATAACTGCTGCTGGAACCATAAATAAAAAACATCTTTATTAAATTGTTCATCTAATAAATGCAATGCCAAGTCTTCATGTTGCTGACTCATTTCTGGCATACGAGACAACAACTTTAACCATAAAGTTTTTATCTCATAATTGCGACTATAAATTTGATCTTGCAAGTCTAAATAACGTTGTTGTAAATTTTGTAAATCCTCAACGTGCGCTTGATCAAAGCCGAGCAATAACTGTTGCAACCACTCCTGTTTGTTTTCGGTTCCTAAATGACCATATTTAGTCGAACGTAAATACATCCATGGAAATTGAATGGCAAACTCTCCCCATAGGGCAGTCAAGCGTAAATTATAGGCACCTTTTACATCATTTAACCACGGCGAAAGTTCATGCTGATTTAAGAACTCAAGATGGGTTAAGGCTTGCTCTCCATCATTTTGAGCCAGATAAATTTCAATTCGTTGTATTTCAGCCAACTCAAATGCCATGGCATTGCTTTGATTTAATATTGCGAGCGCTTGTGGGTATTGCTGCTGCATCAAATACAATCTCGAACCAATAATGCCTTTTAATAAACCCGATTGCGAAAATACCCCTTGAATAAATTCATGCTGGTCTTGCGCTGCTTCTAATAACCACACTACAGCCAACTGTTCATAAGGATGCAAATTTTTAAAATTAAAAACAGTTTCCAGCTTTCTTTGTTGTCTTTTTAAATAGCGCTTGATTAGCAACCACAACAATTGAATGATTAAACTCAGACTGGCGAGGAAAATAAAAATGACCCAGATATTGGTTTGAATTTGCCATTCACGCCAGTATAAATAAACATAACCTGCGCCATAACCGTAGCTTAAAACACTCAGGCTGGCGATTATAATCAGGCTGATAAAAGCATAGGCAAGTAAAATCTGTTTCATTAATCCATCACCCCAATAATGCACGCGTATTTAAAATTGGCGTCGGAATAACAGTAAATCCTTTTATTTTTTGGATATTCTGAATCAGTTGGCGTGATTTCTCATCCGGTATTTGATGTAACAATTGGATAATTTCAGTTAGCGATTCTTGGTATTCTAAATATTGACCTTGCTGTAATGCCTGATGTGCCAATAATAATCTCAGTTGCGCTTCCTTTAAGATTAGCGGACGTTGCATTAAAGCCACAGCAGGTTGTTTCGCTGGTTCAATAACCAGCCAGCGCTGCCAAAAATGTTTAGTTTGTGGTTGGCCTGAACTTAATTTAGGTATATTTATTTCTTGAGTTAAAGCTTGATCTAGCTGGTGTATTAATCCATCTACTTTTGTTTGCTGTGCCACGCGGTCACTTGCAAACTGCTGAATCACCTGCTGATCTTTCGCAATCACTTGATGTAAACTCTGCTTCAAGGAAGGTGCTAAAGTATATTGCTCTAAATTGCGGTCCAAATTCATTAACTTATCTAGGGCTTCATTCAGTTTTTGCTGTTTCAGCATAAATTCAATCAAATCTAACTGCTGTTTAATCACCACAACCGGATCAATATTTGATGCTTCAATGGCTTTTAAATCATGCTCTGCTTGAACACCTTGCGCTACTGTCCCAGCTTCAACTTTTACCTGACGCTGTAAAGCCACCAGTTGATCATTTAAATTTGCATTGTTTTGTTCAATACGATGCAAACTGCTGATTAATTCTGTTTGTTGTGCAGAGACATTAAATACGTCATAACTTAATTTTATAATCCAGAGTAAACTTAAAATAAGTAATAAAATGAGAATTTTCTTCATGTGTTCCCTTGCACAACAACAAGCTGCTGCAAAATTGAATCTGTTTTTAAATCAGGTAATCGGGCGATATTAAAACATGTCTGTTGATTTTTTTTATAATCTGAAACAACTTGATACAAGCGCTCGCCCAAAACAAAATAATAGCCTTTTGCAATAATCGCATCTTGACCCTGCATTAACTTAATCCAGTTTAGCCAGCCCGCTTCACTGCTCACCACCATAGCATATTGTTGTTCTCGTTCTAATAATGGCAATATATCTGGAAGGTTCTGTAAAGTAAGTAACGGGCAGCGACGCTCATATAAAATAAAATTTAGAATATGCATGCCTTGCTGTTTTAACTGTTCCATCATAAATGGACGGCCACCTTCCCCTCGCCAAAAAGCAATACACGTTCCAGCATTCATACTTTTAAGTATTGGAAGTTGTAACATCCCTTCCGATGTTTCAACCAAAGGAACTTCAGCAGCAATACCATAGTTCGATAAAGCTTGCGCCGTTGTTTCACCTACTGCAATCCACTGGATATGCTGAAGTTTATCAAGACTAATCCCTGCCTGTTTTAAGTAATCCATCCCCACTTGAACCGCAGTTGGACTCACCACTACAATCACCTGCGCAGAAAGTAATTGCGGATACAACTTAGACAATGGCTCTGACCAAGGTCGAGCCAGCAATTCCAGTAAGGGCAAATCCAAAACAGGTATATAAGCCATACGCAAGGTATGACTCAATTTTTCTGCACGATCTTGAGGACGGGTATTAATAAACAACATGTTAATAAAGCGCTTTAAGCAAATCGCCTGCACCTTGTTCCAGCAACTTCTGTGCGAGACTCACTCCTAACTGTTCAGCCTGTTCTGGCGCCCCACTGAGTTTAACTTTTAATAGTGTCACACCATCCACACTCCCCACACGTCCCTCCATATGGAGTTGCCCTTGGTTTAAAGTGGCATATCCTGCAATCGGCACTTGGCAACCGCCCTCCAAATACGCATTGAAAGCACGTTCTGCGCGAACGCACACATCAGTTTCAATATGTAAAAGCGGTAAAATAAGATCCAGTACAACCTGATCTGTGGTACGGCATTCCAAGCCGAGTGCCCCCTGTCCAACTGCAGGCAAACTGATTTCAGGAGACAGATTATGACGAATACGCTCCGCCAAACCCAAGCGTTTTAAACCCGCACTTGCCAAAATAATCGCATCGTATAAACCTGAATCAAGTTTAGATAAACGCGTGCCAACATTTCCACGCAAATCAATAATATTTAAATCCGGACGTTGTTTTAAAATCTGGGTTTTACGGCGCAGGCTGGATGTCCCCACTTTTGCACCTTGCGGTAATTCATCAAAACAGTGATAAGTATTCGATACAAAAGCATCCAGCGGATCTTCACGTTCACAAATCACCGGCAAGCTCAAACCTTCAGGCAGCGCCATAGGAACATCTTTCATCGAATGAACCGCCAAGTCTGCACGACCATCCAGTAATGCCGCTTCTAACTCTTTAACAAATAAACCTTTACCACCAATTTTTGCCAAAGGCGTATCCAGAATTTTGTCACCCTGAGTGACGAAGGTCACCAACTCAACTTTAAGATCAGTATGCAATGCCTCTAAACGGGCACGAATATGTTCAGCCTGCCATAATGCAAGCGGGCTTTGTCGAGTTGCAATCTTCAAAATCTTCATAAATTTTAGAAACAGTCAATTAAGGGCGTTATTCTAAACTTAACGCGCTGACTTGAAAATGCAAGTACATTCGCACAGTTGTTGTCACTAAAACCATGAAGGCAGATTTAAATTTTTTGTATTCGTTCTCTTAAATTGGGTAAATGGCGCCGGCTGACTGCCAGGCGTTCCTCCAATTCACGACAACGCACCTGATATTGCCCGGAACTAATAACTTCGAGTCCATCCAGAAAATGTACAGAAACCAGAGCATTACGATGAATTCGGACAAATTGATCGCCAAATTCATTTTCCAGGTCTTTCAAGGTTTCATCAATCAGTACACTGCCATTTTTATGGCGTACCGTGACATATTTTTGATCTGCTAAAAAATAATAAATATTTTCCACAGGCACCAACTCTACCCCGCGGTAGGTTTTTGCCACAATTTGATGGCGTTTTATATTGATTTCGTTCATATCTTCTTTTTGTTTTAAAGTGCTCATTTGTGCTTGAGTCAGTTTTGTTAAGTGATCTAAAACCTGTTGCAATTCCTGCTGCATCACCGGTTTCAATAGATAGCCTTCTGCATGCGACTTAAATGCCTCTAAAGCATGTTCATCATAGGCTGTACAAAAAATAATAGCGGGCATAGGCTCTAGCTGACGCAAATACTGCGCACAGCTTAAACCATCCATTTCCGGCATTTGAATATCTAAAAGCACGACATCTGGCTCATAAAACTGAACCATCTCAATCGCCTGCTGACCATGGGTTGCGGTTGCAACCACTTGATGTCCCAGTTGTGTGACTAAACGTGATAAGCGCTCTACAGCAAGAGGCTCATCATCACAAATCAGGATGTCCATTTTTCCTCCTTTCACAGTTACCATGATTTTTTTTATAGGTTAACTCTGATTTTTTATTTATATCGATATTGCACAACTGTGGTAAATATTCCCTTTCCCGCGTATGTCTGAAAGCTCACAGTCCGTCCATAATAAGCCTCTAGACGCTGTTTCACATTTTCGACTGCAATACCATTTCCTGGTCGTATATTTATTTTATCCTGTGTATAAGGGTTAGTAATGACTATATTGACTTGATTTTGCAATATTTCAACCAATATGCTTATCGTACTCTTTGTTAAAAATTTTTCAACTCCATGAAAAATACTATTTTCCACTAAAGGTTGTAAAGTTAATAACGGAATTTGTATCTGAGAAAAGAGAACTTCATCGTCATATTTCCACTCTACGCGTAAACGATCACCCAAACGGATCTGCTCAATCGCTAAATAATGCTGACATAATTCAATTTCATCTTTTAGGCGAACCAGTTTAAGTTCTTTAAAACTCGCACGAAATAGCCGTGATAAATTCAGTAACATTTGCTCTGCTTTATCCGGATCAATGGTAATTAAACTGATTACCGTATTTAAACTGTTAAACAGAAAATGTGGATGAATTCGTGCCTGCATCGCCTGAATTCGTGCATTCAGTTCGCTATTTTGCTGACGTGCCCATTGCTCTCGAAAATACAGATAACGGAAACAAAATGTCCCGATCAGCACGCCATAGCTCAGATGTAACACCACACCATCGAATAACACAGCAAGATTTAAATGATGAATTTGAAAATTTTGTCCAAAATAAATCACCCCATTTAGTACCACGGTGGTCAATAAAACAATCATTTGCAACAGAACGAAGCTGACACATAAGACTTGGCCAAAACTTAAATGCTGAATTTTTTTCTGAAACAGTTCCAGCAATGCTGCAAAAGCCAGCAACACCCAGTTAATGAACAACATATACTGCAATAAACGCCCTACACTTAAGGCCGCCCAAGATTGTGCTTCGGCTAAAGCTAAAATCATCGCCAAAATATTGCTGGCAATAAATAATTCGATTAAATGTTGCCAACGCCCTATTTTCGTAAAAAAATAAGCATATGTTTTATTTCCTTGCGTATGAGCAAAAGATTGGTCGTCTTGTCCTTCGGCAAGTGAACCTGAATTTGTTATACTCTTTTTAGTTCTAATGCTTTTTATCCTATTGAGCCGACATGACCACATCTTCTAATTCCTCAAATCCGTCACAAACCCAAACTTCGGGTATGTGGGGCGGTCGTTTCTCTGAAGCGACGGACGCTTTTGTTGCTGAATTTACAGCATCTGTACAATTTGACCAACGCTTTTATAAACAAGATATTGCAGGTTCTATCGCCCATGCAACCATGCTTGCAAAGGTTGGCGTACTTACCGAGCAAGAACGTGACGATATCATCACCGGCTTAACTGCTATTCAAGCGGATATTGAATCGGGTAACTTTGAATGGCGCGTTGATCTGGAAGATGTCCACATGAACATTGAGTCTCGCCTGACTCAGCGTATTGGTATTACAGGTAAAAAACTACATACCGGTCGTAGCCGTAACGACCAGGTCGCAACTGATATTCGCTTATATGTACGTGACGAAATTGATGCGATTTTAAAATTACTGGAAAAATTACAAAAAGGTATTTTGGGCTTAGCTGCTAAAAACACCCAAACCATTATGCCTGGGTTCACTCACTTACAAACTGCCCAGCCCGTGACTTTCGGTCACCACTTAATGGCCTGGTTTGAAATGCTGGTGCGTGACTCTGAACGTCTGATTGACTGTCGTAAACGTGTCAATCGCCTACCATTAGGTTCTGCTGCTTTGGCCGGTACAACCTATCCAATCGAGCGTGAATACACAGCACAGCTTTTAGGTTTTGAAGCAGTGTGTGAAAACTCGTTAGATGCCGTGTCTGACCGTGACTTTGGTATTGAATTCAATGCTGCTGCATCTTTAATCATGATGCATTTATCACGTATGTCTGAAGAAATGATTCTTTGGACTTCTGCTCAGTTCAAATTTGTGAACATTCCAGACCGTTTCTGCACCGGCTCTTCAATTATGCCGCAGAAGAAGAACCCGGATGTTCCTGAATTGATTCGTGGTAAAACCGGACGTGTTTATGGGGACTTAATGAGTCTTTTAACCCTCATGAAAGGTCAACCTTTAGCGTACAACAAAGACAACCAAGAAGACAAAGAACCATTATTTGATGCGATTGATACCGTTCGTGGCTCATTAATGGCATTTGCCGACATGATTCCTGCATTGGTTCCAAACATCGAAATTATGCGTGAAGCTGCACTACGCGGTTTCTCAACCGCAACCGATCTTGCCGATTATTTGGTGAAAAATGGCGTTGCGTTCCGTGATGCACATGAAATTGTCGGTAAAGCCGTTGCGCTCGGTGTTCAAGAATCGAAAGATTTGTCTGAATTGACGCTTGAACAGCTACAACAGTTCTCTGATTTGATTCAGGCTGACGTATTTGAAAAAGCATTAACACTTGAAGCATCGGTGAATGCACGTAACCATATTGGCGGTACTGCACCAGCTCAAGTTGAAGCTGCAATTGCACGTGCCTATACACGTTTAGAAAAACTTTACGCTTAAGGAATAATGATATGTCTCGACAAGTATTTTGCCGTAAGTATCAGGCTGACATGGAAGGTTTAGATTTTGCACCCTTCCCAGGTGTAAAAGGTCAAGAATTGTTTGACAGCGTGTCTAAACAGGCATGGCAAGAATGGCTTAAACACCAAACAACCTTGATCAATGAAAAGCGTTTAAACGTGTTTGAACCGGATGCGAAAAAATTTCTGGAAGAGCAACGTGAAAAATTCTTTAGTAACGATGAGTCACTCGAAAAAGCTGAAGGCCTAAAGCCTGAAGAAAAATAAGGCGCTGCCTTATTTTATATGCAAGACAAGTGAAGCGCATAGTTTCAAGTGGCATAAAGGAGTCTTTTAAAAGGCTCCTTTTTTATTTCTGGAAGCACTGTTTCGCCAGGCTGCAAAACGAGAAGCTATGCTTAAAGTGGTAAAATTAAAGCGTTGCTTTGAAAATTACGCAAGGTAAGAAGCTTTGCTCGCGCAAGTTCTCATCTGAAAAAGAAATCTTCATTATTGGAGATTTGTTTTTTAAACTGCTTTAAATTTTACGTAAAGACAAGCGAAGCGTATAGTTTCAAATGTCATCAAGGAGTCTTTTAAAGGCTTTTTTTTACTTTTAATAGAGCACTGCTCGACCCTGAGGAATATATTCTGCAAGAAGACGAGAAGCTATGCTTCGAGTGAAAACTAGGGCACTGCTTTCTTTTTAATCAAGACAAACAGTGAAGGTGTGTAGGCTTTAATACGTGGCCCCCCTTTTTTATTAATAATTTCTTTTTTTTTACGCGCTCTTATTTTTTTGCACTACAAGCCCCTGTTTAGCAGGGTATATCATGATTAAAATCCATGATTGATACCGGGTTTTATTTTTAGCACGCTAACTGAGCTGCTAGCATTAAAAGTTTAGTCTCAATATATTTTTTACATCTCGAAATAACTGTAAACCAAAACTACATTTCTCAATAAAAATCTACATTACAATACAATAACCTACATGATTCATAAAATTGATTCTCCTATAATCAGTTTCAAGAAGATGGTTAAACATCTTATAAAAGATATAACGATACCCGATTTCAATCCTAGGTTTCCCCCAAAATCTAGGATTTTTTTTGTGCGTAAATTTTTCAACAAAAAAATCAAAACCAAAAAAAACACCCTGAAACGGGTGTTTTGGTTATTTATTAAATTTAAGGCTGTTTCAAATACGGCCATGCGGCTTTCAAATAAATGAACATGGACCACAACGTTAGAATCACCGCGGTATAAAGTAAAAGATAAGCTAAGGTATCCAGTAGTTGCCAGTTCAGTAAAAACACGGAAATTGCAATCATTTGAAACGCCGTCTTATATTTACCGACGGTAGATACTGCCACATTGGTACGTGCACCCAATTCCGCCATCCACTCACGTAAAGCAGATACGGTAATTTCGCGCGAAATAATCACAATCGCTGCAAATGCCATGGAAATACTCGGTTGCCATTGCACCAAAACAATCAGTGCAGCTGCAACCATCAGCTTATCGGCTACAGGGTCAAGAAAACGACCGAAAGCTGAAGTTTGGTTCAGTGAACGTGCCAAATAACCATCGAACCAGTCAGTTACTGCAGCAACCACAAAAATCGCCGTTAAAATAATGTGACGAGTCATGTTAGTGTCGTGTTCTGCAACACCAACTGCAGGCGGCCAATAAGCCACCAACAAAAAAACAGGTATTAAAGCTATACGCGCCAAAGTCAAGATATTTGGAATATTCAGGATGCGACCTGTAGTCATAGACACCGCCAATTTTTCCCCTGTATGTACAATGAAAAACCACACATATTTTGGGATGGATTCATCGTTAATTCAGACTCACTTTATACGAATTGCTATAAAGTGTCACTAGGCAAACACGGTAACTGTCTGTCTGGAAATCGCAATCAGTCGATTCTCGGCATCCCAAAGATGGGCATATTCAGTGGAATACCCTTCTGCCGCATAATCGGTAAATACTTTATATTTAAACCAATCCTGCAGATAATTATTCAAAGGGTGAACATAAGTCACATGCCAGGTCAGTGAACTGGCGGGTGCCATGCTGTTAAACATGGGCAAAACACCGGGAGGCCACATATCAAATGCCACCATCAAATCAGCCACTGTCATTTCCCGGTTCTCATGTAGATCCGGATTAAAACGCATCCAGCCACTAAAATCAGGTTTCATACTGCCGCTACATGGATACTGCCCATCCACCCAGACCAAGTCCATCTGTCCAAAACATTCAGGTGCTAGAGGATGATGCTGTGCAACGTTTAATTGCTCAGGTGCTGGAAATACTGGTGCAACGCGTTCCTGTTGTACCGAAATTGCCGACTCACGCTGGGTACCAAAACTGGCAATCAAAATACTTTGCACCGCCTCATCCTGCCAGAGCCGTACTTCAACCGTTGTCACAGACTTGCCTTGACGCAAGATTTCAGCACTTAATTGAACGGGTGCCTGCTGTACGGGACCAACAAAAGTCACACTGGTGCTTAATAAACGTTTTAAGGGATCAGCAATTGCCACCACTGCTTTTTGCATCATCATCCCTGCAACCAAGCCCCCATAAATGGTGCGGCCTTGTAACCATCCCTGTGGCATATCAACCCATTCATTTTGTTCAATGTCGGTAAATAATTGATGCAGTGACATCCTTTGTCCTTTGAAGTTGTTGATTTGCTCTATCTTTTACTTATTTTGAAGTGTTGTGAATGATCAATGACTGCAGCGTCAGTGAGCACTTCGGCCAATCGGTCTATATTTATTCATGCAGTACCTTATAAATTGTTCGAGCCATGACATCACCCAAACCCGGAACCAGCTTCAAGTCATTTTCCGAGGCTTTGAGTACACCCTGAATGCCACCAAAATGGGTCAGCAAATCACGGCGGCGTTTCGGACCAAGACCCGGAATCACTTCCAGTACCGAACCACCACGACGTTTATCACGTTTAGCACGGTGCTTGGTAATAGCAAAACGATGTGCTTCATCTCGTACCTGCTGAATCAAATGCAGCGCTTTATGGTCTTCAGGCAACTGAATTTTAGTACCATCAGTAAAATGTAAGGTTTCCAGACCGGGTTTACGCCCCTCGCCTTTGGATACTCCGACCATAAAGGCTTCCAGTCCCAGATCTTGCATCACTTGCATCGCCATATGTAATTGGCCTTTACCACCATCAATCAGCAATAAATCCGGCAACATGGCTTTTTTATAACGCCGCGTCAACGCTTGGCGCATGGCCGCATAGTCATCCCCACCGGTAATATCATCAATGGCAAACTGGCGATAATCACGTTTGCGTGCACCGCCCGAATCAAACACCACACAGGAAGCAATCGTGGCTTCACCCATGGTATGCGAGATATCAAAACATTCAATCCGGTCAATCGGACGACCGACCACTTGTTCCAGCTGATGGAAACGTTCATTCAGTTCAAAATGATTGGCCAACTGCCCTTTAATGGCATGTTGCACATTCATATTGGCCAGCTCTAACCACTCGGCACGAGTTTCCCGAACATTGGACTTAATCTGAACTTTCTTGCTAAATTCCTGTTGCAGCGCCTGTTCCAGTTCTTTGCGATCGGGTAATTCGGTATTTATAATCAGCTCGACAGGTACTTCATCTGCGACCTGAAAATAAAAGTTCGCCATGAAGTCCGACAGCATTTGCCCCAGATCATCGCCCAGCATATCCGGGAAATAGCTTTTCCCACCAAGCATCTTGCCATTGCGTACATGCATAATCTGCACACAGGTCACCCCGGCATGATAGGCAATCGCCAGAATATCGGCTTCACCTTTGAGTTTATAAATCGCCTGCTGTGATTGCACGTCACGCAACAGCGCCATACGGTCACGGTAAAATACCGCTTTTTCAAATTCCAAAGCTTCTGCCGCCGCTTCCATTTTGGCAATCAGTTCCTGATTCAGCTCTTTGGTATCGCCCTGTAAAAAGCGAATCGAATTTTTAACATCTTCCTGATAATCTTCAGGCGAAATGAGACCAACACAAGGGGCGGTACAGCGCTTGATCTGATATTGCAAACACGGACGTTTACGCTGGGCAAAATAGCTGTTTTCACACTGGCGCACATTAAACAGTTTTTGCAGCACCACCAAAGTATCCCGGGCATTATAGGCACTTGGATAAGGTCCAAAAAACTTACCGACCTGATGCTTGCCTTTGCCGCGTCCTGCTGCAATGCGCGGATAAGGCTTGTCACTGGAAACAAAAATATAGACGTAGGATTTATCATCGCGCAACATGATGTTGTACGGCGGACGATGCAGTTTAATGAGGTTCTGTTCCAGCAATAAGGCTTCGGTTTCCGAACGTACCACCAGCGTTTCGATATTATAAATCCGGGCCACCAGCGCCTGTGTTTTCGGATGCTCGATGGTTTTAACGAAGTAGCTCGACACACGGTTTTTTAGATTCTTGGCTTTGCCAACATACAGCAGTTCACCGTCTTTACCCAGCATCCGGTAAACGCCGGGCAAAGTCGTCATATGGGCTAAAATCTTTTCAATATTGTCACGTGCGTTTTCGTTCACATTCAGCCTTATTCAGAATAATCTTTGCTTTGCTACATGATGTGATGGTTTTCACGCCATTTTCAAGCCAATTCGCTATTTTCTCCTCTCATCAAACAAAGTTCTAACAATCATTTAATTGCTAAAAGCTATAAGTGACTCATGCTTATTTTGCTATGCTCAAGTCATCTGAAAAATTTGGATCAAACTGAATGACGAACCACAATCATGCCATGCATATCGTTAAGCCGGTAACTGCAACGCATAGCACATCTGAAAAAGATAAATTGATTGGCAAACCCCGTTTTCATTTTGAACCTCAACAGGTCATGCAACTCCTGCATACCCGAATTATCGGACAGGAGGCCGCATTAAAAGAAATCGAAAAAATGCTGCATGTGGTCAAGGCAGATTTTTCCAGTCCGGAACGCCCTATCTCGGTAATGCTCATGCTTGGTCCAACCGGGGTCGGCAAAACTGAAACTGTACGTTTAATTAGCGAGGCGATTTATGGCCGCCCGGATGCTTTTTGCCGGATTGACATGAATACGTTGGCGCAAGAACATTATGCCGCAGCCATTACCGGTGCACCTCCAGGCTACGTTGGCTCGAAAGAAGGTCATAGCCTGTTTGATGAAACAGCGATTGCCGGTTCACATACCCGCCCCGGGATTGTATTGTTTGATGAATTGGAGAAGGCTTCCACTGAAGTAATTCGCGGTTTAATGAATATACTGGATACCGGAAAACTGACATTAACCTCAGGCACAAAAACCATTGATTTCCGTAACTGCATGATCTTTATGACCAGTAATGTCGGCGCTCAAGCTGCGCAGCAATACCTGGATAAACTGAATTTTTTGCCCAAAAAAATGCAGGACATTTGCCTTAAAAAAATACCGACCAAAACCATTATTGAAAAAGTGATGTTTAAAAAATTCGACCCTGAATTTTTAAACCGCATTGATCGTACTTTGCATTATCAGGCGGTTCAGGATGATGCCTTGCCCAAGTTGGTCGAGATTGAACTGGAAAAACTCAATCAGCGATTACAGCATCAAAAGCGTGCTGTGGTTTTAAGTGATGCAGCCAAAGCTCACTTCTACAAAAATCATGATATCCGTTTTGGCGCACGCCATTTGGCTCGTAAAATGCGGACTGAACTGGAACCGATTCTGGCGATTTACTTTTTAAATTATCCGGAAAAAACTCAGCTCACCGTGGATTTTGATGGTGGGCAATTGACAATTCAGCCGGAATAACTCTTTAAATAATCAGCTAAACATTTAGCTTAATCATCCTCCAGACAACCACCTCAATAATCATCGTTGCAGTCAAACATTCGGCAGCATATTTGACTGCAAATGCGTCCTTTTTTATTCAAATGAAATACGCCTCAGTTCTGCCGATTGACCATCTTCAGCTTAAAACTGTGCAGCAATGATGACGTCATCGAGTTAAAAAATTGGCTCAATTGACTTTTTTGACCAAAACAAGTCCATAAAAAACTTGAAATCCACAACTTACCCCCGATATAAATAGCCACAAAATGATTAAAAAATCTTAATTTAAACAAAAAGTTCATTACATTTTTACAAAGCAGAGTAAAAGTAAAGCTGACCACTACAAGGGTTTATTCAAAAAAAATTGATGACCCTTGCGTCACTGCTTGATACAACTTGTTATGTTCTTTTTGGATATAGTTATCGTAAGATTAGCGAAGCTCGATGTACGCGGGAAATGCGTACATGCTTCAAAACATCAACTTAATAAGTCCTCCAAAATAAAGGAGATCAGGCATGATCCACGCTGGCAATGCCATTACCGTCCAAATGCTTTCGGACGGAATTGCAGAATTCCGCTTTGACTTACAAGGTGAGTCGGTCAACAAATTTAACCGTGCAACGATTGAAGACTTTAAAGCGGCGATTGAGGCTGTTAAAGCCAATAGCGACGTTAAAGGTTTAATCGTTACCTCTGGTAAATCAACATTTATCGTAGGTGCAGACATCACTGAATTTGGTGATAACTTTGCTCAAGGCGAAAAAGCAATTGTGGATTGGGCGATGCCTGTTCACGAAATTTTCAACAGCTTTGAAGATTTAGATGTTCCTAAAGTTGCTGCAATCAATGGTATGGCATTGGGCGGTGGTTTTGAGATGTGCTTGGTCTGTGACTACCGTATCATGTCAGAAGCAGCTCAAGTGGGCCTGCCTGAAATCAAACTCGGTATTTTCCCCGGCTTCGGTGGTACAGTTCGTTTAAGCCGTGTGATTGGTATCGATAACGCCGTTGAATGGATGGCGATGGCGAATCCTAAACGCCCTGATGCAGCACTGAAAGACGGTGCGGTTGATGCGGTGGTTGCTGCGGACAAACTTCAAGCAGCTGCAATTGACCTGGTGAAACAAGCCATTGCTGGTCGCCTTGACTGGAAAATCAAACGTCAGGAAAAACTAGATCCAGTTAAACTCAGCCCAATCGAACAGATGATGGCGTTTAACTCATCTAAAGGGATGGTTTTAGCCAAAGCAAATCCTGCGCAATATCCTGCGCCAAAACTTCTTCTTGATTCTTTACAAGCGGGTGCAAGCCTTCCACGTAACGAAGCATTAAAAATTGAAGCGGAAGGTTTCGCTAAAGCTGCAATTACGCCTCAAGCAGGTGCGTTGATTGGTTTATTCATCAACGATCAAATTGTGAAAAAAACCTCGAAGCGCTATGAAAAAGGCGCGCACCCAGTCAACCAAGCGGCTGTTCTCGGCGCGGGTATCATGGGTGGTGGTATTGCTTACCAAGCGGCAAGCAAAGGCACACCAATCATTATGAAAGATATTGGTAATCCGCAACTTGCTTTGGGTATGAAAGAAGCAAATGGCTTACTGACCAAACAAGTTGAACGTAAGAAAATGACCCCTGCAAAAATGGGTGAAACTCTTGCGCGCATCCGCCCTACTTTAAGCTATGACGAGTTTAAAGAAGTGGACATCGTGATTGAAGCGGTGACTGAAAATCCAAAAGTAAAAGGCATTGTATTGGCTGAAACTGAGAAGAATGTTCGTGAAAACACGATTATTGCTTCAAATACTTCAACCATTTCAATCACTCGTTTGGCTGAAAACCTGCAACGTCCTGAAAACTTTGTCGGTATGCACTTCTTTAACCCGGTTCACATGATGCCTTTGGTTGAAGTGATTCGCGGTGCGAAGACATCTGATGAAGCGATTGCAACGACTGTAGTTCTTGCTCAGAAAATGGGTAAAACACCAATCGTAGTGAACGACTGCCCAGGCTTCTTGGTTAACCGTGTATTGTTCCCTTACTTCGGTGCATTCGACCTGTTGCTTAAAGACGGCGCTGACTTCCAGCAAATCGATAAAGTGATGGAACGCTTCGGCTGGCCAATGGGTCCTGCTTACTTGATGGACGTTGTCGGTATTGACACGGGCGTTCATGGTGCAGAAGTCATGGCTGAAGGCTTCCCTGACCGTATGAAACCGGACTTCAAAGGTTCGATTCAAACCATGTATGAAAATAAACGTCTAGGTCAAAAGAATGACGTTGGTTTCTACAAATACGAGTTAGACCGTAAAGGCAAGAAAGCGAAAAAAGTTGATCCTACAGCATATGATCTGATTGCATCTGTAGTGACTGGCGAAAAACGTGAATTTGACGCGCAAGAAATCATTGACCGTATGATGCTGGCTTTCTGTAACGAAACAGTTCGTTGCCTGGAAGACAACATTGTCGCGACTGCCTCAGAAGCAGACATGGCGATGATCATGGGTGTAGGTTTCCCTCCATTCCGTGGCGGTCCATGCCGTTACATCGACCAAACAGGTGTTGCTGAATACGTTGCGCTTTGCGACAAGTATGCACACTTAGGTAAAGCTTATGAAGCGCCACAAATGTTGCGTGACATGGCTGCTAACAACAAAAAATTCTACGGTTAAGGAGCAACGTGAATGGCTACTTTAAATCCACGTGACGTTGTCATCGTTGATGGCGTACGTTCAGCAATGGGTAAAACCAAAAACGGTATGTTCCGCAATGTACGTGCTGACAGCTTATCTGCTGAATTAGTTCGTGCCTTGGTTGCTCGTAACCAGTTTGATGTAAACGAAGTTGAAGATGTGATCTGGGGCTGTGTAAACCAGACCCTAGAACAAGGTATGAACATTGCGCGTAACATCGCATTGCTTGCTGATCTTCCAAAAACTGTTGCAGGTCAAACTGTTAACCGTCTTTGTGGTTCATCTATGCAGTCTATTCATACTGCGGCGGCACAAATTGCAACCAACCAAGGTGATATTTTCATTATTGGTGGTGTAGAGCACATGGGTCACGTCGGCATGATGCACGGCATCGACCTAAACCCTGAAGCATCTAAGCATTATGCTAAAGCATCTAACATGATGGGCTTAACCGCTGAAATGTTGGGTCGTATGAACGGCATTACGCGTGAAGAACAAGATGCGTTTGGTGTGGAATCTCACCGCCGCGCTTGGGCTGCAACGCAAGAAGGTCGTTTCAAAAACGAAATCATTGGTGTTGAAGGTCATGACCAAAACGGTTTCAAAATTTTGTGTGATATCGACGAAGTGATTCGTCCTGATGCAAATATTGAAACATTTGCCGGTTTACGTCCTGTGTTCGACCCGAAAGGCGGTACGGTCACTGCTGCTACATCTTCAGCGTTATCTGATGGTGCTTCTGCAATGTTATTGATGTCTGCTGAACGTGCTCAAGCTTTAGGTCTTAAGCCACGTGCTGTCATTCGCTCTATGGCGGTTGCAGGTTGTGACGCAGCAATCATGGGTCATGGTCCAGTTCCTGCAACGCAAAAAGCGTTGAAACGTGCTGGGTTGTCAATTGCTGATATTCAAACGTTTGAATTGAATGAAGCGTTTGCTGCACAAGGTTTATCTGTTCTTAAAGGCTTAGGCATTTATGACCAGCAAGACCGTGTGAACTTGAACGGTGGTGCGATTGCGCTTGGTCACCCACTAGGTTGTTCTGGTGCGCGTATCACGACGACATTACTTAATGTGATGGAGCAACAAGATACACAAATCGGTCTTGCGACGATGTGTATCGGTCTTGGTCAAGGGATCGCAACGATTATTGAACGTGTTTAATTCTTAATTAAATATTGAGATAAAAGAAACCTCGCTTATTGCGGGGTTTCTTTTATCTATTTTTAAAAATAAAATTATGAAATATATTCATTTAAATAAAAAAAATTATTAAATTTTTAATATTACTTATACATAATGATCAAGCAAATTCATCAAAATTAAATAAGAGCACTTATGAAAAAAATTGTATTACCCCTTATTGCTAGTTTGGTATTTACTGGTTGTGCTACGACAAAAATTTCACCAGAAGCGCGCCAACAATTAAATAAAACACAAGCTGCAATTCAAGCAAAACCTGTTTCAATTTTAGTCAATTCATGCCTTTTAACCAATGAATTGGGGAAAGATTTAGTACTCAATGAGCCTTCTAAACTCACTGCTGAGAAATTCATTCAAGCATTTACACAACAGTTAAACCAACATAATGTGACCGTCAGCGCTTCTGCCGTACCATTCATTTGTGGAACAATACCAGAAGAACAACTTAAAAAATATGAGTTTCAAGCAGATACAAAATCTAAAAGAACACTGATTAATACCTATCCTCTGTTAAATCAAAATAATATTAATATGACCGATGAGCAAAGGGCAGCTGTTCTAGTTTTAAATCAATATATTGCGAAATTTGATGCAGTACAGCTAAAGATGGTGCAAAAGCAAAAGACAACCTTAGACATACCTCAGCTAGATGATAGAACCATCAACACACTAAAAAATTGGTCAAAATCAAATTATATTTTTGTTGTTTCAGTGGATGGATTAAATGCGTCTTTGGGTTCTAAATTTGCATTTGGTGCTTTAAGTGTAGGCGTAACACTTGCAACGATGGGTGCAGGTGCTGGAATCGTGACTGCCTATATGCCAAGAGAAGGGCAACAATATTCTGTTCGTCTTTTAGATTTGGATAAACAAGCATTTGAATGGAATAAATATGATTTGCTTAAAGGTAATATTTATTCCATTAAAAATCATACTGTTCAAGCCGATACTATATTAAATCCTTTATTTGAAGTAAAAGTTAATTAGTAGCAAATTCCATGCTTTAAGTTTTAAAAATACAGTTCAGCAAGTTGAAAAAATCTTTTTTTAACTTGCTGAATTTAGAACACTATGCTTCAGACTTTTGCGCCAACAAAGTCACAAAATGCTGTTTAATCCGATTTCCCTGCTCATCCACGCGATGCAACTCACCAACATTTTCATTGTATTTCACAATTTTCCAGCCTTCGTAATAAGCACTTAGCTCCCCTGGCTGAAAGGCAAATGGAAAATCAGGCTGTGCCGGAAGATCGGCCGTGTCCATCGCACAGACAATCAGGTTATAGCCACCAGACACGGTCGCCTGCTGCATCTGTGTAATGAGCGATGGAATAGTTTTCGCCTCCAGAAACATCATCACCACGGTACAGTAGATAAATTCATATTGCCCTGGAATGCTTGCATCCGTGTTGAGATCGCGGCGCTGTATCTGTAACTGATCAATCTGCTCCGTCTGCACAATCTGTCTTAAGGTCTGCAAACTGTTTTCGTTGACATCCCAGGCATCAACCTTAAAGCCGTGTTGACTTAAATACAGGGCATTACGACCTGAACCACAGCCCACATCCAAAGCGTGGCCACCGTGTAAATAAGGCATGGCTGCCAGTACTTCGGAATGGGTAGCGGTCAGCTGATATTTTTTGCTGAAGTAATCCTGTGGCAGACAGTAAAACCGTAACTGACATTGCATATCATCACTGGCAGAACCAATCTTATGCCAGGCCTGTGGCTCAATAAATGGAGGCTGCTGCTCTGGGGTAAATACATGCTCAGACTGTACAGCACCCGACTCATCCAGTATCGCAAAATGCAACTCACCCCTTAATACGGTCAGTTTTGCCCAGGTACCAACTTTGGTATTGTGCTGATTTTTAAAACCTTGCGGAATACCCTGCTGTGTCCAGACAGGAAGTTCTTTATAACAAATAAGCTGTTCCATAAAAGACTGCGCTCCAAAGCATCAATTGTCGGTCTGAAATCAATCAGTTGACTAGATTTTTAGCATATGCCGTTTAACAGCAAATTGAAATAAACCGATCGTATTGCATACATACAAGCCAGCTCCCCCCTATAAAAAAACCGTCCGGTACGGACGGTTTGACGGTTTTTAAAAAAGAGAAGCAATAAAACTCCAGTTTTACTACACCAGTTGTTCGCGTAACCACGCCATATATTTTTCTCGGTCCATAAAATCAGGCGAATTGCCTGTGTCCAGACTGAAATATTGCTGATTGAACTGAATCACAATCTGTTCAGTATGATGCCAGCCTTCAATCAGCTGGAAATACTGGTTGAAGAAAGACCGGCTCTTGCTCCAATTGTTCAGGCTTTCCAGTTTCGGATATTTTTTATTTTCAACAAACTCACTGTATAGATGCTGAATATCATCAAAAACATGTAGGGTTTTCATGACTCACCTGCCTAGATTTCATGTTGTGATCTTTGCGACCGTTTTAATCTAGCAACAGAGTTTGAATAACAAATGACAGTCTTATTGCAAAGCTATGATGTTTGAAAAGATGAGATGCTTTTATTCAACTGCATAATAGTTTTGCCGGAAAAAAACCAAGAAAATTTAATCATTACACTCATCAGAAAATATCAATTTTTATATCATCAAACCGAGATAAAACTAAACACTCAAAAGCAATGTAACCCATCCGCAACATCATGTTATCACTTTGTAATTTTGGTTGAATAATCACGCAACCAAAACAATTGCCAAGTCTCCTGTAACCAAACGAATCCACAGAAGGAATAGTATTCACAACGCATTATTTTCAAAACATTTTCTATAGAGTGATGACTATGAATACGATTAAAACGACGATGGCGATTGCTTTAGTTACTGTAACCACTTCTGCTATGGCGACTACCACTGTAGAAGCAACTCCCACTGCTAAAATTGCTGCATTAAAAGCACAAGTAAAAGCAGAAACCACCCCAACTGCAACAACAGTTAAAGACGCTGCTGTAGCTAAAACCGTAGCGACTAAAGATGCTGCAGTGGCAAACACTGTAGCAGCTAAAGATGCGACTGTTGCTAAAGCAACTGAAGCAAAAGATGCTGTAGTAGAAAAAACTGCTGAAGTGAAAGATGCAACTGCTGCTCAAGTAACTGAAGCAAAAGACGCGACTGTTGAAAAAACTGCTGAAGTAAAAGAAGTGACTGCTGAAAAAGCAGATGCTGCTAAAGCTGAAGTAAAAGCTGAGAAAAAAGGTTTCTTCTCTTGGTTTAAAAAATCTGCAGCTTAATTTGCTTTAACGCATGTTAGCTCTAAAAAAGGATGCTTTTGAGCATCCTTTTTCTTTCTACAAAAAACATTTATTTTTCTATCAATATTTTAAAACTAGCGCATACCATTATTTTGAATAGATTCTTGCTGTTGTTGTAACTGTCTGATAGCTTGATTTTGCGGAGTATTTTCCAAAATACCCAAAGAAATTTGCTCTCGAGCAATTTGTACATTGGTTGCGTTACGGTCTATACCAAAAGGTTCAAGGATAATATACAAGCCCTCTCTTGGATCAGAAGACTGCAAACCTCGTGCAACCGCCAGAACATATTGCTGCTGTTCCAATGGCAAACTGTTTATATCGGGTATTGGTCCATCAGGCACAAGATCTATGGTCGCTAAAATAGTCGGATTAACAACAAAGTTTTGAGTGTCCAGTTGTATTTGCATAATCCGATGCTGCAAGGCTCTCACTTCTTGCGGATCTTGTTGATATTGAATTATGCCTGTAGTTTCAGCTCTTAATTCCGGTTCTGCCATCATTCTTAAAACAGGCATTTCAGCAGTATCAGCAAAAGTAGAGGAAATTGAAAAACTTCCAGCAATCGCTACTATTACACAGGACAAATTCTTTAGGAGATTCATGGCAGTTTTACTCAAATAAATAAAAGTAAACAAACACCCTTCAACAGCCATTATTCTATAATAAACGCTCTATTTGACAGCCTTTGCTCAGATAAGCGGTTTGGTAAAAACCATAATTTTTATCTAAAAATTACTTAATTAAGAATCTTTATATACTTAATATTTTTAATAAAAAACAGAATATTTATTCGATTAAAATATAAAAATCATATTTTTATCTTCGCTTGATCACATTAACATCACGATATAAAGCAAGCAGCTAAATCTTTATTTTTCCGCCGTTCCCACACGTAATAAGATAGGAAATGTTACATCTAAATTGTCTGGTGCAGTTTGTAAAACCTCTGAAATCCGCTGTAGCGGCTCATGATCATTTTTATCCAGATAATGCTTCAGCGCTGACCAAGTTTTTAAATAGCTCAACAATTGCTGCGGTGACCATTGATATTGTAAACGCAGTTCCGGAACAGCCTGTTCATTAAAAGGAAATGGAATAGTCTGATATAGCTCATCAATATAACGGCGCTCAGCATCCCAATAGCCGTTTAGCGTTTCAAAGTACAGCTGTTGAACCAGGCTATTAATCGCAGCATCCTGTACCTCAATTAAACCATAACCAATGGCAGCAAAAACCCCTTGTGGTTTAAGCACCCGTTTAACTTCTTTATAAAATGCATCAAAGTCAAACCAGTGAATGGCTTGAGCCACCGTGATCAAGTCAATGGAGTTGGCTGCAATACTGGTCTGCTCGGCTGCTTGCACCTGATAGCTGACATTTTCAAAATAAGGCGCTTGCTGCAACTGTGCTTCGCTAATATCGGTTGCCATCACATGATTGAAATACGGAGCTAATAATTGGGTAAATTGTCCAGACCCAGCACCACAGTCCCATGCAAAATTTCGTTCCGGAACATGCTTTAAAATTTCTTTCACAATTTGGATGGAATAATTCGGGCGGGCTTGTTTGTAGTAAAGACTATTGCTGGAAAAGAGGTCTTTCATTAAACCATTCTCAAAATATTTGTTAATTTAATCAATCACCTGGTCAATTTTAAAACGGGTCTGGGCAATTGGATTAAGCTGATCATTCAACTGATAATATTTAACATCATAAGTTCCGACTTTCCAGCCCTTCACTGGATTAAAACTGACCCAGTTCTGTTCCCGAGTGGCACTGACCCGCTGTGGCATAAAAAACAGCACTTCACCTGTAGACTGGTTGCTCCAGCGCACAAAGACCTGCTCGTTATTAGGTACTTTTCCCAAAGTATCAAAATGGGCAAATAACTGTTGTCCGGCATAAATCTGCCTAGGCAACACATCTCCTACTGAATATTGTTGTTCTGTCGTCACTGTGGCCTTCCCTGCCAAAACTTCATTCGGATCATTTTCTGAATCGACAAATTCACTGACCAGACGTTTGGCAAACGCGTGTTTATTTTGAATATCGGATAAGTCATAGCCCGGAAAGGATTGCTCAAGATACTTATTGATCTGTTCAGTGGTCGCGCTATCTATGACTAGATTGACCTGTGTTTTCTGATTTTTTAGCTGCTGTTGTAAGACAAGACCTTCTTCAGGCTGAGTCTGTCCTTTGGGTTGGATATGCTGAATAAAATTTTCTACAGCAATAACCTGATTATGCTCAGGAACATGCTGTTCAGACTCAGGCTTGGATGAAGCCACCCAATAACCCAATCCAAAGCAGAGAATGCCAATAATGAACGGCATAAAAAATTTCATGGTTTTTAATTACAAGCGATGGTTTCAGTCAGGTTTCCGACATTGATACTTAAACTTCCCCTCGGAAATAATGTGCCTGCACTGACTTGCAGTCTGGTGAAATTGGTTCCGGACAGCAGTCTTAATCCTTCTGAAGTACAGATTCCCGTCTGGGTATTATTGGTGAGTCTTAACACGCAGCCATTCGCTGTTACTCTATGCGTATTAACCACTGGCTGAGTACATACCTGGGTAATCACTGGTGAAGATGAAGACTGTACGTCACATGCGGAACAATCCTGACTCGCACCGCCACAAGCATTGGCTGCTCTTTCACTGCGACAAATATAGGTTTGTGAACCAAAAGTAAAAGTTTTTTCAAAAGAAGAGTTAAAGTTATCTCCGATTCCACTGCCACCACAGGCTGTCAGCAGGAAAGAAAGTAAAGTTAATATTGAACATCCGATTGTTTTCATTTTTTTATGCTCGAATTGTTATTGACGTTATTTTATACGAAAAAAGTTCAGCTGAAAAAAACGCTGACAAAAAAAAACCTCAAACATAATTTGAGGTTTTTTCGTATATGGTGGCGAGACCCAGGATCGAACTGGGGACACACGGATTTTCAATCCGTTGCTCTACCTACTGAGCTATCACGCCGATGCGGTGTATTAAGCCGTATCTGGCATCAATAGTCAATATAATTCATGACATTTTTATTTGATCGAATATTTTTTGCCCAAAAAAAATCCCTGATGGGATCAGGGATTGAAATCTTGATGATTTTGAATATGGTGGCGAGACCCAGGATCGAACTGGGGACACACGGATTTTCAATCCGTTGCTCTACCTACTGAGCTATCACGCCGATGTCGCGTATTAAACAGTCTAAGTGTTTTTCAGTCAAGCAGGTTTTATGCTTTTTTAAACAAACGTTTATTTTTACAGCAAATCTCAAGTTGTTTGATTATTTTTTATTTAAAACTTCATTCACTATTTCAACCAAAGCTATGTTTAAGCATAAAAAACAGTTTCAAGGCTTAATGCTGATCAGTTAAAAGGATTTTAATAAACTTCTTAGCTTTTGGTCATTAACAACGAAATCTTATTTTTTTAGATCAAATACTTGGAGCTCGAATGTTTTTTTGTTTCGTCGAAAGAACCAAAAGCATTTGTCACCCGCAAAACTCGTCCACTATCACCGTGGAGCGAATTTATCGCATAAACAGCAACTTTTTTAATCTTGTGCTACCTCAAACAATTGCGGATGACGTTTACGTGTATCAAATAACATGATGAATTCACAATAAAAAAAATGCCAGTCAATTTCTTAACTGACTGGCATTTTTTTATAATCTATTCAAACTTAAATTTTTTCCAGATGCGCCAGACAACGATGAATGGCGCCACAGCCCGGTTCAAACGTCTTCACGCCCTTTTCTTCTTCCATACGGCAGACTTCGCTCACCAGTCGTTCCGCAACGCCGCGTCCACGGTTAGCCGGATGAACCACAATATTTTCTAGGATCTTGCTTTCCCCTTGTCCAGTGCACCAAATCGCCCCAATCAACTTAGTATTAAATTCTGCTGTGTAAACTAAGGTATACTGAGCCAAGTTTTGCTCTAGTTGTTCAATGGCATCCTGCCCATCTCCAAATTCCGGGCTAGTGTCATACAGTCGCTCAAGCTGGCTGCGCACTTCGTCATTTTCTAGTGAAGTATAAGCATGTACGGTAATAGGCATTGATTAACCCTCCTGAGCAATCTAATATGCGATGATTTCGTCATCGCGAAAAAACATTTTACATCATCATTTTTAACGTTTTTGAGGAACGTGTCTATGACGCAACGTATCAGTGAAGTGGTAAGAAACACTAACGAAACCAAAATCCGAGTTCGTGTGAATCTTGATGGTACGGGTCAGGGCACCCTCAACACAGGTGTTCCATTTTTAGATCATATGATTGATCAAATCAAGCGACATGGCTTGTTCGATATCGATATTCACTGTGATGGTGACCTGGATATCGATGACCATCATACTGTCGAGGATTGTGGTATCACACTCGGTCAGGCTTTCGCCCAGGCGTTGGGTGATAAAAAAGGCTTACGACGTTATGGTCATTTTTATGCACCACTGGATGAAGCTTTAAGCCGTGTGGTGGTCGATTTATCCGGTCGCCCTGGCTTATGGATGGATATTCCATTCACTCGCGCCCGTATTGGTACCTTTGATGTTGATCTATTCTCTGAATTTTTTCAAGGCTTTGTGAATCATGCGTTAATGACATTGCACATTGACAACCTGAAAGGCAAAAACAGTCATCACCAGATCGAATGTACATTTAAAGCCTTTGCACGCGCGCTGCGTATGGCCTGTGAAATTGATCCACGTGCTGAAAATACTGTCGCTTCAACCAAAGGGACTTTATAATGACCCGTATTGCCCTTCTTGACTATGGCATGGGAAATTTACACTCTGCAGCCAAAGCCCTGGAACATGTGGGCGCAACTGTCGATGTGACCAATGACCCTAAATTAATTGCCCAGGCCGATAAGATTGTATTCCCCGGTGTCGGTGCAATGCGTGACTGTATGCAAGGCATGCATGAAGCGGGTATTGATGAAGTGGTACGCCATGCGGTATTCAACAAACCAGTTTTGGCGATCTGTGTCGGTATGCAGGCTTTGATGCAGCACTCTGAAGAAAATGGCGGTGCAGATGCACTGGGTATTTTTGAAGGCGAAGTAAAGCACTTCCCGGAAATGGCGGGCTTAAAAGTTCCCCATATGGGCTGGAACCAGGTTCATCAGGCAGACCCAAGCCATCCAATGTGGAAAGACATTGAACAGGATGCGCGTTTCTATTTTGTGCATAGTTTCTATGTTGAACCGAAAGATGCTTCCCTGGCTGCCGCGACCTGTGACTACGGCTTAGAGTTCTGCACGGCATTGCATAAAGAAAACCTGTTTGCCACCCAGTTCCATCCAGAAAAAAGCCATACCGCAGGTTTACAGTTACTGAAAAACTTTGTGGAATGGAACATCTAAAACTAGAATTTTAGACGCTTAGATCAACATTTTAAAAGCTCAACCCTGGTTGGGCTTTTTTTATTTTGGGATCCGAGTTTAAAAATTCCTCTTTGAACTTATATTAAAATTGATTATTATTTGACTAAATATTAAATATATCCATTTAAAAAATATAGGAAAATAATAATGAGCAATATTAGTAATGACTCAGCATTGAATGCTGATGGACGATTTGGTCGATTATCTTATTTGGGCTGGAACGGGCTGCTATTGTTCGTTGTGATGACTTTGGGCATTCTTAGCGCCGTTCTGCTCCCTGGTTTTGTGCCAGAACCCAGCCAAGGCATGCCACTTTTCCCCATGTTGCTGTTAGGCATTGTGTATATTGCGATGATTTACTTTTCTTTTATTTTTGCGATTCGTCGCCTGCATGACCTGAATAAAAGTGGCTGGTTATCTTTACTGATGTTGATCCCATTGGTCAATTTAGGTTTAGCCGTGTATTTAACTTTTGCAAAAGGTGATGAACATGAAAACCAGTTTGGTCTACCACGTATAACAAAAACCTGGGAGAAAGTTTTAGCATGGTTCTATGTGCTGATTTTTCCACTTGGTATTCTCACTGCTATTGCAGTCCCTGCCTATCAAGATTATGTGCAACGTGCACAAGTGGCACAAATGGAAATACCACAAACTGTGCAAAACCATTAACCGTTGCCTCTATACATACCTAGAGCCTGTAATTATGCAGGCTTTATTTTTGCCTAAACTCGGAAAAGCGATTAAGCTGAATTTAAAATAAATTATTATATTGATCATTATGGAAGAACCTCTGCTTCAAACGCTACCCAGCAAAGAACAAATTCAGGAATTGCCTTTATTTCAGAATCTTCCCATGCAACAGATTCATCTCATTAATAGCATTGAGCAATGTCTTGCCCTCGAACAAGAACTGAAAAGCTGTGCATTACTGGGTTTCGATACCGAATCCAAACCGACCTTTGCCAAAGGTGAAGTGTCAACAGGGCCGCATCTGATTCAATTGGCCAGTCACGATACAGCTTATTTATTTCAAATCAACCCTCAAATATTAGAATTTCTAAAACCTGTTTTTGAGAATCGAGATCAAGTTAAAGTGGGTTTCGGCTTAAAAAATGATGCCCATCTTTTTCGCAAAAAAGGCATTGAGCTGAATAGCGTGATTGAACTGTCGAAATGCTTTTCCGCCTTTGGCTTTTCTAATCCTATGGGGCTAAAAAATGCCATGGCACTTTTATTTCAAGTGAATTTTCCCAAAAGTAAAAAAATCAGTACCTCGAACTGGGCACGTAAAATACTGACACCCCATCAAATTCAATACGCGGCTGCCGATGCTTATGCACCGGTACTGGTGTTTGAAGAATTGCTGGGTTTAGGCTTACTGCCTAAACCCATCCCCAACACTTCATTAAAATTAGGTATTAGACCGGATAAAATAAAAGCTGAAACTGAGGCTTAGAGATTTAACAATATTTTGCTAAGATGACAAACAATAACTTTAACGAGATTAAGCAAGGAGCGAAAGCATGCTGATCATCCCTGCAATTGACCTGAAAGATGGCAAATGTGTCCGTTTAAAACAAGGCCGTATGGAAGATGATACCGTATTTTCTGACGACCCCGTCGCAACTGCACAGCATTGGGTAAATGAAGGCGCGCGCCGCTTACATTTGGTTGATTTAAATGGTGCTTTTGCCGGGACGCCTATCCATAAACCTGTAGTTGAAGCAATTGCTAAAGCACAGCCTGAACTTCCAATTCAAATTGGTGGCGGTATTCGTTCGCTTGAAACCATTGAACATTACTTGGATGCAGGCGTATCTTTTGTCATTATCGGGACTAAAGCGGTTCAAGACCCAGCTTTCGTCGAAGAAGCATGCAAGAAATTTGCAGGCCGCATTATTGTCGGAATTGATGCGATGAATGGCATGGTCGCTACCGATGGCTGGGCAAATGTCACTGACGTAAAAGCGACTGATCTTGCTAAACGTTTTGCAGATGCGGGTGTATCGAGCATTGTCTATACTGACATCGCACGTGATGGCATGATGCAAGGTGTTAACATCGAACAGACTGTAAACTTAGCGACTTATTCAGGTTTGCCAGTGATTGCGTCTGGCGGTGTAACCAACCTAGATGACGTTCGTAACTTAAAAGGCCAACCGGGTATTTTAGGTGCGATTACCGGCCGTGCAATCTATGAAGGCACACTGAACCTTCGTGAAGCGCAATCACTTTGGGATGATCAATCCATTTAATATGGGTTCCACATCCTTAAAGGAGGTCTTCGGACCTCTTTTTTATTTCAATCAAGTCATCCCTGTATAGACATGTTAAACGTTCCTTCATGGTTTAAAACCAAAGCCCCGCAACTGGCCTTAATTATGATTACCATGATTTGGGGTGGGTCATTTCTTACCGTGCAATATGGTTTAAATTTTGCCAGTCCCATGTTTTTTGTCGGCTGTCGTTTTATTACAGCCATGCTTTTTGTTAGCTTGTTTTCCTGGAAAGATTTAAGCGGTATTAATCTGAAAGAAATTGCTGCCGGTGCCTTAATAGGCTTATTGATCGCGATTGGCTATGGCACCCAGACCATTGGGCTACAAAGTATCAGTAGCAGTGAATCAGCTTTTCTAACCGCGCTGTATGTGCCCTTAGTGCCGCTTCTGTTGTGGCTATTGTTTCGTAAAACGCCACCATTTATGACTTGGTGTGGTGCAGGGCTGGCTTTTCTCGGTCTCATATTTTTGACCGGCAATGGCTTTGGGCACGTACAACTGAGCTTTGGGCAAATTATTACTATTCTGGGTTCAATCGCCATCGCCCTTGAAATTATCCTGATTGGTTTTTTTGCCGGTAAAGTCAATGTACGCCGCGTAACGGTGATTCAGCTCGGCTTTGCGTCTGTTTTTGCTTTTTGCATGATGCCTGTGACGGGTGAAGCGTGGAATCCATCATTTTCTTGGCCACTGATGATCATTCTCTGTGGACTAGGCTTGGCCAGTGCAGCCATTCAATTGGTGATGAACTGGGCACAGCGTGAAGTTGATCCTTCACAAGCTGCTATTATCTATTCAGGTGAACCGGTCTGGGCTGCCCTGATTGGACGACTGGCTGGTGAACGCTTACCCATGCTTGCCATTTTGGGTGGTGCATTGGTGGTGATGGGTGTGATTTTGAGTGAATGGAAGCCGAGGTTTTTGAAGAAAAATAAAGAGCTGGCTCGCTAATTTACTCTTTTTATTAGTTAAATTACTGAGATGAAAATTGATCAAATTTAACGAAAGTTATTGAATAAACCCACTTAGACAAAATTATTCTTTACCTTAAAAAAATAAATAAAAAAGCAGCTCCAAGCTGCCTTTTATGATCAATCATTATTATTGATACATCGGTTGATTATCATTTAAACGAATAATACCGCGGATAGCCCGATAGACAATCCAGATCCAGGAAATACCCATCACCGTAACACAGAACGTGGTTGCGATAAGTGCAACACCCGCAAAAAGATCGGTATTCTCACCGGTAAAAAACAAGAAAAAGAACGGAATAAAAGCAATAATGTTCCAGAATAAATACCACCAAAAGGTGCGAATTTGCCAAGTAAAATGACTTTCGAAAATAGAGCCGCGTACATCGTTACGTTTGGCATAGTTAATAATTAAGGCAATAATTGCCAGTAAACCAGCTGAAAAAATAGCAATAATATAAAGTACATAAAGAATTAAAGTCAGAGTACGATTAGAGTCTTTATCTATAGAATAATTCATTGTTATACCTTTTAAAGTCATTGTTCTCTTTTAAATTTTAAGGATATTTAAAGGAGAAATTAGCCATAAAATCAAAAGAATGTTTAAGGCTATGGTACAAAAATAAATCTTTCTAAAGGGTTGTTTTTGTGTTTTATGGCGCAATTTTTCCTGTGCAAGCCATGCTGTAGGCCAGCCTCCAAGAAAGGATAAAATATGTAAAGTCTGTTCAGGTACACGGCGCTTGCCCATTAATGCTGCCTCTTTATCTTGCGCATACATCCAATAGGTCATGGCATTAATGATGCTGATAAATAACAGCACCATTCCACTTAATAAGCCCGCTATTGTGAAAACAGCCAAAGCTAAAATATAACCTACACAGGCAATTTGCATCGGTTTTAATTTTTGTGCTTGTTCATTGACGTTTTTCGGTTTTGGCAATATTTTTTGTGTTTGTGATGCTTTGAGATACATGACCTGTTGCGCACGGAAACGCCCTTCGCCATCCAGTAATACCGTATATTCCAGGGCACAACCGACAATAGGACGTGGACCTTGACGGGCAAAATCCTTAATATGTAAAAACACGCGATCTTTCGAGGTATCATTCGGTTGAATGAAACCATAGCCTTTTTCATCAAACCATTCGACTAATCGCCCCTGATCGCGCATTTTTATTTCCTATTTATTTTAAGCAGTCACAAATTTTAGTCTTTCTACAAGCATATTACGCATCTCTTGTGGATTTTTCTGCAAAATATCATCGCCAGTACGTCCCTGTTGTGCATTTTTTTGTGCCACTTGTAAACGCATCAACCAAAATCGAGCTGCTGCCTTCGCCAGATAGATCTCTAAACAGGCTTTTTCATCAGTCGTTAATGGACGTATCGTTTCATACGCTTCTAAGAACGCTTGTGCTTTAACTTCATTTAAATGTACATCTGGATATTCGGTACAGAAGTCATTTAAAGTAATAGCGATATCAAACAGGAACTCATCTTCATTCAGTTCGTAAAAATCCAGAATACCTTTTAATTCGTTGCCTTCAAATAGGGTATTGTCACGAAATAAGTCTGAATGAATAAAGCCTTTTGGACGGTTAGGATAGACCGCCGTTAAAGCATCATGCAAGCCCAAAACTTCACTCAATAAAATAGCATCTGCAGGATTTAAAGTCGGTTTTAATTCTTTAGCGACTTGTAACCAATAATCATGATTACGATATTCTGCCCGTTCTAAAGGAAAATCTTGTAATGCAATATGCATTTTTGCCTGCGCAATAGCAATCGCTTGTGCTTGTTCCACAGTCGATGGCATGGGGTGTTGGCCCATCATGCGTGGCGCAATTTGGGCAGGCTTATTTTTTAAAGTATGAATGGCTTTACCTTCATAATTTAATGGCACTGGCACCGCTAGACCATGTTTACCCAAATGCTCAAGTACAGGAACCAGCTCCCCTGCACCTTGCTCATCCATCTCTTCAAATATAGTCAGTACATACTGGGTAGCATTTTCACAGACTAAAAAATAATTCGTATTTTGAATACCTCCTTGAATGGGAATCAGGTCAATCACCTCTAATCCATAAGGTGCTGCAAAAGCCTGAACTTCCTGTAAAGTCAAAGGGGTATAAACCGACATAGAAAACCTGCAAAAAAACTTACATAATTTTGATAGAATACCTGCTCCAACTGCCAAGGTGTAGCACCTTCGTGGCGAAGTTTCATAATCGGCTGTTATTTTTGGAAAAAATTATGCTTGCTAAACGTATTATTCCTTGCCTTGACGTAGATAATGGTCGAGTAGTGAAAGGTGTGCAATTCCTTGATATTCGTGATGCAGGCGATCCGGTTGAAGTGGCACGTCGCTATAATGAACAAGGTGCCGATGAAATTACCTTCCTAGACATTACTGCCACCTCGAGCGGTCGTGACACCACTTACCGTACAGTTGAACGTATGGCAGAAAGCGTATTCGTTCCATTAACCGTAGGTGGCGGGGTACGTAAAGTTGAAGATATTCGATTATTGCTGAATGCCGGTGCAGATAAAGTCAGCATCAACTCGGCTGCAGTCTTTAATCCGGAATTTGTACAAGAAGCATCGCAACGCTTTGGCGCACAGTGTATTGTGGTCGCGATTGACGCGAAAAAAACTGCTGATCATAAATGGGAAATTTTCACTCATGGCGGCCGTAAACCGACTGGGATTGATGCCATTGAATGGGCAGTGAGAATGGCCGAATACGGTGCGGGTGAACTGCTGATTACTTCGATGGATGCAGACGGTACCAAAGCCGGTTATGATCTTAAGTTAATGCGTCAAATCAATAATCGCGTGAATATTCCAACTATTGCTTCAGGTGGAGTGGGCTGTTTACAACATTTAGCAGATGGGATCTTGCAAGGCGGAGCAGATGCGGTTTTGGCAGCCTCTATTTTCCATTTTGGTCAACACACCATTCCCGAAGCAAAACAATATCTGGCAGCTCAAGGCATTGAAATGCGTCTTTAATTTTTTGATGTGATCAAGCTTAAAAGGGTGTTTTAATAACACTCTTTTTTTATTTCTTGGATTCTCAAATGAAGTGCAACAGAGATTAAATTATTGGAAGGAAGCAAGATGAGCTAGCATTTTGCTTCCGACCGACCAAAGTCAAAGTTGCATCATGAACTATACTCATCTTACTCAAGAAGAAAGATATCAGATTTCTACATTGTTACGTGAAGGTTTTTCTAAACGTTATATCGCCTGGAGGCTAAATCGCTCACCCTCAACCATTTCCAGAGAAATAGCACGCAATCGAGCAAGGAATGGTTATTTCGCTAAACATGCCAATAAGTTAGCTCGCAGACGGCATTGCCCTAATCCTAAAAGAATCTCTTATGATACTTGGGTACAGGTCATTGCTTATCTTGATCTCCAGTGGAGTCCCGAACAGATTGCTTCTCATGTTTCAGTCAGTCTGCATTCCATATACAGGTTTATACAGCAGGATAAAAGCAAAGGTGGTGTGCTCTTCCACAACTTACGTTTCAGAAATCAAAGGAAGAGAAAATATGGCTCTATTGAGACTCGTGGCCAACTGACAAACCGCAAAAGTATCCACGATAGACCTGCTGAGATTGAGCAGCGCTCTCGCTTCGGTGATTTGGAAATAGATACGATTGTTGGCAAGAACCACCAACAATCCCTGGTTTCAATTGTAGATCGGAAGACAGGTTATCTTTGGCTGAAAAAGTGCAGCACGCGAAAGGCTGAGGAAGTTTGCCAAGCTACGATCAGATTATTGAAACCCATCAAAGCACATCTAAAAACAATTACCGCGGACAATGGGAAGGAGTTCAGCCTGCATGAGTATACTGCTCAGGAATTAGATGTCGACTGGTGTTTCGCTGATCCCTATAGTGCATGGCAGCGAGGAACAAATGAAAATACCAATGGATTGATCAGACAATATATTAGAAAAGGCAGTGACTTGAATGACTATACGGATGCATATATTGCAGAAATTACTCAACGATTGAATCATCGTCCAAGAAAAAGACTCGGCTTTAAAAGTCCGAGTCAGGTATTATGGCAACAACATGGTGTTGCACTTCAAATGCTAATCTAAGTTTTAATAAAGCAATAACAAAATTTGAGATAAAAAAAAGGAGTCTTTAAGACTCCCTATAAATCAAGAAAACTACAGCGCGATTTCTTGAAACGTAAAACAAAAAACATATCTATTTGCCGTCAAGTTATCTTACCACTTAACGATGCGGCAAATATAGAGTAAAAAATAAACGAAATATTGACTATCCATGCCGAAAATATTGACAATTTACGACATACCTTAAGAAAGACCGTCTATAGCGTATTTTTAGCTCAAAAGCTCAGTGTAATTCGTTGGCATTAAAATCTCATAAGATAAATTCCTTTATAGCTTCATTGATTCTTCAGGTAACCTTTCTACCCATTTTGCTGGAAAGTAACTATCTGCGACAAAATTCAATAGCTTGGAAATAGACTGGGGTAATGTGATACCTAATGGATTCTGTTCTTGCAAATTTTGGGATGAAATTACCCGGGTTCCCAGCAAATAATCAAACCAAGGCTTGGTCACACACCAGTTCGCATCCTGATTTGAGTTCATATGATGATCATAATGCCAGGGGATTTTTTTCATTGCCCAATCCGACTCTAAATGGGCACGTCGATGAATATAATAATAGTTGCAGGCGCTATACACCGCAGCCAGAGCCATGCCTTTAGAGACAGGATAAAACATTAAGCTGGTGCTGGTCGCTACCACTGCCAGAGAAACGATTTCATTTTTCGTACGCCAATTTGAAATGCCTTCAACATAGCCATGGTCGTAAAAATCCGTTTTTCGGACTTCACGATGATGCTCCCAATGCGATTTCATACTGTCAGGTACGGGACTATAACGCGGCTTTCCACTTCGATGAGTACCGTGCAAAATATATTTATGAGCGACCCATTCAAAGCCATTGGCCACCACCAATCCAACCAGAAAACCTTTCCACATATTTATTTTCTCCTCATCCTGTGTTGAATATAGGCAATGAACTGTGCTAAATATTGACCCTAAAATAAAACTTCATTGACAAATTACGACAACAAAAAGATCACGATTACGATGCAGCAATCAAAAGACTATACAGGCTCGGTATACGGTGGACTCGGGCATTTACTTTATGCTTATAGTCAAGCTAAGGGTCTCGCTATTTCTGAAAAACTGGAACGGGTTCAAAATCTTGAACGTTTTGACTTCAGTCTTTGGCGCGAGTTACTGACAGATATAGAACAACAGGTCCAAATTGCGACCTTGGGTCTGGACATTGCCGAACATATGCAACCCAAGCATCTCGGAATTATTGCTTACATTGCGTTGTCTTGTAACACCTTAGGCGAAGCTTTATATCGTTATCATGATTTTCATCGTTTGGTTTATGATGGCAGTAGCTTACATGTCAATATGCTTGGAGATTATTTGGCGATTGGCTGGGGAGAAATCCCTGTTCATTTGACCACTCAAGTCACTCATGAAATTGCTATCGCATTAATGCTGCAGTTTGTTAAACACTTTATGGATTTTGAAGACATACATTTACATGAGGTTCATTTTGTCCATCCGGTTCCAAAAAATATCGCGTTGTATGAGCAGTATTTCCATTGTAAAGTCCGCTTTTCTCAACCCACTGCTCAGATTATTATTCCACTTCAAGAACTGGCCAAACCCTTTCCTCAAGGCGATCAAACCTTACAACATTTACTGATGCAGCAAGCACATGCTTTACTTGATAAGCTCCCCAACTCCACTCAGCTTGATCATCGTCTGCAAAGGGCTATCTTGACCGGTCTTCAAAAAAACCGCTATCAAATCAAACCGATTGCTGAACAATTAGGCATGTCTGTACGCCAGTTGCAACGCCATTTACACCAGCAAGGTGCCACTTACCAGCAGCGTATGCAAGAAGTCCGACATCTGTTGGCCGAACAATATTTAAAAGATCCGCACCTAAGCCTCCAAGAAATTGCTTTATTGCTGAGCTATTCTGAACAAAGTGCCTTCCAACGTGCCTTTAAACAGTGGACGGGCTATACCCCCCAACAATGGCGACAACAGCAATACTCATAAACTCTGATTCCTTGTATTATTTATCGAGTCGTTATTTATCTAGTCATTGATGCCACCTGAGCAGCACTCTTTTTATATGTGATTATACAGGGTCAAGTAGGCACAGGCGGTTTTGCCAATAATAGATTTGCCGAGTTATCTGCGGGTAAATACTGTATGACTTCGGCTTTAATTATTAAGATTGTAATAGCTGCCATATTTATAATTGTGATTAGGGTCGCGACTGACCAACCTGCACCTGCGCGTCTTGCACCTGTTGCCACCAGTCTGGCTTTAACCCTGATTCATTTAATCAGTATTCCAATCACCCTCCTCGATAAAATCGGCACATAAGCTTTGATGTTGCTTAAGTTGCGAATGACCTTTCCAAGTATCAAAGAATGAATTCAAAGTTAAAAACTCCTATCAATTGTCAACCAATTGATATTACAGCTCTGATCAGCTTTTTTACGTTCCATGTGGAACATAATATTTTAATGGTTTTTATAGAAATGGATTTTCAATTTCCTGTTCATCTTGACGATCAATTTTTTCAGGCAAATTGTCCTCATTTTCCAAAGCACTGACTACAGCATTTAAAAAGGCCTGTAAGGCTTTAGCAGCCTGCAAACCGGCCTGATCTTTAGTCAGCTGCAAGTTACCATAAATACTGACGCAATCTTCTTGGTTTTCTAAAGTGAGGTCGTGAATAGCATGCGATTCGCTACCATTTTCAAAAGGCTTGAACATTATCTTCTCACTGATCTTTGTTGTTATTTAAAAAGTAGCATGATTACCTCCATCCTACTTAAAAAAGGCTTATTTCAACAACTGTAAAATGTACTGTAAAAGTCCTTCGATCAATTGCTTAACAATCGTCTCTTGCGTATTTGGATCGATCGTCGGAGCTGCATTCTTGTTTTCACCCGATTGCGTCGTCGCCGCCTTTGAAGATGAACTTACAGAGGAAGATTTAAACTGTTTCTGCAAAGTGCTAAGCGCATCTGAACTGACCTCCTCGGCACATTGGCTTTCTGCATCCCAATATGAATAAGCAATTTTCTGAGTCGCTTTGACCGCACTTGCCCTTAATGGCAAATTGTAAGTATTACGCTTTTGGTCTTCTGTTAGCTGAGGGAAAATATTAATTCCCGTGAGATCTTCCAATGCACATATGCTGATCACCTGAACTTTTGGCGCAGTATTTTTCAGGGTGTTGTCGGCATAGTACACCCCTGCAGCCCCTGTTTTTGGCATATAGATGGCTTTGTAGGTCGCTGTTGGAACAATTACACCCTTACCAATGGTTTTAAGTTTTTTAGCAGCAAATACGGGGCCGGTCACCACGTAAACATCCTGCTTCTGCTTGGTCACAATCGCACGCGTGGCTTCTTCTAACTCACGCCAGACCTGCTGATTATTTTTTGGTGCTTGCGGCACCATATTGGCTAACGAAAAACTGTCATTCTGCGCAGCTTTATTCGGCATGTCGGCATTTGGCGCCATGTGTCCACGATCGTAACCCGATGCTTTATAGTCCGACAAGGTCGCCTGATGTTCTACTTTGACTTTGGATTCTTCATGAAAACTATCTTCACGTGGAATTTTTTGACTTAATCGTTGCGGAGTCAAAGCTTCCGCAACCCACAAAGGTGTTTTAGACACCCCTGAATACATCACATTGAAACCATTAAAGCACAAGGGATAAGTATTTTTATGAAGACTTTCTTTTGTCAAATAAGGGGGAATATCACGATAAAACTGGTCTAAACACGCTGAGTTTGATGAAGATGGTAATGAAACAAATTGCTGAATCTTTTCTTGTCCAAAGGCAATCGCAAAACTACTGGTCGCGACTAAGCCCAAAATAATTTTTAAACTATTTTGATTTAAAAGCTGCACCCAAGATTTACTGGTTTTACGTTTCTTAATTGCCATTTTCAGATAAACACTCATTTTCCTTGAGCTTAACAAGCAGGGAAAATGAAGTATATGTAGCGAAAGCTGTTTGTTTAACATTTAAACAAAACATGATTAACAAAAGCGCAGTTGTTGTAACAGTATGTCTAATTTTATAAAGCTTTTATAAAGACTCTTAATGGCTTTACGTATGTTTGATTGAAAAACCGATCCTAACTATGACAAGGTGAAAAGATGCAAGATTCGGAATTTTTATTTCTACGGAGTATTATATGCATTCGAAGCTTTTAGGTTTAAGTCTCGTTACAGGACTAATGAGTGCAACTGCATTCGCAGAACCCGCAATTCAACCTGGCGATTCTTTAGAAAGTTTATCTAAAGTTAAAGTGACTACTACCGTGAATGGTCAAGTTGGTTCGATTCAAGATTTGGTGACAAGTGGTCAAATCCGTATTGTCGATGCAGGTCAAGTCGCTACTGCACCCGCTGACGCGGGATCTGAGACCCAAAAGGTACAAACCAATTCAGCTGTAGATGTAAATGCACCTCAAGCTACGGATATAAATACAACAGCACAAGCCGTTGAAGCATTATCAGAGCAAACGAACAGTCCTGCCCTCGAGCAAACTGCCCAAGCTGCATCAGAAAATGTTGATCCGCAACCCAATGCGGAATTAGCTGCGCAGCAAGCTGAACAAGTCATGGATCAGGAAACCGCTGCACAGGCACCCGTAAATGAAACCAATGAAAATATTGCTGCAGCACCTATGACTTCATCGTCTCCTGATGCACCAGTAAATGCTGCGGATATGTCACAAACTGATGTAACCAATGAAGCTGTCGCTGCGGCACCAGTGAATACTGCTGAAACAAATGAAGCTTTCGCAGCTGCACCTGAAACTGCACAGCCTCAGGATGCGGTACAGGCTGCACCAGAAGCTGGTATTAATGATGCGCCTGTGAATGCATCTCCAGAAGCTCCCGCTCTAGAACAAACAGAGAACTAATCATTCTCTTTTCAGGCTTTATCCTCCAAATAAAAAACCAAGGATTTTCCACCTTGGTTTTTTATTATCTGATGTTGACCAAACTATATTTCGATTTGACTACCCAGCTCGACTACACGATTGGGTGGGATTTGATAAAAATCACTCACTGGACTGGTATTGCGTTGCATCGAAATAAACAGTTTTTCACGCCAAGGAGACAAACCTTCTCCAACCGTATGAATCAGTCGGTCACGCGAAATAAAGAAGCTTATTTGCATCATGTCGAAGTCAAAACCTAACTGTTGATAGGCCTGTTCCAGTGCTTCTGGAATATTGGGCTGATCTTTAAAACCGTAATACAGAGAAATACGATAGAAACGATTGTCCAGTTTTTCGACTTTGGTTCGCTCCTCCTGTGCTACATAAGGAATATCACGGGTCACTACCGTCACCATAATATTCATCTCATGCAGTACCTTGTTATGCTTGATATTATGCAACATGGCATGCGGCACGATATTCGGTGTGCCGGTTAGAAAGACCGCTGAACCGGGAACAAATTGAGTTTCCGCGCTCATACTAATACTTTTAATAAACAGATCTATCGGTAAGGCATCCTTTTCTAAACGTGCCAGTACGATTTCTCGTCCCGCTTTCCAGGTCATTAAAAGGGTATACACCGCAGCGCCGATCAGAATTGGCACCCATCCTCCAGAAATAATTTTTAATGAGGTAGAGGCCACAAAAACGAAATCGATCAATAAGAATGGTACCGCAAATAACAAAACTTTCCAGACCGGCCAACGCCAAAAACCGTAGGCCAGAAACGAAATTAAAATCGTACCGCAGAGCATGGTCATAGTGACCGCTACACCATAAGCACTGGCTAAACTGGCACTACTTTCAAACAGTAAAATCAGGATAACCACCGAAATGAATAACACCCAGTTAATGAACGGCAAATAGATTTGGCCTTGCTCAACATCCGAAGTGTGATGGACGGTTAAGCGCGGCAAATAACGCAGCTGAATCGCCTGATTGGTCATGGAGAATACACCGGTAATCACCGCCTGTGAGGCAATGACTGCCGCAGCAGTCGCCAAACCAATCATGGGAAATAAAGCCCAATCAGGAACCAGCATATAGAATGGATTGGCAATTGCATTTGGGTTACGTAGCAATAGTGCCCCCTGTCCTGCATAGTTAAACAGTAGACAAGGCAAGACGATAATGAACCAAGCCAGACGTATCGGTAAGCGACCAAAATGTCCCATATCGGCATATAAAGCTTCACCACCAGTTATGGTCAGAATGACTGCACCCATGGTGAGAAAAGCCACATAGGGTTGATGGACAATAAAGTTAAAGGCCCAATGTGGACTCACCATGGTCAATACAAATGGCGTTTGGATAATACTCCATACCCCGAGTGCACCAATGGATAAAAACCAAGCCATGGTTAGTGGACCAAAAAATTTTCCCATGGTGGCGGTGCCATGCCGCTGTACCAGAAACAATCCAGCCAAAATACCAATCGCTAGAGGCATTAACCACTGGTTAAACATCGGTGTCGCGATACTCAAACCTTCAATGGCTGACAGGACAGAAATTGCCGGGGTAATAATGCCGTCACCAAAAAAAAGTGATGCACCAATAAATCCCAAGGCAATCAGGTAAATCTTTTTGTTCTCGGCAATACGTGATGTCCGAAGGTTCAATGCCAATAACGACATAATCCCGCCTTCACCATTATTGTCTGCACGCATAATAATGGTGACATATTTGAAACTAATCGTCAGCATCATGCACCAGAAGATCAGCGACAAAATGCCAAGGACTGATGCTTCGCTAATAGCGAGATGTGCGGTGAGGAAACATTGCCGAAGCGCATACAGTGGGCTGGTGCCAATGTCTCCGAATACAACCCCAAGCGCTGCGAGGGTAATCACAGGCAAGGCGGCTTTCTTTGCAGTACTTTGCATATTTTGTCTTCGTTTTTAGACACTATTTTTTCGCCATCATATCACCGAGATAAAACTTTTGCTTTAAATCAATTGTTTCAACTTGGCAGAGGCGTTTTTTTTCGTTATTATCGCGGCGCAATGGTGAAGTGTCCGAGTGGCTGAAGGAGCACGCCTGGAAAGTGTGTAAACGTTTATAGCGTTTCGAGGGTTCGAATCCCTCTTTCACCGCCAAATTCGAAGGAACTGCACTCCAAAGCAGTAAAGAAAGGCTTAATTCTAAAGGGATTAAGCCTTTTTTATTGTCTATAACCCCACATTTAATCTGTCTAAACTAGCGTATCGCTCTAGATAAGTTTCAACCGCAGCTTCTCGACGATTGCGTTAAGAGTGTTTTTATAATCAAAAAAAAACGAAATGGGTCTATTTAAAAGCAGCCGAGCAGACCACTTTTCCTAAACAAATGGGATAATATGATCTAACTTAGGCCGAATCTTGGGGATTAATATGAGTTTTTTAAAAAAGAAAAATAAAGCGAGCTTTGTATTCTTTATCATTACACTTTACTCATTTATTGGATTCGGTTTGGGGTATGTTATTTGGGAATATTTTTTATAAATTCTTAATTATTCTAATATTTATTCCTGCTAAAACGCCCTGTACCCAGATATAAATCTTTTTATTTGGGTGGAGGCGCTACATTAAAATCAAAGGGTAGTTTAGTCTTATGGGTATCTTCACTTAGATACTTACTATCCCCTCTTTGTTAGAATTTACCTCCATCTCGTTCATATCATTGTTTTATCAATATAAAAATAACCTATTTAGCATTTTACTGTCGTTTATTCAGCCTATATAAAAATCATCAGTTGTTATATTTCTCATTATGAAATGCATATTTTAAATTAGGTATAGGCAAATCTAGTGTCTTTATATTACGTTATAAGTGGTACAAAAAATGATTGGATTGTACAGAACGTTTATAAGGAAAAATGATGAAAAAAACACTTACCGCCCTTTCTTTGAGCCTCGGTTTATTACTACCCTTTTCAACTTTTGCTAAAAATAATGTCGTGGTGGTCGCCACAGGCGGTACGATTGCAGGTGCAGGTGCCAGTTCCACCAATAGTGCAACCTATACCGCAGCCAAAGTACCTGTGGACGACTTACTTAAAGCTGTTCCTCAAATTCAGAACCTTGCAAATGTTACCGGTGTACAGGCACTTCAAGTTGCTTCGGAAAGCATTACAGACAAAGAACTTTTAACCATTGCACGTAAAGTCAATGAATTGGTGAAAAATCCAGATGTAAATGGCGTTGTGATCACGCATGGCACCGACACCCTAGAAGAAACAGCTTATTTTTTAAGCTTGACCGTTCATACGGATAAACCCATTGTAGTCGTGGGTTCTATGCGCCCACCTTCAGCATTATCCGCGGATGGGCCTTTAAATTTATATAGTGCTGTGGCGCTAGCTGCTGCCGACAATGCCAAAGCTAAAGGCGTTTTTGTGCTCATGAATGATGATATTTTTGCAGCACGTGATGTGACCAAAAGTATTAATATTCATACCAATGGCTTTACTAGTCAGTGGGGGGCATTAGGTACCCTGGTCGAAGGTAAAACCTATTGGTTTAGAAATGTGGCGAAACGTTTTAATAATGCCTCTGAATTCAATATTGAAAATATTAAAGGTGATACGTTACCTCTAGTTCAAATTGTCTATGGTTCTGGCAATATGATTCCCGATGCATATACAGCGTATGCAAAAGCTGGGGCAAAAGCCATTATTCATGCAGGTACAGGCAATGGCTCAGTGGCAAAAAATATTGTGCCAACTTTAAATGAGCTACAAAAACAAGGCGTGCAAATTATCCGTTCCTCACGTGTGCCACAAGGCTTTGTTTTAAGAAATGCAGAACAGCCCGATGATCAATATAACTGGGTGGTGGCGCATGACTTAAATCCACAGAAAGCAAAACTACTGGCAGCCCTTGCGCTTACCAAAACCCGAGATGCAAAAGAAATTCAGCGCATGTTTTGGGAATATTAATATTTAGATAAACTGAAGAAAGTATCCCTAGATACTTTCTTCATTCATGAAGTTAAAAGTCGTCATCTGTGGATTTAAAATTTAAAATAACGGCGCACATTTTGAAAATAAATTTAGACCTTCACTCCAGTATTACAAGACTCCATAAAAACTCAAAAAAATATCATCAAGCTGCAATATTCTGCTGATAATAATCATATTACAGAACCTTAGATCGAAGCCTAAAAGCTCATTCAACATATCAAAAACTGCTATTCGGGAGTAAGCATGAATACCAGCGATAACTATGTAAAACAGATCAAGAATGCGAAACGTGGTGGTTATACCCCAACCATTGCCAAAGACATGAATAAACATAAAATTCAGAAAGCTATACGTTTAATAGAACAATGGAGAAAGCTTGCAGATGAACTGAAGCCACAAATGCAAATAGACATGGCTTTAACATTAGAAGAATGCGCACAAGACTTAGCCCAGATCCTGAGGCCCAAATAAGCATTTTTATCTTTTAAATTCTTTTTGACTTACCCACCTTTGCGGTGGGTAATTTTTTTATCTTAAAGCTGGTAAATCAATCGTTCATTTTTTGGCTTGCGTTTTCAGCAAAATTCGCTATTATTCATCCCACGTTGCCGGCATAGCTCAGTTGGTAGAGCAACTGACTTGTAATCAGTAGGTCCACAGTTCGAATCCGTGTGCCGGCACCATTTTATACTTAGCCTCGCTTTTTAGTGAGGCTTTGTTGTTTTTGGGACTCATCTTTTTTCAAAATATTTAACCCATCATTATTTATTATTTTTTCGCGCTGATTTGCACGTACTTGACCACACCCTCTGCATACAGCTTGCGACATAACTTTGCTGTCATACGAATTTTAAATGCATCCAAATCTGTAGTCTGTGGCGATAATTGCTGCAAGGTGTGAAAATAATTTGCAAAACCCTGCAAAACGCCTTTAGATAAATCACGAATTTCAATCTCTGCAAACTCATAGCTCTGCAAGGTTTGCTTCAAGACTAATTCCGTCATTAAATGATTTAAATTGACATCTGCTGCTTTTAATAACCACTGATACTTTTTTTTCTGGAATGAATTTAAATCTAGCCATTTTTCAGACCACATTAAATAATGAAAACCCAATCTGCCCTTTGAATTTAAAACACTCCCCGCTGAATCGAGAAATAAATTCAAATTTGAGTGATAGGCTGCATCGATACACAGCACCACATCAAATCCAGTTTGGAACTGAACCTGTTTTAAATTTAAAAAAGATTGTTGATGAATCGCAGGAAGTTCAGGAAGAAGTTTTTGAATTTGAATCACACAACTGGATTGTAATTCCACGGCTTCAATATTTTGAACATGGTATTGCTGTTGCCAATGAACCAGACTTGCACCCTGTCCACAGCCTAAATCGAGCAATCTGTCCTTTGAAGTTAAATGGACTGCTTGCGCCAACTGATCTGCCAATTGACGACAAGCCTCTGGATAGAATGATGTTGCATCATTCCAATAACCTAAATTACTCCAAGCAAGTTCAGCATTATCTCCCAACTGTTTTGCGTTTATCGCATACTTATGTTGTAAAAATTGCTGCTGAACCGTTTGAAGCCATTTCATCTATTAGTAGCCGAGTTGTGGGGCAACCTCAACTTTAGGTTGTAATCCTACAAACGGCAATGGGGCATTAAAAATTTCCGCAATATTCATTGCTGAAGTCACTGCCGATTCTAAAAGTGGCAAACCATCACAAGACCAAGAACCGCAATAGAACACTTTACGGTTGAGATCTTTATGACGTTGTTGCAGCTCTTTATTTAAAGCCACTGTTTGTGAGTCCACTACAGCACGATTTAACGTAACGCTGGAAATGACTTTCTTAGGATCAATGTCAGTCACCGGCTGCCAGGTTTGGAACACTGGATTTTTACCAACCAGACTCGGCTCAACCGAATTCAACCATACCGTGAACTGTTGACGGGTAAATTTACGATCCATCATATAACTGAGTACCGCCCAATCTTTACGTTTGGGTGGCATTACGCTTTGATCGGTGTGAATCACCAATTGACCCTGTTCAAATTTGAATTTCTTTAACAGCGCAATATCAGCTGCAAATTGTTCATTATTTAAGAAGGTTTCAATTTTATTGGTCGGTGTGGCCACAATCACACGGTCAAAAATGCGCTGCTCACCTAGTGCATTTTCAATCAAAACACCATTGTCTTGTTCTTTAACTTGAGTAATGGCAGAACTATTATGAATTTCAATGCCTTCAATCAGCTTGTTTACCAATGCCGGAGTGCCGCCCTGAATACGCAGTAAAGCATCGCCATCGGTCAATTGACGCAAGAAGGTCAATAAAGGTTTTGCAGGCCATTCGCCAATAGTTTTTGGATTACAGGTACAAATGGTATAGAGCACTGGCATCACTGCGCCATGCCAGAATACTTCTTCAATATCATTATTATTTATAAATTCAGCCAGGGTAATATCCTGATTCTTTGATTTGAAGAATCGAGTGATAGCTGCTTTCAGTTGCAGCATGCCTTTGACCAGGCGCCAACCGTATTGCTGAAGTCCTTTACGGTTGTTAATAATCGGGAAATTACCAATACGGCTACGAGTAGTGGTTAACCATGTTTCAGTACGGTCTTCAAACAACCAGCTGCATGCCATATAGGTACGCACAGGGAAAGTGGGTATACCCAAATAGGTCGCCAGACTCAGGGTATTTTTCCACAAATGAGGATTCATTACACGCAAGGGTGCATCAATTAAGCCGCCTTCAAATTCAATGCTATGGCTATCCATACCACGTCCAGGCAATGCTTCAAAAATAGTTATGCTATGCCCTGCATCTTTAAGAATTCTGGCGGTAGCTAGCCCAGCCATGCCACTACCAATAACTGCAATATCCAAAATTATTATCCGTCAGTTACATATAAGATTCTTGAAATTATGAACCAAGCGAGATTAAAAGGCGGTATTAAAATATTCCAGAATATGTTTTTTTAACAAAAGTCCTCATCAGGGATATCAGCAAGATTTTTACATTTACTTACATAGAAAAAACCCCAAATAAATATAATAAAGTTTTAAAATTTATTAAGATAAATTTTAAAACATGTTAAAAAAAGCATATATATATTAACCAATATTATAACGATCGTTTTACAAAAGCCTAAAATATCACTATCATACCTCACCTAACAAATTGACCATCAGATCACACTTTTAACAACCCATAACTATGCAAATGCTGTAAAAACAAGAAAATTTATTTCGCAAAAAGCCCCTAAATATTTTAGGGGCTTCTTTATTTCTTATATGATCAAGGAATGGCCAAAATTAACTGGCAACCGGGATCTCACCAAACTTGCCGCTATTAAAATCATTAAAAGCTTGCACGATTTCATCCTTGGTATTCATTACGAAGGGACCATAGCCTTGAATGGGCTCATTCAAAGGTTGACCAGTTAGCACCAAAAATTTACTGTCTTTAATCGCCTGTAATTGAATATTGGCTTCACCATCTTGAGCAAACATGACAATGGAACTGTCTTGAACATGCTGCGTTCCGTTCAACTGCATTTCACCGGATAGCACCACAATCAATACATTGTGATCGACCGGTACATGAATGTGATGAATATGTTCTGCTTTTAATTCACCATCCCAGACATTTACAGGACTATAAGTAGAGGCAGGGCCGCTATGTTCTGTATCACCCTGTAGATAGCGCCCTGCAATCACGCGAATATGCCCGGCACTCTCGTCAAGTTCAATGACCGGAATCTCTTGTGCTTCAATAGCCTGATATTTAGGCGGGGTCATTTTATCTGCCGCAGGCAAATTCACCCAAAGCTGCACCATTTCAAAGAGTCCCCCATTTTTAGCGAATTCTTCAGAGTGAAACTCTTCATGCATCAAACCTGCACCTGCAGTCATCCACTGTACATCACCGGTTTTAATCTGACCGCCACCGCCTGCTGAATCTTTGTGAGTCACCCCGCCTTGATAAGCCAGCGTCACCGTTTCAAAACCACGATGCGGATGTGAACCCACGCCATGCTGCTGCGTAGTCGGGCTAAAATGATAGGGTGCTGCGTAATCCAAGAGCAAGAATGGACTAATCGCCTGACCTAAGCGGTCGTAGGAAAACAGGTTCTTAACTGGAAAACCATCTCCGACCCAATGCATGTTCTGGTTACGGTAAACACCAATAATTTTTTTCATTTCAAAGCTCCTATCACTAGGAAATAATATGGATTTATCTTAGAACTTTTAAAGTCACCAGCCTAGCGCATGAGCAATATACAGCGTCCCAGGAATGGGATAATTCTATTTTTTACACTCAAAAAGAATACAAAAAATAGATCATTTTTATCAATCTTCTGAGGCTACTCATCCTATGATGAGGCTTCCCCCTTTCACACACTTCACGTTTTTACTGTAGGTCATAATGAAAATATTCAGAAGCTGAGGTCAGCGTTTTATGCTCGGTCCATCAGCCTCCATAATGATTAAAAAGAGGACTACAAAAATGGGCAACCCCTATGTTCGTTTAGATAAAGATAATGCAGCAGTTTTACTGGTCGACCATCAAACTGGATTACTGTCATTGGTTCGTGATATCGATCCGGATAAATTCAAAAATAATGTTTTAGCATTAGCTGCCTTAGCTCAATATTTTAATCTTCCCACTATTTTAACCACCAGTTTTGAAAACGGGCCCAATGGGCCTCTGGTTCCGGAACTGAAAGAAATGTTTCCGGATGCGCCCTATATTGCACGTCCGGGTCAAATTAATGCTTGGGATAATGAAGATTTCGTCAAAGCAGTAAAAGCCACAGGTAAGAAACAGCTGATTATTGCTGGGGTGGTAACTGAAGTCTGTGTGGCTTTCCCTGCACTTTCTGCACTGGAAGAAGATTTTGAGGTATTCGTGATTACTGATGCTTCCGGTACATTCAATTCTTTAACCCGTGACTCGGCATGGAATCGTATGTCAAATGCAGGTGCGCAACTGATGACTTGGTTTGGTGCGGCATGTGAATTACATCGCGACTGGCGTAATGATGTGGAAGGTTTGGGCGCATTGTTCTCGAATCACATTCCTGATTATCGCAACCTAATTCACAGTTATAACCAACATAGCACTCAAAAATAAGATTTTTTCTTATAAATAAGCGATCTTCGGATCGCTTTTTATTTTGTTTTATAACCTCCTTCTTTTTATCTTTTTTCAGCCACAATAAAGAGTTCTTTACCCAGTTTAAGCATGATTTATACATTCATTTGATGATTAACTTCTTTGGTGGTGAAATATGGTGGATTTAGTGCAACAATTGATGCCAGCAATCTCATCAAATCAAATTTCAAACATAGTTCGCGGCATACAAAAATCATAATATTATTGGCATTTGAACAACCGTACGCATGATGAAGTCATTGATATTCCGCTGCAACCACGGATTAAAATTAATAATTTTGTCGGAGTTTCCATGCAGAAGATCAACATCTGGTGATGGAAAGACTGTTTGATTATCTGGTTGAAGGTTTAATAAATTTAGCCAAAGATCATTTAGGTTATGCGCTTTAAGTTAACAGATGGTGCATATAAAAAATCCAGGAGCTAAGTCCTGGATTTTTTGGGAGAGTATTTTAACTTGAGATTAAATTTTACCAATCAAGTCGATTGAAGGTGCAAGTGTGGCATCGCCTTCTTTCCATTTTGCCGGGCAAACTTCACCCGGGTGCGCATGTACATATTGCGCTGCTTTCACTTTACGTAGAAGCTCTTGAGCGTCACGACCAATACCACCGGCATTGATTTCAATAATCTGGATTCTACCTTCTGGGTCAACCACAAAAGTACCACGGTCTGCCAAACCTTCAGACTCAATTAAAACTTCAAAGTTTTTTGCCAAAGTCCAGGTTGGATCGCCGATCATTGGATACTGGATTTTCTTGATTTCCTCAGAACTGTCATGCCAAGCTTTATGAGTAAAGTGGGTATCTGTAGATACTGAATAAATCTCAACGCCCATTTTTTGGAATTCAGCATAGTTATCTGCCAAATCACCGAGTTCTGTTGGACAAACAAAAGTGAAGTCTGCAGGATAGAAGAACACCACTGACCATTTTCCGATCATGTCTTTTTCAGACACTTGAATGAATTCACCATTTTTATACGCTGTTGCATTGAATGGTTTTACTTCAGTATTAATTAAACTCATTAAATATTCCTCTAACTTACTTCTGGGATTGCTTATCTTGTGAAGCAAGAATACGAAAGTTTCTCAAATAGGTAAAACCGTACTTTTTTATAAAAACAATCGAATTATACGATCAATTATTCCTATTCATTTTATAAAAGTGATTGGTTTAGGCAATAAAAAAACCCTCTGCAATGAGAGGGCTTTGGAGATGACTTGCCGTTCTAATTCAATTAAAAAGGTAAATCGTCATCTAGATCAGCAGGTGCAGCGACAGGCGCAGCAGGTGCTGATTGCGGTGCTTTCGGCTGGAAAGCAGACGGATTATTGTTTGCATAACCGCCTTGCTGGTTGTTATTAAAACCACCACCTTGATTATTGCCATAACCGCCTTGGTTATTGCTATTGTTATTATTGTTGTTATAACCGCCGCCTTGGTTGTTGTTGAAACGTGGTTGATTATAACCCGCGTTGTCACCACCCGCAGTTTGTTCACCTTGCTGACGGTTACTATCTAACATTTGCATTTGTTCACCACGAATTTCTGTGGTGTAGCGTTCTTGACCACTTTGGTCTGTCCACTGACGCGTACGCAATGAACCTTCGATATAAACTTTTGAACCCTTACGTAGATATTGCTGTGCAATTTCACCTAAGCGGTTATGCAACACAATACGATGCCACTCAGTTTGCTCTTTACGCTCACCAGTATTTTTATCAGTCCACGAATCGCTAGTTGCAATTGAAAACTGAGTAAGAGAACCACCATTTGGAAAAGTTTTGGTTTCAGGATCTTTACCTAAAGTTCCGACTAAAATTACTTTATTAACACCACGCATCAGACGTACACTTCCTATTTATTTCTATATTTTACTTTATAAGAGTTATGCTTAAATGGCTATATCTTTACCTAACAACTGCGTTAAATCTTGTCGCGCAGCTTCATTTATAAGCTGCTTATCAATTTTAACATAAGCAAATTGCTGATCAGACATCACCACAACCTCTTCAATACCACGAATTGCCAAAAGTTGAGAAGTCCACTCATCCGTTTGTTTGGTCTCAGGTAAACGCAAAACCAAAGATGAAAGATAGCGCGGTTGAGCCAAGCCAAAACTGATTAGCAACCAGACAATGGCGATACCACTTAAGATACTCCAACCCAAGGCCGTATTATTGAGTAATAAGAGTTGACCACCAATCATACCGCCAAAAAATGCTCCTAAAAACTGACTGCTGGCATTCACACCCATCGCTGTGGCTTTAGACTGAATCGGTGCGGATTTAGAGAGCCACGAAGGCAACAGCGCTTCCATTACGTTAAAGGCAATAAAGAAGAACCCCAAACCTGCCAATAAAATATATTTGGATTCATAGCCAAAAATCAGTACCAGTAAACCCAGAATAATCCCGCCAATTGCAGTCAGGAAAATGCCGCGCATTTTACGATATTTTTCCGCCAAAATAATACTTGGAAAAGCAAAAAACAGGCTAATCACTAGTAAAGGCAAATACACCAGACCATGACTGGCCAATGGAATATCAGCAAACTGAATCAGTTGCGATGGCATATAAATAAACATCGCTGTCAGCAACAGATGCAGTGCAAACACGGAAACATGCAAGCGGTTTAAATCGCCCATTTTCAGCACCTGTTTCAGTTGTGCGAGATAACCTTGCTGATAATTTTTATGATGACGGGTGACTTTGGGAACCAGCAGTAACATGGAAATTGCCGCCAGGCCCATAATGGTGGTCACCCAAAATAGTCCGGAAATACCGACCAGACTCGTGAGCCAAGGTCCAAGACTAAACGCGAGCATAAAAGAGAACCCGATACTCATCCCCATAACCGCCATGGCTTTGCTGCGCTGTTCTTCACGGGTGACATCAGCTAACAAAGCCATGACGACCGCAGAAACCGCACCGCCGCCGGCAATCGCACGACCAATGATCACGCCATAAATGGTTTCAGACATCGCGGCAATTGCACCACCGAGTGCGAACAACAATAAGCCTAAAACGACCAAAGGCTTACGGCTAAAACGGTCAGCCAGCAAGCTAAATGGAATCTGTAAAATGGCTTGGGTTAAACCATATACGCCGACCGCCAGACCAATCAGCGCAGGCGTTGCGCCTTGATATGACTGTCCTGCTACAGAAAACACAGGAATAATCATGAACAAACCCAACATACGCAGTGCAAAAATACTGCTCAAGGCAAAGGTTGAACGGCGTTCTAAAGCATTCATCATATCAGTAAGCTTAGGTTTATAAGTTTAATTTCGATGGGCTATCCTACAACATTCATGTTCTGGATGCTGATTTATTCAAAGGGCAGCCCTCATAAAAAAGGGCGCATTTTCATGCGCCTCTATTGTAACCGTTTTTCTTAAAAAACCATTAACCGATCCGTTCTTGACGCTTGCTATATTGAATGGATGCAATGACTGCCCAGACAATAAACGCGACCCCAATCAAACCGGTCACGACTTCTGGTATATGTAACCCGGCACCACTCGCCAGCATAATGAATGCCAAAGCACCAATGGCATAATGCGCGCCATGCTCAAGGAAAACATAAGCATCTAGTGTGCCTTTTTCGACCAGGTAAATGGTCATTGAACGCACAAACATGGCACCAATCGCTAGACCCAGCATAATGATCACCACATCCGATGTAATCGCAAAAGCACCGATGACACCATCAAAGCTGAATGACGCATCAAGTACTTCAAGGTAAAGAAAACCACCAAAACCGGCTTTAATCACACCTGTAGATGCTCCACTGGCATCATGTGCCACAGCATTGCCCTGTTCATCAATTTCAGGTTCACCGCCTAACAAGTGGCTCAGGACTTGAACCCCAATGTAAATGACGATACCCCAGATCCCTGCCATGGTCACAGCTAAACGCGATGCTTCCGCTACATTGGCCGCCATGATCAGCAAGCCAACCAAAGCAATAAATACCGACATTGCCGGTACATTGGCAAGATTCGACAAACGTGCTTCAATCCATCTAAACCAGTGTGTATCTTTTTCACTATCCAGGAAGAAATTCAGAAATACCAGCAACAAGAATGAGCCACCAAATGCTGCAATTTCAGCATGATGTGCCATTAATTTCTCTGAATAAAGAATAGGATCATTGATCGCCATTTTCACGACTTCAAGCATGCCCATATCTGCAGTGACAGCCACTATCACAATCGGGAACACCAAACGCATGCCAAATACAGCAATAACAATGCCGACGGTCAAGAAAATCATTTTCCAGAAATGATCCCAACCGCGGAGTACCGAGGCATTCACCACAGCATTATCGAAAGAAAGTGACACTTCCATGACTGCTAGAATGGCAGTAATGGTGAGCGCCGTGAACATGGTCTTTAAACCTGCTTCTGGGCCATGGGTATAGCCCCAATATGCAGAAATAGCCAGACACACGATCGTAAAAATGATTGAGAAACCAAAATGTTTCATCATGATAGATCGACCTATGAACAAAGATGTATGGAGAGTAAATTCGGTAAAACTTAAAAACAGAAGCTTAAGATTTTATGCGCATAATTATGACGCCTTTTTGAGATTAATCCAAAATTCTTCGTATGATTTTTTTTTGAAGATAAAATCACGCTTTGGGCTGCCGGATATCTTCGTGTGAAAACTCTTGTTATAGTCCTGCCTTCTGTAAATTCTTCTTTTAATAGCGTTAGGATGATGAGATGAGCTTTTCTCAAGAGGTTTGGCAGCGAAATCTGGATTTATATCAAAAAACTTTAACCCTGCCATTTAATCAGGAACTTGCACAAGGTACGTTGAGCAAAGAGGTTTTTAGTCACTATGTGATTCAGGATGCGCATTATTTACTGGCATACGGGCGTGCGCTGGCAGTCTGTGCTGCGAAAGCTTTTGAAGCTGATGACGTGATTCAATTTGCAGAAGCTGCTCGCATTGCCATTGTGGTTGAACGCAGTCTGCATGATGGTTTCATGCAGGAATTTGATATCACCAAAAAAGAATTTGAATCCACTCCTTTGACCTTGGCTTGTCATCATTACACTTCATTTTTAACTGCGACAGCCTGGTCTGAAAGCTATCCGGTGGTGTTGGCTTCCTTACTTCCCTGTTTCTGGATTTATGCAGAAGTCGGTAAAGATATTGTCAAAAACTCTATAGAAAATAATCCGTACCAAGCTTGGGTCGACACCTATTCAGGCGAAGAATTTAATGAAGCAGTACGAAATGTGATTGCCACCATTGATAAAGTCGCAGCGCGCTGTGATGCCGATACGCTTGAGAAAATGCATCATGCCTATACCACAGCCGCTAAACTGGAATGGCTGTTCTGGGATAGTGCTTATGATCAGCGCCAATGGTTAGGTTTGGATGAATAGACTTCTTTCATAAGTCATTTTTCAATCCCTACAAATTCCTCATAAAACTAAAATAAAAGATAAATTTAGCAAGTATTTGATTCATGAGTGTGGCATGGATGCCACACGTTTCCCATTACGACAAGGATGTCGTGTATGGGGGAACAAAAGGTTTTTGTCTACTTTTGACCTTTCAAAAGTAGAGCTAATACCTACGCAAAGGTATAGAAATTAAATCAGTTAAATAAGGCAGTTCTGATTTTAAAAAATCTAATATTGAACATATTTTGATTTTCACAAGTTATCTAATTACTAGTCATAAAAATGCATTGTTTGTTTTTAATTCTGAAACATCTGCCAGCCATAAATCAGGCCGGCCGCAGCCACCATCCAGCATAGCGTCGCTATACCCAGACACGACCACATCGACATTTTGGTTGCCAATACATACACCAAAATCAAATAAATAAAATAGGGAATAAGCGACCATAAACCGAATAATGCGGTTTTACGCAACGCTTCTGCGCCCTGCTGTTGCGACACAATCACATGTGCAATTAGAGCAAAAGTCGGAAATAGTGGAACCAGCCCGGCAATATAAAAAGCTTTACTCTTGGAAAGGAGAGAAATAATTAAAACAACCGCTGCCCCTAAACTACATTTTAAAAATAAAGCCAGCATCCCTATCCATCCAAACAGATCAACTCATTCAATCACATAGTCTACGCTGCAAACTATCTTTCGCTTAAATGAAATTCACCACAATCAAGGCAATCAATGCCGGTACAGCCTGAATATAAATAATCTTTTTACTGGCAGTGATGCCACCATAAATCCCGGCAACCAAAACACAGGCTAAAAAGAAATTGGCCAGTGCGGTCGCATAAGTTTCAGGTGCAAACAGCGACCAGATTAATCCGGCTGCCAAGAAACCATTATACAAACCCTGATTTTGCGCTAGAACTTTGGTCAATTTTGCCTTTTCTGCATTATTGCCAAAAGCTTTCATACCCATGGGTTTATCCCACAGCAACATTTCAAGCACTAATATATAAACATGCAGTAATGCAATCAGTGCGATTAAAATTTTAGCCATCATGGTTTTAATTCCTTTTTTATTTTCATACTCTTGTACAGTGATTTTTCTTTTTTAGCACTCTCATATTTAACACGATTCACATTAAAAGTAACTTATTCAGACTTGTGAGTCTCACTAAAGCCCGCTACAGTCTTATAAAATTTAACTAAATTCATTCAGCCGACACATTATGTCGTTAAAAAACGATTTTATTCAGCTTGAACAAAATTAAATCGCTATCATATATAACCTTCAATTTGCACATTACCGAGATGTTTTATGAGCCAAAGTCATATCCGTATTCGAGGCGCACGTACCCATAACTTAAAAAATGTGTCACTCGATATTCCACGCGACAAGTTCGTGGTCATTACGGGACTCTCAGGCTCTGGTAAATCTTCCTTAGCATTTGACACCTTATATGCCGAAGGTCAACGCCGTTATGTGGAATCACTGTCTGCCTATGCACGTCAGTTCCTTTCGCAAATGGAAAAACCAGAAGTCGATTCTATTGAAGGTTTAAGCCCGGCAATTGCAATTGAACAGAAATCAACCAGTCACAATCCACGTTCAACTGTGGGAACAATCACCGAAATTTACGACTATTTACGTCTTTTATATGCCCGTGTCGGAACACCATATTGTCCTGAACATGATCTACCGATGGTGGCACAAACCATTTCAGAAATGGTGGATGCGGTTAAAGGTTTGGAGGAAGGCACCGCTTTAATGCTGCTTGCACCTGTGGTACGTGAGCGTAAAGGTGAATATACCCATCTGTTTGAACAACTGCAAAGTCAGGGTTTTGTCCGTGCGCGTGTAGATGGTGAAGTGATTGATATTGACACTCCACCTGAACTGGATAAAAAGAAAAAACATACCATTGAAGTAGTGGTCGACCGCTTTAAAGTGCGTGATGATTTGGGTAACCGCATTGCCGAATCTTTTGAAACTGCGCTGCGTTTAGGTGGCGACATCGCGATTTTATCGTGGATGAAAGATGAACAGGCAGATCGTGTATTTTCTGCCAAACATTCTTGCCCTGAATGCGACCGAGCTGTAGCCGAACTTGAACCGCGTTTATTCTCCTTCAACAATCCATTTGGTGCCTGCCCGGTCTGTGATGGTTTAGGTACACGCAGTCATTTCAGTGCTGAAAAACTGATTCCAAATAATGAAGTTTCAATTAGCCAAGGCGCGATTCGTGGTTGGGACAGACAACGTCCGTATTACTACAGCATGATTGAAAAAGTCGCAGCACATTTTGGCTTTTCTTTAGATACGCCTTGGAATGAACTGGATGCCGATACTAAAAAGAAATTCCTTTACGGCACCGGAAAAGACAAAGTTGATTTAAGTTATATTGATGAACGTGGCCGCAAACATAATCGGGTCATTCCTTTTGAAGGGATTTTGCCGCATCTGGAACGTCGCTACCGTGAAACTGAATCGAATTATGTTCGTGATGATTTGGCGCAGTATTTATCTAATGCTGCGTGTGATGCCTGTGATGGCTCGCGTCTGAATGAAATTTCACGTAACGTCCGGGTTAAAGACAAAACCATCGCACAGATTACCAAAATGTCGATTGGCGATGCTGAAGATTACTATCAAGATTTAAACCTTGAAGGCGCCAAAGGTGAAATTGCCGACAAGATTTTTAAAGAAATTCGTGAGCGTTTGCACTTCCTGGTTTCTGTCGGTTTGAACTACTTAAGTCTTTCGCGTTCTGCCGAAACATTATCGGGTGGTGAAGCACAGCGTATCCGTCTGGCTTCGCAAATTGGTGCAGGCTTGATGGGTGTGATGTATGTACTAGATGAACCTTCAATTGGTTTGCATCAGCGTGATAATGACCGTCTGCTGGAAACTCTGGTTCGTTTACGTGACCTAGGAAACACAGTTTTAGTCGTTGAACATGATGAAGATGCGATTCGTGCCGCTGACCACATTATTGATATTGGCCCAGGTGCGGGTGTGCATGGCGGACATATTATTGCCGAAGGGACGTATGAAGAAATTTTGGCGAATCCCCACTCGCTTACTGGACAGTATTTATCAGGTAAGTTAAAAATTGAAGTGCCGAAAGTCCGAACTCAACCGCCAAAACCGGAAGAAAAAATCAAGTTGATGGGTGCAGCAGGTCATAACTTGCAAAATGTTGATTTAACCATTCCTTTAGGCGTGATGACTTGTGTCACCGGTGTCTCGGGCTCAGGTAAATCGACCTTGATTAACCGTACCTTATTACCGCTTGCGGCAACGCAATTGAATGGTGCAACCACCTTAACGGCAGAAAAATTTGATTCGATTGATGGCTTACAGTTCCTTGATAAAGTCGTAGATATTGACCAAAGCCCGATTGGACGTACGCCACGTTCAAACCCTGCAACCTATACCGGTTTGTTCACCCCGATTCGTGAATTGTTCGCGCAAACACCTGAAGCCAAAGCACGCGGTTATGCTGCTGGTCGTTTTTCGTTTAACGTAAAAGGCGGACGCTGTGAAGCCTGCGAAGGCGACGGTATGATTAAAGTGGCGATGCATTTCTTACCGGATATGTATGTGCCTTGCGATGCCTGTCATGGTGACCGTTATAACCGTGAAACGTTAGAAGTTAGTTATAAAGGCAAAAACATTTCTGATGTTTTGGGCATGACTGTTGAAGATGCCATGCATTTCTTCGAAGCCATTCCAGTGATTCACCGTCGTTTAGAGACTTTGACTCATGTCGGTTTGGGTTATATCCGTTTAGGCCAGTCTGCGACCACCCTCTCAGGTGGTGAAGCACAACGTGTGAAATTGGCACGTGAATTGGCCAAGCGTGATACAGGTAAAACCTTATATATTTTGGATGAACCAACTACAGGCCTGCATTTCCATGATATTGCCAAGTTGCTCGATATTTTGCATCAGCTGCGCGATAAGGGTAATACCATTGTAGTGATTGAACATAATCTGGATGTGATTAAGACTGCCGATTGGGTGATTGACCTTGGTCCTGAAGGTGGTGCAGGTGGCGGTATGATTATTGCTGAAGGTACACCTGAAGACATGTCGAAATCTAAAGTTTCACATACAGCGAAGTTCTTGAAGCCGTTATTGAAATAATTTTCTTTTAGCTTAAATGCATGATAAAACGGTGATTCATTCACCGTTTTTTTATTTTCTGATATGACTAAAAAAATTAAAGATAATGAATCCGTAAAACCCTTAATCGATCTGACAAAAACTTTTAAAGGCAGTTTTGAAATAATAGATAGGCTGCCTTTTCTTTATACTCAATTTCCCAAGTTAAGGTCTTTTCGCGAACAGAACTAGCGGATATTCAAAGCGAATAAATGCTTGGACGAAACGCCCTATCTATGATTCTGAATATTGGCAAAAACAAACTATCGAAACTTTAGAAAAAAGCAGCCCTGAATATAATTTATTCGAGTTTTTACATGCGTGGAAAAATAAACGATGGGGGAAATTAGCTCCCAAATTATTGCATACAATTGGCAACCATCTAGGAAAAGAAATATTAGATATTAAAATCGATTATTCAAAATTTGAACTTATAGATTTTTATATAAAGGAATCCAAAGATATAAATCCATCAACAACTAAAATTAAAACACAGATATCCTATTTAACAAATGGTATTAATTTTTCAAAAGAAGCCTACGTATCTTTAAACTATGCAAATCAAGGTTCAGGTTTTCCAGAATTGAGAGGTGAAGAATGCGGTTCTTGGTATCTCATGCAACTATCTTTAAGAACAATACTTTTTGACTGAAATTAACTCACCCCACTACTTTATTTTTGCCATTTTCTTTGGCCTGAAATAAAGACTTGTCGGCTTTTTCCAATAATGCCATCCACGATGCTGCACCAACCGCCACACCTGCACTTACCGAAATCTGAATATTTTGATTGATCTCGGCAATATACAGTTCGGAACTGCCAATTTCTTCAAGAATTTTATTCGCAATGCTCCAAGCATCCTTAAAATCAACCTGCTCGATTAATACCAAAAACTCATCACCGCCATAACGTACAATTAAATTTGAAGTACACACACAAAATTGTAATTTTTCCGCAACCAGCCGAATAACTTCGTCACCAATAATATGTCCAAACGTATCATTTACCTGTTTAAAATCGTCAATATCGAAAATAATTAAACCAGTTTGAGTAAATTTTTCAGATTTTTTTTCCACATATTTAATATATTCATCCAAAGCCAAACGGTTGGATACACCGGTTAAAGTATCGGTATTGGCAATGTTTCTGAGCTGAAATTCTAAAGCATCTCGTTGCTCTAGCACGTGTTTTAACTTTTTAATTGCATCGAGCAAAGTGATCGGATCAGTAGGTGAATCTTCATACTCATGATCTGTAATTTTATGCTGTGCCAAACGAAGAATGCTATTTTTGGCTTTAAGCAAAGGTTTAAACACCCCATTTCGCGCATAGATCATGGTAAAGCATACTGTAACCAGACAAATTACCGCAACCAATAACGTTAGGATAAATTGTTGCTGTGCTTGATTTTTTTGGTTTTGAGCAATGCTGACACTGTAATCCAAAATATAGGTTTGCAAATTTACCACGGTTAAGAATTTATCAACCATTACTTCTGTCAATTGCGTATCAGTCAATGAATATGCTTGATTGTGCATGCTTTCATTAATTAAACGCGTAATGATTGGAATACCTTGATCTAAAAACTGCGCCTTTACTTGTTGATGCAAAGCTAAATATTCTGGAGTTTTAGCTTGTTCAGGTTGTAGGGTATTGACCAAGTCCCATAAATAATAGGCTTGATGTTGAGTCTGTAATGATCGAGCTAGATTATCCGCAGATATTTTTTCTGCAAAAGTAATGGATGCGATAATATTTGAGGCAATTCGCCCTGCCTGATCGCGTAAATCTGCCAGAATTAAAATCAGGGTGTAGTATTCAGAAACAGCTGTACTTTCAGCTTCAGATTGTATTAATACATTTTTTAAAATGTCATGACAGCTATCCCAAGCCGTGAACATTTGCTTAATCGCATTATCAAGCTGTTTTGAAGTTCGTTCAGATTGAGGCAAAGCAGCATAAGCATCTATAGCTTGACGACCTTGATGTAAAGTCACTTTTAAATTGGAAAATAAGCCGCGCACCTGAGCAGAAAAGCCCGCTGCTTCTAAAATCTGCAGGGTTCGCTCAATCTGTAAATCAACTTCTTTTCGATGCGCATGCAATTCTTTTAAATTTTCCGCTAATTCATCAGCGTTACTCGACATCACCTTATTGGCAGGTGCTCTCTCACGTGAAACTTTATTGGATAAATCTGCAACTGCACGTAGTGCAGAAATTTCAATTAAGGCACGATCTGCCTTTTGATAACTCTGATAACTACTGACAATTAAGGGAACAGAAAGAAAAAGTAATGAAAGGATAATGATGATCATCGACAAAAAAAGTCGCTGACTAATATGCTTCGAACGTAATTTATACATAATTTCAGTACGCTCCACACAGAAACAGCTGGCTAGTCATCATCAGGTTGTGTTTACAATACAATCGTATATATTACATTATTTTAATATTTAATGACAAAATTTAACCAATTTTAGTAAATTTATACCTTTTATCAGTCTCTTATAATATTTTGTGATAAGAGATCACATTTATATATCATTTTAAAATTTTGATTTTTTATCTGCTTGCAATTAATTAAGATAAGACAACAGACCCAGTTTATCTAAAATATCTAAACTGAGCTGCTTGCGCTCGCCTGCATCATCAGTGTCATGCATTTCCAGATTTAAAACAAAAGCAGTAATCTGTCCGTTGGGCTGCTCAACCCAACCGGTATACCAGCCCACTTGTGGATGAACATCTGTTCCCCACCCACTTTTCGCATATAGTTTTGTATTCACTCGACGCTCTATAAAAAGCATTTCTTTCACTTGTTTTTGTACAGCAGCATCAAAAGTCAATTGTTCTGTTGCAAGCTGATAAGCAAATTTCGCTTCCTGTTCAGGTGTGATTTTCAGAGGACCCACCAGCCAAAAATTATCTACCTGTTGACCAATATTTTGATTTCCAAAACCGACACGATGTACTTCTTGTTGCATTAAGTCCAGCCCAATCCGTCTAGCCAGCTCCTGATAAACCGGAACTGCGGAAGCCTGCATGGCTTGCCCCAAAGTCATGTCTTTTTCCCATGCAGCAAAACTACGTTTCTGACCGTTCCATTTAAAGATTTCCGTTGCATTCACTTTATTATGTTGCAAGCCAATCAAGGCATTTAACATCTTAAACGTTGAGGCTGGAATATAGGAATGCTTGGCACGGGTTAAAGTATTTCCATAATGATTCAACTGGTGACCATCGTAAGTCGTAAAGACTGCTTGTTTATTGGCTTGATTTAATAATGTGGCAATATCTTTTGATCGTACAGACGTGACTTCCGAGACGGGTTTTATCACGCCGTGTTTAGAATTCTGTTCTGTTTGCAGGTGGCAAGCCGTTAATTGCATCAAGGCCATTAAGCAACCTAAGTAGAATAATCCCTGTTTTATCTAAAATTCTCGACTGAGCTAATCTGTTATTTTTATCAAATTCCCGAACCTGTTTTGTAGGGATTAGGCATATCTAAAAATATTTTTATAACAGATGTAAGAAAATATTTACACATGCTACAAACAAGTTCATAATGCACTGAATTAGGGCATATCAAAATCATTCCTCAGCAGGATCTTTGATTTACCTGAGATTTTGGCTAAAAAACCTCAGTTTCTTTGAAAACTGGGGTTTTTTATTGCTTAAAATTACTCAGTGAAATAAAATTCAAATGATTATTGCACCAAAATAAGGCAACTAAAGTGGCAACATTTACAAATAAACTTTTTAAAATATTAAATTTGGCAATAAATACCTGTGGAAAAGAAAAAGTAATCATATTTGGATTTGAATGGGGGAGCGAATGTTTGGATAGTTTCTTGATTGAATATCAAGATTCATTTTAAGCACACTGAGCTCAGGCAAAAAAAAAGCCCAACCTTGGGGAAAGCTGGGCATATAAAAACAAAACTTGTTTATGGAGAATCAGATCATGATCACATTATTTCAATGTAATACGACTTGATAGATAGATTATGGTAAAAAATACTAAATAAGTAAAGCCTATAGAAACAGTATGGATTTAATTTCATCACAATAATCACAGATAAATGTGAAATCTTCCGCAATCTCCCAATTAGAATGTTGATTTTTTAAACAAAAAATATCTATTTAAAGTGTTATTTATTGTTTTGATCTAGAAAATATTACAAATATGATAATTAGTTGACGCTATACCTACACTCATAAATTGTTTTTTACAATTGAAATATAAAAGTTAATCTAATTTAACATTGTAAAGATTCACTGAATTTTCTTAATTTCAAGAAGGATAAATTGCTTGAATACACATATTCTTTTGTTCTGAAAAAGTTTTTTAGTTGATACACAAAAAAATATAAGTTTATTTATTAACCATTCATATTATTTAGAACAAAACCTCAACAAAATAATGTTGTTTTAGTTCATTGACTTAATGTTTTGTTACAATACAATGCCTGCTGTTTAATCCATTTTTAACAGAACTGGTAACTATTATGAAAAAACTCGGTTTAGCCACTGCTTTATTATTAGCCATGACCGGTGCTCAAGCATACCAATTCGAAGTACAAGGTCAATCTGAGTACATCGACACTACAGCAAATGACAAAGATTTTACTGGCGGTGTTCAAGGTACTTATTACCTTAAAGATGTCGATTCTTCTAAAGGCCCATTGGCTGAAGCAGCTTTCTTAAACCAAGCGTCTAACATTTCTGTTGCTTATAATTACGGCGAGTTAGGTTCAAATGGTATTGATGTTGTAGCACATAACTTTGGTGCTAAAGCTGAAGCTTTCATTCCTACTAAATTTGTTCCTGCATACGCAAGTGCTTCTTATAGCCATACCATCCTTGATTCTAAAAATGCAGCTGTTAACGATAACAACGGCGACCGTTTTGCATTAGAACTTGGTGCTTTTGCTACTAAAAACTTCTTAATGGCTGTTGGTTATACTAACGTTGCTGACCAAGCTGCTGTAGATGCGTTTAATGTAATGGGTAATGGGATTGCTAAATCTGTTGCTGAAACTGCAACAATCGGTCAAGATCAAGACGCAATTACTGCACGTACTAAATATGTGGGTGCGATCGATGACACGAATATGGCAATCGGTTTTGAGTCTGGCATCATTTATGGTGATGACACGGCTTACCAGTTAAAAACTGACCTTTATGTAACTCCTAAATTAAGCGTTGGTGCTTCTTACGCTGAATCTAGCTTTGCTGGTACTCCAGATAACGCTTGGGGCGCAAATGTAAATTACTTCATTACTCCTGCTGTTGCAGTTGGCGCTTCTTACGTAAATGCAAATGCCGAAGAAGTTGCTCTTGATACTCAAACTGTTGGCGTAAATGCTAAATTCCGCTTCTAATTTTTAATTAGAAAAAAAATTCAAAAAAGGACGCTTTATGCGTCCTTTTTTATTTTCTAGCTTTATTCAGATGTTCGAACCAAACTTAAAAAATGTAAATGACGTTCATATTGATCAATAATATCTTGCAATAAATCATCTGAAGTCCAATCCATCACATCATAGTTCTGACCACCTTCTCTTAAAAAAACTTCCGCTTGATAATAGGTCACTTCATTCGCAGTCATTTCTGGCATAAAGCTCGGTGGAACCGTTTCTCGTATCACCACTTGATAGATAAAATTAATTTCATCATGATGATCGACTCTCAATTCCAAGCCATCAGCAATCGAAGCAATCCTCACCGTCAACTTACGCCGTTGAAACTCCTTTTGCACACTTTGGAAGGCCTTGGATACTTCAGTTTCAATATACTGTTTCACCTCTGCTTCAGTATGCGGATAATGCATAATTAAACCTAAACGCTGCTGCCAGCTGCGTGGGTTTTGGATTGCTCGTGGAGTAATGCGTGCCTCTTGTAATGCATTCATTTTGGTGACGTCTAAACGCAAGGCTTTTAATAAACCCCAACAAATAAACAGCATAATAAAAGTGAACGGCAAGGCGCTCATCATGGTGGCTGACTGTAATGCACCTAATCCGCCTACTAACAATAGAACAATCGCCAATACTGCCATCAGTACGGTCCAAAACAATCTTTGCCAAGTAGGAGAATTTTCAGATTTTGCAGTTAAGTAATCGGTCACCAATGCACCCGAATCCGCAGAAGTCACAAAAAACAGCATCACTAAAAATGTTGCCAGTAAGCTCATGACGCTTGAAAAAGGCAAGCTGTGCAAGAACTCAAATAATGCGACCGATGAATCTCGTTGCACCGCCAGAACCAGAGAATGATTCGCTTCATGGAGAATGCTATATAACGCGGCATTTCCCATAAAACCCATCCAGATCAGGGTAAAGCCGGTCGGAATCAGCAAAACACCCACAATAAATTCACGAATAGTGCGTCCTTTGGATACCCGGGCAATAAACATTCCCACAAATGGCGACCATGAAATCCACCATGCCCAATACATAATGGTCCAGCCGCCAATCCAGCCATTGGGCTGATAGGCATAGAGATTAAAAGTCATCGCGAATAAATTTGAGACATATTGCCCGGCATTTTGAATGGTGGTCTGTAGCAAATAGATCGAAGAACTGGCAAAAAATACGAACAGCAATAAAATTAGCGCCAGAATTAAATTAAGTTCAGATAGCCGTTTAATCCCTTTATCTAAGCCTAAAAATACCGACATTGAAGCCATGGCACTGACCACAATAATCAGGATCACTTGAGTCATGGGCGCTTGCTGAATTCCAAACAGATAGTTCAGCCCGGAATTGATTTGTGTAACCCCAAAGCCCAAGGTGGTAGCGACACCAAAAACTGTCCCGATGGTGGCAAAGGTATCCACTGCATCCCCAATTGGGCCATGAATTTTCTGACCAATCATCGGGTATAAAGCAGAACGAATTTTTAGTGGCAGATTATGGCGATAAGCAAAATAAGCCAGTGCCAATCCCACGACAGTATAAATTGCCCAGGCATGAAAGCCCCAATGAAAGAAAGTCACACGCATAGACTGCTGTGCAGATTGAATCGTTTCACCCGCACCTTCTGGGGGTGACACATAATGCATGACCGGTTCGGCAACACCAAAGAACATCAACCCGATCCCCATGCCTGCCGTAAATAACATGGCAAACCAGGAACCATTGCTATAACTGGGTTGGCTATGATCAGGACCCAGTTTAATTTTACCCATATCCGATAGCGCAATATAAATCAGTAAAATAAGGAATATTGCGACCGATAATACGTAAAACCAGCTAAAAGAATCCGTAACCCACTGATTGAGATGTTTGGTAATCAGCTCAAATGAATTGGGGGCTAAAACCACTACTGCCAAGAAGATGACAATAATAGCCACCGTACTTAAAAACACATTTGGATTGACATTTGCAAACCAGGATGGATTTTTGGAAGGCATATATCCTCCAGTTTATATTTTAATTAATGTGACAGACCTATTGGTCAAACAAAGCATTTATAGAAGATAAATTAAAGACGATTTAAGTAGAACTACATAAAAAACTCAGGCGCATCATAAATTAATGTTAGCTATAAAGCAGTTACCGTCCTGTAACATAATAAAAACTTGATTTTATTTGTTAGTTTTATCCCGGTTAGGTAAATGCGCAATATATTGCAGCGCAATTAACCGCGAAACAATCAGCGCCAGGTACATCACACCACAGAACATTTGCAACATGGCCAACACCCGTGCAGGTGCACTCACTGGCATTAAGTCAGATAAACCCGTTGCTGACTGCAAGCTAAAACTTAAAAACAATAAATCCAGCCAGCTGTGTAAACCAGTCATATTTGAATTGTAAAAACTGCCCGGAACCAAAAGCTGGCACATGTTATATAAAAAGGCAAAACCCCAAGCAAGCAACGTAAATACAGCACCTGCCGCAAACAGTTCATCTATAGTTAAATAACGGTCTTCAAACATATAACGCAATAAACCATATGCAGCACTAAAATAGGCTGCAGCCTCGAAACCATGCGCTGTTACTTGAATCATTGGATGATCTATACCCAATAAACTCAGTGAAGAAAAAACGACGGCTCCACCCACAAAACTTAAGCCTAAAAATGTAAACATCGGTGTTTGTCGAATAACTTTGGCAATCACCAATAAAACCAATACCCCTAAAAGCCAAGTCAAAGTCCGATAGGTCATACTATAATTGACGGCTACAGATAATATTAAAATGAAAAATTGCAACAAGATCAGCCAGGCTGAAGGTAATAAGCGGAAAATCTTCCAAACATGAATAAACGCCTGCATTCATTACTCCAAGACATGACTATTTTTTGTTTATCAGGGATTTTTCTTTATTTTCATCTAATAAAATTAGCATGAATTGAACACAATCCTAGCAACACATTTGTATGAAAATCATCAAGAAATTGATTCATCAATACTCTAAATTTAATTTTAAACATTGAATCTATGAAGCAAAAAAATAAAAATCAGCTTTAAATAAACCGATTAAATTTGAAACAAGAGCTTATTCATCAAGCACATCATCAATCTTGAGACAATAAAAAAGTCCCCGCAGGGACTTTTTTATCGGTTCAATTTTGAGTCTTAGTGATCCGACGCTCCAGAGATCCCAATACCCGTTTGTGAACGAACATACTGTGCGTCAAATGCTTTACGTTCTGCTTGTGCACGTGCTGAGTTATCAGTCACAGAGAACAACCAGCAGCAGAAGAACGACAATGGCATAGCGAAGATTGCAGGACCATTAAACGGATTAATTGGTGTATCAGAAATACCTAAGGTATCTACCCAAACTGCTTTAGACAGAACAATCAAGAGTACTGCAAGAGCCAGACCTACAACACCGCCAATCACTGCACCGCGCGTGGTTAAACCTTTCCAGAACATTGAAAGTACAAGTACCGGGAAGTTGGCACATGCAGCCACCGAGAATGCCAAACCAACCATGAAGGCAACGTTTTGTTTCTCGAATAAAATACCCAAAATCATCGCAAAGATTGCAAGACCTAGAGTCGCAATTTTTGACATACGAAGTTCAGATTCAGGCGTCGTTTGACCTTTTTTGAATACGTTTGCATACAAGTCATGTGAAATTGCTGAAGCACCCGACAAGGTCAAGCCTGCAACCACAGCAAGAATCGTTGCGAATGCCACTGCTGAAATGAAGCCCATGAACAAGTCGCCGCCAAGCGCATCACTTAAATGCACCGCAGCCATATTGTTACCACCAACAAGTTCTAACTTGCCGGTCATTGCCATTTTCGCCACATCAAGGAATTGCGGATTATTCGATACATAAAGAATCGCACCAAAACCAATGATGAAAGTTAAAAGGTAGAAATAACCAATGAAACCAGTTGCAACAACTACTGACTTACGAGCTTCTTTAGCATCTTTTACGGTGAAGAAACGCATCAAGATATGGGGTAAACCTGCAGTACCAAACATCAATGCCAGACCGAGTGAAATAGCATCTAGAGGATTGGCTGCTAATTTACCTGGCCCCATAATATTGCCGGCTTCTGCCAAACTTACATCATGTACTTTAGAGAAGATTTGAATCGATTGTTCAAACATTTCAGTGAAGCTAAAGCCCACACCTTTCATGACCATAAATGCCATAAAGGTCGCGCCTGAAAGTAACATCACCGCTTTAATGATCTGTACCCAAGTAGTTGCCAGCATACCGCCGAAAATCACGTAAGCCATCATTAATAGACCAACGATGACAACAGCAATGTTGTAGTTCAAACCAAAAAGCAGTTTGATGAGCTGACCTGCCCCAACCATCTGAGCAATTAAGTAGAACGCAACAACCACAAGTGAACTCACAGCTGCCAAAGTACGTACCGGCTTTTCTGCCAAACGGAAAGACACCACGTCAGATAAGTTGAATTTACCCAGGTTACGCAGACGTTCAGCCACCAGGAACAATACGATTGGCCAACCCACCATAAAACCGAGTGAGTAAAGCAAACCGTCAAAACCTGAACTAAAAACCAGTGCAGAAATTCCAAGGAAGGATGCGGCAGACATATAGTCACCAGCAATCGCTAAACCATTTTGGAAACCTGAGATCCCCCCACCGGCAGTATAGAAATCCGTGGTACTGGTGGTTTGTTTCGCTGCCCATTTGGTAATCACCAAAGTGAAAGCAACAAAAATCACGAACATGATAATGGCATGCCAGTTGGTCGGTTGCTGTTCAGCAGCCCCAAGATCTGGACCAGCCATGACCATACCTGACATGAACAGCGTTGATGCTGCCAAGGTCTGAGCCTTTAATGAATTCCATTTCATATTAGTGCGGTCCTTTTGCGTTGGCAATTGCTTCTACTTCTCTCATCGCTTCTTTTGTTAGCGGATCTAACTTGTTGTTAGCAATATAGGAATACACGCCACAAAGTATAAATGATAATACGATGATGCTTAGACCTAGTGGTATGCCCCAAGTTGTTACACCACCACTAAAAGAACTCATTAAGAATTCTTTGTTATAACCGACGAGCAGCATAAAACCCACGTAGACGAACAACATAATTGCTGTAAGTGTCCAGCTCAGTGTACTTTTTTTACTGACCATCTGTTTAAATTTTGGATTTTGTAGAATTTGTTCTACCTGTCTCTCATCCATAACAATGCTCCTTTGTGCATCCAATCTTAGGTGCTATTTTTAATTCGAATTATTACGTTGTATAACTTAACAATCTTGTTGGGTTGTTGTAATTAATACTTTGGTCGTTAAATTTTGATCAATTGAGCGGTCAGATTATCAGATAGGGTATTATTACGATATAGTTTTATACTGCAGGCAATATGAATAGCTGGCTTATTATCGGGGTTCTTGCCCTTTATATCGCATTACTTTTTATCTGTGCATTTTTTGGGGAAAAACATGCCAGTCGATTAAGTACCCGCGGACGCATGCTACTCTTTAGTTTAACTTTAGGGGTTTATTGTTCATCTTGGACATTTTATGGCGCAACGGGGGCCGCAGTTCGGGAAGGGATTATCTTCCTGCCCATTTATTTAGGACCGTTAATCTTTGTTGGGGTCGGTTACGATATTTGGCGACGTTTGGGCCGGGTACGTCAACATCATGCTATTTCCTCTATTGCCGACTTTGTTGCCGCACGTTATGGCAAAAGCGGGACATTGGCGTCACTGGTTACCATTCTTGCCGTCATCGCGATTATTCCTTATTTGGCCTTACAGCTCAGAGCGATTGCCTTAAGTGCCGCCGTGATTCTGCAACAGGACTCTGGCATAGAAGGCACCACCAATGGCGTGCTGTTCTTAACGGGGATATTGGCCATTTTAGCCATGATTTTTGGGACCCGGCAAATTGCCAATACCGAACAGCATGGTGGTTTAATGCTGGCGGTGGCATTTGAATCCTTTGTAAAACTCTTCGCTTTACTTTGTGTCGCCTTATTTTTCGTGTTTGATTCTCCGGGAAATCTGGCGCAAATTTCAAGTGATGTCGCGGACACCTTTAAAGAGGTTCAACTGTTTGGGGTACCGGAAACGTTTTGGGTACAAACGGTATTGGCAGCCTTGGCGATCATTTGTTTGCCGCGCCAATTTCATGTGGCTGTAGTTGAACTACGCGACGAAAAACATATTCGCGGGGCACGTCGCTGGTTTGCCACTTATCTGATCCTGACCACCATCGCAATTATTCCCATTGCCAGCTGGGCATTACATGCAGCCCCGCACTTTTTAGCCATTCCAGATGTTGCCGTGCTGTCCTTGCCGCTCAGTTATAATCAGGAATGGTTAACCTTACTGGCCTTTCTGGGTGGTTTTTCTGCATCAACCGGCATGCTGCTGGTGTCATCAGTCGCCTTGTCGATTATGCTCAGTAATGACCTGATTATGCCGGCACTCTGGCGCACAGGCATAATTTCACGTCACGACAAACGTCTGCCGTTGGTCCTCAAATTTACCCGTCGCGTCTGTATTTTAGCAGTCATGTTGCTGGGCTTCCTGTTCTTCCATTTCTTTAATGACATTGACCAACTTTCTGTTTTCGGCTTGCTGGCATTCAGTGCAGTAGCACAGTTCTCCCCTGCCTTGATTGGGGGACTGTATTGGCGTGGCGGTAGCAAACAAGGGGTTTATGCAGGTCTGATTACCGGCTTTGTAATGTGGGCGTATACCTTGCTGTTACCGACGGTACTGCGTAGCTTGCCTGCTGAATATAGCCAGTTTTCCCAACAGTTTCTGAGTCTGGGACCTTTGGGGATTAACTGGTTACGTCCAGAAGCCCTGCTCGGCTTTCAGTCTTTTGCAGCCTTGACCCATGGCGTAGTTTGGTCTTTAGGTCTAAATATCCTGTTATATGTCTGGGTCTCCCGAATTTTCCGCCCCAGTATTGCAGAACAGATTCAAGCAGAAAGTTTCTTCTATTATGAAACCAAGCCCTTGCCGGCACACACCAGCTCGACTGATATTAGCTACCTCAATCATGATGTGGCGCGTCTGAAAGTGGGAGATTTAATTGCCTTGGCCAAACGGATTACCGGTGAAGGACCCACCACCCAAGCTTTCCACCAATTCTGCGCACAAAATAATGTCATCCTGAATGAAAATAGCAGTGCCAATGGCATGTGGTGGCGTTTCACCGAGCAATATCTGGCAGGAACTATTGGTTCAGCTTCTGCGCGTACCCTGCTCACCACGGCGATGGTGAATAATGGCTTAGCCCTCGGTCAAGTGGCGAATATTCTAGATCAGGCCTCACAGTGGCAGCGGTTTAATCAAAACCTGATCATGACCATGATTGATCATATGACCCAAGGGGTCAGTGTGGTAGATGAAAACATGTGTCTGGTGGCCTGGAATAATCAATATTTGAAACTGTTCGATTATCCAAAAGACATTGTCTATGTCGGTTGCCCAATTTCCGATTTAATTCGCTATAACGCGGAACGCGGTGAATGCGGTCCGGGTTCGGTGGAAGAGCACGTCCGGAAACGGATTCACTGGATGGCCATGGGGAGCGCGCATGAATTTGAACGGATCCGTAAAGATGGCCGAGTGATTCAGATGCGCGGTAATCCGATCGAAGGTGGCGGTTTCGTCACCACTTTTGCCGACATTACCGCATTCCGTGAAAACGAAGCCATGCTTGAAGGACGAGTTCAAGATCGTACCCAACAGCTTGCCAATGCACTTTCCGAGCAACAACTGGCACGCGAACAGGCCGACCGGGCCAACATGTCAAAAAGTCGCTTTATTGCAGCGGCAAGTCATGACTTGCTACAGCCGATGCATGCTGCGCGTTTGTTTAGTACTGCCTTGGAACAAAGCGTTCAGTCAGATGAAGATCGCAAAACCCTGCAACAACTTGATCGCGCCTTACATGGGGCAGAAAGCATGCTGTCAGCCTTGCTGGATATTGCCCGTCTGGAAGGCGGAACAATTCAGCCGAAACGTCAGTCTTATCCTCTACATGACTTGCTCAGTGATTTAGAACTGCAATTTAAATCCATTGCTGCACAACGCGGGATTAAATTCAGTGTGCATGATGCGCAATTCTGGATTGATACCGACCCGCAATGGATTCGCCGTATTATTCAAAACTTTGTCAGCAATGCCTTGCGTTATACCGCCAGAGGTCGCGTGATTGTCGGTGTGCTGCGTTCAAGCGATAAACCCAATAACATTCGGATTGGGGTTTGGGATACCGGTCCAGGTATTGCTGAAGAACAACGGATTAAGCTATTTCAGGAATTCGAGCGCTGCGGCCACACCTCCCCTTGGGGTGAACAAGGTTTGGGACTCGGTCTGGCCATTGTTCAACGTATGACCAGCATGCTGGACTATCCGGTACATGTCTATTCCGAATATGGCAAAGGCTCTTGCTTCATGATTGAAGTACCGATTGTGGAAGCGCCAAAAGTGGTGGCAACACCGGTTCAGGCGATTCCACTGAAAAGCAAAGCCTATAAAATTTTATGCTTAGACAATGATGAAACCATTTTAGAAGGGATGTCGACCTTGCTGACCAAATGGGGCTATCAAGTGTTTAAAGCGACTGAACCTGAACAGGCGCTAGAACTGATTCAGCAAGAAAACATTCAGGTATGGCTGGTCGACCAGCATTTAAATAACGGTAAAATTGGTCTCGATTTTATTCAGGAAAACCGTCAGGAACAGGTCCCTGTGGCGCTGATTACTGCAGATTCTGATCCTGATCTTCCACAATATTTGAAAGACCTGAATATTGTGCTGCTGAAAAAACCGTTAAAACCGGCATCGCTTCGTTCATGGTTATCTGGATTAAAAATTTCCAGTGATTAAACCTAAATCGTAAACCCGCACGTCCATTCCAGCTTACTGAAATGGACGTTTTTTTACGCAAATACACCTATTATTACGATTACTGGCAATTTATTTTTTCATTTATGCAAAACTGTTCAAAAAGCATGAATTTAAGCGCTGCTGCATTGACCAAAAACTCCAAGCCAGTACTGGCTATGGCAAAGAACATCAAAATTTAAATATACACTTGTATACTTAGTTACAATTTTATAAGTTATTATTATTAAATATATTTTTTTAATAAAAGTTACATCTATAACTTTAGTCGTATTCCGTTTGTCGCTTTCCTGGATCATATATGAGAGCAACAAGTGATCAGTTTAATCTGTCTATCAGTACCTACATAAAACGCTGCCCAAGAAACTGATCATCATAGAAAAATACAGGAGTTTAAGATGAACATTTCTGAAGCCGGAAGCCATGACGTAGACCAATGGCAACAATTTCACCGTCAATACGGTGTCAATGCCCTGTTACCTGAAATTCAATGGACTGAGTTGTTTAAGCCCAGCCACTTAAAGGATATTCACATTCAGGCCCTAAATGCCTTATATCAAAGTGCTGTTCCACTTGCATTACAGGTGTTCGATGAATTGAATTTTGATGTTTTCAGCCCTGCCGCATATAAACCCCAAGGTTTGGGCCTATTTGATCGACTTGCTGAACAAGAAGATAAGCTCATCGATTCCTTAAACACCGAATCTAGAGACTTAACTGATCAGGTACGTCACCAGATTTGGAGCATGTTATTGCGTGGTGGTGCAGTCTTGGTCTTTAAAGCGTGGCTAGGTAAAGTAAAAACCGATGAGAATATGTTAGATACCACACAATTTGATGAATTGTCTGATCTGCTTTTTATTAAAACCCCACCTTTTGAATTGGCAAAACGTTTAGGTGTAAATGCGCATGCCAATGAAGATCATATTTTCCTGCTGTATGGCAGTGATGTCTATTTAGACCGTTTTAACAGCTTGGAAACTGCGGCATTATTTGTCGATTTGGGCGTATATGATGCAGCATTCTTAAGCTTAAGAGATGACAGCGTAGCTGAATACCTGAAAGAGAAATCCTATGTCTCCCAGGAGCAAATCGATGATCTGCAATGTGCATTGAATCCATTATTTTGCACCGACCACACTCCCAGACAAAGCTGTGTCGCCTAATCTAAAACGCTAAATGCTTTGAATTTCAAAACATCTCGCGCCATAAACCTCGCAATAAAAAAGGCACTTTTATGAAGTGCCTTTTTTATTCAATGCTGTGTTCAGCAAATTACATTTTCTTTTCTTCGATATTTAAAGCGCTGATTGCCAATACCGCCTGAGTACGGTTTTGTACATTCAATTTACGGAAAATGGCAGTGACATGCGCTTTAATGGTTGCTTCAGAGACATCAAGTTCGTAAGCAATCTGTTTATTCAGCAAACCTTCAGCTACCATCATCAATACACGGAACTGTTGTGGTGTCAGCGATTGAATACGTTCTGCCAGTGCAGTTTCATCTGCTGCACGTGGGTCAAAATTCAGGTTGGCAGGCAAGTTTGGCGGTAACCAGATTTCACCTTCTAGCACCTGACGAATCGCCTCACCAATATGGCTTGGATGCGCTGATTTAGGAATATAGCCCATTGCACCATGCGCAATCGCACGTTGAATTATTGAAGTTTCTTCATGGGCAGAAACTACAATAATTGGAATCGAGGGATATTGTGCACGGACGTGAACCAAAGCTGAAAACCCCGAAGCTCCTGGTAAATTTAAATCCAATAAGACCAAATCCGGTTCTGGTCCGTTATCTAAGCGTTCATACAACTCATTTACTGCAGCCGTTTCTTGAATTTGAGCTTGCGGTAAGCTGTAACGAACGGCCTGAATCAAGGCATGACGAAACAACGGATGGTCATCAACGATTAAAATATTCATAAGCGACATGAAGGATCTTGTGCACAGTGGTTTCTATTCTAACCATAGTCGCGCATTTAAGGATATGCAAGATCTCACTATTTTTGCATTTAAGCCGATATTCACAGTAAGAAATTAGCAAAACTCTTTATTTTCTTAATTTGTTTAAACCTAATCACTTTTTTATATAAATTTTATCGTATAAAGCAAAATACTTATTAGAAATCCAGATAAATCTATAAATCAAGTAATTAATACCCTCTTAAAGCTTACTTAATGACAATTTTCTGTATATCTCAAAATCAGATAACTTTTCTGTATTTGCTTATTTTACAGGATATCGCAGGTGCTGATTAATAACTATATTCCGATATTTTATTGTTTTAGGTTATTCCGAGATGTCCATTTTAAATACACAAAAACCCTTAAATATTGTTGCTGTATCGGGTGGTTTGAACAACCCATCAAAAACTGAAGCTTTGGTTCAGGCGATTCTGGACGAACTGGGTGAAGCCACTCCCATCAAGGTACATTTCATTAAATTCAGCGAAATTGGTCAATTGATGGGTGGTGCAATCTACCGCAATCAATTACCACAACGGGTACAAGATGACTTGGCGGCCGTAGAAGCAGCAGATGCGCTAATTGTAGGTACGCCAGTGTATCGCGCATCATTTACCGGTCTATTTAAACATTTCTTTGATTTTGTAGAACAAACAGCACTGGTGGATGTTCCAGTTCTGCTTGCAGCTTCTGGTGGTTCTGAACGTCATGCCTTGGTTCTTGAGCACCAGTTGCGTCCATTGTTTAGTTTCTTTCAGGCGCAAACTTTGCCCATCGGTGTTTATGCAACTGACCGTGATTTCACGCCTGAATACACCATTCACAGCGAATTCTTGCGTGACCGTATTACTTTGGCAGTGGCACGTGCTTTACCCATTCTTGAATGGGCACCAGCAAAAGGTCAACGCGCAGAAGTGGTGAAAGAAAAAACCCAACAAGCCAATCAAAACCTGGGCATTAATAAACAAATCGAGCAGGAAGAAGTGCTTCCTTCTGCGGCAGTGCCAAGCTTGGATGCAGCAGAATCTCGCCTACACAGCAAAAAAGCACCGCAGACTCAAGTCGCTTAATCTGCGACTTTCACCTCGAGGGTTTAGAGATGTCCCAACAACAAGCACAGCAAAACAACAACATAAAATTTGCCTATTGGGTGCCGAATGTCAGTGGCGGCCTGGTGGTCAGTAATATCGAACAGCGTACCGACTGGAGCTATGAATACAACGTACGCTTAGCCCAAGCGGCAGAAAAAAGTGGTTTTGAGTATGCACTGACGCAGATTCGTTTTACTGCTGGCTATAACGCAGAAAATCAACATGAGTCTGTAAGCTTCAGTCACGGCATTTTGGCAAAAACTGAACGCTTAAAAGTGATTGCGGCGATTTTGCCCGGCCCTTGGAAACCCGCGCTTGCTGCCAAACAATTAGCAACGATTGATCATCTTACGAATGGTCGGATCGCCATTAATATAGTCAGTGGCTGGTTCCGCGGTGAATTTGATGCGATTGGTGAAGAATGGCCAGAACACGATCAGCGTTATGTCCGTTCAGAAGAATTTATTCGTTCTTTAAAAGGCGTCTGGACTCAAGATAATTTCAGTTTTGATGGCAAGTATTATCAATTCAAAGATTACACCCTAAGTCCAAAACCGGTGCAAAAACCGCATATTGAAATCTTCCAAGGTGGCAGTTCACGTGCTGCACGGAATATGGCTTCGCATGTTTCAGATTGGTACTTCACCAATGGCAACACACCTGAAGAAATCAAAAAACAAATTGATGATATTCGCGATAAAGCCAAGACCAATAACCATCAGGTGAAAATTGGAGTGAATGCATTCATTATTGCGCGCGATACTGAAGAAGAAGCGCAATCTGTGCTGCAAGAAATTGTAGATAAAGCCAATATTCAAGCTGTGAATGCATTTGGTGAGGCTACCCGCGAAGCAGGTGCATCAACCCTAGAAGGCGAAGGTAACTGGGCGAAATCGACTTTTGAAGATTTAGTACAGTATAACGATGGCTTTAAGACCAATCTGATTGGAACTCCACAGCAAATTGCAGAGCGTATTCTGGAATTGAAAGCGGTCGGTGTGGACTTGATACTTTCAGGCTTCTTACACTTTATTGAGGAAGTCGAATACTTCGGTGCGAAGGTGTTGCCTCTGGTTCGTGAACTTGAAGCAAAACAGCAACAAGAACAACGGGTTCGAGCCAGGTCAGCTTAGCAGCAGTTAAAAATAACAAGAAGAATAAAAAGTAGCTCCATTTTCCCCTCAAGACTCGGCTTGAGGTTTTTTTATTCTTATAAATAACTTAAGTGGATGATAACAAATTCATTTCTTATAAGAGATTGATGTTAGATAAAATATATAAATATAAAGGATGCTATATGAGAGGGCTTTTAGTCTTAGTAATAATAAGATTTTAGATAATAAAAAAACCCGGAATCCTGCCGGGGTTTTTCGTATTTGATGCTTAGATCTAACTCCTGTCGGATCTCAGTCCTTGTTCTGTTTATTGTTCTTTTTATTTGGAGCATCCTGCCCTGTATGTCCCCATTATAGGAAGCTACAACGAAGTGGTATAGCAGCAAAGGACCTAGATTGATGTGAGCAAATGCGTACAAGATCGGCTAAAAACTGTCCCGGTTTTATCCGTAAAATTGAGGATATTTTCTACCCTTGGAAGGCTGTTAACATTGAAAAAAGTTTCAATTTAATCAAATAACGATCATTTTTATTAGCGGAATATATCAAAAATGTTCATAAAAAAGCCGACTTTTTTTCCAAGCCGGTTGAACGAGATCGTTCGAGAGGGTATGTATTAAGATAGGATACTGATCTTAAATTAATATTAAAAAAGTTGTTATTCCCAAGTAGAAATGTCCTACCTAATAACCAAATAGAAATGTCCTATATGGACATTTCCAAGTCAAGCACAGGATTCAGATTTCGCTGTTGAATTGCTGTTTTCTGTGCACGTCTGCTTGGCATCTTTTGAGAACGATTGCGTTTGTTTTGTTGTTCCAGTTCTTCATGCTGCTGTTGGATATGATTCAGAACAGCCCCCAACCGTTTATTCTCAACAATCTCTCGCTGGTTGAGCTGACTTAATTTATCGAAGATGCTGTAACTGACTTTTCTCCCTTGAT
>NZ_SJOH01000006.1 GCF_004331285.1 Acinetobacter sp. ANC 3781
TTAATATAAAATATTTCAATTATTTAATTTTTTATAAATATTAAATTAATTATGTTATTTAATGTTTATCTGCAATAAAAAGTATAGGAATTCAAATAAAATCTTATTTAAGTATGTATAAATATGGAAAATAAGTTATGAACCAATATCCTAAAAACCCCTCTCCAGAAATGCAAAGCCATCAACCGGGTATTCAATCTAAAATGAATCCCATGCCCGAAGTCATCAAAAATAATTACAAAGGAAGTGATAAATTAAAGGATAAGGTTGCACTGATCACTGGAGGTGACAGCGGAATAGGCAGATCAATTTCCGTATTATTTGCTCGAGAAGGTGCAGATATTTGTATCTGCTATTTAGAAGAAGATCAAGACGCGCTTGATACTAAAAAAATGGTTGAAAATGAAGGAAGACGCTGCCTACTCATAAAATGTGATTTACAACATCAAGATGAAATAAAGGAAATGGTAGAAACTGCCCTTCAAGAATTTCAAACTATCAATATTTTAGTCAATAATGCAGGAGTGCAATATCCACAAAAGTACATTACCGATATTAATACACAGCAACTTTTTAAAACCTTTGAAGTAAATATTTTTTCTATGTTTTATTTAACTGAACTGTTAGTTCCTTATATGAAACAAGGCGATACTATTATTAATACTACCAGTATCACCAGTTATCACGGACATGATTTACTTATAGATTACGCGAGTACCAAAGGTGCAATTACCTCATTTACCCGTAGTTTATCTACAAATCTCTTAAAAAACAAAACAGGAATTAGAGTGAATGCTGTCGCTCCCGGACCTATATGGACGCCATTGATACCAAGTAGTTTTGATGAGGAACAATTGAAAGACTTTGGTAAAGACACACCAATAGGACGTATGGGACAACCTAGCGAAGTCGCTCCAGCCTATTTATTTCTTGCCTCTGATGAAGCAAGTTATATCTCGGGACAGGTTATTCATGTCAACGGCGGTAGTATCGTAAATGGCTAGATAAAAATTGATAACTTAAATGCCTATCAGAGCATGCAGAATGATCATTATATAGAAGTTGACACGAAAGCGCGGATCTTAAGATCCGCGCTTTTATTTATCACTGATTACTTTTGCTGATTTTGTTGGCGTTGTTGATCATTTTGTTGCTGCTGTTGACGTTGCTGATCTTGTTGATTTGGTTGACGCTGCTGATCGTCTTGTTGTTGCTGACGTTGCGGATTTTGTTGTTGGCCCTGCTGATCATTCTGTTGTTGTTGCTGGCGTTGTTGGTCTTGCTGGTTTTGTGATTGATTAGCCATTTCTATATCCATCCTAGTTTTAAAATAAGTCATATGAGTTTGTAACTATTCTAAATTTGCATATTCATTGGGATAAAGCTATAAGGCTCATGTGACATTTTTTGTCGTTGTAAATTTGATTTTCTTTAAAACAGAATAAATGACTCATTAAAATCAAATTATTTAAATATTTTCAAAAGATATTAATTACATTTTTTACCGAATTTAAACATAGATAAAATTCAAATAAGGATCAAGTTTTAACTTGGCTAAGATTGCATTAGCACTGGTGATTAGCGCTAACACTATATTAACTTTAGCGCGCATATAAACTGAATTATTACAGGCTGTTGAAAAAATTGAGTTAAATAAGTATTTAAATACTTGCTATGAAGTTGCCAGAAAACCTTTATCTTTTTAAAATAAATACAAAAGTAATGGGATTGTTAACTATCATTTAAATAAGAATGGCAATATTAAAGTCGACAATAGTTTTTATACAAAAGATGAAAAGTTCAAAAATTCATTTGGTGAAGCATTTGTATAAAATGCATCCTTTAATTCTAAATTGAAAGTGAGCTTTTTAGCTAAAATCATCCGTTTTCCCAGTCGCATGAATTGACTACTGGGTTTTAAAATTTGATGAACATTATGAAACAGTATTAGCCGTTGAACCCGATAAAAATAGATATGAAGCCTTTCTCGTTCACCACACCATCAACCAGAACTGGTACAGGAGCACTTAGATTATGCTGAATCCATTGGATATGACTTGAGTGATGTAATTAAAAACCAAACAGACTCAGAAATAACTTCCCTAATGAATCATTTGAAGCATAGACCACATGTTCATGCTTTTTTTCTATCTCAACTTTGCATAGAATAATAATCAACAATTTTCTCAAGATATTATAATTCCATGCAATTCATCTGGTTTCGACAGGATTTACGCATTCAAGATCACGCTGCTCTTTGGCATGCTACGCAAGCGGGGCCCTGCATTGCATTGGTTATCATTTCACCTGAACAATGGGCTTTACACAGCGACGCCGCTGTTAAAATAGATTTTTATTTAAGACAACTTCAATCGCTTAAAACGCAGCTAAAGAACTTTAATATTCCGTTAGTGGTTCGGCATATTCCCTTTTGGAAAGATGTTCCACAAGGCATTTTGAAGGTTACCCAACAGCTCAATATCAATTGTATACATGCCAATATCGAACTGGGTGTAAATGAGTTAAAGCGCGATGCCCAGCTTCAGAAGCTCTTAGAAAAGGATAATAAATCCTTTGAGCTGTACCATGACCGCACTTTATTTCCAGTGGGCAGTATTCGCAATAAGAGTCATCAACCTTATCAGGTTTTTGGTGCATTCAAGAAAAATTGCTATGAACAATTCAGTGTGAGTTTACCGCAATGTTATCCTCAAATTGAAGCACAGTCTGATCTTCGGCTTGACTCTCTCATAGACGAACCTGTTTGTACTTTTGCTGAGTTATATCCAAATCATCCTTCAATAGAACTACAGGATCGTTGGCCATTCAGTGAAGAATATGCCCTAACTTCATTGGATGATTTCATTAATGATAAAGTGATTCACTATGAAAAAGAGAGAGACTTTCCTCATCAGGATTCAACCAGCCAATTATCACCTTATTTAAACTTAGGAATAATTTCTATTCGTCAATGTATTCAAGCTCTATTTCGTCGACAGCATGGTCACTTCCAGATAGAACATTTAGGTCAACAGACCTGGCTTGATGAACTATTATGGCGCGAATTTTATCAACATATACTCTTTGATTTTCCTCAAGTCTCTAAACATCAGCCTTTTAAGACACACACAAAAAAAATCCAGTGGCGTGATGCCCCTAAAGACTTGGCTGCATGGCAGCAAGGACAAACCGGCATTCCAATTGTAGATGCAGGGATGCGCCAATTATTGGCAACCGGCTGGATGCATAACCGTGTTCGTATGATCACGGCCATGTTTCTGACTAAAAATCTGCTGATTGACTGGCGGCTGGGTGAACAGTGGTTTATGCAACATTTAATTGATGGTGATTTGGCAGCCAATAATGGCGGGTGGCAATGGTGTGCCTCTACAGGTACGGATTCAGTGCCCTATTTCCGTATATTCAACCCCATCAGCCAGTCGCAAAAGTTTGATGTCAATGGAAACTATATTCGCCAATGGGTTCCTGAACTGGCCCATTTAGATGCCAAAACCATCCATGAGCCTTATGCCAAAAATTCCAATTTGGCTTTAAATTATCCGAAACCAATTGCAGATCTGAAGCAAACCCGAATTCGGGCAATTGAGGTTTTTAAAAGTATCTAAAATAGGCATCAGGTATGTTGATCGCTTCCTCTATCCCACACATAAGGCAGTCTCATTTTAAAGCTGCCTCAAATGCTTCCAGGTTCATACCATCGAGATGCGAATAACGCCTAATTCGATTGTAGAGCATTTCGGTATAATCAAATACATCTGCACGGACCATTTCTCGTGTTTTACAGATCCGCTTTTTAATTCTTTCCTTCTTTAAACTTCTAAAAAAGGACTCTGCAATGGCATTGTCTAATGAGCAATTTACTGTACAAGGCCTCGACAACTTATGCGGGGAATTAAGTTACGCTTAGAGTGGTGACAGTCCAATTTAGTTTTTGTGTAAACCGAATGCAGAGTTAAGCAAGTTCAATTGCCTTTGAACGATCAGTTCGATACTATTTTTATAATTATACTTTGCAAGCATATTTATTCTATGTCCATATCCCAGCTTTCATTAAGTGAATACTTATCTGCGGTAAAGGAAGTTATCCGTATCACTTTTAATGAGCCGGTGTGGGTGAAAGCAGAGATTCGTAATCTCAGTATCAAAGGTGGTCATTATTATTTAGAGCTTGCAGAAAAAGAACAAGATACCGATAAAGTCATTGCCAGCTGTAAGGCCACGATCTGGAAATTTTCAGCGGCCAAAATGGTTTTAAAGTTTGAGCGTGAAAGTGGAATTGAGCTAGCGAGAGATTTAAATGTTCTTATAAAAGTGAAAGCCACTTTCAGTCCTCAGTATGGTTTTTCAGTCAATATAGAAGATATAGATTCCAGTTATACCTTGGGTGATATTGCTAAACGTTATCAGCAAATATTAGAGCGCCTTCGCTTAGAAGGCTTAGCCAATAAAAATAGCTTACTCCCTACTCCTTTCGATATTCAGAATGTTCTGGTAATTGCTCCTGAAAATGCTGCAGGTTTAGGTGACTTTAAAAAAGATGCCGATGCTTTAAATCAAGCGGGTGTATGTCACTTCGTATATCACACGGCGACTTTCCAGGGAAATACAGCAGCGGTCAGTATGATTGAATCTTTAGCAAATGGTTTGGGTCAATGGGCGACAGATTTCCATTCTGCTCCTGATTTGATTGTGATCATTCGGGGCGGCGGTGCTGTAAATGATTTAGCGTATTTGAATGACTACCCTTTAGCAGCTTTCCTATGTAAATGCTCAGTTCCAATATGGGTAGGCATTGGTCATGAAAAAGATCGGACTATTTTAGATGAAGTCGCCCACCGTTCTTTTGATACGCCTAGCAAAGTAATTGGGGGAATTCGAAATCTGATTGTGGAACGTGCTCAAGACGTACTAGATTTTCTGCAAACCATTAAGCTTTTATCTCATCACCAAATCGCGGCCTATCAAAGTCAAAATGATCAGTACCTTAAAGTGATTAAGACGCTTGCCCAAAATCAAATTAATACGACTAAGCACACACTTGAGTTAATGAAAAGCAATAATCAGTATTTCGCGCAACAACAAATTAAAATGGCATCCACTCAGGTTGAATCATTGATGCGGGAAACCCTACTACAGAACCCAAGAAATGTAATGGCCAAAGGGTACGGGATTGTCCGCAGTCAAGGAAAAGCTATTCGTTCGATTCAACAGATCTCCGGTGAGAGCATCCAGGTAGAATTACAGGATGGTATTATTAACGCCAATGTTAAAGAGGTGATCGACAATGACTAAAAAAGAATTAACCTTTAAACAAGGTTATGAAGTTCTTAAAAAGAATGCAGAACTGCTTGAGTCTCAGGAAGAACCGGATATTGATAATTTAATGAAAATTGTTGAACAATCTATGATTGCATACAAAGCCTGTAAATCACGGGTAGATGCAGTGCAACAAGCTCTGAACGAGACGTTTAAAGATTGATTCAACCGCTATCTTTCCAGTTGTTAGATTCTTATTTGAATTAAATATCTTCGGGTGTTTTGTTAAGGTTTTAATCTTTGGGAAAAGAATCAAGCAAGAATTTTAGAACCTTCGTAATTGTCTTTCTCTGCGTAATAGGCCTAATATCTCTTTTCGCTGGATAATCTGATCATCAGTAAATGGTAAGTTGATTCTCAGCTCTGCAAAGGTGAGCGAATGGTTCTCAATCAGATAACCATCCTGCTCTGTGGTCCAGCTGGTTGTGGCTACTTCAAGTGGTTTTCTGGTTCGTCTATTCATTTATAAAATTATAGAACATCCACTACCGATTAGACAATTTAAACAATTATTTCCCAAATAATAGAATTTTCTTCGGCTTCATAAAACCCTACCACTTCATTAGTGTCATCCATTTGCGGAATAAAATGATTGTTATGCATATCATAATAACCGGCATGGTCTTGTGCCTTAGCTAAGGTGACTTGATCACCGAGAACTTTATTAATCGTTCTTTCTTCACCGGAATTTGGATTTTTAATTTTGATCATATCTATTTTAACTCTCTCTCTAAGTTTCTATCATAAGGAATCTAAAGTGAATGTATAACTTACTTTGTTAGCTTCAATGTAAATGTATAGTTGATTTTTGATATTTACATTTTTCCCTTTTATTGAAAACCAGACTGCTATTACTCAAATCAATTTTGGAATCAGGTTTTTAAATACATTATATTTTAAATATTTACCTGATATAAAAGCCAATATATCCTTCATTTTTTTTATTATTCTTAATCTATTAAATCTCTAATTTTATAATTTATAAAAATATTTGTACCTCAAAATTATTCAACTGCCCTGCTTGTTATTTCTAACTGATGTAAAAAACTGGAAAACCCTTCTGGAGCACGAGCATTTAAACGGCTACTTGTCTTAACGCGTACTAAATTAGTCCAGATGATTTTTAAATTCAGGTTCCGCATTCGCTGGATTAAGTCAACGTCTTCATGACAGCATAATGCTTTAAATCCACCTGTTTGGAGATAGGCAGTTGAACTAAAACTTAGGTTGGCTCCATGAATATGGGTATGATTCATAACATCCTGATAATGCGCCAAGTATTTTTTGCGAGTAAGAATAGAAAAATTGCGCCAGCTATCGACTTCTACCACACCACAAATTGCATCTGCAGGTTGATGATTGAGTTGTTGTAAAAGCCATTGGATATCCACACAGGTATCGGCATCAGTACATGCAATCCAGGTAGCGCCTGAATTAATAAGGTGACGCACACCTAAATCACGTGCTTTACCTACGCATCCAAAATTGCACTGTAAATAGTCTACTCCTGCATTTTGGACAATGTCTAACGATTGATCATTACAGTTGTCTAATACCACCAGTACACGGACTTCCCGGCTCAAAGTAGGCAAAGCCTGTATTGCTAACCGTATATAATGTAAACACTTTTCCAAGTATTGTTGTTCATTACACGCTGGAATTACAATCCCAATCATATCAAGCCCTCTTTGAAAGCCAATGTGGTTGTTTCTTTATTCCATAAATCAATTATAAAATCAGGATCGTTGACATTCAAATAATGCTGTAAATGAAAATGCTGCTTTAATAAATGATGAACTTTTTCACCTGTCAATACAAATCCATCAATCGGATAACGCCAATGACAACATAAGACTACCCCTTGTGAGGTTAAACTGTTTTCAACTTTTTCTATTAACCTGGATAATTCCTCTGGTTTAAGATAATACATAATTTCACTAATGATAATCAGATCAAATGATCCAGCAGGAAATTGATCGGGAATGCGCTGCTGGATAACTTGTACGTGAGATAAATTTTCAAGACGTGTCTTTGCTAACTGTATCGCTTTAGAATTAGCATCCAGACAGATTAATTGCTTAGCTCTTTGAGCCAGGTGCTGACTAAAAACACCGTTAGAACAGCCAATTTCCAATACCTTTGAATAGACAGGTTTTAACAGCAAGGCCAAGCAAATTTGCCGTTTACGATCTTCATACCAACGCTGTTCATACTCCCAAGGGTCATCACTTTTTTTATAAAGTTCATCAAAATAATCAGTTTGATCAAGCACAAATATATACCTCGCAAGGCAATAAAATTCGTTGAATAGTCTGCTTGGATAAAATAGGCGCTTGTCCTGTACTTGCATCGATTTCCAGCTGGCTTTTAAAACACAAGATTGCCTTATTTTTATATTGTAATTGTTGTGGGGTGAGTTCCAGCTTTAAAGCCTTTTCCCAAGGAATACGGCGATCATCTGGAGTGGCCCAATGCCATGCCCAGATCAGCACTTGATAACAGCTTAAGTAAGCTTCATTTGTCAATTGTTGTACCACTCGTCCTGTGGCTTCATGATCAGGATGCCCATCTTTATCAAAGGTGCATACCAGGATATCATCGGGACAGATCAATTCTGTTAAAGCTTGATAAAGCCTGTCTTGCTGAGCAGTAATTTCGCCGTCCATCAAGTTTAAAGCAATACGTTTAACTGTATGGTTTACACCTAATACTTTAAGCGCACTATGAGTTTCAGCAGGCCGTATTGTATTTAATTGATCAGGTGTATAAAGCAATGAGTCTGGATGGCTCTGAGTTCCGTTGGTGACGGCTACAAGTACAATGTCACGTTTAAGCTCAGCAAGTTGTTGTAATAATCCTGCACAACCTAGAATCTCGTCATCCGGGTGTGGCGCGATGATAAGGACACGCTTTCCTTCAGGAAAACAGGTAACGAGATCTAACTGCTTTAAAGACTCAAGTCCCGACCAGTCTTGCCATTCTTGGTAACTTGTCCCTTCTCCATAAATAATGCGATCTTCCACCTCATTGTCTTTTATAACATCCATGTAGCACCTTTATCTTTCTGGAGTACAAGCTTTGCAATTTGTTCTAAATCAAATGCTGCATGACTCTGTCTTAAAAAGACCGGCAAGTCTGCTGCCAAAGCTGCAAAGGTTCTATTTTCACAGAAGGGTCGCGCACCGAGTGCCTTACCTACTTGGTCTAAAACCAGCTGTGCCGTTTGCTCAACTTTGGTACGTAATATCCGGATAATAAGTTCATGGCTTTGCTTAGGATACTGATCAATCTGATTTGCAACATGATGAAAATATTGTTTCGTTGTAAAGAGTAAAGTACTAACTTCTCCCAGATACATCAAACGGTAAGCATGCGGCTTCGTTTGGCATGCCTGATATAAAAAATCGGCCAGACGTGCTGCTGCCCCAAACCAGCAGGCTGCGACTCCAGCTGCACCGTGCCAAAAACCGGGTCTTTCTAAATAGGCATTTGACTGACCAAGCGCTTTAGCACTCACCTGATCAAAAGATAAAGAGGCAGTGCGTGTATGTTGCATTCCAACGGCGTTCCAACCGTTATGTTTGATTTGAATATTTGGCTGACTCATATCGACAATGATTAACTGTGAGTGATTGTACTCATCGCGGTAGGTAAGCAAACCATAATCAACGAGTCCTGCACCCGAACACCAGTTTTTCTGACCTGAACAAAGAGCTTGTTTAAAATGAATGGGAGGTGTACTTCCTTCCGCTGCCCATACTGCCCAAAGCCCAGTGTTGACCGGACTATAATTTAATTCATTTAAAATGCTCAGTGCATCCAGATGTGACTCAAACCATTTGGCTAAATTTAAATTAGTGGATCCCACTTTTGCCAATATCTTCCATCTTGCTAATGTTTCTCCCTCTCCCGGATGAGGAATATCAGGTACAAACATGATGAGTTTTTTAATGGTATTTTCTAAATTTTGATCAATATCAGTTTCATTCTGTTCGAATTCAAACAAAACTTTATTTAAACTCAAGGATATTTCTCCTTTTATTTTATTGCTATACGCATTCATTCCTACACCATGAATAGGGGGTTATAATTGAATTTTATTTCTGTTACATTTCAATCAATCTTAAATGGGTTAATTATTTGAATTATAGTAATTTTGTATAGTAATGATAAAATGATATGAAACTCTTAAAGCAAAACAGTAGCGCCATTTAGAATGACACTACTGTCTAAGATAATTTACTTTCATATGATTCATTTAAGAATCTTAATGCACCTATGAAGGTGTCAAATTAAGGCGTTAAGATCACTTTACGGCATTCCTGTTCACGTTTATCAAAAATACGATAACCTTCAGCCGCTTCTGACAAATTCAGACGATGAGTGATAATGACTTCGGGCGATAAGTCGCCGTTTTCAATATACTCTAAAAGTTGAGGCAAGAATTTATGCACATGCGTTTGACCCATTTTGAAAGTAAGACCTTTATCAAAGGCATCTCCAAACAGAAATCCGTGAATGGGACCTGCATACACACCCGGAACACTCACCACACCACCGCGACGCACCGCGGCTATACATTGACGTAGTGCTGCCCCGCTTGAACCTTCAATTTTAAGATTGGTCAGCACAGTTTCAATCATGCTTCCTTTGGCTTCAAAACCAATCGCATCAATAACTGCATCTACACCGCGTTGACCAGCAGTATTACTGATAATAAATTCAGCCGCATCGACCTTGTCAAAATTTACAGGAATTGCTCCATAGGTGTTGCGAGCATACTCCAAGCGATAATGATTATGATCGACCATAAAGATCTGTTCAGCACCTAACATTTGTGCACATGCAGCGGATAGCAACCCCACAGGACCTGCTCCATAAATGGCGACGCTGGAACCTTTACCAATATTTGCATTGGTCACCGCTTGCCAGGCAGTGGGTAAAATATCTGTCAGGAATAATACTTTTTCATCGGATAATGAACCTGGTACCTTAAAAGGTCCTACATTTCCCTTTGGCACCCGTACATACTCCGCCTGTCCACCCGGTATACCTCCATATAAATGACTATATCCAAACAGTGCTGCACCTGGGGGAATCTGTTTCTTATTTAAAATAGCTCCTCGCCCGGTGTTAGTCTTTTCACACGCTGCAGTCAAATCATGTTCGCAGAAAAAACAGTGACCACAGGCAATAACAAATGGAATAATCACCCGATCACCTTTTTTGACTTCGGTGACCTGCGGCCCTACTTCTTCGACAATTCCCATAAATTCATGCCCGAAGATATCCCCTTCTTCAGTTGCAGGAATTTTACCGCGATAAAGATGCAGGTCTGAACCGCAGATAGCCGTCGCAGTGACCCGCAAAATGACATCATCAGGTTCCTGAATCACTGGATCTGGAACAGACTCGACTCGAACATCGCGAGTACCATGATAAGTAAGAGCACGCATAATGATTTCCTCTACTATTTGAGTTTTAAATGACATATTCAGGCTGAATAAATTTTTTTAAATTTTACGGCGGATATTTTGGTAATAAATGATGCTTCTTTAAACTTAGGGCTAAAAAGACAATTGTTCATGTCCAAAATTGTATAAAATATAACGTTTGAGTTATTTAATTGTGTGTTTGAGGTATCTATAAATAATAAGTTTTAGAGTTTATTCCTCTCGTTTATACAAAATTATCGCCTAATATCAGGATGGTTTTAACTAATTTTTCTCTATTTATAATTTATTGCCTGAGTCAAAAATGAATACCCTATAGCCTTTTCTAAACTGATAAAGCTTAATAGGGTAGCCTCTTTTTTACGCTTTGCATTTCCGTAAGTCCCGAATTATCTTATTATAATTATTATGTGATTTTTCAATTTATCTAATGCGAAGTTCATTTTAAAATATGAGCAATAAATAATATCGAAAATTTCTTTTTTGTAAGCGATTACCTGCAAATATGAAGATTTCTTCTCTTATATAGATGAGTCACTACAAGTGAGCGATCAATAATTTAAATAATACGAATTAAGTGGAAAATCTAAGTTTTAACTTGCAACAATCAGAATAGGCATATCTTTCTCAATTTATTTTTCATATTCTTATTCTAATAAGAAATAAGGAGTCCAAAAAAACATAAAACAATAATTATAAGTATTGAGTAAAAAGTAAGTGGGTGACAAGAGTTATAGCAAACCGTATATAAAGAAGCCCTGACAGGACATCGGAGCTGCTTTTATTAGTAGGGTACTTTTTTATAAATCCCAAAAAGGTATCTTGCAAGATATCTATAAAGTTAGTTTCTATTCATATCGTACATTGTGGCTAAATGAGTCAAAAAAATGTCATAGATATTATAGTCATTTAGTGTATTAAATAAGCTCAAGGCTTTTAAAATTCTGAGCGCAAAAAAATAATATAATTTTGCTGTTATTGTTGCAGCAAGGAGAAAATCGATGCCAACTATAATCCGGCCGATACACTTTACCCTACTGTTCACTCTGGCACCTCTAGTGGTGATGATCAGTGGTTGCTCTGCTACGGAACCTCAAAATCCCACTCTTACAACGCTGAACTCTCCTAATCGGATCGCTTATCCCAGCATTGATCCTGGCCTAGGTGAAAATCTGTACCCTCATGAAGCGGCAATAGCCGAAAAAATCTCGGAGGTAATTGAAAAATCGATCCGTAAACAATATTCCGCGGGCACGGCCCTTCGTGATGCACATCCGAAAGCTCATGGATGTGTACGAGCAGAGTTTCATGTGAGGGAAACGCTTCCTCATTATCTTGCACAGGGGATTTTTATTCCGGGTAAAACCTATCAGGCATGGATTCGTTTCTCGAATGGTTCCCGTGATGCAACGAAAGCAGACATTAAAAGAGATGCAAGAGGGATGGCAATCAAAATTTTAGGTGTACCGGGAGAAAAACTCTTAGAGGATGAGGCCACCACACAAGACTTCATTATGATCAATCATCCAGTATTCTTCGCTAATGATCCTGAGCGCTATATGGCATTGATGCAAGATATAAATAGCGATAATTTTTTTAGAAAGCTGCATATTCCTTTCGCACTGGGTGCTAAAGGAACTCTGATTGCCTTAAACCTCAATACCCGAATTTCAAATCCCCTGCAAACCCGATATTGGTCTATGGTTCCTTACCAGCTAGGACTAGGTTCTGATCGTCGTGCGATAAAATATTCTGCTAGGGCTTGCTCGACAGTAACAGACCCCATACCAGAAAAACCGAGTCATGATTTTCTGCGAGATGCCCTACGAAATAGCCTGCAAAAGGGCGATGCCTGTATGGAGTTTCTGGTACAACCCAGAACATCAGATATGTTGCCCATCGAAGATTCAATGACCGAATGGAAAGAAACGCAGGCACCCTTTTATCAGATCGCAACTATTCGTATTCCTGAGCAGGTTTTTGATACACCTGATCAGAATAAATTTTGTGAAAATCTTTCCTTCACCCCATGGCACTCTTTACCTGAACATAAACCCCTCGGAGCAGTGAACCGACTGCGTAAAGTGATCTATGATCGGATCAGTCGAGTCAGACATGAGATGAATTCGGCTAACAGGAACGATTTCCCAAGCAATGATTCATCGGAGCCTATTAACTCAGTTAAGTGATCCTTATCATGAATATATAGCGAAAATTCAGGTTTGAGGAGTAGATTAATTGCTCACCCTTTCAAATCTAAGTACTCGTACAATTTTATGAGGTATGCTTCGTTCTCTTGAGCATTTAGATTAATGGGTAGATATGGTCTATTCATAAAATTTACCAATAATAAACCTCCCGCAGGAGGCTTGGTGTTATTCTATTATTTCTATAATTAAGATTAATCTCTGACCCAAAGCAAAACGCATATTAGGCATCACCGAATGTCTAGGCATTTTGCCATAGGGATGTTTAGATGAACGCAAATAATTTCCCTCTTGATCACGATAAAAATAATTTAAAGTCCCCATGCTCGTATCTTCTTCAGCATCGAGTTCTATCAGTTCACCTGTATTTCGATCTCTAGCAATAATTTTCATTCTAATGCCTTAATATTATGGATTAGGCTGTACAATTTATCATGACGAATGAATATAATTTCATTTGGGAACTTAACCCATACTGACCCTTACATAAGAAAAGAAAAAACCGCCCATAACTCGTATGTGGCGGCGTTTTATAGGGCCATAGTGATTCGGCTATAAAGGAATGAAACTTATATTTTGTCCAGGTTTTTTCCACATTTTCGGCACACTTTGATCATCTTGCCCTTGTCATCCTGTTCATACTCATACGCGTGCCAACAACACAACTCTCTTAAAAATTGCATTAAATTAATACTCCACGGTAATCACAAATGTATTCTCGCCCTCTAAATGAGTTTGAAAATTAAAAGCGTGTTTTCGGCAGTATTCTTCCAATTCTAAAATTGCACCCTTTTTGATAGAATCTAAAGGTTCTTTCAACCGAACGGGATTTTGCTCTCGTTTAGCAATAGCATTGTGAAGTTCAGTAAATAATTCTTCAAATGTTAATAGCGAAGTGGATACAGTCATTTTGGTCACCATTGATTACCAAAAATACAATTATAACCCAAATACAAAATTATAAAGGCATGATAATAAATCATAAGTATCTGTTTTATATTATTAATTATATCTGTAATCTTCACCAAGTCACTTCCGACACTCAATTTCATCAAAGTATTCATAGGCATGGAGATAAAATCATTTACGTAGAAATTAGCGCATTTAAATTTTTTTAAAAAAATAGAATTTTAGGCAAAATAAAATCTACTTAATTGGTAAATTAGTCGAATTTATCTACTTGATTTATTTTTTCTCTATCTTCGAATAACTGAACTAAAGAAGCTCCCCCTTGCTAAGGAAGCTTCCTCTTGTCATTTGAAATGATTAAAGGGATATTGTTAAAATAAATTAAATCCTTATCGATGTAATTGTTTATATACCCATGCCAGAAACTCATTTTTATGCCGTATAGGAGGCGCTAAATTAATATTGATTATTTGTCGGCTGCCAAATTTACCAATAATTTTAGAAGGTGAATCTAGCCTTATCTCCGATTTTTGATCTTGCTGTATTTCTGAAAAAAATTCTAATAATAGATCTAACTCTCCCTTGGTTTTAAAGTTCGGTTTCTCAGCAATAAAGTTATAAACTTGCTGCAACATCTGAAAATTAATGGCACTTTTCATTTTTTATTGCTCCAGCAAACTTATTCATTAAATAATATACACCCGAAGAATTTCAAAAATATTCACTGCATTTGTTAGCTGATTGTTCACATTTAGTTATAAAAAAAGCCCGTCTTTCGATGAGCTTTTAAGTTCTTCTTTTTACTTCAATAACTTTATTTTAAGAAAAATTAACCACAGTTGGCTTGGGTAATTTTCTTAGTAACTGGATCAATCGTCACTGTAATTCGATTTGCACGGTAATCCATAGTTACTGGCTGTCCAGGCGCTATTCTACGAATAATTTCAGATTGAGTTTTTTGTTTAATCTGAGCATCCGTTAAACCCGTTTGCCCTACCAAAACTTTCGCTTCTTCTGCTAAGCATTCTTTTGAACTATCTCGGAAATATTTCCACTCTTCAATAACTTGACTATTTGGCAAATGGCAATAACCTACCTGACCGTTCGTCTCATTTTTGATTTCTAATTTTCCACCTTGGTTAATACAATATTCACTCGCAGGATTAGCTGTACCTAATTTTGGTGCAACAGTATCTGTGTTGTGTACAGTTGAACAGGCTGCAAGTGAGGAAATCATAAAGCCTAGTAACACTATCTTTTTCATGATTTTGAATTCTTAGTAAAATTTAAAGATATCAAAAATAGGAATATTATCAATATTGTTATTTGAGGCAACCCCCTCTACTTCAAGCTTAATCAATTCTCATTTGAATTCTTTTCAAAAATTTTTTTTATAATTATCTTTATAGCCCAACTGCTTATAGCATTTACTTTTTTTAAATAAGAATTGTAGATATTTCTATAATCTTTTTATTATTAAGGCTAATAAATCATAAAAAAGCTTTTTTATTTTAAAAAAATCTTAGAAAAAGGTTTCTAATCTAGTACCGACTTAGGTGAAGTTTATTCATAATAAATCTAACAAATTGGCTAAGCAGCGTCATTTGAATATCGTCCCAAATGCTAAACGCTGTAGAAACTATAAGAATTTTACTCGGTTGCTCCTAATTTTAATCATCTATTCTAATTGTGATGCTGTGTGATAACTTTAATTTACCTTTTAAATAAAGTTAATAATGGGCTAAAAAGTATTAAAATCGAGAATGAAACTGTAGATCAAAAGTAAAAAGCGTACAGTAAAAAAATGAGCCTATAAAAGCTCATTTTTCTTCTTTATAGCTTTTATTATGCCTTTTGCGGGTCATATTGACGGTCTTTGATAAAGATCCCCGATACCGCGCCACATAGGAAATATGCACCGCCCATAATCAGGAAGCCCAGGCCAATTGATCCACCACTTGCAGCAGCACCAATAATGGCTGGGGCAAACATGGCGCCAATACGTCCGGCATTATAAGCTCCACCGACTGCTGTACCACGAATAGAGGTCGCAAAACTTTCGGTCATATACGTGGCATTAATGGCATACGGAATACCATAAAGGAAACCGAAGAAAATCAGTAAATAGGCAATATTATCCGGGCTATTAAACAGGACAATTACCGGCAGAAAGATCGCTGTACCGATCGCACCAAAGGCAAAGACAAAGCGACGCCCTAAACGGTCTGCAGCAAAACCGGCCAAAATTTTACCAAAAATCATGGCGACATAAGTACCAATCATATAGCCCGCCATCGATTTGAAATCCATATGTAGTTCAGACTCCAGATAGGCAGGCATCCAGTTGTTGACCCCGTAATACCCAAACTGTAAAAAGCCGGCGGTAAAAATCCAGAGAATAAACATTCTGCGGTTTCGAGGATCGGCAAAAATTTCCTTGGCTGTGCTCTTTTTGATAGGTTGATTTGCCGTAGCCTCAGCAGGCGCATATAACCGTTGCAGTCTGGCACGCTGCCAGGATTCTGGTTCCGGAACCAGTTTCTGGATAAAGATGGCAAGTACAGACGGAATAATTGCGACAAAGAACAGCATACGCCAGCCGTAGTCTGGAATAATCCAACCGGCAAGCAAAGTTGCCACAATATAGCCTACAGTCCAACCGGCTTGTAATGTTCCCAATACCGTTGTTCGGTATTCTGTTGGGACATACTCCGCCATCAGTGTATTGGCGGCAATATAAAGAGAACCTATACCAAAAGCGGAAAGAAAACGTAATACCGCGAATTGTTCAAAATTTTGAGTGAAGCCGAGTGCCGCCGTTAAAATTGAAAAAATAAGGATAGAAATGACCACGGTACGAACACGACCTAAGCGGTCGCAGGCCCATCCTCCAATAAAACCACCGATAGCCATACCACCAAGGGTAAAACTTCCAAGCGTTCCTGCCTGCAAATTGGTCAAACCAAATTCAGCTTTCAGACTGTTTAAACTAAAAGACAGCAACAGCATGTCTGCGCCATCGACCAATAAGGCTAAAAAAGCAAATACAAAAGCAATTTGCTGTGTCCTTTTGGTGGTGGGCTTAATTTTTTCTAACGCTCTCATTAAATCCGTCATGGGTTAATATCCTTGTTGTTCCCTATCCTGTGTTTATTGTCCAGTTTGCATATAACTCAACCATTATCTGGATGAATGCTTTTTTACTATGTATATCTAACTATCCATAGTTCAGATCGTTCACTCACAGCTCCTGTTTTTCTAATGATTCTTTAGCGATGGTCTTGATCCCATCTTGATTTGAATAATTACTCTAAAGCTGATTTAGGGTAATCAAGATATCGTGAATTTTCAATAAAATTCGATAAATAATTTTGTCATACGAAATAAATTACCATAAAGTTGATTATTAAGTCGTTTTAATATAGTTTTTATATGATTAATGAAAATTAAATAACATTGAATAAGATAAGACAGGGAGCGTAACAATGGGTGCTTTAACAGGCTTTCGCGTATTGGACTTAAGCCGTATTTTAGCCGGCCCTTGGTGCAGTCAAATTTTGGCTGATTTAGGTGCAGAAGTAATTAAAATTGAAAAACCGGATCATGGCGATGACACGCGCATCTGGGGACCACCTTGGTTAAAAAATGATAAGCACGAAGACACGCATGAGTCAGCTTATTATCTCTCTACCAATCGCGGCAAACACTCTGTTGCGGTCGATTTATCTACACCTGAAGGCCAAAGCATTATTAAAAAAATTGCCCAGCAAAGTGATGTGGTGATTGAAAATTATAAAGCCGGGTCTTTAAAAAAGTATGGTCTGGATTACGAAAACCTGAGTCAATTGAATTCACGATTGGTGTATTGCTCGATTACCGGTTTTGGACAACATGGGCCACGCGCGCAGGAACCGGGTTATGATTTTATTGTGCAAGGTATGGGTGGCATGATGAGCGTCACAGGTGAACGTGATGACCTGCCAGGCGGTGGCCCGCAAAAAGCCGGTTTGGCCTTTGCCGACCTGACCACCGGTTTATATTCTGCGATTGCCATCCAAGCTGCCTTACTGTCTCGGGAAAAAACTGGTGAAGGTCAGCATATTGATATGGCGCTGCTAGACACCCAGGTCGCCTCTTTATCTGTTTTAGCCATGAATTATCTCACTTCAGGCAAAGTGCCGGGTCGCTTTGGTAATGCACATGCCAATATTGTGCCTTATCAGGTGTTTAAGGCGCAGGAAGGTGAGTTTATTATTGCCTGTGGCAATGACTTGCAATTTAAAGCTTTATGTCAGGCAATTGGCTTGCCAGATGTATCCACAGATCCTCGCTTTCAGAAAAATTCAGGACGGGTTAAGCACCGCGAGGAATTGACGAAGATTCTACAGAGTCATTTTTACACTCAGCCGGCAAAAACCTGGGTAGATCTGATTCATGCGGTTAAAGTACCGGTGGGTATGATTAATGATTTAAAACAGACTTTGGAAGAAGAGCAGGTACTTGCCCGTGAGTTGGTGATTCAAATGCCGCATGCTTTACGGGAAGATTACACCTCTATTGGTTCACCAATAAAATTATCCAAAACACCTGTGGAGTATAAGAAAGCACCACCATGTTTAGGTGAAGATACCGATGCTATTTTAAGCCAGTTTTTAAGCCCGGATGAAATTGAGGAATTTAAAAACAAAAAAGTGATTCAGCAACGCTAAAAATTTTCATAAAAAATAAAAAGGAATCATAAGATTACTTTTTATTTGGCTTATATTGCGGAAGCCTGCATGTGTTTTCGATCCAATACATCGAAAAACACGGTCATTAAGCTAAAAGCTAAACCTACGATACAGCAACCGGTCCATCCCCAATGATACCAAGCGTATAATCCGGCCATGGAACCAACAGCAGCCCCCATAAAATAGATAAACATATAAATAGAATGTTGTCTTGAACGCGTTTCATCGGCTGAACGTAAAATCAAACTCTGATTTAGCACATGGAGCATCGAAAGTGCCGAATAGCCGCAGAGCAAGCCAAAAACATATGCCATGAGTGAATGTTGTGCGAAATATAGCATTAACCATTGAACGATAAGCAGAGCACAGCCTAGTACTGCCACAAGTTTTTCTTTGGCCTGATCAATTTGCTTACCTGCCCATTTTGTTGCGAATACCCCAGCAGCTCCGACAAATCCAAAAAAGCCAATATAAAGTTCCGAGAATGCATAAGGTGGATTAGCCAACACAAAAGCCATGGTACTTAAGGCAAGAATCATGGATGCAAATGCCGTGGCACCTACACAACTCCGACGGATGAGTTGTGGCGAATGCATGGCTATACTGAACATCGATTTATAAATCTGCATGAGTTTTAGATTCTTATTCGATGCTGTAGGAACAGGTAATTTAAAATACATCACTACAGCTAATAATATAATGAGTAATCCACTGCTGAGATAAACCAGGTGCCAATCTGCGATAGTGGTAATAATTCCGGCATAGGAACGTGCCAGTAAAATCCCTAAAAATAGTCCACTCATCAGTGTGCCAATAATTTCCGACATTTTTTCTGATTCAACAATGCTGGAAATGAAAGGAATTAAAACTTGAGAGGCAATTGAGAAGGTCGTGGCAATAAAGGTAAAAAAATACAGACTCCACAATTGTTGCGAAAAAGAAATACAAATTTGGGCCAATCCACAGATCACCATTAAACTAATAATGATTTTACGTTTGGAATATTTATCTCCCAAAGGAATCAGGACAATCAGCCCTAAAGCATAGGCAAACTGGCTAATCACAATCGTTACGGCTGACTGTTCAACCGTTACTCCAAGGGATTTAGCCATGGCATAAATCAGCGGCTGGTTATAATAGTTGGAACCGGCACAAACCCCACAAGTGATCGCCATAATTAAAATAAAGCTTCGGCTAAATAAAGATTGACTCATGAGATCTGTGCTTTCCGTACGATGTTTCAAATTAACGATTAAAATTTATATTGTGCAGACAGGTTTACCCTTGAAATGTCTGCCGTTTTCCCTTCAAAACTTTTACGCTCCCCCAGATGATATTCCACGCCCAAATCGACATAAGGACGTGGGGTATAAATCAGATTAATAGCATGATCGGTTAGTTGTTTGTTATTGGTGATATTTGCTTTTGCATATGCACTATCATCTTCAAATTTCATCAGGGAGGTCGCAATATTGCCACGCCATTGATCATTGAATTTATGCGAGTAGCCTAGCGTCAAACTGTCAAACTCATTCTGCAAAAGTGAGTTATTGTTCAAATCTACAGAATAATCCCCTCCCATTGCTGCACCATCACTACTCGAGCCTTGTGTGGTGTAAGACACAAATTTCTGATCACCTTTGACATGGTAATAATTGGCTTGAACAGACTGTTTTGGAGTAATTTTATAGCGTGCACCTAACCCCACGCCCCAGCTCAATTTATCAATATCACGATTATCCACTTCAGCGCGCTTTTCATTGATAAACCCTTGGCCCATCAATAATACGGCCTGGTTCTTGTAAATATATTTTGCAGTTAATGCCGGTAGTTCAGAGGTGCGATCGCTTGCATATTCCAAAGCTAACTGTAATTTATTTGCTGCATTAAAATTGAAATCACGACGTACTTGCGGCAAGCGTGTAGTGGAAACCCCTAAAAACTGGGTGTAGTCAATACTTTCAGTCATGGTTTCCATATTTGACATCAATGACCAGGTTTGACCGAATAACCAGTCATCAAAATTTACATAGGCATGACGGATTCTAAGTTTGCCATCGCCTTTACCATTGTCAACCCAGAAATCGGCTTCCAGTTTAGCTTTAACATCTTCACGACCTGCCAGATTTTTAATATCAAAGCCAATACGCGAGGCTGCAATGGTGAAGTCAGAGCGCTTACCTTGAGCGGCATCAAACGGTACTTTATTAATTTGATTTGAAGTTCGGCTACGCGCAGCCGTGGTATCTTTAAAGTCTATGGCACCATCTAAACGCAAAATCCCATAAACATCCACATTGTCTGTCCAACTGCCACTATTTTTTTGCGCTGCAGATTTAAGCTCCGTATTGAATTGTTCTTGCTGCTGAACCAATTGAATATTGGTATTTTTCTGGGCAGATACTTCCTGTTTTAAACGCTGTAATTCCGCTTCCAACAAATTAATACGCTGCTCTGTTGTCGAAGTTTCGGCAAAAGAAGTCCCTGTCACCGCAGCGCAAGCTGCGGCTAAAATTAATTTTTTCATTATTTTCCCTAATAAATCAAATCAATGGTTTGAAAATAAATTTATGCTGCGGTTCTCGTATCAATCAAGACACAACCAGTTTTTTGCTGTAGTTCTTCAAAACTCAAACCTTCTACAATTTCTGTCACGAAGGCTTGATTGTCTTTTAAATCAATAATGCACAAGTCCGTATAAATCCGGTTCACACAATTTGCACCAGTTAAAGGATAAGTCAGTTCATTCACAATTTTAGGTTGATTATTTTTGGTCAGATGTTCCATACACACATAGACACAGCGTGCGCCTACTGCCAAGTCCATTGCGCCGCCCACAGCAGGAACAGTATCGGCAGAACCGGTATGCCAGTTAGCCAGATCGCCATTCACAGCGACCTGAAAAGCGCCCAAAATACAGATGTCTAAATGACCACCACGCATGATGTCAAACGAGTCTGCCGAATGCATGAAACTGCCACCACCCAACATGCTAATTAACTCCTTACCGGCATTGATCAAGTCATCATCTGCATGTTCTGGAGAAGTTAAAGCACCGAAACCTAAAACTCCATTTTCTGAATGCAAGATAATTTCATTTTCAGGTTTTAAATAACCTGCAACTTTGGTTGGCAAGCCAATACCCAAATTGACATATGAACCCGGCGCAATATCCTGGGCAACGCGTTCTACAATTTGTTCACGGCTGCGTTTTTGGATGATCATTTAATATCTCCAACTTTAACTACGTGCTGAACGAAAATGCCCGGTGTCACAATCACTTCTGGATCTAACTGGCCTAATTCAAGCACTTCATGTACTTGAGCAATTGTGGTTTTAGCTGCTTTGGCCATGAGTGGACCAAAGTTTCGAGCTGCCTTTCGATAAACCAAATTACCCCAGCGATCGGCCTGATGGGCATAAATCAAGGCATAATCAGCATAAATTGGATATTCCAGCACGTAATTTTTACCCTCAATACAGCGCGTTTCCTTGCCTTCCGCAATTTTGGTGCCATACCCGGTTGGCGTGAAAATTGCCCCTAAGCCAGCACCTGCAGCCTGAATCCGGCAAGCCAGATTGCCTTGCGGAACCAGGTCCAACTCAACTTTTCCGGCTTTATATAAATCCTCAAAAACAGTGGAATTGTTGGCTTTAGGAAACGAACAAATCATTTTTTTAACCAAACCAGACAGTAGCAGATTGGTTAAACCACGATCACCCGAAGCTGCATTATTATTAATGATGGTTAAATCTTTCGGACCAAAATCAATCAGCGCTTCAATCAGCTCGATAGGCTGTCCTGCCAAGCCAAAACCGCTGGTCATAATGCGTGCACCATCTGGTATTGACTTAAGGACTGTCTCAATATCCGTTGTGACTTTATTAATCATGCTGTTCCCTAACACTGTATATACGTTTGAAGAATTAAATTAGTCTGCTTTTTGTGGATCGAATAAACGATCTTTAATAAAGATGGCAGGAATTACACCACACAAGAAATAAGCCACACCCATAATGAGCAAGCCTGTACCAATTGAACCGCCCTGCGCAAAATAACCAATCGTAAGGGGTGCCAATACCGCGCCTAAACGACCGACGTTATAAGCTCCTCCGACTGCCGTACCACGAACCTTGGTCGAAAAACTTTCAGTCATGTATGTCGCGTTAATACCGTATGGAATGCCATATAAGAAACCGAAGAACAACATCAGCCATAAGATATTGTCAGGTGTATTACCAAACACGATGATGGGAATAAAAATAGCTGTACCAACCGTACCGAAAGTAAATACCGCGCGGCGGCCTATTTTATCGGCAATGATGCCTGCAATGACTTTAGTACACATCATGATCAGGAATGTGCCAATCATATAAGTTGTCATTTCTTTGAACTTAATTCCTAGATCTGACTCTAAATATGCTGGCAACCAGTTACTGACACCGTAATAACCGAATTGTAAGAATGCTGTACTGAATGACCATAAGATGAACATGCGGCGGCTGAGAGTATCTTGAAAGATCATTTTGAACGTATTTTTAGGTTTTTGTTCAACGATTCCACTTGCTTGTGCAGCCAGACGTTTACGACGAGACTCAACCCAGGCTTGCGGTTCAGGCACCAAGAAATACATAGCCACTGCAAGAACGATTGGAATGATGGAAATGTAATATAAATATCTCCAGCCAAACTCTGGCAATAGCCAGCCTGCTAAAAGGGTTGCGACCACAGAACCTAAAGTCCATCCAGTCATCAAGCCTGCCAATATAGTAGAGCGGTATTTAGTTGGAACATATTCTGCCATTAAGGTATTACAGGCAATGTAAAGTGCGCCTAATCCAATTGCGGAAATAAAACGCAGCCATTTAAATTGCTCATAGCTTTCTGCAAAACCGAGCCAGCAGGTAAGTAACGAGAATAAGGCAATTGCGATAACAATGACGCGTACGCGACCAAATCTATCACAGGCCCATCCACCGAAGAAACCTCCAATAGCCATGCCGGCAAGTGTCCAGCTGCCTAAAGCGCCCGCTTGAATACTGGTTAATGAAAATTCTTGTTTTAAACTGGTCAAGCTATAGGAAAGGAATGCAATATCTGCACCATCCACCAGTAATGCTAAAAAAGAAAAAATAAATGCCAGAATCCATATTTTCTTTTTCGGTGTATCGGTGTTGTCTAATATGACCTGTTCTGAACTTACTGTCATTAGCTGTTCCCTATTATTCTTCAAGCACTCCTGTGCTCTACAAATTTTTTAAAAATTTATGGACTATTTAAGTATTAATGAAACACTTGATTCAGCTGTGTCCCAATTTAAAGTAGCCTGTTAAATATGATATTAATAAACCATTTTTAAATCTAAAAAACAATAATAATAAAATATTATTTCTTATAGCGAAATATAATTATCAATATTGATTTTTAGTTTTGCTTAAAAATACAATTAAAAATAAGCCAGTAAAAATTTACTGGCTTATTTTTATTACATTAATTACCGAATGCAGCGATGCCGGTTTGTGCACGACCCAGAATCAGGGCATGCACATCATGGGTGCCTTCATAGGTATTGACTACTTCCAGATTGACCAGATGACGCGCTACCCCGAACTCGTCACTGATGCCATTCCCACCGAGCATGTCCCGCGCCAGTCGGGCAATATCCAGCGCCTTGCCGCAGTTGTTGCGTTTGATCAGTGAAGTCCCTTCAACCGATGCAATGCCTTCATCTTTCATCCGGCCAAAACGTAAGGCAACCTGTAAACCCAGTGCAATTTCAGTTTGCATGTCAGCAAGTTTCTTCTGGATCAGCTGGTTGGCCGCCAGTGGACGGCCAAACTGTTTACGGTCCATGGTGTATTGATGGGCAGTATGCCAGCAGAATTCAGCCGCCCCCATCGCGCCCCAGGCAATGCCGTATCGGGCACTGTTCAGGCAGGTAAACGGACCACGCAGGCCGCGGATTTCTGGAAAGGCATTTTCTTCAGGTACAAACACGTTATCCATCACGATTTCACCGGTGATCGAGGCACGTAAGCCGACCTTGCCGTGAATCGCCGGTGCAGACAGCCCTTCCCAGCCTTTTTCCAGAATAAAGCCGCGGATCTCCCCGACATTACCTTCTTTTGAAACCTCTTTGGCCCAAACCACAAACACATCGGCAATCGGGCTGTTGGTGATCCACATTTTCGCGCCACTTAAACGGTAACCGCCCTCGACCTTTTTGGCCCGGCTAATCATGCTGCCAGGGTCGGAACCATGATCCGGCTCGGTCAAGCCGAAACAGCCGATATATTCACCGGTGGCCAGTTTCGGCAGATACTTCTGTTTCTGTTCTTCCGAGCCAAATTCATTAATTGGTACCATCACCAGCGAGCTTTGTACACTGGCCATGGAACGGTAACCTGAATCGACATATTCAATTTCACGTGCCACCAGGCCATAACTGACATAGTTCAGCCCTGCACCGCCATACTGTTCCGGAATGGTGGGACCCAGCAGGCCCAGCTCACCCATCTCGCGAAAGATAGAGGCATCGGTGGTTTCATGGCGGAACTGTTCTAGGACACGCGGCAACAATTTACCCTGGCAATAGGCCTGGGCAGAATCACGAATCATGCGCTCTTCTTCGGTCAGTTGCTGCTCGATTAAAAACGGGTCTTGCCAGTTAAACTGAACTTTTGCTGTTTTTTTGGTATTGATCATTTGATTCATCGCGTCCTCTGCTCGATATCATGTTGTATTTATCTGACTCGATGCTAGGGGGGAAAAAAGATTCTTTCAAACGATAAATTTTCATGCAGATATACCATTTACGCATATCTTATTTTAAGCAGGTAGATAACAAGGGATTTAGCGAATTTATTTGTCAGATATTATTCAATTTCTAGACTAAAGTTGAATAGGTTTCGCATCTTCATATGTCATTTTAAAATATCTAGTTTCAGATAAAAAGATTTATCTATGCGTCGTTACATCCCATCATTACAAAGTTTATTATGTTTTGAGTCTGCGGCGAAACATGCCAGTTATACCCATGCCTCACAAGAACTGTGTATTACCCAAAGTGCAGTGTCACGGCAAATTCAACAACTCGAAGAATTTCTAAAGCTTGAATTATTCACCCGTACCCGACATGGCGTCGAACTCACCCTTGCAGGACAGCAATATTACAGTCTGATCAAACCTTATTTATTGGGTCTGGAGCAAAGCACTTTAGATATTATGGCGCACAAAGGTCTAGGCGGAACATTAAAATTAGGTGTGGTTCCTACATTCGCCACCTGTTGGCTGCTCCCTAAATTGCATCGCTTTAATGAAATTTATCCTGAAATTACCGTCCATTTGGAAACCAGCACCAAACCCTTTCTGTTTAATGAAACCATCTTTGATGCAGCCATATATGCAGGAACACCTCAGCAAATCGCGCATTGGCCAGACGTACAAACCCATTATTTAATGAAAGAAGACCTGATTGCTGTTTGTTCCCCACAGCTTATTTTAAAAAACTTTCCCGATGCACAAAGGATTAATGAATATAGCTATGATTTAAGCCCTGAACAACTCACCCAACTTCCACTGTTACAACAAACCACCCGCCCTAGCATTTGGCAGGAATGGTTTAAAACCCATCAAATTTTTCATCCGAAATCTGACATGGGTCATCGGCATGAACTGTTTTCCATGTTAGCGGTAGCAGCCAAACAATCAATGGGTATGGCACTTATTCCACAAATCCTGATCGAGTCAGAACTTCAAAATAAAGAATTGGTCATCGCATCAAGTAAAAAACTCGAAGGAAGCCGTTCTTATTATTTAGTGCATTCTAGTCGAGAGTCCTCTCCTCTGATCCAAAAATTTATTGATTGGATTCAACAAGAATTACTGCTTTCATCAACCAAAGATGATGGATAGAAATATAGAGGAATAAAGCAACTCATTCCGATGCTTCTTTAGTTCAACTGAGATATCAATAATGAATTGAAATCGTGTTATTGAAGTGTTTTTTAATCGCGCTCTGCTGTGTATTTTTATACTTTGCGAAGCTAATTTTCCGTTCCTTGATCACTCACGGTAATCAAATCTCAATAAGTGCTCACTTAAAGACTTTCACATTTGATTTTTTAATTAATGACATCGATATCTAGTTAATGTTCATCAATTCTAATTCCCCATAATATCATTCAAATTTTTTCTTTATTTATTCTTTAGTTTTTTATGAATAAAAAAATTAGACAATAAAAAACCCCGATTAATAATCGGGGTTTTGAATTTGGCGGAAGCGGTGAGATTCGAACTCACGGAGGACTCACACCCTCGTCGGTTTTCAAGACCGGTGCATTAAACCGCTCTGCCACGCTTCCAATGGCGGCTATGATATAAATAAAATCTGATCTTGGCAAATACTTTTCTATATTTTTCTTATCAACCGCTTAAAATAAAAACAAAATATATTAATTTGCTGAATTTTCAGGCATTTCATAACGAATTTGATTGATATACCACTGTTTCTTACCTAAGGGAGTTAGCACCTCAACTTCATCATTGACTTGTTTTCCGAGCAAGGCACGTGCCATAGGCGAATCAATCGAAATATGCTGTGGATGATGATCATAAATTTCATCCACACCAACAATACGTAAAGTTTTTTGGTCGCCTTCTTCATTCTCAATTTCCACCCAAGCGCCAAAATAAATTTTTCCTTCTTGTTCAGGTGAAAAATCAATAATTTTAAGCTCTTCTAAACGCTTGCCCAAGTAACGAACACGACGGTCGATCTTACGTAAAATTTGTTTATTGTACTGGTAGTCAGCATTTTCCGATCTATCGCCCAGACTCGCCGCCCAGTTTACTTTTTTGGTAATTTCTGGTCGCTCTTCATGCCACAAATGTTGTAATTCTGCGACTAATTTATCATGCCCAGAACGTGTAATTAAGTTAGATTTCATAGTCTCTTTTGATATTTTACTGACATTTTGTTTACAAGAATGGCCTATTTTATCCGCTATTTACACATAACTAAAGTTTATAAAATTAATTCTTCAATTAAATTAATTCCTTATGTTACATACCTCCAAAAACTTTAGTACAAAATTTGACAAGTTTATTTTTCACCCTTATTATTCGCGCATGTTCTCAAATCGTCTATTTTTTAATCTATGTAGAAATTCTACATTATTCTCCTTTTAATCCAATGTCATTTTTGAATGACGTCATGACTGCCCTACCCTTATTGAATTTATCAAACTTGAAGAAGCTTGAGGCATGTGCGCCTTTGCTTTTTAGGGCATAAATTACTTGTAGCGGAGACAACATGCACAGTAGTTCAACTTCTGGAGTGAGGCTTTGCCTTAACTCTTTAAAATCTTCTCTCTCATTAAAAATTCTTGCATTCAGTACCTTGTTAATCCCGTTTCACAGTATTAATGCAAGTAAATCGTCCCAGTACGATTCTGTAGTTAACGGCAAGCAACTCACCGTCGTTTCAGTCGAAAATTCGACCACCGTATTTAAAGATGGTGCGCATCTACATGGTTTTGGTTATGACTTGGCACGCAACTATGCCAACAGCTTAAATGTTAAGCTGATCTTTAGAACCGTACCGGATAATGCGACTGCACTCAAATGGGTATCCCAAGGTAAAGCCAACTTTGCCATGACCACCGCAAATCTCAGTTCAATTGAACAGAAGCGTTTAACTTCTTTTTCTGCAACTTGTGGTGATATGGGCAGCTTGAAACAGAATGGCTTGAATACCAACCTGAACTGGGTGTTTAAACATGCAGATGATCCACTCACCCAAACTGCGAGTGGTTTTGTCTGCAAAGGCAAACAATCGGGTGCAATTCGACAACTTGCTTCATTCTATAACCAGAATGTAGTAGAAGAACAAGCTTGGGATACTATTCAGCGTGATCTGAATAAGCGTATGCCGATTTATAAAGCCAGCTTTAAAACTACTGCAGCTAAATATGATTTAGACTGGCATCTGTTAGCAGCGATTGGTTATCAGGAGTCTTACCTGAAACCTAATTCCGTCTCGCCTACTGGTGTGCGTGGTTTAATGATGCTCACCAACAATACCGCAAAGGCTATGGGGGTCAGTAACCGAACTGATCCTACCCAAAGTATTGAAGGTGGAGCAAAATATTACGACCAGATGTTAAGCCGCTATTCAGACGTACCTTTTCCTGACCGCAACTGGTACGCACTTGTGGCTTATAATATGGGGCCAGGTGCAGTAAATCAGATTCAGAAACGCATTCGGGCACAAGGTAAAAACCCAAACAACTGGGTTAATCTGTACAGTTATTTGGATAAAAATAAGGCCAGTAATGGACGTTATCGTCAAGCAGTACAATATGTGACACGTATTCGTGCCTATTTAGAACATATTAAAACTTCAGAGTTAGTGAATATTTAATATATCCTAGATATAAAAAAAGCTTACCTTTGGGTAAGCTTTTTTTATGCTTAAAATTTGTTAAGTTGTTTGCTCAAGCACTTTCTTAAATAAATCTTTTTGTTCTTGGCTTGGCTTGGCAGTTTGTAAAGCCATCAATTGTGACATATCACCTTGAACCTTAATTTTCCCGGTCATAAAGGCTTGCATAGCAGCAGCCATATCAAATTCCAGGAATACTTTACGAAGGGTTTCACCATCCATATTCAAAGTGGTTTTGGCATTTGGAGATAAACCTTTTTTGATTGCCCCACCATCCAAAGACAATTCTGTATTGCCTTGTACATCTGTAACCACCAAGTTAATTGCTAAATTTGCCAATGCAGGTGGCAAGTTTAAATCACCCGCTTGCGCAGTTAAGGTTTCTACAGTTGAAAACCAATCATCAGTTAAAAAGGTAGGCATGATCTTTCCTCAATTTATTCGTTCATTTGTGTCGCCTATCCAGACAACATCTTTGTGAAGCTATTTATGCTTGAGGATTGTTATAGCATGTAAAATTGTTTTCTGCTTAAAGTTTTTTGCACGATACGTTCAATTTTTATATTTCTAATACATTATTTAACTGAATCAAATATATAAATAGACACCAATCCTAAAACTGATGTCTACCACAACGATTATTCAGCAGCAAAGCCTAAGTTCACCATATTAATACGTTTGCTTTGCGGTTCCTCTTCTGTTGAACAGCTACCGGTAAAATCAATTTCACGTTGTTCATCTAAAGCTTCAAAGTCGAACAGTTCACGATCGGCCAGTTGCGAAGGCGATACATTTTGCATGGCACCGAAAATACTATGTAAACGCTTCGGATACTGTGCATCCCATTCACGCAACATATTATTAATCATGGCACGCTGTAAATTTTCCTGTGAACCACACAAGTTACACGGAATAATCGGGAACTGACGCATTTCTGCATATTTAATAATATCTTTTTCTTCCACATACGCCAGTGGACGAATCAGAATATTTTTCTTGTCAGATGACAACAGTTTTGGTGGCATAGCTTTTAAGCTACCGCCATGAAACAGATTCAAGAAGAAAGTTGCCATAATGTCATCACGGTGATGACCTAAAGCTACTTTGGTCGCGCCAATTTCTTGGGCAAAGCCATATAAGGAACCACGACGTAAACGCGAGCAAACCGCACAATAGGTTTTACCTTCAGGGGTCAGCTTTTTGGTAATGCTGTAGGTGTCTTTTTCCAGAATGTAATATGGAATGTTATTTTCTTCCAGATAACGTGGTAAGACATCTTCAGGAAAACCTGGCTGCTTTTGGTCTAGGTTCACCGCAACAACATCAAAGTTTACGGGTGCAATCCGTTTGAACTGCAACATTATGTCCAGTAAGGTATAACTGTCTTTACCACCAGAAATACATACCATCACCTTGTCACCTTCTTCGATCATTTTAAAATCACGAATGGCATGACCGACTTGGCGGCGAAGCTTTTTCAACAAACGGTAATATGCCGAACTTGTTGGCAGTTCTGGTTTGAAATTAAATCCTTGTTCGGACTCAACTGGCGAGTACATAGACGAGATTTACCCATAAATAAAAATACCGCGCAATTTTAGCCGATTCAGAGTTAACAAGCACCAAAAGAATGTAAATTCTGAAAATTGATCTTCATTGTCATTTTCACGTAATCAAGCAAGTGTTATTTTAGACGTTAGAGTTCAAATTTTATGCACAACGCTTACCAATTGTACTTTTCCACAGTTGTCCACAAAACCTGTGGATAACTTTGTGGATTTCAAAAGGCTTGACAAGGTGTCTGTCCTATTATTTAAGGCTTCTATTTAAATTGATCATTTTTTAATCAATTTAAATATTATTAATAATCAGTATGTTATTAGTGTCAAGTTATCCTGATTAAAAAAAAATTAAAATATTTTTTGATTACTCTCTCTACAATTAGCACTTGCTTTTTACAAACTTGTTGAGAAATTAATTCTACAAAGCTTTTTATTCTGTTTTTTTTTGTTAAACTCCTGTTGAACTGTTTGGAGCAGATTTTTTCTAAATAAAAAAATGAAAAATAACCTTGTAAGTATCGGTCTTTATTTGTTGGGGTATGTAACAGTTGGTTTGGTTGCATCGAGCAGTTATGCCGGTCAAACTATTTATCAGTTAAAAGAGTCAAATGGAACTACCTTGCTCACCAATAAACAGAGCCGCTATAGCCATTTGAAAGTAGAAAAAAAGACTTACTACCCTGACAGTAATATGCATAGTTATAGTAACTGGGGAAGTTCAGAAGCTTCAGTTTTGCCCAGCTACAGTCGAAATAAAAATGCATTTGACCCGATTATTAAACAAGCAGCATCGCAACATGGCATTTCTGAAGGCTTGATTAAAGCAGTCATGCATACTGAATCCGGTTTTAACGTCAATGCACGTTCTCCAGTCGGTGCACAAGGATTAATGCAACTGATGCCAGCAACGGCGCGACGCTTTAATGTTTCAAATGCTTATGATCCTCATCAAAATATTATGGGGGGGGCAAAATATTTGTCTTGGTTAATGAAACGCTTTAACGGTAATACCTCCCTGGTTTTAGCCAGTTATAATGCGGGTGAAGGCAATGTTGCCAAATATGGCGGCATCCCTCCCTTTAAAGAAACGCAGGATTATGTAAGACGGGTCAGCAGTCGTTATAGCAACTTATACTCTAGTGGAATTGCTGGCAGTAACGGTTCAAGTAGCGACTCCTACTCGAATAATGCAAAAATTATTGCGCAATCTTCCCCTGATGAGTCTTCTTCCAGCTCGACACCGCACTATAGCGCGCAACGCCAAATTATTATGGCCTCTGATGGGAGTTTTACGGACGCACCTATAGGCTCTTACGCCACGGCACATGCCACGGCTTCAGCAAAAATTTCAATTAGCGACTAATAAAGTCATTTTTTTAATCCGCCTCATCCAACAGAATTACTTATTTTTCTTCTTGAATTTTTAAGACTTACACCTCATATTTACTAACATGATTTTTGATTCATAAATCAGATTATTTTTTTATTATAAGAGGATTCTCTCAATGATGCGGATTGGTTTGTTCTTGCTTACCAACCTCGCGGTACTGGTTGTAGCTGGCATTATTTTGTCACTCTTCGGTGTCGGTAGTTACCATGGCGCGGGTGGCTTAAATCTAGGCAACCTATTGGTCATCTGTTTTGTCTTCGGTATGGTTGGTTCTCTCATTTCCCTGTTCATGTCAAAATGGATGGCGAAAAAAACTACTGGGACAGAATTAATTGACCCAAATGCGCCTCGTAACCAAGCAGAAGCATGGTTATTACAAGAAATTGCGCAATTGTCGCAACGCGCTGGTATTAACATGCCAGAAGTGGGTATTTTCCCTTCTTATCAGTCCAATGCTTTTGCCACAGGTTGGAACAAAAACGACGCTTTAGTAGCCGTTTCAACGGGTTTACTCGAACGAATGAACAAAGACGAACTTCGTGCGGTACTTGCGCATGAAATTGGTCACGTTGCCAATGGTGACATGGTGACCCTTGCCTTGATCCAAGGTGTGGTCAATGCCTTCGTGATGTTCTTTGCACGTGTCGTTGGTGACTTTATTGACCGTAATGTGTTTGGTCGTGAAGACGGCGAAGCACCGGGTCTGGCCTACTTCGGTATTACCATCGTCCTGGATATCGTGTTTGGTATTTTGGCATCTTCTATTGTCATGTGGTTCTCGCGTCAGCGTGAATATCGTGCCGATGAAGCGGGTGCTCGTTTAGCCGGTAAACAAGCCATGATTTCTGCATTATTACGTTTACAGGCAGAATCAGAATTGCCTGATCAAATGCCTAAAGAAATGAAAGCATTTGCAATTGCGGAAGGTAAGGAAGAAGGGTTCAGCTTGGCAGCTTTATTCCAGACCCACCCAACGATTGAACAACGTGTAGCTGCCCTACATCAGCTTAACTGCCCATAATATGGTTTGATTAAAAATATTGGTTAATTAAATTGAATATCAAAAAGTCTCCACATGGAGGCTTTTTTAATGCTGCTGAATACAACGCAACAGACTGCCGTTGATATCAATAACACAGAACATCTCTATTTCAGTTAAGTGTTCTATAGCAGTGATTCGTGCTAGTGCAAATGCAGACCAATTTAAACCCTGCCACGCATGATAAAGTGCTGCCAAATCCTGAACACGAATACACGCACTATGCCAAGAAGTTTCTGGCTCCAGCTCGGGATGATGGAAAAACTCTAAACTCAAACTACCCCGATTTAGAATCAGCCATTCTTTTGATTGATGCAAACATTGAAAACCGAGCATACGATAAAAATCACAAGTTTCTTCAACATTGATTGCAGGTAAGTTTGCAGCAATATAATCCATAGATTTTACCCACTAAAAATCAAAAAGTATTCATAGCCTGAAACCATTGCCATAACCAGCTCAAACCGAACCACATCGCAATCAGCATCAATACTAAAACGATTGTACCTAAAAGATCAGGAATATGTAACCACAACCAAGCTACCACAGGATTTCGCCAAAAAGCCGAGTTCTGCTGTTTACGCTCTAAACTTTCATGCAGAAATGGATGAACCACATGTAAATCACTACCAATCTGGTATTCCTCTCGGATATGCTCATGCACAATCGCTAAAGCTTTACGACTGGGACGAATAAAAACGTCAAAAACCGTTCCTACTACAGGGACAAAACCCACCACTGCATCCAGCATAGCCAGTTTCATCACCGGATTAAGCTTGCTTTGTGGTACCCCTATTTGCTTAGCCTTATAAATGGCATAACAGGTCAAGACAAAACCTGCGACATCTCCGGCAATGGGAATCGTACTTAAAGCAGCATCTGCCCCGACGCCTTGTTTAGTAAACGGAATACGTACCACAGAGTCCATCATATTGGCAAACTTGGCTAAATCCCGTTCGAGGCGTACAACTTCTTGCTGACTGAGTTTTTTTTGTTGTTGCTCTGGCATAAGCCTTAATTCCCAGGAAAGCATTATCTAAACACTTGAGATTACATCATATCTTTTCTTATCGCTGTGTATCGATATGATTAATACAGCAGTTCAATGATCGAAAATGACAAATAAGGATGAATAACCAGACTCCTATATTTGCCCATATGACTTTTTATCATCTGGCTGCTGCTGCATGGCTCATAACTGCAGCACCCCTCACCCAATAAGCATCTTTAAGATCATACTTATGAGATGATGGAGATTGTTTAAGATTCCTGTTGAGCTTTGCCTTTAAATACAGTTCGGATCAGAACATACATAAATGGAATAAAAATCAGCACCAACACGGTCGCAAAAATTACCCCACCTAAAACACTCACTCCAATTTCCTGGCGGCTAGCAGCCCCTGCACCAAAGGCAAAGACCAATGGAATTACCCCTGCACCAAAGGCAAGCGAAGTCATCAGAATTGGACGCAAACGCAGGCTTGCACCTTCCAAGGCGGCTTCAATCACACTGCGCCCCTGATCCTGAGCCAGCGATGCAAACTCAACAATTAAGATGGCATTTTTACACGACAGGCCAATGGTGGTGAGCAGAGCAATCTGGAAATAAATGTCGTTGGGAAAACCGACAAAATAGCTGAACAGGATATTTCCGCCAATCCCTAAAGGAATGGCACTCATCACAGCACTAGGAATTGACCAGCTTTCATAAAGTGCAGCCAAGCACAGGAAAATAAAGCCAATTGAGATCAGATACAGCAACAAGGCCTGATTACTGGACTGTTTTTCTTCATAAGATAAACCGCTCCATGCCACATCAATACCGGGCTGCTGTCCAACCAGTTTGGCAACATCTTGCATGGCGAGGCCTGAACTCACATCTTTTGCAGTATCGGCTTCCATTTGCAGCGCGGTATACCCCATATAACGGTTCACTACTTCAGGCCCCCCACTCCAGGTCACATTGGCAAAATTGCTAAATGACACCATTTGATTTACATCATTGCGCACATACCAATACTGCAAATCTTCAGGCTTGGACCGGAATTCGACATCCCCCTGCATCATCACGCGTTTAATCCGGCCACGATCAATAAAGTCATTGATATAACTGCCGCCCCAGGCACTGGACAAGGTACTGTTAATTGCAGATTGTGAGAGTCCGTTGGCCATAGCCAGTTTTTGGTCTACATTAACTTTCAGTTCGGCTTTATCCGGATTGGAACGTTTATCCAGATTTTCAAAAGTGGAATATTGCTTTGCCTGTTCCTGAAGTTGCTTAAATTGAGTGTCCAAAAATTGACGTCCCTGACCATTAACATCGCGAATCCAAAAATCCAGTCCATCAGTTTGACCTAAACCACTGACCGAAGATGGCATGCTGACGTTAATTTGTGCATTGGGGTTTTTTTTGAAATATTTTAAAGCACGTTCGCGAATTGCTTGTGCCGAGTTTTCTTTACCAGAACGCTCATCCCAATGTTTTAAGGCAATAAAACCCTGACCCAGATTCTGTCCCGTGCCGGAAAAATTACGTCCATAGCGAATCATCACTAAATTCACGTTATCTTTTTCATGTTCCAGAAAATATTGTCGAATCTGTTCACCAATTTCACGGCTTTTCGACATCGGTGCACCATCGACCAATTTAAACTGTACGCTTAAAATGCCTTGGTCTTCACTTGGAATAAAACTGGTCGGTAAGGCACGATAAAATAAAGCAAAAACACTGATGAGTGCGGCAAAAATGACTAAGCAAATCGCTTTATGCTGAATGGTAAGAGTAGATAATTTTAAATAACGATGTTTTAAAGCATCCAATTTTTGATTAAACCACAGCGCCCATTTGGCCGGTTGTGGATTGGGCTTTAAAATCAGTGCACATAAAGCAGGCGTTAAAATAAGAGCAACGGCCAGAGATAAGGCCATGGCTGCAACCAAGGTAATTGAGAATTGGCGGTAAATTACTCCGGTTGAGCCACCAAAAAATGCCATGGGAATAAATACAGCAGTCAGCACCAAGGTAATCCCGATCAATGCACCACTAATTTCTTGCATGGACTCTATCGACGCTTGTTTCGCCGTTAATTGCTTTTCATGCATCAAGCGCTCGACGTTTTCAACCACCACAATGGCATCATCAACCAAGAGTCCAATCGCCAGTACCAAAGCAAATAAAGTTAGGGTATTAATGCTCATCCCTAGCACATAGAGCACAGCCATGGTACCTAAAATGACCACAGGTACGGTAATGGCAGGAATAAGTGTCGCTCGCCAGTTTTGCAGGAAGATGAACATCACTACAATTACCAGCAATATGGCTTCAAACAGTGTTTTGACTACTTCCTTAATGGACTCTTGTACAAAGGGAGTATTATCGCGTGGATAAACCAGTTTGTAGCCTTCAGGCAATTGTGTCGAAAGACGATCGACCTCCGCTTTAATTAAGGCTGAAGTGGCCAAAGCATTCGCACCCGAAGCTAAGGAAATCCCCATTCCGGCAGATTCAAAACCATTAATGGTATTGAATGATTGATAATTTTCTGCACCTAACTCAATACGTGCGACATCTTTTAAATAGATAAAACTTCCATCGCGGGCAGATTTGACAATAATATTTTCAAATTCAGGCACGGTTTTTAAACGTGAGCCTGAAGTCACTTTAGCATTTAGGTATTGGTCTTTGAGAGTGGGTAAATCACCAATTGCCCCAGCAGCGACTTGGGTATTTTGTGCTTCGATTGCTGCCCGAATATCACTGGGCATTAAATTGTATTGTTTTAATTTTAAGGGATTTAACCAAATCCGCATTGCATATTGCGAACCAAAAACATCAACTTCACCCACGCCTTCAATGCGCGCCAGCTCTTCTTCCAAATGCGTCATCATATAATCTGACAGTGCAATATTGTCACTTTTACCCGAGGCGTCGTACAAGCCAATCACCATATGGGTATCGCCAAGGGACTTAAATACATTCACCCCCTGACGTTGTACATCCTCAGGTAAACGATTCACTACCCCGTTAATTGCATTTTGTACTTGAACTTGTGCGGTATCAGGATCTGTGCCATTTTCAAAACTAATGCTGATTCGACTACGACCCGATGAATCACTACTTGAACTAAAATAAAGCAGATGATCAATACCTTTAATTTGTTGTTCTAAAACTTGGGTAACACTTTCTTCGACTGTTTCTGCTGAAGCACCATTATAGGTTGCACTCACCGTAATGCGTGGCGGTGCAATATCAGGATAGCGCTCCACAGGCAAATTCAGCACCGCAAAAAGCCCAAAAGCCATCACAATAATGGCCAGTACACCGGCAAAAATAGGTCGTTGAATAAAAAATTTCGACAGCATATGACTTGATCGCAGGTTAAAGAAGTGGTGTTGCTATACCTTAGAATGAATTCTAAGATCGCTTATTAAGGTTGATATTCAGTGACTAAAAATCAAAATACAATAACATTTAACAGAAAAAACAATTTTTATCATAAATAAGGAGAAACTATGAAGATATATCATTTGATCTCGAATTATCCGCCAGTTCATTCCCTATCTTCTTTCATCAGACTGTTAATCCTTGCTTGAACAAGATTGCTTTTTATATCCACCCTCAACAGCTGAAAATAGATTCACTTTATTCAATTCAATATAAGCAACCCTTAATTCAATCTAAATTTAATTAGATTCACTCAGCTCATAGAAACATCACCCAAGAATATAGTTTTTAGGATTCAAATTGAGAGAGACCGCAACATGATAGATGCAAAAGAACTATTCTTAACATTTTGATGTTACATATTTTTATCATAAGAAAATTTAATCATAAAGCATTTGAAATTAATCTCTGTTTAATAAATCTGTTCTATGGTGTCTGAAATTGATGAAAATTTTTAGTTATGAACTCATATTCCCCCTTTAAAGGCAAAACCGGTTTTAAGCGTATTATCCATGCCACTCATTATTCTTTTTCGGGTTTTAAAACTGCATTCATTAATGAAGCTGCCTTTCGTCAAATTGTATTTATAAATTTGATTCTAATTCCTGCGAGTTTTTTTCTTAATGTATCCCGTGTAGACCAAGCCGTGATGATTGCGGTGTGTTTGTTGGCACTCATTGTTGAATTATTTAATTCAGCGATTGAAGCAGTGGTAGACCGTATTTCTTTAGAAAAACATGAGCTTTCAAAAAGTGCTAAAGACATGGGTAGTGCTGCGCAATTTGTTGCACTGGCGATTATTTTCTTTACTTGGCTGATTATTTTAGTACCCTAAGATTTTTTACTCCCTATCAAGTTATTTACTATATAAAACAATAAAGAGAACATATTTTTATGTTCTCTTTTTTATTCTATTTTAACAATTATAAAAAAACCCTGCTTTCGCAGGGTTCTTTTTGAATCATTCGGGAGGATTAACCACCGAATTGGTTCATTGTGTTTTTAGCGTCATCACCCGCTTTAAGCGCGTTGTCACCAGCGAAGATTTCTTTGTGATCATCACCGATGTCAGAACCAGCCATTGCTTGGTGTTTAACACATGCGATTGAACCGCGGATTTCTTTACGTTGTACGCCAGCAACATAAGCAAGCATACCTTGATCGCCGAAGTAACCTTTAGCAAGCTCATGTGTAGAAAGAGCAGCTGTGTGATAAGTCGGAAGTGTGATCAAGTGATGGAACACACCCGCTTCACGAGAAGCATCTGCCTGGAATGTACGTACTTTTTCGTCAGCGTCAGCAGCCAATTCAGTTTCGTCATACTCAGCGCTCATTAATTTAGCACGGTCGTATGCAGATACATCTTTACCTTCAGCAACATAACGGTCATAAGTTTGTTGACGGAAGTTTAAAGTCCAGTTGAATGATGGGCTGTTGTTGTAAACAAGCTTAGCATTTGGCACTGTTTCACGTACACGGTTAACCATGTGAGCGATTTCGTCAACGTTTGGCGTTGCAGTTTCGATCCAAAGTAAGTCAGCACCGTTTTGAAGGCTAGATACACAGTCAAGTACAACACGGTCAATTTGAGTGTCAGCACGGAACTGGTAAAGGCCAGAAGGTAAACGTTTAGGACGGTGTAATTTACCGTTACGTTTGATCAGGATTTCGTCTTCTTGTGCATCAGCGATGTCAATTTCAGACGTTTCCAAGAAACCGATATATTGAGAAGCGATGTCGCCTGGCTCTTTAACCACTGGGATTTTTTGAGTCAAGTCAGCGCCTTCAGAGTCAGTACGCGCAACGATGATACCGTCATCAAGACCCATTTCTAAGAATGCATAACGAAGTGCATGGATCTTAGCGATGAAGTCTTCGTGTGGAACAGTTACTTTACCGGCTTGGTGACCACATTGTTTCGCATCAGATACTTGGTTTTCGATTTGTAGTGCACAAGCACCCGCTTCGATCATTTTCTTAGCTAACAAGTAAGTTGCTTCTTCGTTACCGAAACCGGCATCAATGTCCGCAATAATTGGTACAACGTGAGTTTGGAAACCATCGATTTGCGCAGTAATTTCAGCCGCTTTAGCAGTATCGCCTGCTTCGTTTGCTTTTTTAAGCGCACGGAACAAGTCATTTAATTCTTTCGCATCAGCTTGACGAAGGAAAGTGTAGATTTCTTCGATCAATGCAGGTACTGAAGTTTTTTCGTGCATAGATTGGTCAGGAAGTGGACCGAATTCTGAACGAAGTGCAGCAACCATCCAACCAGATAAGTAGATGTAACGTTTGTCCGTGGTACCGAAATATTTTTTGTTCGCAATCATTTTTTGTTGTGCGATGAAACCGTGCCAGCAACCCAAAGATTGAGTATATTTGCTAGAATCAGCATCATATTCAGCCATATCACGACGCATAATAGCAGCAGTATATTTAGCAATGTCTAAACCAGTTTTGAATTGGTTTTGCATTTGCATACGCGCAGCATCTTCTGGGCTGATATCGCGCCAAGTGTTGCCGAATTTTGCTTTTAATTCGCGGATTGCGTCAATCGCTGTTTGGTATGTAGTCATGATATTTTCCTGTATATAATTTTAGGATTTCATCAATCAAAGGACTAAATCTGCAAGATATTGATTTGTTCAGATTTAGAGCGCTTCGTTGCAATGAATACAGCTTAGATGCAGTCAAATAATTAATCCAATAGTCTGCAAGAATCTTCAGTATTTATTTAAAAAATATGTAGATTAAAGTCTAATTATAATTCTCCCTATATTTCACAAATTACTAATTTTTAATACTATATTGAAAAAACAAAAATTCTTTTTTTGTATAACAAATAAGCAAAATGCTGTTTTATTTTTCATTAGACCTAAGTATAGGGGTTATTAAAAAAGAACTATCTGCTCCATTTTCCTCTGTTTTTTTATTATTTAATCCTTAGTATTTTAAAAATACAATTGTATTTTATTTCATCAAATCATGTGTTCTTATTTTTTATCTATTCAAAACCTGAGCTGTAAAAGGATCATTTCGCTTTTCAGTATAAATTTATGAAATACAGCTTTTCACCTCAAGGCCTTTCCATTCAATTAACATCGACACAATTAGAACTGCTCTATTTGAGCGAATTGTATAAGTCGAAAATTAAACTTTAAACTCCCTCTATTGAAGTTATGCAGATTATCAAACTTATATTCTAATTTTCTTAAAAACCAATTGATAATTATCAAGAATTCAGCTCCTATAAAATGACTAAATTTATAACAAATTCACTTTTATACCGATTTTTTCTTCATCATATTTCCTACACAAGCCTTACCGCTTATGGCATAATCAATATAATTTCATGGTTTTATTATCGGTATTTCTTATATGAATCTGGAGCGGGTCGATCTCAATCTATTAATTTACCTTGATGTTCTTTTACGTGAAAAAAATGTAACCCGCGCAGCAGAACAATTGGGCGTTACCCAACCCGCCATGAGTAATATTTTACGTCGTCTACGTAATTTATTTAATGATCCGCTTTTAATTCGTTCTTCTGAAGGCATGACTCCAACAGAACGTGCTTTAGAGCTTCAGCCGCGAATCCGAGATGCTCTTGCTGATTTATCCATGATTTTGGAACCTCGTACAGAATTCCGCCCTTATACCTCGAATCGCGTTTTCCGCATCATGACCTCTGATTATGCCGAAGCGACTCTAGTTCCTCGGCTGGTTAAAGCTTTGCGTTCAGAAGCACCGAATGTGGTTCTCGACTTTTTAACCCCAAGTGACGTGTCTTACCGTGACATGGAACAGGGTAAAGTTGATTTAGCCATTAACCGATTCAATGAAATTCCACAAAGTTTCCATCAGGTCTTGGTTTGGCGTGACAGTTTTTCGTGTTTACTCAACAACAAACATCCTGCTAGCGCAAACTTAAATCTTAAAAGCTATTTAGATGCACAACATATTTGGGTATCTAAAACTGGTATGGGGGTTGGCTTTGGTGTCAATCCTGATAAACAAGCCGGTCTTGGCTGGATTGATCAGGCTTTAGAACGTATTGGTCAAAAACGTAAAATTTCTGTCTTTACCCGTCATTATCAAATGCCTGCACTTTTGGCATCCAATGTTGACTTGATTGCCACTCTCCCAAGCCGTATTGCAAAATTACAATCGAACAATCCAAACCTGCTGCTCAAAGATCCACCGTTTTATATTCCTGAATTTGAATTAAAAATGGCTTGGTGTCCATTATTGCACCATCATCCTGCACACCGCTGGTTACGTCAGCTTATTCTGTATGTAGCCCGTCAAATGATTGAAGAAGAAAATCGTGAATTTTTAAGCAATAACTCACAATTTTCTCACTATTAAGCGTAAAAATTCTTAAATTCTTCTTTTTTAAGATTATACTGTAATCACCTAGGTAGTAATTTGCTTACTACCTCTCGTCCTTTTGTGTTAAAAATATTCCATAATAATGATGATCAACAGGTGGATTCGTGAGCCTTTTCCAGAATATCCTCATCATCGTGATACTGATTGCGGGAGCCGGTTTTCTATCATTAACGGAGATTGCACTTGCCGGTGCACGTAAGGTCAAACTTAAAATTCTTGCAGAATCGGGCGATGAACGCGCCCAAAAAGTTTTAGACCTACAGGAACAATCAGCTGATTTCTTTGCGGCTTCGCAAATTGGTTTAAACGCGGTTGCCATTCTCGGTGGTATTTTGGGTGAAGCAGCATTTCGCCCTTATATCGTAAATTTTGTGAATCGCATTTATCAAGGTCCATGGACTGAAAACATTGGCTTTATCCTCTCCTTTAGTTTAGTTACCTCGCTTTTTATTCTTTTTGCAGATTTAATGCCGAAACGCATGGCCATGATTGCACCAGAAAAAATTGCAGTTTCAGTAATTAACCCAATTCAAATTTTTATTAAAATTTGCAAACCGCTGGCTTGGATCATCAATGCCATCGCTAATTTATTGTTCCGCTTGTTTAAAATTAATACCATTCGTGATGACAACATTACCTTTGCTGATATTTCGGCAGTGATGGATGCTGGTGCGCAAGCTGGTGTATTACAAAAGCAAGAACATCATTTCATTGAAAACGTATTTGAACTTGAAGAGCGTAATGTCCCTTCAAGTATGACCACTCGTGAAAATGTGGTGTTCTTTACTTTAAAAGAGTCTGAAGCCAGTATTCGTCAAAAACTGGCAGAATATCCTTATTCCAAATTTGTGGTGTGTAGTGAAACTATTGATGAGGTGATTGGCTATATTGATGCCAAGGATATTTTAGTCCGTATTTTAAACAATCAGTCTTTATTGCAACTTAATGAAAACACCATTCGTAGTGTACTGACCATTCCAGATACATTAACTTTATCTGAATTACTTGATCGCTTCCGGTCCACCAAGGAAAAATTCGCCGTTGTGATTAACGAATATGCCTTAGTGGTCGGTGTGATTACCCTGTCCGACATTATGATTACCGTGATGGGCGACTGGGTAACAACGGTTGAAGCGGATCAGCAAATTATCAAGCGTGACAATAATTCCTGGCTAATTGATGGCAGCACACCGATTGAAGACATCAAGCATGCGCTTGAAATTGATGAAATGCCGGATGATGAAAACTATGAAACTATTGCTGGTTTCATGATGTATAAATTGCGCAAGATTCCTCGTCCTGCAGATGCGGTGATATTTGGGGGTTACAAATTTGAAGTAGTCGATGTCGATCATTTTAAAATTGACCAATTACTGGTGACGCGTCTTCTGGAAAAATCAGCAGAAAATGGAATTCAGGAAGAAGCAGAGTAATCTGCTTTTTCTTTTTTAAACGCAAAGTTAATAACAGAACAACAAAATTGGAAAAGGAGAATGAATATGTCTTTATCGGCACTCTTCGCCTGATTCAGTTTTTATTCTTCTGGTCTTTGTATGAGTTACTACTTTTTGCCAAACAAGCCCAGCCCATCATCATTCTAATAGCAATTGTACCGCTGATTTAGGTTTAGTGGATTACATCCCATAACTATAAAAGCAATCGAAAAGTGATGACTCAACGCTGCGTATGAGTGAATTTCTTTGGAGGCTTCTTATTCCTTGGTGGAGACTGCTTATTTGGCTAATGGGTGTATTCTTAGCCTAGCTTTATCTATAAAAAACTCAATGCAGCATAAAAAAGCACCCTTTAACAGGTGCTTTTTATTTTTATAAGTAACTACTTAATGAGCGTTATTTAAAATTTTCAATCAAGTGCTCAATGACAAGCGCATAGTGAATACCAATGTCTTCTTCCAGAATATTGTAGGCATTATCAAACTGAACCATTGGCCAGCCTTCTTTCCAGAATGGGAAAATATTATGTAGATCGTGCGTTACAATTGCATCTTCACGAACAATTGCTTGCGCAACTTGTGATAAAACCTGCGCTGTTTCAGCACCGTCAATTGCCATGTAATCAATACCTCGTACTTTCAAAATACGGATACGGTCTTTTTTATATTTAATTTTTTTCGCTTGTCCGGGATTTAATCCTAATGCCAAAGTCACTGCTTCAACAAAGTTTTTTTCAAAAGTGTCATGTAAAGCCACAATTGCCTGTTTATACGCTTCTTGACGACCAGCTTTACCTCCATTACGGATAATCTCTTTCGCTTCAGTATTCAGCTCATCGTCTTTCATGGACTGTAAAATGTCTAAAATTTCGATATCGCTTAAAGATTCAGGAGATTGATCAGTCATAAACTGTCCTTGGACAAAAATAATAAAAGTCTATTTTCGCATAAATCATCTTTCAATACAGGAATAAAATCTGCTTCTGACGATTATTCAGCCATCATGCAGGCCTGTTGGGCTTTTGTTGTGTTAAATATGCTGAAAACCTTTATATTAGCCTTCGTTCTTCTTTGTCTTTGGCTCTTATGATCAGCAAGCAACAAACGGTTCTTTTTTTAAAACAATTGCGGCAGGAATACCCTTCGGCCTTTAAAAGAAATTATTTGTTTTATAGCATGATTAAGACCAAAGGTATTTTAGATGAGTTAAAAGAGCTAATTCCTTGGCTATTGGCCGCAATGATTTTTATCAGCCTCGCAATTAGTCTTGGTCATTTGATTGCACTTCAACTGCCGCAACTCAGTGCCTTTCGTGCGCAAGGCACCGCTGTATTGGCAATTATGTTGCTGTTTATGCTATATACACCATTGGTGATTAAACAAATTAAACACAGTTCCATCTCGATGTATCAACAACTGCGCCATACTCCTGTCAAACTGGCCACCCTGATTGTGCTACAAACGATTAATATTGCCTATATTGAAAGCATCTTCTTACAAGGAATTTTATTTTTCTTTGCCTTAAGTTTTGGCTTTGTGCACTTCTATAAAGAGAATATGTTCCGTGCCGACACCCAAGTTGAACAATATTTTTACTTGCAAGAGATACGACGCATTTGCTTTTGGTCATATAAACAAATTTTAAAAACTAAACTTAAGCGCCTAATCAGTACAAAAAATTCCGTGCCCTATAAAACAGCGCAGCAACAGGAAAAACAGTTTGTCGACTTATATATGCAACTGATTCAATATGAAAATGCGCTGTGTAAAACCTATAAACATGCAGATATAGAGAGCTATTTAGATACTTTAATGTAAAGATTATTGTTCTAATGCGCCCTATTCAGTTGCATGTAAAATAATAATTTTAAAATTGCCGAATAAGCACAGCAATAGCTACCCACTACTTCAGCTAACAGACTCATTGTCGTATTTACGCAAGTGGCGTACGCAACCCAACTGGGTTACAGTTCGAACCTGGTTCCAATAAACTTTGGGCCATTGCCAATGAACGAGATGAAATTGGTGCAAGTTTGGTGCCTGACTATTTAACCTCTATTCAAGATGGTGGCTTTTATGGCTGGCCCTATAGCTATTACGGTCAAAATATTGATACCCGAGTCAAACAACAACGTCCAGATTTAGTAAAAAAAGCCCTTAAACCAGACTATGCTTTACGCTCACATGTCGCTGCACTTGGATTATGGTTTTATAATGGCACAGGATTGCCGGCTCAATATAACGGTGGTGCATTTGTCAGTAATCATGGCAGTTGGGATCGGTCTCCGTTAAGTGGTTATGACGTGGTGTTTATACCCTTTAAAGATGGTATGCCAAGCGGCAAAGCGATACCAATTGTGACAGGATTTCCTTCCAAAGATGAAAGCAAGTTGTTTGGCGCGCCTGTGGGCCTAACACAAGATCGTAACGGGGCTTTGCTTGTGGCAGACGATGTAGGCAATATAATTTGGCGCGTTTCGGCTCAATAATAAAATTCAGCATTAATAAATGACCACTGTTTTAAGATAAAAGGGATATCTTTTTTGTTCTATTTCTTAACTAAAACAAAAAATCAAGAGAAATCCCTTTTTTAAGCCATGCGGTTACTGCATAAAAAGTAGGCACAAAAAAAGAAACGGCAAAGCTATTATCGGTATTAGGAGACTTAAGAAAGTTAAAATTCGATCTCTTTACCCCCATAAGCACATGAATTGATTGAAAAGAAAGCAAACACACCGAAAGATACTTGCCAAGTTTTATTTCGTCCTCTATTATTGCGCACATGCCCGAGTGGTGAAATCGGTAGACACAGGGGATTTAAAATCCCCCGCCCACAAAGCGTGCCAGTTCGAGTCTGGCCTCGGGCACCATTTTAAGTCTTATTAAAATGGTGCAATAAAAGACCCAGCGATAAGCTGGTTTTTTTATACCTAAATTCTTAAAATACAATCACTACATCATAAGAAATAAAATAATGAACAAAAACAGAAGACATAGCATTTGGTATGTCAGCCTATTCATCTTGATTATTTCATCTTTTTGCTACGCAGAAGAATCAGTTAACAAAGAACAAGCTAAGGTTATTTATGATTTATTTTCTGGAACGATTACTCAAGATAAAGATCAACTTATCTTACATCGCTGTAGTATAGCCCGAGATCAATTCCTACTTGATTTTAATCATCCTGAAGATGAAATAAAAATCCGCAGATTAATACAACAAGATTCCTATTTTTGGCTCAATCTAAGAGCCAGAGCTTATGAGAATAATAAGATATACCGTTTAAGAGTAGAGGGAATCTCCGCGGTACATCTTAAAAAAAGCTGTCATCTTTCAGATTTATTATCCGATTTAGATAAACTTCCCAAAGGAAAACTAACCAATAGAGAGTGACTTACCACTCTCTATTAGATACTAGTTCTTCCATTTCAATATCCATATAACCGTGCTCTTGTACCACCATCATCATGGCCTCAGCAATATAATCGGCTGCAGTATCATCTAAGGATGAATCTAGATCTTCAAACTGGGGTTTCATCTTATTAATTAAAACAACGGTTTCGGCAGCAAAACGATAAATTTCCACTTCAGACAAATCAGACTTTGCGACTTTCTTTGCAAACTGTTTAATAACCTGCTTAATTTCCGCTACCAGAATATCTGGATAATATTCATCATCAAACATGGGGAGAAGTAAATCTTCAAACATACAACACTCAAAAAAGACACGCATTAAAGCGAGCCTGTATAACATAAAGCAACATAATTACCAAACCAAACCACAAAAAAGAGAGGGGACTTTACCTATATTCTATTTTATTCACACTTCTTACATTCAATTACGCTTGGCTCATTACCTGCCAAATTGCCTCACTGATTGCTTTTCTAAAATATTCACTAATTCTATCTAAACCTAAAATAGATTATTTTCATATTTACTCTTCCTTTCTGTAGTTAAGGCATACTAAAAGATAATTAGACTTGCAACCTTTCTCACAATATAAACTAAACAACTAATTTATTTAAATTTTTAAATTTAATGTAGGGGTTTGGTTGAGTTTTCGATACATTCGATAGCCTTACTAGGATTTAAATAAAACTTACTTTATAAAATAAAAACATGATTTTTATAGGGAAATGTTATGAAAGCCATTTTAGTTACATTTCTTGGAATAACCTTAGCAGCATGCTCTACAACACCAATGAAAGATACTCACAAAAATATTATTTCTGAACCCGAAGTAATAGCGGCACAGCAAGCTTGGTGTAAAGCATTACTTGATATCAGTTCAATCTACGATAAAAGCGGAAAACAAGCAGCAAATGATCTCGCCAGTAAAGTGATTGATACTGCATATTTTTATCAGGATGGCCCTGTTTTATTTAAACCCACATTAGCCACCAATCCACAAACATTCAGAACCACAAAACAAGGTGCTTTATCTTATTTCGTGGGAGGAGATCCAAATTTTCCGAGTGACAAAGGGTTTGCACTCGGTGGGTGGCAAAAATGCGAAATCGATAATGCAGCTATAAATATATCGGGTAACAGTGCGACCACTTTAGGCAAAGTTCACTTCACCAATAAGAATGGCGAAGTCACTACTGTAGATAAAACCTGGAAATTTGTAAAAGATAATGCAGGTAAATTACGAATCGTTGTTCACCATTCTTCGCTTGAGCATAAAGACAAATAATTACATCTTTAAAGCAAAAAAAAGCTCGACCCCCTTATTGAGCTTTTCTTATTTACAGACCTAGATGATTCACTGCATTCCACACTTTAATTGCATCTGACATCGCTTTGACATCGTGTGCACGTACCATACAAGCGCCCTGTTGAATACTGAATAAATGAGCAGCAACAGAACCAACCGCACGATTTTGTGCATCTGCCCCACCCAATGCTTCACCAATGAAACGCTTTCGAGAAAGCGCAGATAAAATGGGATAACCCATGTCATTTAATTTATAAAATTCATTTAATAATTTTAAATTTTGCTGTGCATTCTTAGCAAAACCAAATCCTGGATCAACCATGATATTTTCAGGTTTTATCCCGACTTCTAAAGCATCATCGACACGTTGTTGCAGCTCTTTGATTACATCCGTTGTTACATCAGCATATTGGTTTAAATTATTCATTGTGGTTGGTTCACCACGCATATGCATAATGATGACAGGTATATTCAGTTCAGCCGCGGTTTCAAGTGCCTGAGGACGTGTTAACGCCCTAACATCATTCCAGATATGCGCTCCTGCTTGAACTGCTGCACGCATCACTTCCGGTTGTGAAGTATCAATTGAGATAATTACCTCATGTTTCGATAATTCATTCACCACAGGCACAACACGACGTATTTCTTCTTCGACTTCTACAGTTGATGCTCCCGGACGTGTTGATTCCCCTCCTACATCAATAACAGTCGCGCCATCCGCAATCATTTGCAGCGCATAAGCCACGGCTTGATCTTTTCCATTATGCTTTCCACCATCACTAAACGAGTCTGGAGTAACATTTAAAATACCCATCACATGCGGTTGAGATAAATCCAGACTTATCCGTCCACATTGCAATACTCGTTTTGGTAATGGCATTAACCGCATAATAACTCTCCTTAAATATCTAACTCACAGTGTATCAAGAGTTGGTTTCACTCTAGCTGAAATCTTTTTAAATTCTAAATTTTTAGCATAAAAAAGAGCCTCAATTGAGACTCTTTTTACACCAAAACCCAAGTCGTTAGCTTGCAGGTAATGGTGGAGGTGTTGCTGGACCATCAGTCGGTGTTACATCAATCACTGGATGATCAGCAATATAGACCTTAGGTGGTTGAGGTTCACGACCTTCCATAATGTCACGGATTTGATCACGATCAATGGTTTCCCATTCCATCAATGCTTTAACCATCGCATGAGCAACATCTTTTTTACTTTCTAGGATATCGCGTGCGATTTTATACTGCTCATCTAAAATTCGACGAATTTCACGGTCTACTTCTAGTTGTGTAGTTTCAGAAATACTGCGACTACCAATACTTCCCATGAAAGATTGCTGCGCATCTTCTTCATAAACCATCACGCCCATTTTGTCAGACATGCCATATTTGGTGACCATTGCACGTGCCATTTTCGTTGCACGTTCAAAGTCGTTTGAAGCCCCTGTAGACATCTGATTAATGAATACTTCTTCAGCAATACGACCACCAAACAAAATTGAAAGTTCATTCAACATTTTGTCTTTATAATGGCTGGTTTGATCAAATTCAGGTAACTGCCAAGTTACACCCAAAGCCCAACCACGCGGCATAATGGTTACTTTATGCACCGGGTCTGTACCGGGTAAACTTTCAGCAACAATCGCATGACCGGCTTCATGATAGGCCGTAGCTCGACGCTCTTCGTCACGAAGCACCATCGATTTACGCTCTGGCCCCATGTACAACTTGTCTTTTGCATCCTCAAAGTCATGCATATCGACTGTGTTTTTGTTGCGACGTGCTGCAAAAAGTGCCGCTTCGTTCACAAGATTCGCCAATTGTGCACCTGAGAAACCTGGTGTACCACGTGCAAGAACTTTTACATCTACACCTGTTACAGAAGGCAATTTTTTCATGTGAACATTAAGAATTTGTTCGCGACCTTTAATGTCTGGAAGACCCACCATCACTTGACGGTCAAAACGTCCTGGACGAAGTAAGGCTTTATCCAGTACATCTGCGCGGTTAGTTGCAGCGATTACAATAATACCCTCGTTACCTTCAAAACCATCCATCTCTACAAGCATCTGATTCAGTGTTTGTTCACGTTCATCGTGACCACCACCGGTACCTGAACCACGGTGACGACCGACTGCATCAATCTCATCAATAAAGATAATACATGGTGCATGGCGTTTTGCTTGTTCAAACATATCACGGACACGAGACGCACCCACACCGACGAACATTTCAACGAAGTCAGAACCAGAAATACTAAAGAAAGGAACTTTTGCTTCACCAGCAATGGCTTTGGCAAGTAAAGTTTTACCTGTACCTGGGGGACCGACCATTAAAACACCACGTGGAATACTTGCACCCAGACGTTTAAATTTGGTTGGGTCTTTCAGGAAATCGACAATTTCCACCACTTCTTGTTTAGCTTCATCACAGCCCGCAACATCTGAAAAAGTGACTTTAATTTGGTCTTCAGAAAGCATTTTGGCTTTTGACTTACCAAAACTCATCGGGCCACTTTTACCACCTGCACCACCACCCATGTTTCGCATAAAGAACATGAATAACAAAATGATTAAAAGTACAGGGAAGCTGGCGATAAGAAGTTGCATCAACAAGCCTTGACGCGCAGGTGCAGTACCCTCTACGACCACACCCTGTTTGATGAGGCTTGGCATAAGTTCCGGGTCTTGAATTGCAGGACGAATACTCTCAAACTCTGAACCGTTTGTTTTTTCACCACGAATTCTTTCACCATCAATCGTGACTTGCTTAATTTGACCAGCATTCACCGCTGAAACAAACTCTGAATAATTCATTGCAGTCGGTTGATTGCGGTCACTGATGTTGCTGAAAATCAGAATCAGCACACCGAGTATAACCAGCCACAAAACGGCATTCTTGAAGAGATCGCTCAAAGCTTTATTCCCATATCAATCTAATTTGATCATGCCCAAAAACGGGTGACCCTAATTTAAGCTGAAGATCAGCTTTGCAATATTTTAAAAATGTACAAAATGCACAATTTTTAACGTCTTGGCAAGTAAACTTTATTTAGAAGCCTTCTTGCGCCCTTGTCCGATCAAAAATACTTCTTTAGAACGGGCACGTGAAGCAGCAGGTTTTGATGTTTTTAATACATCAAAGCTATCTACAACTTGTTTACGGAATTCATCAAATCCTGTGCCCTGGAAAACCTTGACTACAAATTGCCCTTTAGGTCCTAGAACCTTGTTGGCAAAATCTAAAGCAAGTTCACACAAGTAAATCTGACGCGGTTGATCTACAGCCTTATTACCTGATGTATTGGGGGCCATATCTGAAATTACAACGTCTACGGTCCGTCCGTTTAAAAGATTTAACAATTTTTCGAAAACTTCTTCTTCCCGAAAGTCACCTTGTAAAAAAGTTACATCAGGCAATGCATCCATTTCCAAGATATCTGAAGCGATCAGCAAACCTTTATCGCCGACCAATTTTCCGGCAATTTGCGACCAACTACCTGGTGCAGCACCCAGGTCTACAACTGTCATGCCTGGTTTAATAATTTTATATTTTTCTTGCATTTCAAGAAGCTTATACGCAGCACGCGCACGGTAGCCTTCCTTCTGTGCTTTTTTCACAAACGGATCGTCTAAGTGCTCGCGCATCCAATCTCGACTGCTTTTCGATAACTTTTGGTTGGTAATGCGTGTTGCCATAACTCTCTAAATAATAAAAAACTTCTAATTTATTATTGTACGTGAAAAATGCCATAGTTGCAGTATACATCTGTATCTAAATCTGATCTTTGGTATGTTTTTTTCAATCACTGAAATCGATTATTTCACAGAATATAAAGCGTTTAAATGTGAGATTTGCTATACTAGGCCGTTTTTAAAATTAGGTTATCTTTATGGCGGCTTTATCAATTCAGGAACGCAAGCGTTTGCGTCAAATCGGACATGCACTTAACCCAGTGGTTATGTTGGGCGGTCAAGGTTTGACTGAAAATGTCATCGAAGAAACAAACCGTGCTTTAAATGATCATGAACTGATTAAAGTTAAAATTGCCGGTGAAGATCGCGAAGCACGTGTTGCTGCAATTAACGAAATTGCTCAAGTGACTGGCGCTGAGATAGTACAAACGATTGGTAAAATTGCGTTGCTTTATAAAAAAGCTGCAAAACAAAATCCAAAACTTTCGAATCTTGTACGCCACGCACATTTGTCTAACTAAGCTTTATGGCCAGTTACGAACTTAATGCTTTCGATCGTCGCTTTCAATCCATCTCGTTAGTGGGAGCGATTGAACAACAAGGTCCATATGGTATAAATGTAGGCTATTGGTTACGTGATCCAAATCAATTCATGCAGTGGCCTGATTTGGTGCAAGGTAATCTACGTCAAGATTTCTTATGGGAACATACCTGTTATGAAATTTTTATTGGCGTGCAGGGTGAAGATTTCTATCGGGAGATCAACCTCTCCCCTTCACAAGCTTGGCAGGCGTATCAATTCGAAGAATATCGTTATCCTGAAGATATGCCTCCGCAAGCTGCAGATGACATTGAACTCAATCAACTCAAACGTACACATTACGGTTTAAATGTAAGTCTGGATTTAACCGAATTTATGTTAAAGCATAAATTACAATGGTCAAATATGTTCTTGGGTTTAAGTGCTGTACTTAAAACTTCGCAAGGTACCCAATACTACGCAATGCAACATAGCAGTCCGAATGCAGACTTTCACAACAAACGTGATTGGCTACATCAGTTTTAAACCAGAACATTGATATTTGAAAAATAAAAAAGTGAGGCAGACGGCCTCACTTTTTTATGCTTTCAATTTTATGTTTTCAATACTTGGGTTCAGGAAATATTGTATATCCCTCTCTTAGTTTTGCATTTTGCATTTTGCATTGAACAATAAATCAGCTTTTTAATGTTGGTTTTTCTTCAGCTTTAACAGAAACCTTTTTCCATGCATCTAAAGTATGCTCTTTTGAACGCTTGAAGGTTTCAGTTAAATGATCTTTATGTTTAACAGAAATCTGGCTTACATCCTCTTTTAATTCTTTACCCAATTTGGATAAATCCTCAATCACTGCATTGAATTCGGTTTTCACAAACTCCTTCAACTCAGTTAAATCTTTTTGTGAAAAATTCAATTGTTTTTTAATGGTATCAATGCGTTGTAGCAGATCCTGTTTCAGATTTTGAACTTGATCTTGTACATTGGCCTGCAGTTCTTTGGCATCAGCCTTAATATTTTCAGCCGACTCAGTTACTGTTTCGGTTACCTTTTGCTTTGCCTCTTTAGATGCTTGCTCCAACTTTTCAGCACTATCAGCAACTACCTCTTTTAAGGCAGGTTTAGCTTTAACTTGTTTTTGTTCTGTAGTCATGGCCTTGTTCCTATCGTTATTGGATGAGAGCTATAGACTAGTCGATTTGATAAAATTTAAGTTTTGATTTGTCAGACAATTATTATTTGCTTACATTTTACATACACTGTCTACAAACAGACTTTTGTTTAAAACACAAGGTATTTATCTTTCATATTCGGGATAAATAGCATGGACTTCAACAGGTCGACTGCGTATAATGCCGTGTTAAGTTCAAGCGAGCAGACATAGGGAGGGTTGGTTAAAAAAATAGCCTTCCTTTTTTTTCGTCTTCTCGCTTTTTTACAGCCTAAATTTCAGGAGCTTTGGTTTGAGCACTCCCGCCATTTTAGCCCTCGCAGATGGAACGATCTTTAAAGGTACGTCTATCGGTGCATCGGGTAGTACGACTGGTGAAGTCGTTTTTAATACAGCAATGACTGGCTATCAAGAAATTTTGACTGACCCGAGTTATGCACAGCAACTTGTGACTTTGACTTACCCGCATATTGGTAATACAGGTTGTAATGATGAAGACGCTGAGTCAGGTCGAATTCATAAAGTATGGGCAAACGGTTTAATTATCCGTGACCTTCCTTTATTGCATAGCAACTTCCGTGCGAATCAATCTTTGGGTGAATATCTTCAACAACATAATGTTGTTGCAATTGCCGATATTGATACACGTAAATTGACCAGAATTTTACGTGCCAAGGGCGCGCAGAATGGTTGCATCCTTGCCGGTGAAAACATTACAGAAGAAGAGGCTTTAGAAAAAGCACGTGCATTTGGCGGTTTAAACGGTTTAGACCTGGCGAAAGAATGCTGTGACCCGGCCGGTTTTGAATGGACTGAAGGTTCTTGGGCACTTGGCCAAGGCTTCTCTCAACCTGAACTTAAATTCCATGTGATTGCATATGATTACGGTGTCAAAACCAACATCTTACGTATGCTGACTGATCGCGGATGCAAACTAACTGTAGTTCCAGCTCAAACGCCTGCAGAAAAAGTTCTCGCATTAAATCCGGATGGTGTGTTCTTGTCGAACGGTCCTGGCGATCCAGCTGCATGTGATTATGCAATTGAAGCGGTAAAAACGATTGTTGAAACCACCAACTTACCTGTATTTGGTATCTGTTTAGGTCACCAGATCCTTGCGCTTGCTTCTGGTGCTAAAACTGTGAAAATGCCTCACGGTCACCACGGTGCAAACCATCCTGTACAAAATCTTGAAGATGGTACAGTGATGATTACTTCTCAAAACCACGGCTTTGCAGTGGAAATTGATACTCTACCTGCAAACCTGAAAGCGACGCACATCTCATTGTTCGACCAAACCCTCCAGGGTATGCATCGCACGGATAAACCAGCGTTCAGCTTCCAGGGTCACCCTGAAGCGAGTCCTGGTCCACATGACTGTGCCCCTTTGTTCGATCATTTCATCGAACTTATCGAAGCGTCTAAGAAGTAATTAAGGAAGCGATCATGGCTAAACGTACAGACATTAAAAGCATCTTAATTATTGGTGCGGGTCCGATTGTGATCGGTCAGGCATGTGAGTTTGACTACTCAGGTGCACAAGCATGTAAAGCCCTTCGTGAAGAAGGCTACCGTGTTATTCTGGTGAACTCTAACCCAGCAACCATTATGACCGACCCGTCAATGGCTGATGCAACGTATATCGAACCGATTACTTGGCAGACCGTTGCACAAATCATTGAAAAAGAGCGTCCAGATGCTGTCCTACCGACTATGGGTGGTCAAACAGCATTGAACTGTGCGCTTGCACTTGATGAACACGGTATTTTAGAAAAATACAATGTTGAATTGATCGGTGCGAGTAAAGATGCCATTGAAATGGCTGAAGACCGTAAACTGTTTGATGACGCGATGCGTCGTATTGGTCTTGAATGTCCACGTGCTGCTGTTGCAAGCACCATGGAAGAAGCATTCGAAATCCAGGCAAAATTAGGCTTCCCTTCGATTATTCGTCCATCATTCACTATGGGTGGTTCAGGCGGTGGTATTGCTTACAACCGTGACGAATTCATTGAAATCTGTGAACGTGGTTTCGACCTGTCGCCGACTCACCAACTTTTAATCGATGAATCATTGATTGGTTGGAAAGAGTACGAAATGGAAGTTGTTCGTGACAAAAACGACAACTGTATTATCGTATGTGCGATCGAAAACTTTGACCCTATGGGCGTTCATACAGGTGACTCAATCACAGTTGCCCCTGCGCAAACATTGACCGACAAAGAATACCAAATCATGCGTAATGCATCGATTGCCGTTCTGCGTGAAATTGGTGTGGAAACAGGTGGTTCGAACGTTCAATTCGGTATTAACCCGAAAGACGGTCGTATGGTTGTGATCGAGATGAATCCGCGTGTATCACGTTCATCTGCACTTGCATCTAAAGCAACGGGCTTCCCGATTGCACGAATTGCAGCGAAACTGGCTGTGGGTTACACCCTTGATGAATTGAAAAATGACATCACTGGCGGTGCAACACCTGCGTCATTCGAACCTGCAATTGACTATGTAGTAACTAAGATTCCTCGTTTTAACTTCGAGAAATTCCCACAAGCTGAAGCAATTCTAACTACACAGATGAAATCTGTGGGCGAAGTGATGGCGATTGGCCGTAACTTCCAGGAATCTTTGCAAAAAGCGCTTCGTGGTCTTGAAGTGGGCGTATGTGGTTTTGACGAAAAACTCGAAGTCGGTGCTGATGGCGCACGCGAGAAAATTCTTCAAGAACTTAAAGTACCTGGTCCAGAACGTATTTGGTTCATCGGTGACGCATTCCGTCATGGTTTCACTTTAGACGAAGTGTTTGCAGCAACCAACATCGACAAATGGTTCTTGATCCAAATCGAAGACATCATCAAAACTGAAAACCAAATCAAAACCTTAGGTTTTGGTGATTTGAATGCGGACAATATCCGTTCGTTCAAACGCAAAGGTTTATCAGATCTTCGCATTGCAGATTTGATGGGCATTTCACAAAAACAATTCCGTAAACACCGTTGGAACTTGGGCGTAACCCCGGTTTACAAACGTGTCGATACCTGTGCAGCAGAGTTCGAATCTGATACTGCTTACATGTATTCAACTTACGACGAAGAATGTGAAGCAAATCCATCGAACCGCGACAAGATCATGGTCATCGGTGGCGGTCCTAACCGTATTGGTCAAGGGATCGAGTTCGATTACTGCTGTGTACACGCAGCGCTTGCAATGCGTGAAGATGGTTACGAAACCATCATGGTGAACTGTAACCCTGAAACGGTTTCAACTGACTATGACACGTCAGACCGTTTATACTTCGAACCGATTACCCTGGAAGATGTGCTTGAAATCGTGCGTATCGAGAAGCCTAAAGGCATTATCGTGCAGTACGGCGGTCAAACACCTTTGAAATTGGCACGTGCTTTAGAAGAAGCCGGTGCACCAATTATCGGTACATCTCCAGATGCGATTGACCGTGCAGAAGACCGTGAACGTTTCCAGCAAATGATTCAACGTCTGCAGCTTCGTCAACCAAGCAACAGCATTGTAAAATCTGCTGAAGAAGGTATGGCTGAAGCATCTAAAGTGGGCTACCCGCTGGTTGTTCGTCCTTCATACGTACTTGGCGGTCGTGCGATGGAAATCGTATATAACGACGACGAATTGAAACGCTACTTACGTGATGCAGTTCAAGCCTCTAACGAAGCACCTGTATTGCTGGATCACTTCCTTGATGATGCAACTGAAGTCGATGTTGACTGTGTATCCGACGGTAAAGATGTGGTCATTGGCGGGATCATGCAGCACATTGAACAAGCGGGTATTCACTCGGGTGACTCAGCATGTTCTATTCCTCCTTATTCTCTATCTCAAGAGATTCAGGACGAAATGCGCCGTCAAACTGTTGCCATGGCGAAAGAGCTTGGCGTAATTGGTTTGATGAACGTACAGTTTGCGGTTAAAGGCAACGACGTTTATATTCTGGAAGTGAACCCACGTGCATCACGTACTGTGCCTTTCGTTTCTAAATGTATCGGTGAGTCTTTAGCGAAAGTGGCTGCACGTTGTATGGCGGGCCAGTCTTTGGAATCTCAAGGATTTACCAAAGAGATTATCCCGACTCACTTCGCTGTAAAAGAAGCGGTGTTCCCATTTGCAAAATTCCCGGGTGTTGACCCAATTCTTGGCCCTGAAATGAAGTCTACGGGCGAAGTGATGGGTGTGGGTACAACTTTTGGTGAAGCATTCTATAAAGCTGTGTTAGGCTCGAATGATCGCTTGCCTGGTAAACCAACTGAAGGCGAAGTAAAACATGCATTCCTGTCTGTACGCGAGTCAGATAAACCGCATGTTGCACGCATTGCACAACAACTTGTTGATTACGGTTTCAAACTTGTAGCAACAAGTGGTACGCATAAAGTGATTACTGAAGCTGGTATTGCATGTGAACGTGTGAATAAGGTAACCGAAGGTCGCCCTCATATCGTAGATCGCTTGAAAAATGGCGAGATTCACCTCATTATCAATACTTCTGAAGGTAAACAAGCTCAGCAGGATTCGTTCTCAATCCGTCGCTCTGCGCTTCAAGGTAAAGTGTATTACACTACGACCTTGAATGGTGCTGATGCTGTATGCCAAGCTTTAGCAATTAAATTGCCAATGGATGTATACCGCTTGCAAGATTTAACAGTAGGTTAATAAATTACCGATAAGTCCCGTCACCTTATTGGTGGCGGGATTTTTTCATTTATAAACCATTCATTTTTATACTCACTTAGAGGGACAACAATGCAACGTTATCCTATGACTCCTGAAGGCAAACTTGCCTTAGAGAAAGAATTACATCAGTTAAAAAGTATTGATCGTCCACGTATTATTGCAGCCATTGCTGAAGCGCGTGAACATGGGGATTTGAAAGAAAATGCGGAATACCATGCTGCCCGCGAGCAACAAGGTTTCTGTGAAGGCCGTATTCAGGACATCGAAGGTAAACTCGGCGCAATGCAAGTGATTGATGTTAAAACACTTGAACAAAACGGTCGGGTCGTTTTTGGGGTGACAGTAACGATTGAGAACCTGGATACTGAAGAACAAAAGACTTATCAAATTGTAGGCGATGACGAAGCAGACTTTAAGATCAACAAGATTTCTGTGAACTCCCCTATAGCTCGTGGTCTTTTAGGCAAAAGCGAAGGCGATGAAGCAAAAATTCAAACACCAAATGGTGAAGTGGAATACGAGATTGTGAAAGTTGAATATCTTTAACTTTAAAGATTGAATACTTTTAAAGCCCCTCTAATGAGGGGTTTTTTATTGCAAAATCTTCATTTCATCTTTAACTTATAGACTAATCACCAGATAAATAAAAAATGGATGATCGCGTTATACAAGCTTTTTACTATGCAATAGGTGGTTTGATACTGGGTATTGCTATCGCCATAAAATGGTCATATTTCATAGACATGAATACCAATTCCGCACTTATTATCTTTATTACTACAATCAGCTCTGCAATTTTAGGTTTTCTTTTTCCTAATAGTGTCAAAGGCTTATTTATGAGTCTGTGGAATTTTTTTAGATAAAATTTTTCATAATTTTAATCTTTACATCTCCCTTTCGAACTCGAAATATATTTAAAGGATTCTCATCTCCTAAAAGGAGAGGAAACATTGATTATTAATTCAAATATTCCTTGAATACAATTCTCTATTTAACCAGTTAAACAACTTTAGTCATTTCATAATGGAAGTCCCTTTTGCCTATGGGATGAGCAGCACTGCTGCACAAGTAGGATGAGGGCTTAAAGCTTTTACGCTATAATCCCTCAACCTCCCATATCACATATTTCTCTATGGATAATCTGATCAACTCCCCTGTTAAACACTGGTGCGAGTTCGAATTCATCTCTAAAACAGTGAAGAACCCGAATATTCACATTAAGGGGAATTACAGTTATTACAGCGCTTATTGGGATCAAGGTTTTGAGCGTTGTGTCGTGCGTTATTTACATGACAAGCCTGCAACTGTAGAGAAACCAATTGATCAGCTCCATATCGGTAATTTTGTTTGTTTCGGCGCAGAATGCGCGGTTATGATGGGTGGCAACCAATTACATCGTACCGACTGGATTTCAGCATTTCCTTTTGATACTCGCAGTTTTGTCCCTGCTGGCGACACAGTCATTGGTGACGGTTGCTGGATTGGTTCGCGTGCCATGATTATGCAAGGTGTAAAACTAGGCGAAGGTGCTGTTGTTGCTACAGGCGCAGTTGTCACCAAAGACGTACCACCTTATGCGGTGGTCGGCGGTGTACCTGCCCAAATTATTAAATACCGTTTTCCTGAGGAAGACATTAAAAAACTGCTTTCTCTAAAGCTCTATGATTTAGATGAAAAGCAGTTTTTAAAGATGCGTGAACAGTTACAGACAGATGATGTGGCTAGCTTGGTAAATTTTATATCTAATTTATAAAATTACAGTCCAGTTTTTATATAATTCATCCAAGATTCAATAAAATCACTAGTTTTACTCAAAGGGCTTATTGAAAATGCAGACAAGTACTCTATGTACTTGCTTTCTTTCCAACTAGCATCATCTCTAATTCGCTCAATATTATGATGCTCATGAATAAAGCAACCCATAAAAAAATCTTCAATTTTATAATCCCATTTCAATATATCTCGCACCCATGTAGTATCAGTAATTGCATCAAACTTAGTATCAAAACTTAAATTAAGATTATGCTTTTTCATAAAATCTCTCTTATTTAAATACAGATTATGAGATAAGATTTTCATAATTGTTTCAAAATACCTAATATAATCATGTTTTACCGATAACGGCGTCATCATTAGGCTAATAAGAATTAAATTCTTATTATTTTCATTTGTCCTTAATAAAGCATATTGATTTAGCTTTTTAACTAACTCACGCGGATTTAATTTTTTCTCTAATTGCAAAGCTAAAACCCAAAAATAGAACTCGTTCACTTCATCTTTATTAGCCAACTCTCCTATTCGAAAGAGGTGTTCTTGGATAATATTTTCATAATTTTTTTCACACTTTTCTGAAGAAAGATGTACTGTAAAATCAATAATTTTTTCAAAATAATCGCCATTCAATTCCGAGTCATAACCATAATAACTTTTTACTGATTGCAACAATTGGGGTTTATTTATAACCAATAAAAAAACTATTTTGGGGATATCAAAAAAATGTTTAATTCTTTCAATTAAACGAATCGCAAAATCTGGTCGGCAACGATCTAGCTCATCAATGATAAATACCAAAGGCTTATCTAACTTTTCAGCGAGTTTAGCTAATTCATTTTTAAAATCTTGAATCGTTTCTTTCTCAATATGATGATTATTAATTTTCTCCTCTATTTTTTCTTTTACTTTTTCTGTAATTTGGTCGCTTGCTAAATCATATAGCTCTTTCCCCTCCTTATAAGTTTGCTGAGCAGCTTCACCTAAAGCACCTAAACCAATCATATGCAAGCCTGCACGAGCAGCAATCATAGGAATAATCGAAGCTAAAGAAATTAATACTGAAGCTGTCTTTGAATTAAAGTCTTCAATCTCTTCAGCATCGATTTCATTAGAGCCTTTAAAAGCTTGACTAATCTCTGCTGCAATTGTTAGAAAAGGATCATCAAGATAATCATTTGCGAAAGCATCTAAATAAATCACGTTATGATTTTCATTTTCTAAATGCTTTTGCCAATGCCTAACAAACCATGTTTTACCTTCACCCCAACGTGCATCCAATGCCAATACAGCGCCACATTGTAAACGATCCACATAATTCGTGAGCTGAATACCTAAACGCTCTCTCCCAAAGATCTCCATCCCACGCTTCTTCAATATTTTCAAAATCGTCTTTTGCCCAATTCAGCTGCTTTATCTCAGTCATTTCTACTTCATTATTAATAATTTAATACACTTATGATATGACAATTCTCAAAGTCAGTTTGCCTATATTTTTACATATAATTTCAAATTAAAAATCTGCTTACAATTTCATCAGACTTTAGTTTTAAACCTACTAATTTTCTATCCAATCCATGTTAGATTAACTTATAAAAATATTTAGCGGAGTTAATTATCCCTATGAAATTACTAGGTTTTATTCCATCAGGAATACAGCTAGTATTGGAGTGTAAATTGTTTTTATAAACCATAAATCATAGTGTTAAAAGCATCCGTGCAAGTAAAGATTATAAGGAGAAACACATGTCATATCATAATATTTTAGTTCCAGTTGACGGTTCAGAAACTGCATATGCAGCGGTAGCAAAAGCAGCTGAATTTGCGAAAGCATTTGGCAGCAAAGTTACAGTGGTACAAGTTTTATCACTTGACCCTTACATTGCAGCGGAATATATCTCTGCCAATCAAACCAACGATTTAATCGAACGCGCCCGTACCGCAATTATTGAATCCCTTGATGCTGCAAAAGCAAAATTTCATGAACAAGGCATTGAAGTAGAAACCAAACTACTGGAAGGACAAGTGGTTCATCGTGAAATTGTCAAAGCTGCCGAAGAGAATCATGCAGACCTGATTATCATTGGTTCACATGGTCGTACTGGCTTCAAAAAACTTTTCCTCGGCAGTGTCGCACAAAGCCTGTTGGGTGAATCCCATATTCCTGTACTGATTGTGCGTGAATAATAATGATCTTGGCCTTTCCCATCTCTGTCTAAAGGTGGGAAATCGCTAACTCCTAAGCATTTATTACTATTATTACTCATTTATCCATTGATATTGTTTTAAATTAATCTTGTCTCCAATCACCATCACTCCTTCTTCCAATAATTTTAAGCGTTGAATATTGTCACCATGATGATCAAGCTTACTTAGGCTAATTTTTCCTTGCGAATTAATCACTCTATGCCAAGGAATTTCTGCATCTGCCTCCAAATGCTTTAAAACATATCCTACTAAACGTGCATGTTTGGGCAATCCTGCCATCTTTGCAATTTGTCCGTACGAGGCCACTTTCCCATAAGGAATGAGAGCCACCACCTGCAAAATTTGACGGGCTAATTCATCACTAGAACGACTTGAATGTTGTGGCATAGATCGTCCTTCAATTATCCAATTTAAACTTGTGAACATAAAAAAACCTTTTAAAAGGCTTTTTTTATCAGCGTTAACGATTAGAAATTATCTGGACTTTCCAAGCGTTTCACAGCCTGTACCTTTTCCGGATTATGCATCACAGCAACCCCATCTTCAGCTTTTTCATCAATTAAGGCATCTGGGTTATATACTGTAATAGTTTCATTACCATTGGCGTCTTCACCCACAATATACTGAAAGCCTTTCTTGTTCATTTTATGACACATGCGTTGATACCAACCTTTAAAACCCGTCGTTTCTTCATTCGGGTTGTAATAGAACGCATTCATAACGGCGGGTAAACCGAGGCCACAAACCAGACCAGAAAGTAATACTGCAATAAAGGTATAACCAATTAAGATACTGCTATATTCGCTTAACTGCGGAATATTGGCTACTGCCAGAATCAAGGCAAGCGAAATTCCTCCGCGCACCCCGCCCCAAGATAATATAGCCAGACTGCCGTTATAACTTTTGTTTCTAAAACTCGGGAAAAATGCAAACGACAGATAGTTAGCAGCAAAGCGCGAAGCATGCAAAATAATAAAGGCAACAATACCGCCTAAAATGAGACTAATGCTTAAATCTAAAATAAACAGTTCCAGACCAATCAGCGTAAACAGGAATGAATTGATAATGCCTTCGACAGTATGCCAAAAATGGTTAACTTCACGAATTTCACGTTCTTGCAGAATTTCTTTCCATTTATTCCCCACCACTAAGCCACCAATGACGCAGGCAATAGGTGCAGAAGCATGTGCAAATAGGGCAACCAGATACGAGCCACAGGCCAGTAATGCCGTAGTTAGAATTAAAGACTCCATTTCATGTTTACCACGAAGCAATCTTAAAATTCCCAGACCAAAGGCCCAGCCAATAATGACCGCCACCACGATTTCGTAGAGCAAGGTTTCTAAAGTGCCAAGAATAGTAAAGTGTTCACCCTGCAATACATTCAACAAAGTCATGAATACAGCGATACACATGGCATCATTAAACAGTGACTCCCCTTCGAGTTTCACAATCAGATGATGAGGAGCACGCACTGAACTTAAAACACCTTTCACCCCAATCGGGTCAGTTGCACCAAGCGCAGCGCCTAATAACAGCAGAACCAGTATGTCGACATGCTTACCTATCAGGAATTGATAGCCATATAAAGTCATGCCAAAAAAGACTGCACAAAGTACCAGAGCAATACTGGCCAAAATACTAATCGGCTTCCAATGGCTTTTTAAATCGGATACTTTAAATTTTAAAGCTGAAGAGGTCAGAATAAAACAAATTACCCCATTAATTAAAAAGTCATAAAAATCAATATGACGAACCGCTTCTTCAATATTGTGAATATTAATTGTTATAAACTGATTACCGCTGAGTAAACTTGCGCCCCATTGTAAAATAAACACAAAAATCGCCGACACAATCGGTACACCAATCGCTTGCGGGAAACCCAGAATACGTTTATTAAAAATTGTCGTGGCAATAGAAAGTGCAAAAATGACAGTAAAGACTTGAAGAAAAAAGAAATTTCCCATTAAGGTTCCAATTTTAGCGATTCATTGGAATAAAGCGAATTTATCCAACTATTTCCCAGTAAAATAATTCATTAGATAACATTTATGAACTGAATCAGTTTAACGATTTTTTGTAGAGCAAACAAAATAGTTAAGTTTTTTTACATATTTTTAGCAATGATTTAATATAGACAAACATCTCAGCGTTTAGTGTAGCCACACTTTTTTTAATCTCCACATTAAGTTGAATTTATTCATGCATCAAACAGTGAAAACCATCTTTCGACTTTTTTTTGCAGTTGTCATTTTTCTCATTACCTTGGCTTTATTTTTCAGTGCCTATTCTAAAATCAAAGAAATTTTGCAAGCAGATCAGCAGTTCCAGCAAGCCAAACATATTTCACTCAAGTCGAGCGCTCAAGAGCAATTGGTTTTGGTTTCCAATAATAAACGCCCCGATCAAGCGATTTTTATTTTGATTGCCCAAAATGGTTATATTGCTAAATTAAACTGCATCCATTATCTGCAAAATATTTGTACCGATGAATATAACCAGTCACATACCCGACAAATCCAGCAGCTCGATTTATTAAAAGTGGGTCAGCAGCATTATATTGAAAATATTACTTATCAAGACAGCCGTACCCAAAAGCAGCAACAATGGTCTTATTCCAAGCAACAAATTCAGCAATTTTATCAGGTGGACATTGCTAGTTTAAAATACATTGTTTTTAGCATCCTTCTATTTGCACTAGCGGCACTGTATGTCTCCATTCGGATTCTCCGCAACTTTAAAAATTTTTTAACGCGTTAACAAGCCCAATAAAAAAGAGGATATGGAATCCTCTTTTTTAATCACTTTAAATAGCTTGATTGAAGGTATCGCAATCATTGATATTTCCCGATTTCAAACCAGTTTGAAACCATTTCATGCGCTGTTCGCTACTACCATGGGTAAAGCTGTCTGGTACAACCTGTCCTGTGGAACGTTTCTGTAAATAGTCATCTCCAATTTTGTGCGCTGCATCCATCGCTTCTTCAATATCGCCTTGTTCCAGGAATTGGGTACGTTGCTGATTATGATTGGCCCAAATTCCGGCAAAGCAGTCCGCCTGTAATTCCTGACGCACAGAGAGTTGATTACCCTGAACTTGACTAGATTGAGCACGTGCTTTTTGCACCTGATCTGAAATGCCTAACAGGGTTTGAAGATGATGTCCCACTTCATGCGCAACCACATAGGCTTGAGCAAAATCGCCGGCCTGATCTTGGCGGGATAATTCAGTGCTGTTCTGTTCACCGGAAATCCCCATTTGCTGACGCATATCTTTAAAGAAGGCCGTATCGATATAGACTTTTTGATCTGTTGGACAATAAAAAGGTCCCATCGCAGATTGTGCTGTACCACAGCCTGAATTCACCACCCCACTAAACATCACCAATTTAGGTGCCACATATTGGCTATTCAGTTGCTGCTGAAATACCTGAGTCCAGGTATCTTCGGTATCCGCCAACACTGTGCCAACAAAATCCATGGCTTCTTGCTGTTGTGGAGTTGGATTATCCAAGCCTCTGGTTTCAGCCAATTGTGATTGTGAGGTCACCTGTTTGGTGGCTTGATAAGCTTGCTGCGGGTCAACGCCAAAAAATTTCCAGGCTACGAACGCAACCACAAGTCCTAAAATACTAATACCACCTGCTTTCGCACCAGCTCCACCACGACGGTCCTCGACATTGGTACTTACACGACGTCCTTTCCAGCGCATAATGATATTCCTTCTAGTATGCTTTAATTAATTTTAGCGAGTTTTCTGATTATGCCTGCTTTGATTTTGGCCAAAACTTTTGGATTGTTGTAATCACTACAAAAACCAGTAAACCAGCTACAAAACCGATAGCAAGGTTGATTAAAGTCGGAGTAAGTGAACCAATAATATTGCCGACCGTAGGAATATGCTGAATTTGATCGACTGAATCTTCAGTAAAATGGTGTAATTGCGGAATAGCATGAGTAATAATACCGCCCCCCACCAAAAACATGGCAATTGTTCCAACAATGGTCAGGGTCTTCATTAGTTTAGGTGCAAAAGCCAGCAAACCATTACCTATACTTTGCTTTAGATGAGATGTCTGTTTGGTTAAATACAATCCCAGATCATCAATTTTTACAATCATGGCTACAAAGCCATAAACACCTACTGTCATTAAAATCGCGATAACTGACAGCACGAGAACTTTGGTACCAAAAGCAGCGGTAGCAACCGTACCCAGTGAAATCACCACAATTTCGGCTGATAAAATAAAGTCGGTACGAATCGCACCTTTGACTTTGTCTTTCTCGAACTTTGCCAAGTCGGTTTCAATGGCAGTAAATTCCGCTTCAGCAGCTTCTTTAGTTTTGGCTTTTTTATGCTGCAAACTGTGCAGCACTTTTTCCACCCCTTCATAACATAGAAATAACCCTCCAATCATTAATAAAGGGGTAATCAGCCAAGGAGCAACCACACTAATCAGTAAAGCTAAAGGAACAAGAATTAGCTTATTAACAAAAGAACCTTTGGCAACGCTCCAAACTACCGGAAGTTCACGCTCAGAACGTACACCGCTCACCTGTTGGGCATTGAGTGCCAAATCATCTCCCAACACTCCTGCAGTTTTTTTTGCCGCTACTTTGCTCATGACAGCAACGTCATCTAAAACAGTGGCAATATCATCTAATAATATTAATAAGCTACTCGCCATTATTTTTATCCTTAAAGTTACTATTCAATATCTTAAATAGAAATAGTTAAAAAAACTGTATCAACTTCATTAAATTATTCTTATTTTTTTCTATGTTCTGTTTTCATTGCGTCTGACATTCAAAAACATTATGCCGTACAATATGGCAAATTCATCGGCATATAAATGTAGTGCTAACTACTTTGGAATAGATAGATAATGAGTAATCAAGACAAGCGTCCTGTTATTTTGACTGGCGACCGCCCAACTGGACAACTTCATTTAGGTCATTTTGTAGGTTCTTTACGTTCACGAGTAGGGCTACAAGATTCTCACCATCAACATCTCCTCCTTGCTGATGCTCAAGCTTTAACCGATAACGCAGATAACTTTGAAAAAGTACGTCGTAATATTATTGAAGTGGCGACTGACTATTTAGCTGTGGGTATTGACCCAACCAAAACAACGATCTGTGTTCAATCCTGTTTACCGGCATTGAATGAACTGACCATGTTGTATTTGAATTTTGTCACGGTGTCACGCTTAGAGCGCAATCCAACCATTAAATCTGAAATTCAGATGCGGGGTTTTGAACGTGATATTCCTGCAGGTTTCCTTTGTTACCCTGTAGCACAAGCAGCTGACATTACCGCTTTTAAAGCGACAGTAGTTCCTGTGGGTGAAGATCAGATTCCCATGATTGAACAAACCAACGAAATTGTCCGTCGCCTGAATCGTCAAATTGGCTATGAGATTTTGCCTGAATGTAAAGCGCTGCTTTCAAATGTAGGCCGTTTACCTGGTTTTGATGGTAAAGCAAAAATGTCTAAATCTTTGGGCAATACCATTGTGTTAGATGCTTCGGATAAAGACATCAAAAAAGCAGTCAATGCGATGTATACTGACCCGAATCATCTTCGTGTTGAAGATCCGGGTCAGGTTGAAGGTAACGTGGTATTTACTTACCTCGATGCTTTCGATACTAATAAAGAAGAACTTGAAGAGTTAAAAGCTCATTATCGTCGTGGTGGTTTAGGTGATGGTACGGTGAAAAAACGTCTTGAAGGGGTTTTAAAGGAATTAATTACGCCCATTCGCGAACGTCGTATGGAACTTCAAAAAGATCCGGACTACATCATGGATATTTTAAAAACCGGTACTGATAAATGCCGCGATATTACCCAGCAAACCCTGGACGAAATTAAATCGGGCTTAGGGGTTTTCCACTTCTAAAGCAACTGATCTAAACAAATAGCCTTTCTTATAAAGAAGGGCTTTTTTATGCTAAAATAATGAGCAATAAATCACACTAACCAATAGTTATTAACCTGAATTTACACAACTTAACTGAAAACCTCATGAAATGACTGATCATTCATTTTATTATACTTTTAGTGCTTAGAGCTCATTAGAGTTCTAACATTCTCCTTAACCGAAACTGTGCAAACAGATTCGTTGTTCTACGCAGTGATCACCCCAATCATTGCGTATTTTTTTGTCTAAAATCTTTCTTATAAAAAATTTGAAAATTAGTACATAACTTTGATTATTTAATTCATATTTAAAAATAAGCTCAGATAAAAAAATCCTACATCTACGGGGTTCTTTATTTGCAGCTATACAAAAACCCTCGACACTTATATCTTGATCATTATCAATTTGTAAATCTCCCTCCCCATTTACACAATTTTTTGCATCCCCGCTCCCACCACCAGTATTAAACGCTAAGGCAGCTTGATATTGTGATTTTTGCTTATCTCCAAATGTGTGCGGGATATTCTTTTAATCCGATTCAGCAAATAAACTTATTTTAAAGTTATTATTATCCGCTTTAATTGCAGCTTGAACTGAATCAATGACTTTCTGTTGTGTATTATCTGATTTTTTTTGCCAAAACAATTGCACGCTGAATCTCGTCCTCATTCATTGGCCAAGTTGAGATACTGATGTGAATAACGATGAAGGCCTGCTGATTTAATCGGTTTATATCTGTTCTCAAATGATCCTCATTTAAAACACGTCCCTGAGCAAAAATTGTTGGTGATGCACTCATCATCATTGCTATAAATAGTATTTTCAACAAAAATTTTATTTATATTATAAAGCCTTAACCCTATAGGCACCTTATTTTCTTTAAGCCTTATTTCCAATATTTATAGTTTAGTGTGGTTATAATTATCCATAAAAAAACCCGCTCTAAAGCGGGTTTTTTGATATTCACAACTTAGTTTTTATGACGCATATGCGGGAATAAAATCACATCACGAATACTTGCTGCATCAGCAAATAACATGACCAAGCGGTCAATACCAATACCTTGACCTGCTGTTGGAGGAAGACCATATTCCAGTGCTTCAATGAAGTCTGCATCGTAATGCATCGCTTCATCATCACCTGCATCTTTCTCTGCAACTTGCGCTTGAAAACGTTCAGCCTGGTCAATCGGGTCATTTAATTCCGAGAAACCATTGGCCAATTCACGACCACCAATAAAGAACTCAAAACGGTCTGTAATGTGTGAATTGGTGTCATTACGGCGTGCAAGCGGCGAAGTTTCTGCTGGGTATTCTGTAATGAAAGTTGGCTGGCGAAGTTTAGTTTCTACCGTTTCTTCAAATACGATGGTTTGAAGTCTACCCAGACCAAAACCTGGTTTTACCTGTTCTTTCAATTCTTCCTGAATAAATTTAGCCAAGAACTCACGATCAGAAACATTTTCTGCTGTGAGTTGCGGGTTATGTTCAAGAATCGCATCAAACATCGAGATTTTCTTGAATGGGCCTTTGAAGCTGAAGACTTCACCTTGATAAGGCACATCAGTAGAGCCCAAAATATCAATCGCTAATTTTTCAAGCATATTTTCAGTCAAAGCCATCAAGTCTTTGTAATCGGCATAGGCTTGATAGAATTCGATCATGGTAAATTCTGGATTATGACGTGTCGAAATCCCTTCATTACGAAAGTTACGGTTAATTTCGAACACACGTTCAAAACCACCTACCACCAGACGTTTTAAGTAAAGCTCAGGCGCAATACGTAAGTACAATGGCATATCTAGTGCATTATGATGTGTTTCAAATGGACGCGCTGAAGCCCCACCTGGAATCACATGCATCATTGGCGTTTCAACTTCCATGAAGCGTTCATTGGCTAAATACGCACGCATCCCCGAAACCACTTTGGCACGGATTTCAAAAGTTTTACGTGTTTCTTCATTCACCATCAAATCAAGATAACGCTTACGATATTTGACTTCGGTGTCATTTAAACCGTGGAATTTATCTGGAAGTGGACGAAGTGATTTAGTTAAAAGCTCAAAATGTTCAATGTGAACATAAAGATCACCTTTACCCGAACGACCGATATAACCTTCAACCGCAATAATATCACCCAGGTCTAAACCTTTGATGGTAGCAACGACTTCTGGATCTAATTCTTTACGTGCAACATACAGTTGAATACGGCCAGTCATATCCTGAATCACCAGGAATGAACCTCGGTTCAGCATCACACGACCTGCAACTTTTACATAGACGCGATCATCTGCTTCAATTTCTTCTTTAGACTTGTCAGCAAATTGTTCTTGTAGATCTTGAGCATAATGTTCACGCTTAAATGTATTGGGCCAAGGGCTGATTCCCTTTTCCTTAGCATGTGCTTCAATATGCTTTAACTTGGCATGACGCTGTGCAATTAAATCGTTTTCGGAAATGTGTTGTTCAGAAGTCGATTGAGCGTTATGTTGCGTCATCTCTGCCTCGAATATGTGTAAAAAACGGAAGTTGCATAGCATAGCAGATTTAGTAAAATTTCGTATGACTTATTGCCAAACAAAAGCATTGATTTACTAAACCCAAATTCCTTAATTCATATTTTAAGCTTCAGCTAATTGCTTAACGATTTCAAATCCTCGCTTTAATCCATTATTCATCAATTCCACATGATCTTTAGAGGTTTCTAGCTCCACACCCAATATTGTTTGGCCATTAAAATCTTTAAGCTCATATTTTTCTAAGACACCGCTCCATTGTTTAACTTCTTCGCTATCTAGATCTTCAAGGCCGTCTTGCAACATTCCCAAGTGTTTAAAGGTCACGCTTTTAAATTCATCAAGTTCAGTAATTGTTGATACCATGCCTTCCCCATTGGCATCTAAGAATACCGTTTTACCATTGACGGTCCAGTCGGAATGCATGGATGAACCAGGTGAAAAATATTGTGTCCATTGCATATACGTTTCAGGATTCCATAAAACCTGCCAAACTTTTTCTGGCGTTGCAGCAATCAAAATTTCATATTTTAAAATTTCCATAGCTTTGCTCCCTAAAGTCATCGTCTACCTTTAAAATTATCCATCTTTATTTTTTCAGCAAATAAATCATTTGTTACTTAAATATCAATTCAGCCCAAAATATTTATAACCGAATATTTTTAATCAATAATTTATTTTGTAAGCTGTTTTATTCTATTTGGTCTAATGAGTGTCTTAGACCAAAAGCTAAGTTGTTTCTCTGGCACAGTCACCTACAATAAATTCAAGCAAAATAGTTGAAAACTAAACTATTCAACCCTTTCTATCTTTGTGATTAAAGACAGTCTGAACGATCAAACAATGAATACATGTACTTCGAAAATCTTATTTTTACATGGACTCGATTCCTCTCGTGAATCGACAAAATTCCATGCCATTGATGCCAATCAGAAATATTGCATCGATATAGATTATCGCAATCTAAATTTTCAAACCGTTGCCGATTTTTATCGCGATATTATTGCCAAAATTAAACCGGAAATACTGGTCGGACATAGCTTGGGCGCGTATTGGGCCTTAAAAATGTCAGCCTTGTGTAAAATTCCAACGGTTATTGCCAATCCGAGTCTTAGTCCAAACTTTCGCGAAGACTACCCCCCAATTAATGAAGATGATCTGGAACATGACATTGCTCAAATTGCCTATTTGGAATTAGGTGACGAAATACTGGATATGTATGCTGTTCAAGAACAGCTCGAACCTTATATGATTGTTCAAGCCTTAGAAGGCGGCCATCATCGCTTAGCGAGTCCAGAAAACATAAATGAATTAATTCAGCACATGCAAACGCATTTTCTGAAAAAATAAAAAAGCCTTGGTTAAACCAAGGCTTTTTTAGGACATAACATCAATTAAGCGACTGCTTGTTCTGGCTGAGATTTATCATCCAACACTGACCAAACTTCTAAACCTAAATCATTATGTAAATCGGGTAAATCGAGGAAAATGCTCGCTCCCAAAATTTCATGGTTACATTTATTGACCAGCTGTTTCACCGCTTTTAAAGTACCGCCTGTTGCCAATACATCATCTACAATAATAATTTTTTGCGGTTGGATGTTTGCAGACATTTCCAAACGGTCCATACCATATTCTAAGCTATAACCTACGCCCACAACCGGTGGTGGCAATTTTCCTGCTTTACGCACCAGTAACAAGCCTTTGCCTAAACGCTGAGCCAATAAACTTGCAAGTACAAAACCACGCGCTTCTACAGCAACAAAACTGTCTACTTGTTCCAGTTTTTCAACAGGAATACTGGCAATTAAAGCATCGGTTAACGGTTCAATATTGCTCATAAACAAAGGGGTTAAATCGAAGAAGCAAATACCCGGTTTAGGGAAATCTTGGACAGTACGAATGTGAGACCACAAAATTGTAGACAAATTGCTCATGGGAGAAAAGTAATTTAGAAGAGGATAGGCAATTTTAACGCTTTATCAGGTTCATGGCCAGTAAATGATCATGCTTACCATCCAGCAACACCTGCTAAAAAATTATAAGCCATTGATTTAATTATGTTCATTTTTTTAATAAATATTAAATATAGATTTATCTGATCTTAAATTAACAAACTTTGTCTATTTCTTCTCCCCGACCTTAGTCTAAACCTGACGTTTAACTCATAAAGTCATTTCTTGAGCTTCTCTATCTCATTCTGATTTATGCACTTTTTAAAATTCATACCCTGTTTAAATTGTTAGACAGAAACCATAATTACGTATTTCTATGACAAGTTTTGTCCTGCTCTGCAATTCTGGTTTCAAATTCACTGATTAAACTCGCATATTTGCTTTACATTAAGGCTAGAACTGCGTAAAAATTTGGTTGAATATGTACAATGAAAGTCATATTACTAGAGTCATGCTGTATATGGAATTTTACTGACTTCACTTCTTAAAAAGTCAGTGTTTTGGAGAGTCAAATGAAAAAGTATCAATGCATCGTTTGTGGATGGATTTATGACGAAGCTGAAGGTTGGCCACAAGATGGTATTGTCGCAGGTACAAAATGGGAAGATATCCCAGATGATTGGACATGTCCGGACTGTGGTGTATCAAAAGTTGATTTTGAAATGGTTGAAATCTAACAATTGATATCAAAGACCATAGTGAATGGTCTTTTTTTACGTCTTATAGAAAACAGTTTGGAGAAAACTATGCATCCTATCGTCATCATTGGTTCGGGTATGGCAGGATATACCGCAGCACGTGAGTTTCGTAAGCTAAATCCCGAGCATGAACTGGTCATGATTTGTGCAGATGATGCGGTAAACTATGCTAAACCCACGCTGTCTAATGCTTTAGCCGGAAAAAAAGCACCTGAGCAAATTGCTTTAGGTGATGCCAGCAAAATGAGTGATCAACTGAAGATGCGTATTGAAGCGCATACTCGGGTTAAAGAAATTCAAGCTGAACAGCATCAACTCATTTTAGAAAAAGATGGACAACAAATCACTCAACCCTATTCAAAGCTGGTTCTAGCTGTAGGTGCAAACCCGGTTCGTCTGGCGATTGCTGGCGATGGCAGTGATGACATTCATGTGGTCAACAATTTGGATGACTACAAAGCATTCCGCAAAAACCTGGATCAACATCACGATAAACGCGTGGTCATTTTAGGTGCAGGTCTGATTGGCTGTGAATTTGCCAATGACTTGCAAAATACAGAACACCAAGTGACAGTGATTGATTTGGCTGCCCAACCTTTGGGACGTCTCATTCCTGACTACGTTGCCGCTTCGTTCCAAGAAAAACTTGAAGCTATTGGCATTCACTTTGTCTTGGGCACAACGGTTGAAAAAGTAATTAAAGTTGAAAAGGGTGACTATCAGATTACTTTAGCCAATGGTCAGTCTGTTGTTGCAGACATTGTACTTTCAGCGATTGGCTTACAACCGAATTTGGAGTTGGCAAAAGCCGCGAATATTGATTGTAGTCGCGGCATTTTGACCAATGGTCATTTAGAAACCAATCAGGCAGATATTTACGCGATTGGCGACTGTGCAGAAGTCAATGGTTTACTGTTGCCTTACGTCATGCCGATTATGCAACAAGCACGCGCTCTAGCGAAAACCTTGAATGGTGAACAAACCCATGTTCATTATCCAGCGATGCCTGTTGCCGTCAAAACCCCAGCCGCTCCCCTCACGGTACTTCCAGCACCAGTGGGTGTGGATGTCAATTGGGAGACCGAAGAACTTGAAGATGGCATGATTGCTAAAGCTCTAGATGGTCAAAACACCTTGCGTGGTTTTGTTTTATTGGGCGCGACCGCAGCAAAACAACGTCTAAGTCTAACTAAACTGGTACCTGACTTGATTCCTGTAGCTGTTTAAGGGTTTAATAGTAAGGACATTTTTTAAGCAAAATGTCCTTTTTTGGGAAAATAACAATGAATCATAGCGCACTTAATTTTACAGGCTCACCCTATACTTCTTTTATGCACGAAACCAAAGTGACTTTAAGCAATGGAATAGAGCTGCATGTTGAAATGGGTGGAGATCCTGAACATCCTGCGATCATGCTGATTATGGGTTTGGGTGCGCAAATGTTGTTTTGGCCAGATTTTTTCTGTAAATCCCTGATTGATCAAGGTTATCGGGTTATTCGTTTCGATAACCGCGATATTGGGCTTTCATCAAAAATTCGGCATTCAGGGCCACGGCTCAATACCTTAAAACTGATGGGACGTTTTGCACTGGGCTTACAAAATCAAGGTGCGCCTTATAATCTGTATGATATGGCGGAAGATGCGGCCTTATTGATTGAGCATTTAGGACTAGAACAAGTCTCTGTAATTGGCGCATCCATGGGCGGCATGATTGCACAAATTCTGGCAGCCAAGCATCCTGAAAAAGTCAGCAATCTCGGTTTAATGTTCACCAGTAATAATCAGCCGCTCTTACCTCCGCCTTTTCCAAAACAGCTTTTTAGCCTGATTGGCCGGCCTGAGTCTACGGATGAAGAAGGTATCGTCAATCATAGCGTGAAAGTATTTAACATCATTGGCTCACCTGGATATATCAACCAAATCGAGATTATTCAGACCGCACGTAAACTATATCAACGAAGTTATTATCCAGCGGGTGTACTTCAACAATTTTTAGCAATATTATGTACCGGTTCTTTGCTACAATTGAGTAAGCAAATTCAGCAACCTACCCTTGTGGTACATGGCTCTCGTGATCGTTTACTGCCACCAAGCCATGGCAAAGCAGTTGCAAAGGCAATTACAGATGCTAAGTTTGAATTAATTGATGGAATGGGGCATGATATGCCTCCGCATTTTATTCCATATCTTAGCGGATTATTTGCTGATCACTTTAAATTAAAACATTAGGACACTATGGCTGCATTACCCTCTTTAAGACAGCTGTCATACCTCGTAACACTGTCTGAAACGCTACATTTTACTGAAGCTGCGCGCCGTTCATTTGTGACCCAATCGACTTTGTCAGGCGGGATCATGGAGTTAGAGCGTTTGTTAGGTGGAGTCCTCGTTGAACGTGACCGCCAAAATGTACGTTTAACTCCGCTTGGAGAACAGGTTGTGGCTCGAGCCCGTGTTCTATTGGCAGATGCTCAAGACTTGATGCGTTTAAGTCGTGAAATGAGTGAACCTTTAACGGGTGATTTGCATTTAGGCATTATTCCTACTATTGCACCTTTCATTTTATCGAAACTGCTTGATGAAGTGCATAAGCAACTGCCTAAAATTCAATTGCATTTGCATGAAGCGCAAAGTGAAAAAATTGTTGAAAAACTGGAACATGGCAATCTCGACATGATTGTTTTGGCACTTCCTTTTGACACTCGAGGTTTAAAAGTTGCTGAAATCGCCAAAGAAGATTTGTATTTGGTCTGTCACAAAAACGACCAAAATACCAACACAGCAAAATCGCTGGATGACTTAGATTTATCCCGTTTAGTCTTGCTAGAAGAAGGTCATTGCTTACGTAATCATACTTTAAGTGCATGTCCAATTGGTGAACGTAAAAATGATCATCGCTTAAAAGCCAGTTCATTACCTACGTTAGTTGAAATGGTCTCTGCGGATTTAGGCTTTACTCTACTTCCTGAAATTGCCATTCATACCAATATGATTAAAGCGAATTCAGATTTAGTGGTGAAATCTATTGAAGCTGCACCAAGTCGTACGTTAGCTTTGATCACCCGTAAAAGTACACCATTGCAAAGTGAATTTGATGTGTTATTGCAAATCTTGCAAAAAATCACCCAAAACCTTCATTAAAAATAAGCGATAAACTAAAAGGAGCAGTCGCTCCTTTTTTTATTGCCCCATTCTTTTCCTAGCCAATATTTTACTTAAATAAATTCGAACATTTAATCTAAAAACAATAAGTTCTTTGTTTAAAGAAAAAAGTTTACTCCCTACGCTAAACTCATTTTGAAATTAAAATATAATGTCTCGTATTTGGATGAGCTAAGATATGAATGATTCAATAATTTTAAAAACAATTTAATTCAATCGTATACCATAAATTATTTTTTGATTATTATTCTATATAAGCTTAATTTAATTTCATCAATTAGCTAATTCTTAGCTTAGGACTTTTATAAGTTTATATAACGAAGTTGCTCAATAAAATCGAAACCCGTATGAGAATAGTCTAGCCGATGAATTGGTATTGCCTGTTCCCGTCCTATTAATAGAGAATCAATCCGCTTTTAACCCTGTATTAGAAACATTCTTCATTGGATTAGGCGGCTATCCTACAGAATTAATGATGAGCATGACTCATCTTATTGAAGCTGACTACTTATCACAACCACATTTGCCCAACCTGATTTCGATAGATTATCCCTCAATCAAACAGCAACGCTTACATTTATCAAGCAACTCAAAATTTCTCTTCCGATACGAGCAGGATAATGATCTTAGCCAACCACAGACCTCTTTACTGTTAAAGGCTATTTAGACAGTGCGCAGGATTATTTTTTATGTAAATACTGAGACAGACTTATTAAATAACATTAAAGGTATTCCGTACGGTGGAGCGCCGATCTATCATGTTTTAGCGCAATATATTTTGTCGCATCAAGTAAAATCTGACCAATCAATATCAACCACTTGACTCAACAAACGAATACGTTTAAGCGCAATAAATTTTTAAATTTGGTATCAGTGGATTTTAACCTACTGCATGTCACAGAACAGACTTCGACTTCTCTTCAAAAAATTGAAGGCTCTATTAAAAATACTTCCAGGAAAATTGCATGCTTAGAAAGTTGGATTTTTTATTTTCAATATTTCTGTTGTATAAAAATAAAGGAGTCCAGAGACTCCTTTATTTTCTTCTTTGAGAGTTGAAGGAATTATTTGATGATATCCAATAATATTCTTTGCGCATTATGCGGTTCCTGGCCTTCTGCAACCTGTGCACGAACCCAGTTTCCATCTCCTTGCAACAACCATGCTTGCTGATTGTCTTTCAAATATGTCAGTAAACCTTGCTGATAAATCCGTTTTTTCAGGGCTGGATCTTCAATTGGGAAACAGGCTTCAACACGATTAAACAAATTACGATCCATCCAGTCCGCACTTGAACAGTAAATTCGCGCGTTACCATTATTACCAAAATAGTAAACCCGGGTATGTTCCAGAAAACGCCCGACAATTGAACGCACACGAATATTTTCTGAAAGCCCCGGTAAACCAGGACGTAAACAGCAAATTGAGCGAATAATTAAATCAATTTTTACACCCGCTTGTGAAGCTTCATATAACTTGTTGATCAGCTGCCTTTCAGTTAAGGCATTTACTTTGACAATAATTTGTGCGGGCTTGCCTGCTTTAGCATTAGCAATTTCTTCATCAATAAAATTGATCAGTTGCGCATGCAGGGTAAATGGTGCATGCAGAAGTTTCTTCAACTTTGCCATTTTGCCCATACCCGTGAGCTCCTGGAAAATGCGATGTACATCTTCACACAATTCTTTATCTGTGGTCAGCAAGCCATAGTCGGTATAAATTCGCGCATTTCCTGCATGATAGTTACCCGTACCTAAATGTACATAACGTACCAGCTTGTTATTTTCACGGCGAACCACAAGAATCATTTTGGCATGGGTTTTGTAGCCCACAATACCGTATACCACTACGGCACCGGCTTCTTGCAGTACATTTGCAACTTCAATATTTGATTCTTCATCAAAACGCGCACGTAATTCAATTACCGCCGTGACTTCTTTCCCATTCCGCGCGGCTTCTGCAAGTACCTGAACAATTTCAGAATCTGGCCCACTGCGGTACAAGGTTTGCTTGATCGCAAGTACTTGAGGATCACGTGCTGCCTCGCGTAACAAATTGATCACAGGTGCAAATGATTCAAATGGATGATGTAATAAAATATCCTGCTTCTGCATGGCTGAAAAAATATTTTCAGACTTCTTTAAAACTTTTGGAATAATAGGCGTATGTGAGTCATAACGTAAATGTGGACGTTTAAAATTCGACAATAAACGGGCCAGATTCACGGGGCCATCAACCTTATAAAGTTGATCTTTTTCCAGATCAAATTCATCCAGTAAATAATTATAAATATGTTCAGGACAATTATGTGTGACTTCTAAGCGTACTGCACGACCAAAACGGCGTGAGTTCAATTCCCCTTTTAGGGCTTTGGCCAAGTCTTCGACATCTTCATTTAAAGCCAGATCTGCATTACGTGTGACACGGAATTGATAGCAACCTGTAGCGGTCATGCCGGGGAATAAATCAGACACATGCTCATGAATAATCGCGGATAGCATGACATGATGTTCTTTGCCATCAGTGAGTTCATCCGGTAAACGTACCACACGTGGCAATGAGCGCGGTGCAGGTACAACAGCCAAATCAATTTGACGACCAAAAGCATCTTTCCCTTCCAGGGTCACAATAAAGTTTAAACTTTTGTTGACTAGACGCGGAAATGGATGAGCCGGATCTAGACTGATCGGCGTCAGCACTGGAGCGACTTGCTCTTGGAAATACTTTTTAACCCAGGCAGATTGAGCCGGGGTAAGTTCACCACGACGTAAAAAACAGATATCTTCTTCACGCAGCTTTGGCAGAATTTCTTCATTTAAAATACGATACTGACGGTCAATCGCTGCATGCGCAGTTTTAGAAATAATCTCTAACACTTGCTTTGGGGTTAACCCATCCGGACTGTGACTTTCATTGCCCAAATCGAGCTGTTCCATCAATCCAGCGAATCGGATTTCAAAAAACTCATCCAGATTACGCGAGAAAATCAGCAAGAAATTCATGCGATCAAGTAAAGGATGCAGTGGGTCAACCGCCTGTTCTAATACACGGAGATGGAAATCTAGAATAGAAAGTTCACGATTAATATAACGATCGTTATATGTATATTCTGTTTGTGTAGGAGATGCGCCTGCTGCAGTATTCATACCTAACCTATGATTATTCGAAAGTGATCCGTATCTTCATAAGTATGCTTCAAAATTATGACAATTTCATAAAAAAAGCCCAAAAATTTGGGCTTTTTAGTCCAGTCTCTCATTAGGGAATATTGCTATAACGCATATATTTTTGAATCATACGTTTACGGTATTGCAGTTTTCGGTCATCACGGTGGTCTTGGTAATATTTTGGATTGGGTAAAATGGCTGCTAAAAAGGCGGCTTGTTCACGGCTTAAACTTCTCGCACTTTTACCAAAATAATGTTGGGTTGCCGCTTCCACACCGTAAATATTGTCGCCAAATTCAACCGAGTTTAAATAGACTTCTAAAATACGTTCTTTTGTCCAAACACGCTCCATCATCCAGGTCGCCACGGCCTCTTGGCCTTTGCGCAGAAATGAACGCTTGTTATATAAAAATAGATTCTTCGCCAACTGCTGTGAAATCGTTGACCCGCCGGCCACCACTTTGCCTTTGTCTTTATTGCGCTCTAAGGCAAATTGCATTCCCGCCCAGTCAAAACCGTGATGTTGCAAAAATTTACCGTCTTCTGCGGCAACGACTGCATTTTTGAGATAGTCACTGATTTGATCGTAATCGCGCCATTGGTGTTTGATCGGCTTAGAGGGTTCAGACCAATAATCCAGACGCATCATCATGGTGGTGTCAACCGGATGGGTGCGCCACCACACCAGACTTGCAAAAATCCAAAGTTGTATCAAAAGTATCAAACTGACAAGTATTAACAAACTACGAACAATAAAAGCTTTCATGTCAGTGAGTTACTCCAAAATATCTGTTTTTTTCGTGCTAAGCTTGAAGCTGAATATAGCAAAGATTATAAAAGAATAGCATGGCTGAACTCTCACCTCCTTCCATTCGAACTAAACCCGAGGTTCACCTTTGGTGGCTGACTGCAGTTTTTATTGCCATTAATGTCGGTTTATTTCTCTGGCAAGTGCTCACAGGCGTCAATATTAACAGCCCAAGTCTGGTCGATGCTATTCGTTGGGGAGCTGATTATGCACCTTTAACCTTTTTAGAGGAACCCACTCGCCTGTTTAGCAGCATGTTTTTTCATTTTGGTTTGATCCATTTGATGCTCAATATGTGGGCACTGTATATTTTCGGCAGTGTGGCGGAACAGCTTTTTGGCCGATTCTATTATTTGGGTTTATATATTCTTGCCGGTCTGATGGGAAGTTTGCTCAGTGGCTTTATCGATATTCAAAATACCTTTCAACTGCTGCAAACTAATGACCCCAAACTTTTCCCGACGGTCAGTGCCGGTGCTTCTGGCGCAGTCATGGGGATTGGCGGTGCTTTAACCATCTTGTCTTTATTGCCCATCTTACCAAAACAACGCTTTATTTTAGATAAAAAAACCTTGGTCATGGTCATGGGAATTAACCTGTTGATTGGCTTTACCATGCCGGGTATTAACAATGCTGCCCATATTGGCGGCCTGCTGATGGGTGCGGTATTGGCTGCTATTTGGTATCTTGGACAACGGGTGCATAAACCTAATTTAGGCTTTACTCTAGGTTTAGTTGTCGGTGTAGTAAGCTGCTATGTATTTTATGATTACTGCATGCAACAGGTTCAAATCCTTGAACCTGTTTGGCGTCAAATCCTTGCAGCCATGCGCGCACAGCTGAATTTTTAAGGTGAATAAACTATCCGGTTAAGCGCTATTATTGAGTTGAGATGAGTTGTTTATTGATTCATCTCGCGCAAACTTTGTAATGGTGGAATATCACACAAATAACTCAAGCGATAGCGTCCAATCAAGGCACACACCACGGTCATTAAAATGGGTAAAATCAGCCAGATCTCCCAATGTGCCTGAATCAACAAATTCATTTTATAGCTGGCAATCGCACTAATCACTTCTGCAAAGAAGCATGAAACTACACCTGCCATAAATCCAATAAAGCCGATCTCTACAGTCATCATTTGTTTTAATTTTTGTTTAGAACTGCCAAATGAGCGCAATAAAGCCACCTCACGTTTGCGTTCATCCATCAACAGGTTCAAACAGGCAATTAAAACCAAAACGCCAGAGACACTGACCAATAGCGCGATTATGGTAATAATTTGCACCAGCACATTCACCACGCGTTTCACTTCATCCAGAATCAAACTGACATCAATAAAAACCGTATTGGAAAATTGCTGAATCACGGAAACCAGCTGTTTTTTATCTTGTTCGGGCACATAAAAACTGCCTAAATAACTGCCCGCATTTTCATCCATGGTTTTGGGTGCAAAAATAAAGAAAAAATTCGGACTAAAACTTTCCCATTCGACACTACGCAAGTTAATGACTTTGGCTTGAACTAATCCTTCAGGCAAACTAAAAGTCAGTCGATCGCCTATTTTAATGCCCAGCTCTTCCGCAGTTTTCACTTCCACCGATACATCACCAACATGACTCAATGCTGAAGTTCCCTGTACGATTCTATTGTCCGCAGGATATTCGGATGTTTGGGTTAAATTGAGTTCACGGCGTAAAGAGTTATTGTTTTCCAGCAATTCCTTGGAAAAAGGTTGATCGTTCTTTGCCACCAATCGCCCACGAATATTGGGATATAAAGGTGTGCTTGGCCATCTATGTTGCTCAATCTGGGCTTTAAATAAAGGCATATCAAACGGCGGCAAACCATAAACAAATTGATTCGGCGTACCTTCCGGTAATTGTTGCTGCCAGCGCTCGAGTAAGTCCGTTCGCAATACGGCCAAAACCGTAATTAAGCTGAGACCGAGGGCCAAAGCAGTAATTTGAAAGGCGGTTTGATAAGGCGCGCGGACATAGGCTGAAATGGACCATTTCAGGCTTTTAATTAATTTTAAGCTGCCCCAAATGAGCATATACAGCACAGTACACAAGATGATCATTGCCCCTATGACCCATGCGGTAAGCACAATATTTTCAGTCAGCACCACACTAAACAGCACCAGACTGGCTGTGCCCATCAGCAACATCCACAGCATAGACTGCACAGATTTTTCTTGTTGGCGAATCACCCGAATAGGTGGTGTATTCAGTAATTGCCATAAACTTGGAACGATAAAACCCAGCAACACCACGGCACTGGTCAGCATGGCAATCGGTAAGGGACCAAGCAGCATATCCAAGGCAGAAAACTGAATTTGCAGATGTGGAATCAGTTTTAGCATCAATTGCAATAAACCATAGCCAAGCCCTACCCCTGCCAGACTACCAATCGCCATTGCGACAATTAACACCACACCCAACAAAGTCAGATATGCACTCAGAATTTGATTTTTTGTGGCACCAATACAGCGCATTAGCGCAATATTATCCTGATTTTGCTGCACATAACGCTGACTGGTTAAGGCAATCGCAATGCCGCACAGTAAAATGGTCAAAATATTGGCAAGTTGTAGGAATGTATCTAGATTGGCAACCGGCTTCATTAAACGGGTATTGCCTTCCCTGGCATTACGTAACTTTAGACTATTCTGTTCATTGTCTATTTTGCTTTGAGCAGACCCATGCAGCTGGTTGAAATCTTGTTCAAACTGTTTGGTGTGTTGGGCAGACCCTGCCATCAATAAACGGTATTCAACCCGACTGCCAATTTGAATGGCATTGGTACGCGCAACATCGGCTTGGGAAATAATCACCGTAGGTGAAAAGCCGGAAAAGCCCAGTTCCTGATTGGAATCATGTTCAATTTCAGCAGTGACCTTAAAAGTTCCATCGGCAATATTAAGGCTATCCCCGACTTTGACATGCAACAAATCCATGGCACGATTACTGAGCCAAACCTCTCCTGGCTGAATTTTCTTTGCTGGGGACGCAACCCGAATTTCTCCGCGCAAAGGAAAGGCATCATCAATGGCTTTCACATTGACCATGACAAATTGCTCATGGGTATGCGCCATCGAACTGAAGGTGGTGACTTCAGATTGTTGTAGGGATAACTGGTTGGCTTTGTCGTGCCACTTGTGTTCAAGCGGCTGATTGTCGCTCAGGACCAAATCGCCTGCCAGCATTTCAGCAGCCTGTAATGCTACGGCATTTTGGATTTGTTCATTACTAAACTTTAGTGCCGTAGTCGCACTGATCGCCAAAGTTAGAGCAATGATCAGTAAGTAAACGCCTGTACTTTTAAAACTCTGGGTCAGTAAAGGTCGAAAGAGTGGATTCATTTCAGCCCTCACCGTTACGATGTTCAATTAGACGACCATCCAGCAATTCAAAATGTCGCTGACATTGCTCGGCCAGTTTTGGATTATGGGTTACCAAAACTAAGGTCGTCCCAAATTCACGGTTCAGCTGAAATAACAATTGCTCAATTTCACTGGCGGTTTGTGTGTCTAGGTTACCTGTAGGCTCATCTGCGAAAATGATTTTCGGGTCGCTAATTAAAGCACGCGCAATGGCCACACGCTGTTGTTCGCCCCCCGACAGCACTTTGGGAGTTTGGGTCGCCTGACGTTCTAAACCGACTTTTTTAAGTAGGGCCAATGCCTTTTTCTCAGCAGCTGCAAAATTAAAATTGTTCTGTAAGCGCAGCGGTAACATCACGTTTTCTACTGCTGTTAAATGCGGCAATAACTGGAAAGACTGAAATACAAAACCGATATATTTTAAACGTACCAACGCACGCTGTTCTTCATTTAATTCAGCGACAGACTCTCCACACACCACCAATTGCCCTGAGCTGGCTTGATCCAGAGTGGCTAAAATTCCAAGCAAGGTCGATTTTCCTGAACCTGAACGTCCGGTAATAGCCACTTGTTCACCCGTCTGGATTTCAAAGTTTAAATTTTCAAAAATGCACAGTTCTTTTTGTACAAGTTTTATCTTTTGTGTCAGTTGCTGGGCAGAAATAATCACTTGTGGCATGATGGAAGGGTCGCTCGTAACTTGGGTCATAAAATCCCTATATGCAAAATCGCAATTTAAGAACTCGTGTATTTGCTTGCTTGGCGATGTTCAGCCTGTGTCTTGCTCCAGTCGTGGTGTCTGCTAAAACCATTATGATTCTGGGTGACAGTATTAGCGCGGGTTATGGAATTCAGGCACAGCAAGGTTGGGTGCATTTATTACAAAAACGTTTAGAGCAACAGTATCCGAAACAACATAAAGTGGTCAATGCCAGTGTCAGTGGTGAAACCACCAGCGGTGCTTTGGCGCGCTTGCCTAAATTATTGCAAATCCATAAACCGCATATTGTAGTGATTGAGTTAGGTGGAAATGATGGTTTACGGGGTCAATCCCCGCTATTGATTCAAAAGAACCTGGCTCATCTCATTCAACAAAGTCAGCAAGCTAAAGCCACAGTGATTGTTTTTGGAATGAAAATCCCACCGAATTACGGTACAGCTTATAGCAAGGCCTTTGAAAAAAATTACCAGATTGTGAGTCAACAATATAAAGTAAAATTGATGCCATTCTTTTTAGAAGGAATTGCAGGCAAGAAAAACTTGATGCAACAGGATTTAGTTCACCCGAATGCCAGCGCACAAAGCATTTTACTGAACAATGCCTATCCCTATATAAAAGGCGCTTTATAAAGCGCCTTTTGTTCGATTTGAAGCTTGATTCAATTTTAAAAATCAAAAAACAAAACTTCACCCGTTTCTAAAGAGTATTCTGCACCGACAATTTTCAACTGCCCTTTGGCAATCAGGCATTCTAAAACCGCAGAACCATGACGCAGCTGATTTACAGAGGCAAAGACATTAGAACGAACTGCATGTTTCGAGAGTTTAGATAAATCGTTTTTCAATTCAGTTTGCATCAATGTTTCAACCGATGGGCGAACACGGTTTACAATAGACATTAGATTTAATGAGGGTGGATGATCCGGATTCATTAAGGTATCAATGGTCGCTTGAATAGCGCCACAATGACTATGTCCTAATACAATCACGACAGCGCAATCATAACGTTCTGCAGCAAATTCCACGCTGCCTACCTGTGAGGGTGCAACCACATTCCCTGCCACACGGATCACAAATAAATCGCCTAGACCCTGGTCAAATACCATTTCCGCAGGAACACGAGAATCTGAACAGCCCAAGACGATGGCAAAGGGGTTTTGATTTTCTGCCATCTCTGCCCTTTGCTGATGTGACAGTTGTTTGGGGTGTGTCGTTTCCCCTGATACAAAACGCTGGTTCCCTTTTTTTAAACGATCTAAAGCTTCTTCTGCTGTTAGCATGCTGGTCTTCCAATGTTTGAAGTTGCAATATTTTAATGCGATGAAATTGGAATGTCACTTGCAAAAAGAATAGCTGATTAATTAATAACAAAGTTACAAAATATTTTATTTCGCTCATAAATTTGATCTGGTGCACACTTTTATAGCTTCACGTAACGGACTTCAAGAAACAATTAAGTGACATTTCTACGATAATACTTACAATAAAATACAGACATTTTAAAAAAAATAAAATGCAGTCAAAATTAGATGGTTTTTAAAGGGTAAGTTAGCAAAATGACCGTCATTTACACATAAGGATAATGATCAATGACACAGCCTCACTCGACTTTATCCCGCTGTTTGCAGATGGCCTGCTTAGCCATTTCAATCAGTGTGCCGCTTTTTTCTCATGCAACTATAAATAAAAAAATCTTCGTTGCTCAACCTTCATTCGAAAATTATTTAGTGAAAGAACGTAGTGCGGCCGGCTTACGCAGTAAAACGATTAAAATTGATGATATTACTTGGAGCTACAGTGAAGGTGGCTCCAGCAATAAACCTGCGGTATTGCTTATTCATGGCTTGGCGGGAAATCGTGACAACTGGAATGGCGTGGCACATTTTTTAACCCCTTATTATCACGTAATTATTCCAGACCTGCCAGGCAATGGTGAAACCAAAGTTGCGGATAATTTTGATCTGTCTATTCCCAATGTCACGGAACGCTTGCGCCGTTTTGTTGAAGCCCTTGATGTGGAGGACAAGCTGAATATTGCAGGTCACTCGCTAGGCGGCTCAATTGCAACTGTTTACGCATCACAATATCCATTTGATACGCAAAGTCTTTTTTTACTCAATAGTGCTGGCATTTATAAACAGGCCAATACTGCCTATACCAAAGACCCTTATTTTTTAAAGCATCTGATTGTGTCCAAACCGGGGGATTTAGACGATGTCATGGCTCAAGTCATGCAGAATCCACCGGATTTACCCATTTATTTTAAAAAAGCCCAAGAAAAAATACTGATCTCTCAATCATTGCAATCCCGTAAAATGATTGATCAATTAATCACCCTAAGTCGTATTTATACCCCGGAATCCTTTGCTCGACTGACACGAACCATTGAAGCCCCCACGCTCATTCTTTGGGGCAAGCAAGATAAAATTATTAATGTGGAAGCAGCAAATGAATTACAATCTTCATTGAAGCGTGCCGAAACGCCTGTTATTTTAAATAATGTTGGGCATATGCCTATTTTAGAAGCAGAACAACAAGTGGCGGACCACTATTTACCTTTTCTATCCAAAACCCAAAAGTTAAAAAATCCACTTGCTGATAAACTTATCCCTTTAAATTAGCTTATAGAGACAGTATGCCGAAACATCCGATGATTGAGCAATTGATCGAAGCTCATCTTGAATTTTTAGAACAAGAATTTTCACATACTGCCACTATTCAAAGCGAATTTTTAAATTTCTATCAGTGGTTTAGAAAACAGACCTTGCAGGATATCTGGTCATTTGAACAAATCAATGCACTCTTGCAAAAGCAGGTTTTAGCCACTCCCGCGAGTCACTTTTTAATTGAGCAAATTACCGAACATTTTCGTTTTGCTTTAATTCATCCTGCCAATGAAAACACGCAAATTGCAGATGTGATTCCGGTATTAACCGTCGATAAAATTGCCCAATATGTTGCGAGTAAAAGTGGTCATCGTCAACGTCTGATTAAAACTGTGGTCAACAGCTCTGCTTTTTCAGCCATGATCACACAATTGATCCAACATTCAATACAGGATTATCTGGATAATTCGGTGATGGCAAAACGGGTTCCGGGTGTGTCGCGTTTTATGAAAATGGGCAAATCGGTTTTAGAAACCGTGACTGACTCAAATCTGGATGAAACTATCGGCCATTATCTACAAAAGAATATTTTAAAGCTCAGTCAAATGAGTGAGCATGTGTTAAATCAACATTTTGATGATGAAAAGTTGTATCACTTCCAAGCCAATCTGTGGCATAAAATTAAAGATCTGCCTCTAACGGTTTTAAAGAATTATATTGAAATTCAAGACCTACCTCATACTGTGGGCTTAGGGCATGAAATTTGGGATCATCTGCGCCAGACAGAATACCTAAAACAGCAAGTTCATGATGGTATCTATGCCTGGTACACCCGTAATCAGGAACGTAGTTTTGACTTGTTAATGCGTGACTTAAATATTGATGAGGCTTTAATTCAGCATGAATTGCAGCATTTACTAAATCCTGTAATTCAAAAGCTAGTTTCATCTGAATACTTAGGCATGCGTGCACGCGCATATTTAGAAAAGTTTTATTATGCAGAAACTGCACAGAAGATTTTAAATATCCAGTCATGAGAAAAGCCGCTTCAAGCGGCTTTTTCTTTATTCAACTTATCAGAAATTGGCGACAAAACTAATGCCATAACGGCGTCCATCTAAAACCTGATCGCCATCTGCATCTTCTGCTTTTTCATCAAGGATGTTATAAACCCCGAATTTACCTTTTAAGCTTGGGGTAAATTGGTAGTTAAAACCGACATCCAAGAATTGATACGCAGGGGTCGGATCAGACATTGCTGCACGACCTAAATAAGAAGACGTTTCACTACGATAATGTAAGCGTGTCCAGACGTCCAGAGCATCATTGATGTTGTAATCCACGGTTGCATTAAACATATGCTTTGGCATTTGATTTAATGGCTGACCTTTTAAATCACCTGATTTCTGCTCGGTTTCCGTATAGGTGTAATTAGTATTTAGGTTTACCCCTTCCGCAAGCTCGGTGTCAAATGAAGCCTCCACACCTTGCATGATCGCTTCATCCACATTGATGCGTGAACTGATAAAGTTCCACAAGCGGACATTCCCCGTCGCTGCATCAATGCGACCAAATGGGTCTGCACAGGTCCATGTTGCCGAATCACTGTTACTCCCATTTGAAGATGAGCAATCGCGTATTTCTGTAATTTTATCTTTATATTCAGTATAGAAAGCAGTTAAAGAGGCTTTAGACTTGTCGCCCTGCCATGCGGTGCCAAGTTCATAGCTCAACGATTTTTCCGGTGTTAAATCGTCATTCCCCATAATAAAGGCACTGCCTTTACCGGTCACAGAGTGTACATCACTTGATGATTGTCTTAAGTCGGGTTGTTTATAACCGGTAGATACCCCGCCCTTAAATGTCCAGGCATCTGTCGGGTTATACACCCCATATAAACGGGGTGAAAAGTTGCCATCATAATTTTCATCGTGATCGTAACGCAAACCTGTGGTTAAATTAAAAGTATCGGTAATTGACCAGGTATCTTCTGCAAAAACTGCAAATCCCCAACGGTCTAATTCAGTTACAGGCATCTCTAGATTTTGATTGGTAGCACGGTCAACCAGTGACTCATTTTTAAAATACAGACCTGAGATTAAATTGTGATTGCTCAACTGCCAATTCCACTGGGTATTGGCCAGCCAAGTGTCGAGCTCGATTCCGCTTAAACCTGAAGTGCTGTTTTTGCGATCGGGATTTTTTGATTTTTCATATTGAATATAAGAACTGCTATTCAGTACATCGCTATATCGGCCATTATGAGTTAAGCCGAAGACTTCACGATAATTTCGACCGTATGAATCTGTTCCCGTACTTAGAATGGTTTGACCCGCGGTAGATTCAGATTCCTGTTTCGTGAAATTCGCGTCAAACTCTAAATCATGATTATCATTAATTAAATAAGTCAGTCTGGAATTTAGACTTTCCACTTCCGTACCGCGGAAGCCACCTACATAGCTGTCTTCTTCACGCTTTTGCTTATTCACTCCAAGCTGCATGCCGAGTTTATTTTCAATCAAAGGCCCGGCTAGATAGACCGAAGCATTTTTGATATCTCCAGAATTATTAGAATCCTGTAAAACTGTTCCGAGTTCAGCTGTTCCCGACCATTCATCACTGACTTTTTTGGTAATGATATTAATTACCCCCCCCATAGCATCACTGCCATATAAGGTAGATGCAGGTCCTCGAATCACCTCAATACGTTCAATCGATGCAATCGGCGGTAAGATATTTTTTTCAAAACCACTGTCATCGCCATTTGGATTCACGTCTTTAGAAGATTGACGTTTGCCATTAACCAAAAATAATGTGTAACTTGAACTCATACCACGAATACTGACCGTTTGTGCAGAACCGGCTCCCGAAATCACCACACCTGGCGTATTTCTGAGTACGTCAGTAATATCATTATACTGTCTTGCTTCTAGTTCTTCCTGGGAAATCACAGTCATGGATGCGGGAGCTTTACTTACATCCTGTTCATAGCCTGCTGCTGTAACAACTATTGTTTCTAACTTGACCGGATTAGCAACAATAGTTGTGTTTTGATCGGCTGCAAATGTAACTGAAGTGAGAACAGATAAAATTGAAAGTGACAGTGCAGATTGAACAATACGCTTGGTCATTCAAGTTTCCCCAAGTAGCAAAATAATAGATAAGTAATGAAATTTTCGTTGCACATTGTAACAAACAATAAACGTATTGCAATTATTATTGATAACTATTCTCAATATCAATTATATTTTAAGCAAAAAATAACCTCCATAAAGGAGGTTATTTTTAAAGTACTTTCAGATTTTTACTTAAAGTAAGCACCTTCAGTATTACTGTGGTCAGTTTGGTCAACCACACGTGACAACTCGGGAACATGTTGTTTTAAAGTAGTTTCAACACCTTGTTTCAAGGTCAAGTCAATTGATGAACAACCTTGGCAACCACCACCAAATTTCAATACAGCAGTTAAGCCATGTTCTTCATCTTCAATAATTTCAACTAAAGCACAGTTACCGCCATGACCTGCAAGACCCGGGTTAATTTCAGACTGAAGTACATAAGTGATACGCTCTTCAATCGAAGCATCGGCCCCTACGCGTGGCACTTTTGAATTCGGTGCGCGGAATGTCAATTGACCACCAAAACGGTCTTTATTGTAATCAATCACCGCATCCAGCAAATATGGAATTGATGGCGCATCAATATATGCGGCAAAGTTTGGATAATCTTGTTTATAGTCTGTAGGAATCACTTCTTCAGGTGCACTATATGCCATACAACATTCAGCACGAGGCGTACCTGCATTTTCCACAAAAATACGTACAGCAATGCCCGGAGTATTCTGTTTATCAAGCAAATCAAACAAATACTCTTGTGCCGTTGGCGTAATCAATAAATTTGGAATTTCTTCTGCAACTGCAGCGCTGATGTTATCAGTCGACATAATCATATTTCCTCAAGCTGAAGTTATCATTTTAACTGAAGATGCGGGGTAATAAAAAAAATTCAACTAAAATTGTCGGAATTATTATAAAAGTTCATCTTAACACTTCATTTAATGGCATTATTAGTTATAAATATTTAAAAGTTGAACTTTCACTTTATGCTAGATTTACCTTTTAACCATACTGTTTGCCTGATCCTGATTACAGTGGCTGTTTCACTGATTGCATTTTCAAATCAGAAGGTCATGAGCCGGCTTATTTTTTGGCCCCCTGCGATGCAGCGTGGACAATATGACCGCTTTATCACCCATGGTTTTGTTCATGCCGATGGCGCACATCTGATCTTTAATATGATTACGCTATTCTTTTTTGGGAGCGTGATTGAAAGTTTTTACCGACAGTATTTTTTTGATCTTGGCTTTGTATTGTTCTACTTAGGCGGCTTGATTGTTGCCATTGTTCCGAGTTATCTCAAACATAAAAATGACCATCGTTGGGCAAGTCTAGGCGCTTCCGGTGCGGTTTCGGCAGTCTTGTTTGCTTATATTTTATTTGAGCCGTGGAAACTGATTTTTGTATTCTTTATTCCTGTACCGGCAATTATTTTTGCAGTTTTATATGTCGCTTACAGTATCTGGTCAGGCAAACGTGGCAATTCCAACATCAACCATAGTGCACATTTATGGGGTGCGGCTTATGGGGTAATCATGACTATTATTCTTGAGCCTCGTATAGTGCCCCACTTTTTGAATAAGTTGATGCAATTACCTTTCTAAGCTAATTTGTTCAGCTATGAATAGTCCAAGACGCTGAATTTTCAGCGTCTTTTTTCCAATAAAAATAAAATAATTTCCATTTGTTAATGATTATTATTTAACAATATTCGATTCTCTGCTACTCTTTTGCACAAATTTAAGAGAACATGACTTGCGAATGAATACTAGAGTTTTATTTTTAAGCGCCATTTTGGCTTCAGTAGGATTAAATGGTTTGGCGCATAGTGCAAGTTTTAATCTGGCAACCAACAAACAAAACATTGAACTCAAACAAACGCCAAAAAAAATTGCAGTGTATGACCTCTCCATTTTAGATACTTTAAATGCTTTAAATATTCAGGCTCAAATTGTACCTAAAACTACATTTACAGGCAGCTTGACCTCATATAATCAAGCACAATTTGTTAAAGCAGGCAGTCTTTTTGAACCTGATTTGGCTCAATTAAAACAGTTAAAACCCGATTTAATTTTTGTAGGGGGTCGTTCAGCGAAAACGCTTGAAAGCTTGCAACCGATTGCCGCAACGGTCGACCTTTCTCCCAATACCGACCAGTACATGACTGATTTGAAAAATCGCACCTTGAATCTTGCTAAAGCCTTTAAGCGTGAAAATATTGCCAATAAAAAATTAAAAGATTTGGAACAGCTACAACAAAAAGTGCAGCAACAGACTGCAAGTAAATCAGCAATGATGCTCTTTGCTGGTGGAGATCATTATATGCCGCATGCAGCAAATGACCGTTTTGGTTTTATCTATGAGTTAACGGGTTTTAAATCTGTTCTTCCCCTGACTGAAAAAACCGATGCCGCTCGACCTGAAGCTGGATCAATACAGGCTTTAGCTGCCCAAAAGAAAAATGCAGAACTGTTAGAGTCTGCCATTCAACAGAATCCGGATTATTTAATTGTGCTGGATCGTGGCGCCGTAAATACCCAGAAATATGCTACAAAGCAAGGTATTAAAACCCATCCTATTTTAGGGCAGTCTCAAGCCGTGAAACAGAATCGGATTATTTTTGTGAATGCTGATGCCTGGTATATTACAGGTGCAGGTCTGGATAATACTGCATTCATGCTGAAAGAAATCGCTAAAAGCATTTCGAAATAATACTGAAATGATAAAGCTTATACATTAAGGAGCTTCGGCTCCTTTTTACTGGGTCTTTTGAAAAAGATTTACACAATTTGTCATTAAATGCTACCCATCAAATCAATTTGGCATAGATAATGTAGACATCTGTATATTAATGATCAAAAAAAACGAGATTTTTTGCATGTCTACTTCACTAGATGGTCTTCAATTCCCTATCAACCCAAGCAGCAATAAAGCCAGCAGCTCCCAGACAGGCAAAGAAATTATTGCTGAAGCTTTATCTATTGTTGACAACAAGTCATCTATAAATGCACTTGGGGAAAAAAACTGGCGTAAGCATTATCCTCTCTATTTTAAGGCCTTGGTTGAACAAGGTATTCGAACTCTCAATAATCCAATTACCATTGCCAAACAGGGCTTGCACAAGGCCCATCATAGCTTTGACTTTTATAGGAATGGTCAGCGCTATTTACTTAAAGATATTATGAAGGATATCGATACAGCCAATCTGTATACCATCCAGCTAAAAGGTGAAAGTGAGGCTGCCCCTGAATGGTATGTGCCTTATAAAGGGCAAAAATTACAGGGTCAGGCTTTACTGGATCAAATTCAAATCTGGCAAGATGCTGGCATTATAGAACCAAGCCATGCGGATGCTTTACGTGCGGCACATGCCCATCCCGAATGGTTTGATCTTTCTGATCGCACTATGGTCTTATTTGGTGCAGGTTCTGAAGCCGGTCCCCTAACCTGGCTATCCAAATGGAAAGCCAACATTGTAGCTGTCGATTTACCCAATAGTCGCGTTTGGGACAGAATTTTAAAGACCATTCAACAAGGCAATGCAACCCTGTATGCACCTTGTGCGGAAAAATTGGCGGAAGATACTCCAACTGCTACGCTAAAAGAAAAATTGGGGGCCGATTTACTCACTCAAACACCTGAAATTGCCCATTGGCTGATCCAAAGTGAACGTCAGCTAGACCTTGCAGCCATTGCCTATTTAGATGGTGAAAAACACGTCCGGGTATCCATGGCCATGGACAGCATTATGCAGTATGTGAGTGAGCAAAAGGCTGACACCAGTTTAATGTTTATGTGTACCCCAACCGATGTTTATGCCATTCCTAAAGAGGTTGTAGAAGCTTCAAATCTCAAGCTCCTACAGCGCTCAAAATCGCAACGCATTATCAGTGAAAGCATTTCCATGCTTTCTGCCCAGCACTTTTTCAAGAAAAACCTGGATGCATTAATCAGCTCTGATAATGGTCAAAAATATGGTATTGCAGACTGTCTGGTGGTTGAGCAAGGGCCAAACTATGCTTTGGCAAAACGAATTCAGCAATGGCGCGCAACGCTGGCACGTCATTATGGACAACGTGTCAGCATCAATATCGCGCCCTCTACCACTACCCGTTCAGTGACTAAAAATCCGTTATTGAAAGCCGCATTTAATGGGGCAAGTCTGTTTGATGTGGAATCATTTAATCCGGAAACCACAAATGCACTGATGGCTGCATTATGGGTTTATGACTTGCGTCATCCAGAATCGGTAGCCAACCCGGAAATACCTTTGGGTCATCCATTAGAATTGATGATGAAAGGTGCCAATCATGGCGGTTTATGGCGTGTGGCTTATTTGGCCCGTACCGCGCTGCCTTTTGCCGCACTGTATGGCTTTGCCAATGAAAAATTGCCTATCAAGAAGCTATTAAAAGTGTTTAGGAAATAGGATTATTCTCTATTATTTTAGAAAAACTCCCTTTCCTGTTAGGAGATGAGAATTCTCAGAATATATTCTAAGATCGCAAGGGAGAGGCTTAAATCATATTTTATATTTAATTCTCTCCATGTCATACAGAATATATTCCTCCTCCCAAAGGGAGAGAGCAATAAAGATGAGCCATCAAAAAAAGCTGCAATTGCAGCTTTTTTTATTTCAAACCGAGATCTTAAACAAACTGCAAGAATAACCAGAACAGACCACCTGATAAACAAATGGTAGCAGGTAGCGTGAAAATCCATGCTGAAAGAATGGTTCGTACCATCTGGAAGTTTAAGCCGGATTTGTTGGCCACCATGGTACCTGCAACCGCACTGTTTAATACATGTGTTGTCGATACTGGCATACCAAAGCCATCTGCTGCTGCAATAGTAGTCATAGCAACCAGTTCAGCTGACATGCCTTGGCCATAAGTCATATGGTCTTTACCAATACGTTCACCCACAGTCACTACAATACGTTTCCAGCCCACCATGGTTCCCAGACCAAGCGCAAGCGCTACTGCAACTTTTACCCAAGTCGGAATATATTGCAAGAATGAATCGAGGTTTTTACGGTATTCCTTGACTGTCTTGGCTTGACTTTCTGACATTGCAGGAAGCTGCTTAGTTTTATCTAAACGCTTGAAGGCAGTCGTGCTTAAGTACATATCGTTACGGATAGTCGAAACTTGTTTTTCTGGAATATCTTTTAAATCACCATATTTGGCAACGTGATTACCCAAGTGATCGGTCAAACTTGCCAAAGCAGGCACCACTTCAGGTGACATTTCTTTAGTTTGAATATACTTGGTCAACACTTCACGCGCTTGTGTATCCGGAATATCTTGATGATTTGGATAAATAACTGCCGCAGTTTGCACAGATAACTGTTCAAATGATTGGAGATGCTGGGTGTCCAGGTTTTTATTCAATGAGTACGCCAAAGGTACACAACCGATCAAGATCAGCATGATTAAACCCATGCCTTTTTGACCATCGTTTGATCCATGCGCAAAACTTACCCCAGTACAGGTAAAAATCAAAATGGCACGAATTAAAGGCGGTGGTGGTTTGTTGCCTTCAGGGGGTTTAAAAAGTTCAACTTGCTTTTTAAAGATTTTTTTTACCAATAAGAATACTATTGCAGCAAAAGCAAAACCAATTAAAGGCGAAAACAACAAGGCTTTACCGACTTTAATCACTTGGTCCATATCTACGCCACTGGCACCATTACCCATGTGCAGGAGGTAATTCATAATGCCCACCCCTAAAATCGAACCGATTAAAGTATGTGAACTAGACGCAGGAATACCCAAGAACCAGGTACCCAAATTCCACAGAATCGCCGCAATCAGCATGGCAAAAACCATGGCAAAACCAGCACCAGAACCGACATTCATAATCAGTTCGACAGGCAATAAAGCAATGATGCCGTAGGCTACTGCTCCACTTGCCACCATCACTCCAAGGAAATTACAAAAGCCTGCCCACATCACAGCAACAGGGGCAGATAAAGCATTGGTATAGATGACTGTCGCTACCGCATTGGCAGTGTCATGAAAACCATTAACAAATTCAAAGCCTAAAGCAATTAACAACGCAGTCGCTAAAAGAATAACGGAATATAAACTTAATGTCGGGACATGTGACAAATCAGCTGAAAGTTGAAAGCCGATGTACACCAAAGTAGAAATAATAACCGTGAGAAACACCGGCATAAAAAATTTCGGCGTAGCAACATGCACATTCGTCGATCTTGCTGGTGCTGATGGCACCTGGTCTTGGACGGGAGGAATATTAGAATTCATGCAGACGGTTCAAGAGGATAATAAAATCCCCTTATTGTTCAATTTAATTGTGACAATTATATGACAAAAGGATGCCATATAAAGCCAAATTTCAATAATTGGCTTAATTTAACTCATTCAACTTTATCTTGATGAGCCGAACTGTTTTAAATCCATCAATTTGCATTATTTAAAGCTAAAAATAGTTTGTGCCTCAATATTTCAAAATGCATGAATACCTTTAGACAAGATATTTCTAATAATCAAATTACCCAGCTTGTCGTTATCTGTAGCCGATCATAGCCTGCTGATATTTCAATTCGATGAAAAATTCGGCACTAATGGGCTTATTTTAAGCTGTGTCTCACGATGTCGGCTGAATATTCCTCAAAGGCAGTGTAATTCTGCTAAAATGATGCCCATTTTGTATTCCATCGGATTGGGGTTATTTATGTCCACGCTTGCCACCCTGAAAGAGCTTCTCGCCAAACGCATCCTGATTATTGACGGCGCTATGGGTACCATGATTCAACGCCATAAACTAGAAGAAGCGGATTATCGGGGTGAGCGTTTTGCTGACTGGGCATCTGACCTCAAAGGTAACAATGACCTTTTAGTCCTGACTCAACCCCAGATTATTCAAGGCATTCATGAAGCCTACCTAGATGCCGGTGCAGACATCATTGAAACCAACAGCTTTAACGGCACACGTGTTTCTATGTCTGACTATCACATGGAAGATTTGGTGCATGAAATTAACTTTGAAGCAGCGCGTGTTGCCAAAGCAGCTTGTGAAAAATATTCAACGCCAGACAAACCCCGTTTTGTAGCCGGTGTACTTGGTCCTACATCTCGTACCTGTTCGATCTCACCGAATGTAAATGACCCGGCATTTCGTAACATTACATTTGATGAACTCAAAGAAAACTATATTGAAGCAGCTCACGCCCTGATTGAAGGCGGTGCGGATATTCTGTTGATTGAAACAGTGTTTGATACACTAAACTGTAAAGCAGCAATTTTTGCAGTGAAAGAAGTATTCAATCAGTTGGGTTATGAATTGCCGTTGATGATTTCGGGCACCATCACCGATGCTTCAGGCCGTACTTTAACCGGTCAAACTGCAGAAGCATTCTGGAACTCGGTTCGTCATGGCGACTTGTTATCAATCGGCTTTAACTGTGCCTTGGGTGCAGATGCCATGCGTCCGCACGTCAAAACCGTATCTGACATTGCCAACACTTTTGTTTCAGCCCATCCCAATGCAGGCTTGCCGAATGCTTTCGGTGGTTATGATGAGACCCCTGAAGAAACTGCAGCGTTCCTGAAAGAATTTGCAGAAAGTGGCTTAATCAATATTACCGGTGGTTGCTGTGGTACAACTCCCGATCATATCCGTGCCATCTACAATGCTGTAAAAGACATTGCGCCGCGTCAGATTCCTGAGATTAAACCAGCCTGTCGTTTAAGTGGTTTAGAGCCATTTAACATTGATGAAAATTCTTTGTTCGTCAACGTGGGTGAACGTACCAACGTGACCGGTTCAAAAAAATTCGCGCGTTTGATTCGTGAAGAAAACTATACCGAAGCTTTGGAAGTTGCCTTGGATCAAGTACAAGGCGGTGCGCAGATTGTCGACATCAACATGGATGAAGGCATGCTGGATTCACAGGGAGCGATGGTTAAATTCCTGAATCTGATTGCCTCTGAACCGGATATTTCCCGTGTGCCGCTGATGATTGACTCATCGAAATGGGAAATTATTGAAGCCGGCTTGAAATGCGTACAAGGTAAAGCAGTAGTGAACTCCATTTCCCTAAAAGAAGGTTATGAGGAGTTCGTACATAAAGCACGCCTGTGCCGTCAGTATGGTGCAGCAGTTATTGTCATGGCATTTGATGAAGATGGTCAGGCTGACACGGCTGCGCGTAAACGTGAAATCTGTAAACGTTCTTATGATGTGTTGGTAAATGATGTCGGCTTCCCTGCTGAGGACATTATTTTTGACCCGAACGTATTTGCGATTGCAACAGGTATTGAAGAACACAACAACTACGCGGTCGATTTCATTGAAGCAACCGGCTGGATTAAGCAAAATCTTCCACATGCCATGATTTCTGGTGGCGTATCTAACGTATCGTTCTCTTTCCGGGGGAATGAACCGGTTCGTGAGGCCATTCATGCCGTGTTCCTTTATCATGCCATTCAACAAGGCATGACCATGGGGATCGTGAATGCGGGTCAGCTGGCGATTTATGATGACATTCCTGCTGAATTAAAAGCTGCGGTTGAAAATGTGGTACTGAACCAAAACCAAGGCGAAAGCGGTCAGGATGCTACTGAGAAATTACTTGAAATCGCGGAACAATATCGTGGTAAAGGCGGTGCGCAACGCGAAGCTGAAAACCTGGAATGGCGTGAACAGTCTGTTGAAAAGCGTCTTGAATATGCTTTGGTTAAAGGTATTACCGCTTATATTGATATCGACACTGAAGAAGCGCGCTTAAAAGCTGCTCGTCCTTTAGATGTAATTGAAGGTCCGTTGATGTCGGGCATGAACGTTGTGGGTGACTTGTTTGGTGCAGGTAAAATGTTCCTGCCACAAGTGGTGAAATCTGCACGTGTAATGAAACAAGCCGTGGCCTGGTTGAATCCGTACATTGAAGCGGAAAAAACTGAAGGTCAGGCCAAAGGGAAAATCCTGATGGCGACCGTTAAAGGCGACGTGCACGATATTGGTAAAAATATTGTCGGCGTGGTACTGGGCTGTAACGGTTACGACATTGTTGACCTTGGCGTGATGGTGTCTGCGGAAAAAATCCTGCAAACCGCGATTGATGAAAAAGTCGATATTATTGGTTTATCTGGTTTGATTACACCTTCACTGGATGAAATGGTATTTGTCGCCAAAGAAATGCAGCGTAAAGGTTTCCACGTTCCGTTAATGATTGGTGGTGCGACGACGTCTAAAGCACATACAGCAGTGAAGATTGACCCGCAATATTCAAATGATGCAGTGATTTATGTAGCAGATGCTTCACGTGCAGTCGGAGTTGCAACTTCCCTGCTTTCACCTGAAATGAAACCTGAGTTTATTAAAGGTTATCATGAAGAATATGCCAAGGTACGTGAGCGTATTGCCAACAAGCAACCAAAAGCAGCAAAACTGACTTATGCCGCTTCAATTGCCAATGGCGTGAAAATTGACTGGACGAACTATGTGCCGCCTAAGCCAAATGTTCTTGGTCAGCAAGTTCTAAAAAATTATCCGCTTGAAACTCTAGTGCCATATTTTGACTGGACACCCTTCTTTATCTCTTGGAGTTTGGCAGGCAAGTTCCCTGCAATTTTGACAGATGAAGTGGTGGGTGAAGCGGCAACAGATTTGTATGAACAAGCGCAAATCATGTTGAAAGATATTGTAGAGAACAAGCGTTTTGATGCACGTGCGGTGTTTAGTCTTGCTCCTGCAAAACGTACCGGTGCAGATACCGTTTCGATTTATGATGAAAATCAAACTGCAACGCATAAGTTTGAGCATACCCGTCAGCAGTCAGACAAAGTTTCAGGTAAACCGAACTTCTCATTAGCAGATTTCATTGCCCCTGAAGATACCAAGCTAGAAGACTACTTGGGTGGTTTCACGGTATCAATTTTTGGTGCGGAAGAATTGGCACATGAATATAAAGCCAAAGGGGATGATTATTCTGCAATTTTGGCACAGTCTTTAGGTGACCGTTTTGCAGAAGCGTTTGCCGAGCATTTGCATGAGCGTATTCGTAAAGAGTTCTGGGGTTATCAAGCGTCTGAACAGTTGTCGAATGATGAGCTGATTAAAGAGAAGTATGTCGGGATTCGTCCTGCACCGGGTTACCCTGCCTGCCCAGAACATTCTGAAAAAGCGACCTTGTTTAGCTGGTTAGATTCAACCAATGCAATTGGTACCGAATTGACATCAAGCTTTGCAATGTGGCCACCTTCAAGTGTCAGCGGTTTCTATTACAGCAATCCACAATCTGAATACTTTAATGTTGGTAAGATTGCACAGGATCAGTTGGATAGTTATGCAGAGCGTAAAGGCTGGTCAATGGATGAAGCGAAGCGTTGGTTAATGCCAAACCTAGATGATTCGATTGAGATTTAAGATTTTTAAGATGTAAAAAAATCCCCTCTAAGTGAGGGGATTTTTTTTATTTATATTTTTTTTGGTCATATAGACATAATAGCTTTTTAAAATTTAATTCACGGTTTGAATTGAAAGATTGTAAATAGTGCTCTAAATCATCAAGTGTAATTTTATCGTTATATATTAAGCAAAAAATACATTCAATCTTATAGCTTTCAGCCACGATGTCTGTCTTTAAAACATCTTCTATCGTTGCAAAACCTAGAGTTAAATATTTCGTACAGTTAATTGATCTGAGCAGCTCTTCAATTTTTCTATCTTGTTGCTGTTGTAATACAGTCAATTTCGATAAACCATTATAAATCGATGAAAATCCATATATTGGAAACCAATGCGATTTAGAGATTTTCATATCATCAATTAACTTAATTAATGATTCATCTTTCTTATGTAATATATCAAAATAGTCTTCAATTAATTGTGAAGGCTCCTTGTAGGTATATTCAATTTTAGTCTTTGTAACTGGCGAAATAGCTAATATTTTCTCTGAATTTTTGAGATCATCAATGTCTTCAGCGATACTTACTTTAATTGAGCCACCTGATGTGATCTCTTTCACAGTATCTAGCACTCTCTTTACTTGATATGCTGTCACTGGTAGGCTCAGACCTTCGATAGCCTTATATATATCTATGTAATTATCAGTTTTAATTTTATTGATTCTTATTGTATTACCATCTACATCAATATCATGATCAAGTACATCTAAAGAGTCTGATCCTTCGGTATATTCAACCAGCAAAAAATTATTTCTAATTCGATCTGCTTCTCGTGAATTAAGCTGCACATATTTATAAATAGTACTCAAAATTTTCTTAATATTAATATCATTCACACTATAACCAATAAAAATTATAGGGTTATGTACAAATATTGAGATTAACTGTGCGCGTATTAAATCATAACGATCATCAAAGTCATCATAATCTTCTGTTGTAAAAACTAATCCTTCGGGTTCTTCAATAGATCCATGAATTTTATAAACAGAACCATAAGGATTACTTAATAGAATATTATTTCCAACTAATGCATCAAACTGCGTAATATGTTCGATTAACTGATCATAGTTAGTTGTAATAATTGAAGAAATATTTTTAGACAATTGTTTTATAATCTCAATCTCTTCTTCCTTAGCTTCTTTAAGTTTTAAGTCTTTTAAAAGGTAAGAAATATATATCTTAAACTTATCTGATGATATTCCTTCATCTGCCTTTTTGTAGTATTCATCATTAATGTCTTTAAATTTACCATTTCGATTTTCAGTAGTAGATGCTACTTTGTTGAACTCTTTTTGAAGAAGGCTGGCTAACTTCATAAAGTCATATTTATCAGTTTTCCTGTCGTAAACTTGACCTTTTAGATCATGAAAATATTCATTATCACCTTTAATTTCGAAAGCAATGGCTTTTAATAAATTTTCCCAAGAATAGGAATTCTTCAAATAGCGCAAACTAAAGCCAGTACCAAGGAAAAGTACTGGATGATTTTCATATTTATTAATAAAATCAAAAATGTCCATAGTTTTTTACATTAATCAATTCTAAAGTATTTCTGTTTTATACCACTAAAAAAATATAACTACCATAATTTAGTAGCTTCCTATTGATTACCTTTATCGCTCTAAATCGGCTCTTTTCCAATCCCCCTTCCCCAAACCCTCCATTTTTTTACATTTTAACTCTGCAATCTCAGGCACTTTCAATAATAATAGGGCAATAAATTTATCTCCTAAATTCATAACTATTGGTGTTTAAACATACTAAAACAACTATTTCAAATCAATAGAAATCAATAGATAGATAAAGGCGTATTACTCACTAACTCTAGGTAATTTCTCACCTGATTTCTGCCCTGCCGTTTAGCCAAATATAAGGCCCGATCGGCCAAACGAATGGTCTGTTCTTTATTTAAATGGCTTTGAGAGAGTGCTACACCAAAACTTGCACTTATTTTTAAAATCTCTTCTGTTTCTAGCTGAATTTCTTCCTGTTCAATTATTTTACGACAACGTTCTGCAATCTCTATGGCTTGCTGTAAATTTTGCTCTTTTAAAATCAAAATAAATTCTTCACCACCAAAACGCCCCACGATATCCTGCTCCCGTGTAGTAGCACATAAAATTGCAGCAACGCGTTGCAAAACCATATCTCCAACTTCATGGCCATATTGGTCATTAATTTTTTTAAAATGATCCAAATCCAGTAAAATTACCGCATACGCTGTTTTTTTCTTACGTTCTAAAGCGGTGAGCTGTTCACCAACATGACGACGATTAAATACATTGGTCAAGACATCGGTCTGGCTCATTCTTTTAATATTTCTTTCACGTCGACGCCATTGCGAAAGCAAAATTTCAAAAAACAAAATCGAAACCAGCAAGATCGGCAGATAGACTTCCGCCATACTTCCGATCCAGAATTCATTATGATAGAACTCCCCATGAGTAAGTGCATCACTAAACACAGGCGCGTAACGAATCATCCCATTAAAAGTTAAATAACAAACAATAATGGTAAATATAAGAGCAGGAATCGCAATACTATAAATGATGAGTCGTGAATAAAAGACCAAGCCAATCAGAACGATATTAACAAATCCGGCAATGGTAGCAGGGCTGTAAATACCCACGGTATAGCCTGCATAAATCATAGTGCCACCAAAAAATATCGGTGAAAAATGAGAAATAAATTTACGGAATCTTTTATTCCGCTTATATCTGAAACTCAGTACTACCAACAACATGAAAAACAATAAAGTAATAAACACGGTAAGCATACGGATGAAAAAAAAGTCCGTATTAATCCAGACAGCATTTTCTGCTGAGAAATAGCTCACCAGATACCATTTAATTGCACTGACTTGGCAAAATGCACCGAAAACCAGAAGCAATACTCCTTTATCAAAATCAGGCCAGTTAATAATTAAATTATCTGATTCGAGTAGGTGAAATCTAAATCTGCCCCAATAATGAAAAATCAATGTATATATTTTTCTAAACAAGTTCATATACTTAATTACTATATTTATAATTTATAAATTTTTATTACTTTATCTTTATAGCACAAAAATTAAACAATGAAGAATTATATCCGCTGAGTAAACAACACCCCATCTAAATGATCCACTTCATGCTGCACAATTCTTGCAGGGAAACCGGTATAGATCATTTCTATTTTTTGACCTTGCAATGTTAGATAACGCACTTTAATCGTTTCTGCTCGTGCCACTTGCCCACGCTCATCTGGAACACTTAAACAGCCCTCTTCACCTAGAACCAGTAACTCAGATTTTTCTAAAATTTCAGGGTTTACCATCACCACCGCATCCATTTCAGGCGCATCGGGATAACGTAGGTTAGAGCGTGAAGCGACAATAATCACCCGTTTCGAGACATAAACTTGAGGGGCTGCAATACCCACACCATTGCGCTGCATCATGGTGGTATGCATGGCTTCAGCAAGTTGATTTAACCAGTCACTATTCAGCTCCGACTTTGCAACTGTAGCCGCTGTTAAGGTCAAAATGATTTCACCACGCTGTGCAACAGGTAAAATGGTGCTCATAAATTTAATCCTGACTTTGCTATAAAGCTCAACTCTATATTATTTTAAACCACAAATTTTGTATAAATCTTAGCGTCAAAAAGCAGACTTTCATATTCTGTTTTTGGATACTTTTATTTCACCTTTTCTGCAAACCAGGGCGAGCTGTATATAAGCAAAAAATTAAGCCCATTTTAATTTTAGCTGGTTATAATCAGGCTAAATCTTTTATAAATATAAAATAATGACCACAACCCAACTTCTTCTCGGCGTCCTGTTTAGTTCTATTGGCTTAGGCTATTTTCTGTATGGAAAAAAGCAAAAAGTCACTGTGCCCTTGGTATGTGGCTTAGTCCTGATGATCTTCCCTTATTTTGTGGAAAATACTACGATGCTCACCCTGATCGGCATCATCCTCTCAATTTTGCCTTACTTCGTAAAACTATAATATCTAGACAGATCATGAAGGACTATTCATAAATTTAAGTTGTCATACCTAAAAGAAAGATTGATTTTTTATATCAATAGCAATTGATTAAAATCAAAACTTTATCATCATTTGTAGCGCCAATGACCCATATAACCAGCACGGAAGCAGCTGCACGTCTAAGCAGTGAAGATAAACGCACCCTTGGACTTTCCTCACTCGGTGGCGCACTTGAATTCTACGACTTCGTCATTTATGTCTTTTACGCCAAAATTATCTCAGAGCTGTTTTTCCCGAGTGGCTTAAGTCCTTTTTGGGCTATGCTGAATACTTACGGTATTTTTGCCGCAGGTTACTTCTTCCGCCCTCTTGGTGGCGTCGTCATGGCTCATTTTGGTGATTTGATTGGACGTAAACGCTTATTCAGCCTGTCCATTTTACTGATGGCACTCCCGACCTTAATGATTGGTGTAATGCCGACCTTTGAAAGTATCGGATATGCCGCGCCCTTATTATTATTGCTGATGCGCGTAGTACAAGGCATTGCCATTGGTGGAGAAATTCCTGCGGCCTGGACTTTCGTATCCGAGCATGTCCCCGCAAGAAAAATTGGTTTTGCTAACGGCCTACTCACCGCAGGCTTATCTTTAGGGATTTTACTCGGCGCCTTGATGTCCTTGTTTATTTCTATCAAGTTTTCAGAAACACAAATTCATGACTGGGCATGGCGTGTTCCCTTTATTGCAGGTGGTATTTTTGGTTTAGTCGCACTTTATTTGCGTAGCTATTTAAAAGAAACGCCCGTATTTAAAGCCATGCAGGCGCGTAAAGAACTTTCCAAAGAAATGCCGGTAAAACAGGTTTTAGCAGAACATAAAACCGCGGTGGTGATTGGAATGTTGTTTACCTGGTTCCTAACTGCTTGCGTAGTGGTACTGATTTTAGCCATGCATAACTTATTGGTCGGTGCTTTTGGTTTTGAACGCGCCGATGCCTTTAAAATGCAAAGTGCCGCAATTGTCATGCAAATGTTGGGTTGTATTCTGGCAGGACTTTTAGCTGACCGTTTTGGCGCAGGCAAAGTGATTTTATTCGGCTCACTTGCTGTCGCGATCATTGCGGGTGTTTTCTATAACAGCCTCGGACATGTCGCTCCATCCACCGTGTTTATGCTTTACATGTTGCTTGGATTATTTTCAGGAACTGTGGGCATGGTGTCTTACAGTATGGTGAAAATGTTCCCGGCTCAAATCCGCTTCTCGGGTATTTCATTTTCCTATAATGTGGCCTATGCCATAGCTGGCGGTATTACTTTGCCATTGGTGCAATGGTTAAGCCTGTATAGCAACATTGGCGCAATGTATTACATTTGGGTGGTATGTGTGGTCTCGTTCTTTACCGCGATGCTGTATAGAGCTAAATTTGAAAAAATGGACGTCGTAGCCTCTGCAGTTTCTACACCGCACAATCCAGTGCAAGATTAATCATTAATAAAAGACCAATAAAAGAAAAGCCCTTGATTAAAATAGTGCTGATCAGTTAGGGAGTTTTTAAAATAAACTCCTTAACTTTTGGTTTATTCACTGCAGATTATTATTTTAAGTCAAAAATTTGAAGTTTTTGCTTGTTTTGCGGAATAGTGTTTTTCCTTAACAATAATGATTAGCCCAAATATATATTTTGCGTGCGTAAGAATAGTATTTTTTCATCGCAAAACCCGTCTACTGCTTAAATTAAGAAAAATTGCAAAAACTGTATTTTTTAAATTTAGTTTTGCCTTGTACTGTAAACAAAGCATGGCTTTGTTCTTGCTCAAGTTATGAATGACATTTTCATGTATCAAATAACATATTGAATTCAAAATAAAAAATGCCAGTCAATTTCTTAAAAAACTGGCATTAATTTATTAAAAAGCTTTTTTATCATTAAGCAGAGAGGTTTTTCTTTAATTCATCTTCAACAATCTGAATCTCCAAATCACTGAACTTACGAATTTCACCTTCCGCATGTTTTTCTAGCATACCGGCAATCAAAGGAACTTTGACTTTTACCTGCCAGTTTAATGTGAGGTGAATTTGCTGGTCGTCCCCAGTTACTGAACGTTCACAATTTGCTTCTAAAGGTAGATTTGCACCCAATTCTATGGTCGATGTTAAAGCTTCCAAATTAGTGATATCGGTACGCTTCAAACGGAAAGCATCTTTGAGCAGTTTTTTTGCGATCTCCGGAATATTCACATCTAAATTATATGCACGGCGCAAAGTATAGGTACCGCCCTGAATCCTAGATTCAATAATTTCTAATTTTTCACCTGGAATACGTCTGCACACGGCTTCGTGCAAAGCTGTATCTGCTGCAAGTCTTTTAAAGTCGTCAATTGAAACGCCCTGAATTGTGGAGTTCACAGTAAAACGATGTGCCATCTTTCTATCCTTATTTTTTATTGGTTATTTTGAATACTTATAAACCATTCAATCATCACTAAGCTAGTGCCTTTGGTCGCTGTTTATTTAATTGAATTTTAGTGACACTGTCATTGACCGCCCATAACAAACTATTAATCATATATGCCACAGCGTATTTCAATTTGCTCAGAACAGGAAATACTGAGGAAATGGTTTCTATATTCAATGATTGCATAGAATTGCTCGGCACCATCATCCAGGCCTGTAGCTGCCCAGGTGCTGCCTTTGGGAAAATGATTCAACCATTCAGCCTTATAAAAATCAGAGACTGAATCGAAGTTAATATAGTCAGCAGGCGCAGCTAGAATCCGAGATGCCATTTCATCAAATTGCGTCAATTGATGTTGCATAAAATCAATCAGCATAGCTGTCAATCCAAGTGCGCCATAAAAGATTTATACACCCTTAAAATGAGTGATTGCCTGTTTCTTTTTCACTTGTTCCCACTGCCACCAGCCAAAAGCCGCCAAGCCGACAAAGGCGGCATATAATCCCGCGGTCAGGAATAAATCTTTATAAATAAACATACCCACATAAATGATATCGACAAAAACCCACAAAACCCAAGTGGCAATATGTTTACGACTGGTCCAATAGGTGGCCAGTAAACTAAACGCTGCCAATTGTGAGTCTAGCATCGGTACAGCTGCGTCGGTAAAGTGTTTTAAAGTTAAACCAAAAATCAAGCCACCCAATGCTGCAAGTGACATTTGTAGAATCACTATTCTACGCGCAATCGGTTCTATCCGAATTTCATGATCTTGCTGTTTGCCTTTCAACCAGTGATAAAAACCATAAAAGTTTACCACCATAAAAAAGAACTGCAGGATGGTTTCACCATACAGCTTAAATTCATAAAACAGGTAGGCATATAAAACAAAGGCTGCGAAGTTGAACCACCAACACCACATATTGCGTTTAATGGTTAATGTCACACCAATAAGACTAATAATGACAGCAACAATTTCTAAAGGTGACATAGCAACAAACAGACAGGCAAAGTGTGCTGCTATTATGAAAAAAATAACGCTGAACGCAAGATAAATTATATCAATTCAGTCCTTCAATCTGACCGATGCCACAGCTGTTTCGAACTCTAGGCGATCACTTCAATAGAGACTGAAATTAAATACCCAGATTTGACAGTTTTCTAAAGACCCTTTAAAAATATAAACAACGATCGAAGTAGAAGAATAAAAATGTCACAACAACATGGAAAAGTCAGCCGGGAAATTCGCGGGTCGCTGTTCTTGATTGGACTCGACCGAATCACCAAAAGAAATGCCTTTGATAGCCATCTGATTCATGATTTATCCTTGGCCTTAACCGAATATGAAGATCATGCCGAATTACGCTGCGCTGTGATCTTTGCTCATGGCGATCACTTTACTGCGGGTCTGGATTTGGTTGAATTACAACCCAGGCTGAGTAGCGGCATATTTAACTACAATGAGCATCAGATCAACCCATGGGGAACCAGCGGCCGTCAGCGAAAAAAGCCGATCATTGTTGCAGTACAGGGCTTTTGTTACACCGCAGGGATCGAGCTGATGCTAAATGCCGATCTTGTGATTGCTCAGGACAATAGCCAGTTTGCACAAATGGAAGTGCAACGTGGTATTTTACCTTTCGGCGGTGCAACGGTGCGTTTTGTACAGGCAGCGGGCTGGTCTAAAGCCATGCGCTACTTGCTTACTGGAGATACGTTTGATGCCCAAACGGCACTGAACTTAAACCTGATCAATGAAATCACCACTGAAATGCCTCTTAACCGAGCGATTGAACTGGCGGAACGTATTGCCCAAGCTGCACCACTGGCAGTACAAGCCACGCTTGCTTCTGCTAAAGAGGCTGCCGAACATGGTGCAGAAACTGCATTTTCTCATTTACAACAGCACCTTACCCCCCTGTTAAATACCCAGGATGCACAGGAAGGTGTCATGGCGATGCTGCAACGACGTACACCCGAATTTAAAGGTCAATGATTTATAAAAATGAACCATCCAAACTCCATAAAAAAGATTTTGCTATGCTACATCTGAACCCTACGCCCGAACCCCGACATTTTGAACAGTTTTATGAACATGCCGCGCAGTTTTTTAGTATGGGAGTCAAAGGTTGTTTAGTCATGAGGCTTTTTAATAAAGTCAAAATTTTAATCAACACAGTCTGGCCGATTATAAAGGAGCGATTTTAAGGTATCGCCTCAATGATGACCTATTCTATTCCCGCCCGTAAAGCATATAGCCTTTTCTCATTGATCTAAAATATTTGACATTTGAATCCATCCTTTAATCAAACGTGGCTAAGTGCATCTTTCATTTCAAATTTATGCTCATCCCCAAAACGGTCGACATAGGTATAAAACACCCCATAACGTCCAACATAATATTCCAAAGACTGATCGTAGAAAGTCCAGTAAATAGACCATTCATCTAAATCAAGCTTGCGAATTTGGCTATGCGTTTTGGCTGGCATTTTTTTTAATACCTCTTCTTGAACTACGATTGCCTGACTCAAATTTCGTTCGGCCAATTCGCGTTCAAAAAATATTTGGCAGACATCATCAAATAACTGTTGTTCGTATTCCTCCACTTCCTCAATACGTACTTCGTGGGCAGATAATGGCTTGGTTGATGTCACTGCTTGTTTATCTAAATCCGCTAAATGCTTGATTTTGAATTGTTGAAAATGTTGATTGATCTGAAATTTAAGAACGACTTTCCAAAGCCCTATAAGCACAATGAAAAGACACAACCCCACGAGTATTTTTATCATAGCGACACTCTCACGAGTAAATAATTGTTATCTTTATGTTTATAAAACAAATTGAGTAAAAATCATACAATTTTTAAAATATTATGCAATAAAAAAATTTATGTAGAGAGTTTCTCTTCATGCTAGCCGTTCCATATTCTGCATATCTGCTTGTGCTCTGGTTTACTTTGGACATTCAAGTCATCAAGGCCACTTCATGACGTCTATTTTTTGCATGGGATGACTTTTTTTCTTGCCTGAAATAAGGAAAATCCAATCAATCCTGCCTCCAGTAAAAATTATTTTTCCTCATCACTATCCGAACAGATTATAGCCTCTGTTGTTTATTGCCTTTTTTCTGGCCACATCTACCATCATAGCTACTCTCATTACACACCCATATTACGCTGATCTATAGCGCTTTATTTTTCTCAGTAGTGGTGATAATTGTTTATTATCAACTGCTGAGCAAAGTCAATTCGACCACCCTGATGCTGATTACAATCATGATGCCTCTACTGGCTACGCTACGGGCAACATGGTTCAATCAGGAAGCTCTAGATTCACATTTAATTCTTGAACTGTTTTTACTATGTGCGGGATTGTCGTTATCTTTTTATTTCATCCGTAAAATAATATCAATTAAATGAAAAAATCCCGGGTATGATTTTTACTCGGGATTTTAAAAACACTTAACTGAAAACCCTGTTCATTATTCGATTCGAATGATTTTACCGTGATCATCATGATGAACCACACTGACTTTTTGTAGACGCCCCTGCTTAATGTCCTGAACAGGTAAATCAAAATGATCCACATAATCTGACATTTTTTTGGCTGGAGTTTTCTTGACAACTTTGGAAGGAACAAAATTTGACCACAATAATAATCCGACCACACATGCCAATAATGCACTAACCCCATGTTCAACCCCTAAACCAAAAGCTGAAAAAAGTTTATGAATCACATGCTGTTTTTGCAGACTCACCACACCCATCACAATTAATAATGGACGCCACAACAATAGCCATACTGCCCACATCATTGCTGTAGAGGTATTGGAGGCATAGCGTTTATGCCAGGGCAACAAACGGCGCACATCAATAATTAAAGAATTATTTTTCATTGAGGATACTCTTATTATTGACTGTTGAATTACGCATACCGCGGTCTGGACTGACCCAGCGTGCACGCTTGCCATCACTACGGAATAAAACTTTTGGAAATGCCACAATACTGGCAGACAGCGTAATCAACCAGAAGACAAATGGATACCAGATCATCCAGAAGTAATTTTTGCCGAGTCCGGGTTCATAACGACTGTCCATCCATTTACTTAAAGCAAACTGAAGCAAACAGGTCGCACCTAATAACATACCGGTTCCGTAAGGCAGAAATGGAGAACTCAGCCCATTAATTCCAAACGGAACAACAAAATGTATTAACCAGAGAATCGCCATAAACAGCATTAAATAAGACCAGACCAGTGTCAGGATGAGCTCAAACAGCAAGGGCCATAAAAAATTCAGCTTTGGTTTAAACAGTACATCCATGTTTTTTATCAGCACTTGTGCCCCGCCCATAGCCCAACGCAGGCGCTGTTTCCACAAACCATTAAAGGTTTCAGGCATTAAAATCCATACCAGGGCATTCGGTTCAAAGTGGATATTCCAGCCTGCCCGTTGCAGCTTCCAGGTAATATCAATATCTTCGGTCAGCATGTCAGGTGACCAATAACCGACTTCATGCACTGCACTTTTACGAAATGCAGTAATTACACCAGAAACCGTAAACAGTCGTCCAAAACTACGTTGTGCACGTTTGATCATCCCTACGATAGAAGAAAACTCTCCGACCTGAATACGACCAATTAAAGTGGAACGGGTACGAATCCGTGGATTACCCGTAACAGCAGCGACCGTTTCATCTTTCAGAAAATGACGAAGCATCCAGGTTGCTGCATGCGGATCGAGCAAGGCATCCCCATCGATGCCAATCAAATATTCAGCCTCGGTCAACAGGCTTCCCGCCTGTAAAGCCATGGCTTTGCCTTGATTGTGTGCCAAATGCACCACACGCAGCTTTTCATACTGTCCAGCCAAACGGTTTAAGACGTCTGCGGTGTTATCCGTGCTCCCATCATTAATCGCAATGACTTCAAAGTTTGGATAATCCAGTGACAAAGCATGACTTAAAGTTTCTTCAGCGTTATCACCTTCATTAAAGCAAGGCACGAGCACTGCCACTTTGGGATAAGCAGCCAGTGGCTTCGGTTGTTGATACGGTGGATCTTGTCGTTCTTTCCAATAGAAAATCAGTGCACCAATCATCCATAAATACGACATAAACAAGGGATAATAAAAGACAAAGTGCAAAGCAGAATGCCAAAAGTGCTGGAGCGTTGACATATAAAATTCCTTTAAGGAACAAGTTTGCTTGATTTCAAATCAAAGGCTTTGCGTAACACTTGTGTATCGGGATGATCTTGAATCGGATCATCTGGATAGTAAGCCACGTGCATTGCACCTTGTTCATATAAAGATTGAATAGTCTGCGCCATCTCATCTGATGGAACTTTTTGATTGGTTAGCCAGTTCACTGCCTGCAATTCAAAGACGGTTTTTTTGATTCCCTTTGGAAATTGCTTCACGCGATGGACAATATCTCGATAAAAAGCATCGCTATTGGGTGCTTGCTCCATATACGGCATCGCCATAATGGCTGTAAAATCGTAACGGTTGATGGATTGTTCTAAAGACTGTGAGTACCAGTTTTCCGCATAAGGTTTAAGTGCAACTTGCGCATATAAATTACGTGCGGTGAGTAAAAAGGGTTGATACTGACGTACTTGTTGTGCCAGTTGCATGGCAAAGTCATCAATATATTTGGTTTTATAAGCGGTCCATTTTTGCAGATCTGCATCATTGCTACGAATTTTGGCTAAATCGGTCGGCAAACCAATAGCTGCATAAGCTTTTAAGGCTTTAGGACTGGCATCTTCATAGTCCGATAAAGTGGTATCGTCATGGAATAAAATACCGTTAAAAGGCACAGACTTGGCTAAGTCCTGATAAATCCCGCTAATGGTTTTGCGCGCCTCCGGTGAAAAGGGGCTTAATCGACGATAGCCCATATTCAGATGTTCTGTATCAACGGCTTGCTGGGTTTCAACCAGATCTTGGGACACAGGATTATTTTTAGGTAGTTCCCAAGCCAATAATGGCATCCAGGCATATACTCGCCCCACTTGAGTACGGGTCTGAATTTGCCAGGCGACACGGTTAAACAGGTCTGCGCGCATTGGCAAATAATGATTGGGGAAATACACCATATCCGCTGAGCCATTGGCATCAGGATCGGAAAAGGCCTGTAAATACACGGTATTCACTTTCATCGCCATAATCCGGTCAAGCAAGTGGTCGAGATTACGTTCTTGCTGAATCGGATCTTTGTCGTAAATGTAATCTAAATCGATATGCATAATTTTTTGCGGACGATTATTGTCGCCCAAATGCTGCTGTCGACTTTGAATTTCTCGTGCTAAATCCGCTGTGGTCATATTGCCTTCAATCAAAATACGATTGAGCTGACCCAGTGAACTTTTAGCCGAATCTGCACCATCATCCAGACTAATCGCAATAGGCATACCCAACTGTTTGGCAACCTTTACGAGCTGCATATTGTAGTGACCATAAGGCCAGACCATGACCCGTGGTGATTTCAAACCATGGGCTATCAGCAATTGGTTATTCTGTTTTAAATCATTGGATATACGCTGCTGATAATGGCTATCATCTTCATAGCTTGCAGACTTTGGATCATATAGGCGTGTGACAGCCGCAGGTTCCAGATTACCTTGTGGATTACCTAAAATACCGCGATGTAAATTATAACTGTGACTGGCAATTTCCACTAAACCACTGTCTTGCATCTCTCTCAATTCTGCCCAGGACAGCATTTCTTTACGTTGAATCTGCTCACCTGAAAAATCTATATTTTTCTCTTTCTTCGGCTCTAACCACGAACCGACCACTGCCAAAACCACAGGAATTTTATTGGCTTTAAGAATTGGATAGGCATTTTGATAAAAAGATGCATAACCATCATCTACCGTTAATAAAACCGGTTTTGTAGGCAAGCTATATTTCCCTTGATGAGCCTGGATAAGCTGATCAACATTAATAAAGTGAAAACCGTTTTTTTTCAGCCAATCAATATGTTGCTGAAATTGGGTCGTACTTACTGCATATTCAGGAATAAGTGCACTTTTAGTGTTGATAATTTCATGATAACCAATCACCGTTAGGGTTGGATTATGCACTGGCGTTTGACTCCAGGCTAAATGGGGAATCTGCAATAGAACTGCAGAAAGAGAGGTGGAAAGCAAAGTTGCAAGCAAGCGAGGTTTCATTAAAGGGTGCTCAAAAAATCATTTTATTCTCTGAACACCATCCATCGCCTATCCCTAGGGTGCTTTCCTTTTTATGATGTGTGACATTCAGTAGTTCAGCATGCTTTTTATCCCACTAAACTGAAATGAATCTTAAAAAATAATAGCGTAATAAAAAAATAAACCTTTAAAAAACACAATAGCATGCCTGTTTTTTAGTCATGCGATTAAATTTAAATAAACCACTTAGATTGATAAGAACATGACTTTAAAATATGAATGCAGTCCGATTAAACAATATACCTGTTGCTCTCATTAACGCTTCTGACGCCAGGAACGAAATGCTTGGTACTGATCTCGACCTGCGTTCTTTGCAGCATAGAGCTGAACATCCGCTGCTTTCATCAGTTCGTGAATATCGGCATACGGATGATTTTGGTCCATCCAGGATACTCCCATACTTAAGGTCACATATGGCTTTTGGTCAGGCCTATTTAAATGTTCTAAACCTGCTTGTCTTACTGCATTTAAAACCTGTTGCAATACATTTAACACCACCTCACTGGGAACATTATGCAGAATAATTGCAAACTCTTCTCCACCATAACGTGCCACATAAGCTGAAGCTGGCAAGGCACGCTGTATAATCTTAACCAAATCCTGCAAGACCACGTCGCCCTTCAAATGCCCATAGAAATCATTATAATTTTTAAAAAAATCTACATCTAACATGGCAAATGCCAAAGTATGATTGGTGTGATTTTTTGTCAGGGTAAATAAACGCTGAATTTCAGCATTTAAAGCACGGCGGTTAAATGCGCCTGTTAATGCATCAATTTGAATTTGTAACTCTAGCTGTTGATTGAGCTGATTTAATTGCAAAGTGCGCTCTTGTACTTTCTGATCTAGAGAACTATTCAGCTCGAGTAAATTATTGTTGAGTTGCTCAATATACTGAGTATGTTTTGCATAATTTTTGGATTGCTGAAACATAATCAGCAAGGCATAAAAACTGGTTGAAATAAAAGACAGGTTAAATGAATCAATTAAATTAAGGGTCAGTAAAAAGTCATGCAAAAAAGTGGTACATAATAAAATTACGGCCCAGAAGTTAATCGTCGAATATTTTTCTTTTAATTTCACCGTTCGATAAAAACCGTAAGCAAAATTTAATAGCACCACCGGACTAAATAAAAAACTATAAAATATTAAATACTCAAAAATTTCCGGTTCAGTAAATAGGGTGATAATAATATCAACGACAAATATCGACATTGCGACAAAATAAACAATTGGATGTATATAACGCCAATTGAGCAAATACATATAAGTAAGAAAAAGTGCGATTGTAAAATAGGTAAACAGATACTCTAATCGTACTCCCCAAATCCAGCTAAGACTTGTAAATGTAGTATAGGCATAAGGTGCTGAAAATAAATTATGTAAGGCAAGGAACAAAATAAAAATACCAAACACAAATACTCTAATGCTGCTACGCGTGATTTTTCCTTGAAAAATTGAAAACATCAGGGTAAAGATACCGATCCCTAATACTGCACCGCATACCAGGCCAATACTCATCATCAGTTGCTGGAACTGACGAGAAATTGTTGTACCTAGCCCAATTCGCATCGGATTTTCTAAACCACCATGCAGAGTATTGAAATTGGATGCTTGAATGGTCAGGGTGAAATATTCTTTTTGTAAGACAAAAAAGGCTATTTTAGGTACATTTTCTGTCCGGTGACTGATTTTATCTTTTCCCACCTCCCCTAAACGTAGTATGAAATCACCATTTAAATACATCCGGTAAGCACCATATTGGTTGGGAATATAAATGGCAATACGACGTCCAATATATTGTTTCGGTATTTTAAAATGTCCAATAAAGGTACCGTAGTTTTTATTGGTACCCGTCAGCTGTTTAAAAGAAATCGGTAAACTTACCGTTTCAGATTTTAATACTGCATTGGGTTTAACGATTAGCTGTTGAGGATAATACTCCCATGATCCTTTTAAGGGGACGGTACTGGTTTCAGTAAACTCAAACGGAGTGAGTGATTTTTGTTGTAAGTAATAAGAATCAGGCGCGGCATTATATTGTGCCCATGCATATTTTTGACACGCGAATATGCAGACCCATGCAATAATAAAAAACTTCAAAACATATATTAAATTATAGTTCTTATCCAAAAAGCGAATCATCCTTAAATTACGCTTAACCATTACCTAATGTAGCTATAAAAAATGAAAACTCAAACAATTATTCACCTATTCTGCAAGATTCATCCTTGTATCTTGCAAGATATTTATTAATTGGAAATTAATAAATTTTAATCACGGGTTTTCACGTCAAACAATTCAATTTCAAAAATTAGGTTTGAGTTTGCAGGAATGATTTTGCCCATTTTCCGTTCACCATAAGCCAAGTGCGCAGGAACAAGTAATTTACGCTTGCCACCTACATTCATGCCCATAATGCCTTGATCCCAGCCTTTAATCACACGACCAGTACCAATCACGGTTTCAAAGTAACTGCCACGGTCAATAGAAGAATCAAACTTGGTACCATCTTCCAGCCAGCCTGTGTAGTGGGTAGTAATCAGTGCCCCTTTAACCGCTTCCTTACCTTCACCTACTTTTAAATCAATAATTTGTAATTCATTTGTCATTGTCATTTACCTGATCGGATTACTCAATTTTCAATGGCTATTATAAACCGGATTACATTGATTTCTTGATGATTTAAGGTTTCAATATTTAAAAACTCAGCTCTTGGATATTCGAATCGTTGAGTAAATAAGCGGTCAGTTTTTTATGATTTTCAGCGGAGCCGATTAAAATCCAGCGGCCACTCATTCGATGTTCAGTTTTATGTTGCACACTGCGAACCACCTTCATCTCGTAAGTCCTAAATAAATCTTCATACTGATCTAAAGTCTTGTGTTGATAAGGACAAATAATTCGATAGGTGCGGGCATGACTCAGGGCTTCTATTCGCTCCTGAACATAGATTAGAAAAATTAAAACGATCAGCACAATCAAGGTTGCAAACAGGCTTAGCAGTTCATAACCTGCGCCTGCCGCCATTCCCAAGGCAGCAGTCATCCAGATTGTGGTGGCAGTGGTAATCCCGGAAATACGGTTCTCATCTTTAAAAATCACCCCTGCCCCGACAAAACCTAAACCCGTCAGGATATTGGCTGCAATTCGATCAGGACTATCAATACCAATTTTTAAAGACAGCATGGTAAACAAACAGGAACTGAGACTGACCATGATCATGGTTCGAAGGCCGGCAGATTTACTGCGATACTCACGTTCAGCACCGATAATGGCACCAATACCCAAGGCTATAAGCAAACGATATAAATCAGGCTGCACTATTCACCCCTCTCATTGTTATTCTTTTAAGGTATACGCAATTTTGAGATCAGAATGCAAGCCTAAACCCGCATCCTGCTTATATTTACTGTAACTGTTCCCATTCAACTACGACTTGTGCATGCTCGCCAATCAGCGTCCATTCACCATCCATAACGTTGAGTTGTAATTGCATGGTACGTGCGCATAATTGTGCTAGTGCATCTGTTGTTGCTGTAGACAATTTCCACACTTCAACATTTCTTAAAGTTTTTAATTTGCTATTGCGTTTATACCATTCTTCGACTGAAGACCCATAAGTCACCACTGCGACTTGCTTGCAACGTGCGCTGGCTTTTTTAACTTTATCTTCATCGGGACTACCGACTTCAATCCATTTGACCAATTGACCGGTTAAGTCTTTTTGCCACAATGCTGGTTCATCGGTTTCAAACAGATCTTTGGTAAATTCTAGGGCTTCATCAGCAAAACGCGCATAGGCCAAAATACGCACCATCAATCGCTCAATGGTTTCCGATGGATGTTGAGCCATAGTTAGTTGATAATCAGCATATTGATGATCATCCATATTGGCAATATTCAAATCAGCCTTATAAATTGTTGCTTTAAGCGCCATAAAAGAGTCCTCAAATTTGGCGCTTAGCATATAAGATTTGCACTACTTTTGCTGAGTTGTTTTATCCGTTTCATCCAAATTCAGCTGACATTGTAATAATTGATCTTCAAAATATTGCCAATCACGCTGATCTCGTACAATGATTTCAATACGGTTATCTATACCCTCCTCTGAGGACTGGTAATTAAATTGCTCCGAATTGAAGTTAAAGACTTTCCAGCCCTGATTGGTATTAAAAATTGCTTTAATACGCAGCCAATCTTGTTGTTCACAAAGCAAATCCAATAAAAGATAGAAATCGAATTGCCAACGTTTGGGTAATTTCCAACCCGCCACACTATAGCCTTGCGTGGTCTCGACATAGTGATAAGGCAACTGTTTAATTTCAGGCAAAATTTGTCTTGCAGTATATGTTTTTTGAATTTTAAGCAGCGGCTGAATTTTACGTTCCGTACATACATATAAGATATCAATTTGTTCAAGTGTAATATGCGCTTGCCCACTCATCAGCCAAGTTTGCTGATAAGCCTGATATTCTTTCTTCAATACTTCCAAAGCTTGGCGATCTGCAACGTCCATGATATCAGCATGGGATACCACAAGAATTTGGGCAGCTTTTAGCTGATCTGCATACAGGTTTTGCTTGCTCCAATCAGCATCATGCAAACGCGAACCATCCACCACCGTGACTAAGGCCCGCATCGCAATATTTTGCTGCCAATGCGGTTCGGTCAGCTGTTCCAGTAATTGTGCAGGATGTCCCAAACCAGTCGGTTCGATAAACAAGCGATCCGGTTTGCTCTCTGACAATAACCGTGATAAAGCGATTTGCATGGGTAATTGACTACTGCAACAGAGACAGCCGCCTAAGAGTTCTTTAACTTCATAACCTTGGGTTTGCGGTAATAACTGCTGATCCACCCCAATTTGTCCAAACTCGTTCATGAGCACTGCCCAAACTTCATTTCCAGGTTTTTGACTGAGTAAATGTTGAAGCAAGGTGGTTTTTCCAGCACCTAAAAATCCGGAAATGATATGCGTAGGGACAGCTTTTGTGGGAGAAATCAGTTTCAAAACTTACTCGCTATACATGGAGGGAAAATTAATACACATTGTGATAAGAGCAATTCACACAACTGAATTGCATAACACTTCACTTTAATTTTTTCCTTTCGCTCTGGCAACGTATTCATCTTATTTAAAAAATTAAACAGCGGGATAATTAAATTTTACTTATATAAATGAATTAAATATCTAAATTAAGTTCAGTATTAACACACTCTTTTTACTGCATTCCAAATGCAAAGTGATCAAAAACCCCATCGTAATCTGAAAAATTTATTTACATTTAATCTATTCAGCAATTTTATGAAAAACCGTCATTCTCTGGTGGTTTGTTTATTTTAAGTAAAAACATACTCTCAGAAAGCTGATCTAGAAATATCTCTATACATTTTTTATGCCTCTTTTTAAGTAATTTTTACAGTAAATGTACAGCAAATCCTTACTTGTGATTTTTATGTTAACCGACCTGTTTCACTTTGTTGCTTTGATTGCTCCCCTGTCCTAGGCTCTTTAGCATGAGCCCTGTCCATATTTATGTGATGATAAATATGGATCTAATCACTTTTTTAAAGAATAAAGGATGCCTAAAATGAAATTAACTCAACTATTACTTGCTTCTACTTTTACCATTGCTGCTGCAACCACCTTTGCCGCTAGTGCTGATAAACAACCTCAAGAAGAAAAAGTGATTGTCTCTACTCAAGAACAACCGGACACTGTAAGCTCTGAAAGTGCTGCTGCCAAGCCTACATCAGCTCAACCTGCTTCAGAAGTCGCTGTAGAAGAAGCACCGGCTAAACCTGCACAATAACCTTAAAACTCGATCTCTAAATTATTACCCCACCTTGTTTGCTCAAGTTAATATTTTAGAGATCAAAGCTGAATTATGTTAATAATTCAGCTTTTTATTTTAGGGAAGATTTCTATAAACGATAGAAATAAATGATCATTCATTTAAAAAACCATATAGTTAAATACACATATAATTATTAATTTTCAAATATTTAAAATATTAATAAAATTCTCCCTGTTTTGTTTTCATTCAACATATCTACTATGGCATAGCTTGTTTAGACCCTCAAATTCACCGTTAATACAGTTAAATGTGAATTGATTGAATGGACATTCGCTATGAGCAACAAAACAAATTACACCACTGAAGTGGCAATCTTGGGCGCAGGTCCGGTTGGTTTAACAATTGCGAACTATTTAAGCAAACAAGGTGTTCAGGTCACTATTATTGAGCAGCTGGATAGTTTGATTGACTACCCACGTGCCATTGGTATTGATGATGAATCTTTACGTACCATTCAATCACTCGGCTTAGTCGATCAAGTATTGCCGCATACTACTCCGAACCATGCAATGCGTTTCCTGACTCCTAAGGGTCGTTGTTTTGCTGACATTCAGCCGCTTACCCGTGAATTTGGTTTCTCGCGTCGTAATGCATTTATTCAGCCTCAAGTTGACAATGTATTACTGCAAGGTTTGAAGCAATACGATAAAACTGAAGTGCTTTTTTCACGTCAGCTGAATGAATTTAGCCAAGATGCAAATGGCGTAACGCTAAAGATTCAAGATAAAAACCAGAAACAAGAAACTGTTCAAGCAAAATATTTAATTGCCTGTGATGGTGGTAACTCAATTGTACGTCGTACTTTGAATATTGCTTTTGATGGCAAAACTGCACCGAACCAATGGATCGTAATCGACATTGAAAATGATCCTTTAGCGACTCCGCATATTTACTTATGTTGTGACCCAGTACGTCCTTATGTATCTGCTGCGCTTCCGCATGGTATTCGTCGTTTCGAATTTATGGTGATGCCGGGTGAAACTCAGGAAGAGTTAAGCCAGCCAGAAAATATCGCAAAATTGTTGTCCAAAGTTCTACCAAATGCTGAAAATATTGAAGTGATTCGTCAGCGTGTTTACACACACAATGCACGTATTGCGGATAAATTCCGTGTCGACCGTATTTTACTTGCCGGTGATGCAGCACATATTATGCCGGTATGGCAAGGTCAGGGTTATAACAGCGGTATGCGTGATGCCTTTAACCTGGCTTGGAAAGTTGCGCTCGTGGTACAAGGTAAAGCAACTGCTGATTTATTGGATTCTTACCAGATTGAACGTAAAGACCATGCCAAAGCGATGATTGATCTTTCTGTGATGGCAGGTCATGTGCTTGCACCACCTAAAAAATGGCAAGGTTTTGTCCGTGACGGTATTGCCTACGCATTGAATTACATCAAGCCAATTAAACAGTATTTGCTTGAAATGCGTTTTAAACCAATGCCAAAATATAATGACGGTGCCTTGCTTGCAGATGGTAAAAAAGAATCTCCAATCGGTAAAATGTTTATCCAGCCGCAGGTAAAACTTGAGTCTGGTGAAAAAGTTTTACTGGATGACGTGATTGGTAACGACTTTGCCATTATTGCTTGGGGTGTGGATCCACAATGGGGACTCAGTGCGACCACCATGCAAGTCTGGAAAAATTTAGGTGTTAAATTTATTCAGATCATTCCTGAAGTTCAGTTTGGCAATGAAAATCGCAAGAAATTTGACGGCGTGATTACCCTGGGCGATATTGGTACCGATATCCGTACCTGGTTTGGTAAAACATCAGAGTCGGTTGTGATTTTACGCCCTGACCGTTTTGTGGCCGCACTTGCAATTCCACAAACTTTAGACCACGTGAGCCAGCAGTTATTCAAAAAGCTCCACGTAAAATAATCATTCAACTGAATGATATTAAAAGATCTGACCACGTGAAAGCGTGGTCTTGTTTTTATCTAAATTCTTTAGCGATGTAAATTGCATATTTCTATCAAAATGAACACCTAAAGGCGTATATAACTGGACATCCGTTCTTGCTTTTCTTAGACAAAGAAAAAACCAATTATTCACGAATGAATAATTGTTTAGGTTTCTAATAACTAAAATTAACTAGTTTAGTGTTCCAAATTATAAAGACGGAACTAAACAAAATTAATCACAGAATTAAATTAGTCGCTGAGACCTTTCAATTTTTCAGCAACAAGATGAGTATGCTGCCTATCAACAATGCTTAAACCCATATGCTGTGACTCAGCCCAAACTAAATACTCGAATATATCTTGTAATGGTTTTTTATCTATCAGCATTTTATACAATGGCATAACATAGCTATCATATTCATTAAATGCTTCTGGAAAATTTTGCACACCAATAGAATCCCATTCTTTTAAAAGAATAACTGAAATCCTTTTGTATAATGATTCAGCAAGCTCTATATTTTCCTCCATTATGTTTTTCCTTTCATTGGCGTTACAACTCAACCTGTTTTGAAATCTACGATAACTCGAACATTATTCACAGGATCATAATATTCTTTCGTCCTAGGTCTAGTTAGATAAGAATAGGTGTTCAAGTCGTTATTGATTTTGCATAAATGAAAGAAAAACCATTTTAGGCATTTATTTTTTGAAACCACGGTACATCTTTCATCGAATCCCGGCTTCCAATCAGTTGAATAAAAGGCTTGAACTCATCCAGATAAGGCAAGATTTTAAAAGAGATGGCGAAAACCAGCCAGTAAGCCAGATATAAATCTGCTGCTGAAACTTTCTCGCCGAGCAAATATGGGTTGGCCTGTTGCATTCCCTGTTTTAGGAAAGCGAATAAAGTTTCCTCATGACCAAAAGCCAAGCCGGTTTTTCTCTTTTCAATTTGTTCTTTAGACACCTCAAGACTTTTTAAGTCCATATATTCGGTCAAGGGGCCATGACAAAAGAACATCCATTTCAAATATGCACCACGCTTAGGATCATCTAATGCCGGCGCCAAACCTTTTTCACTGTATTTATCGGCCAGATAGGTAAATATTGCCGCCACTTCTGAAACCACGATTCCTTGATCGACCAGACATGGCACTTTTCCCATAGGATTAATCTTTAAATATTCAGCCTGGTGCATGTCTTCATAGGGAACTTGGATCTGTTCAATCTGATCTTCAATTGCCAGTTCTTTTAGCAAAGGAAAAAGCGTCATTCCACGTGATTGAGTATTGTTATAGAGCTTCATCATTTTTGTTCAATCTATCTTGTTGTTTTAATTATTGAGTATAAAGCGATAAAACAGTTTGTGCATTGTTGTTCTGTGAATCGTTGTAATGCAAAGGATTGTTTTATGAAACACTGTGATGTTACGCAATATCTTTTATTTATTAAAACATGACGCAACATCTAGGTTTTTAATTTTTTAAAAGAATCCCATATAAAACTGTTCTTTCAATATTTTTAAAATCAGCTCAATGATTTGATTCTTTTGACCTTTACGGTAACTTACATATAAGTCAATCATCGGCAAAGGCTCAATGGTGTTTTTCACCACAATTTTATCCCCTAACAGTGGAATAACATAAGCCGGTACCAGACTCCACCCCACCCCCATCCCAACTAAATTTACATTCAATAAAATATTGGTCGATTGCTGTACCACATTGACATTCACTTTGGATTGCTTAAAAAAGTCGGTAATAATTTTATATAACTGCGGTGAAGCAATTTCATCACTGATAATGAAGTCTTGATCGTTAAAACTCTTGATACTGACGTGACGTTGCTCTGCTATAGGCGAATCTTTTGGAACAATTAAAGCCAAAGGCTCGCTAAAAATTTGTACATGCTCAAGTTCACTCGACTCATCAATATAGCGGGTAAAAGCAATATCAATATCGCTTTTCTTTAACGCCTTGAACTGATTTGCATCGGTCATACTGTGAAAGTTAATTTTGATATCAGGAAAGTGTGCACGAATATTCGGCATGATATAAGGGAAAATTTTCATTTCCGCTACCGGCACAAACCCAATATTCAGCTGGTCTTTGTTTAAGTTGGCAATTTGACGGGCATCCTGAATAGCTTTCTCAGCATGTTCCAAACTTAACAGGGCCTCTTTTAAAAATGCTTTGCCTTCTTCAGTCAGTTCAACTTTACGATTTGACCGAATCAACAACTGCACTCCGACTTCTTGTTCAAGATCTTTTATTTGCTGACTTAAAGAGGGCTGTACCGTACACATGCGTTGTGCCGCCTTGGTAAAGTTCAGCTCTTCTGCCACTGCAACGAAATAGCGTAAATGACGTAATTCCACGGCCATACCTCTTTATTTGGGTTGTTGAACTGCTGCTGATACCACTGAGTATTTATAGACAAACAAGGTTGCCACAGTAATGACAGCACAAAATAGATAAGTCATTTGATAGCCATAACTCGCAATGATCAAACCAAGAGCTACCGAACCAATCGCCATGCCTAAATCAAACAAGGTGAAAAAGGTTGAGACTGCATGTCCCATTCGCTGCTTGGGCACAGATTGAATCGCTAAAGTTTGAAAACAGGGAAATAAGGAGCCATAGCCAATCCCAATAAATATAGCAGATAGCCAAAGAATCCATTGGTTTGAAATAAAACTCACCACCACCAAGCCTAAAGCAAAGAAAATAAACGAAGGATAAATGACGGCGCTGGCACCTCTACGATCATAAATTCTTCCAACCCACGGCCTTACTACAATCATGGAAATTGCGAATACAATAAAAAATAAACTGGTATAGGCGAGTAAATCTTTAGATTCGCTGTATGCGGTAATGAAGCTCATAATGCTGGAATAGGCAAATGCAGTTAGCAAGGCTACAAAGCCAATCGGAACTGCGCGCATTTCAATAATATCATGAAAACCTAAACGTTTTTCTTCTACCGTGTTAGGTAACTTGTCGAGTTTATTTTCTTGTACCGGCACCATTAAGCAAAAAATAAAGCCCAGACAGATCACAGCGCTTAAAATGGCAAACAGCATCATAAAGTCGGTAAATTGAAGCACGGTTAAGGCAATCAAAGGGCCAAAGACCACGGCAAGATTGGTCGACATGACAAAATAGCCCATGCCCTCACCTTTACGATGATCCGGAATAAAATCATTGGCAATCGGTACGGTGACGGTGGTTAATACACTAAACCAAATGCCGTGAACAAAGCGAATAATCAGTAAAGCCCACATGTTATCTGCAAACAGATAGCTAAAAGAAAAAAGAACAAATAAAAATTCGGAACCGCGAAAGGATATTTTTTTTCCCAATTTTTCAATAATTAATCCGGAAAATGGGCGAACTGCAATTGAAGACAGCAGAAATAAAGTGAGTGCCAAACCTGCTTCTTTGACCGTTCCACCTAAATGCTTCATGATGTAAATCGGCAAAATGGTCAATAGCGCATAATAATACGTAAATAAAAACAGGTTATTGAACAGACACAATAGAAAAGAGCGATTCCATAAACGCCCGGTGTTCGTTGCAGACATAATGACCCACTTCAGTGTAGCGCAGCGCTACTTTTGAATCACAACGGGTTGCATCAGCAAACCCACAAGATTTTGAATATACGTTTCATCGGGCATACGATTGAAGAAAATAATCTGATAATGAATAGGGCCATACAGCGCATCTAGCATCAGCTCAAATGGATAGTCAGCAATAATTTCATGACGTTGAATGGCGATTTGAATCAGCTTGCGGGTTTGCTCACGACGCGGCAATAAATACTGTTTAAAGAATTCACCCGCAGCTTCACGATGCTCTGCCATGACGACCAACAGTGCCCGTCCAACAGGATGATTCAATGCATGCGACAACTTTAAAAGCTGCTGATTCAGATTAAATTGCAAACTTTGTTGAAAATCCAATTCAAATACGGAAGCAGTGTGTTCTTTAAAGGCATCGAAAACCAAATCAGACTTATGCTTCCACCAGCGGTAAATTGTTGATTTTCCAACCCCTGCCCGAGCAGCAATATCTTCTATAGTCAAATGACTATAATCATATTCTTCTAATGCTAAAGTCACTGCATTTAAAATACATTGCTTACGACGTGACGTTTTCTCTACTTCTACTTCAGTCATAAAATCACCAAAACGAAACGATACGTATCGTTTTATATTATGCCGATTGAGTTGAGTTGTACAGACATCCCGCCTCATTTCATATCAAAAAAAGACCGCTAAGTAGCGGTCTTTTTTCATTTGATATTTATTAACATTGTGAATTTTTCTTATAAATACTACAGGATGGATGATGATTTTCTTGCAGACGCGCTACTTTGCGATGTTCAGCCGCTTCAAAACGGCAACGCTTCCAGTCATTATCTAAATTGAGCGCTGGAATCTGTTGTGGCTTACCATTTTCATCTACAGCAACCATAGTGAAATAACAACTATTGGTGTGGCGAATCGTACGTTTTTGAATATTCTGCGCCTCTACACGAATCCCGATCTCCATAGAGGTGCGCCCTACATGGTTCACGCTAGCAAGGAAAGTGACTAATTCTCCCACATGAATCGGTTCTTTAAAATTGACTTTATCAACCGACAAAGTCACCACATAACTCCCTGAATAACGGCTGGCACATGCGTATGCGACTTGATCCAACAATTTTAAAATTGTTCCACCGTGAACATTACCTGAAAAGTTAGCCATATCTGGGGTCATCAAAACCGACATAGTTAATTCAGACTGGTCATCTAATGCTGGAGCAATTTGATCTAATGGGGACATCGCGTTCTCTAGACTCTTGGATAGACAATAGTATTAAGCCATTATTATATCGTCTTTCTACGAAATAGAATGTCAAAATCGGCAATAAAATCATCATTATTATTTATAGTGATTTTAGTATCATTCAAAAAAATATATAACTGTTTATTTAACACACTGTATCTACTATATTTTTAATTCATTCTTGTTTTATAGAATAAATACTCAAAAATTGACTACAAAAAATACACTCACATAAATTTTAAAGCATTCCATTTTTAAATAATGAGCTAGTGAATATAATTAAGACTCAATAAAAATCTATTTACAGATATTCTTTTAAGACTTTAATGGTTCAATAATAGAATACAGCCTGTTAAATAACATTAAGAAGCGATTTTACGTAACATCTCTGTGGAAATATTGCCATAACTAAGCACATTCTGCTGATCGAGCTGTGTTTCAATACTTAAGGTACCATCCGCATTTTCTGCAGTCACTGTAAAAACAAGATGTTCCATTGTCGCCATTTTGACTTTATGCCCGATGCTAATTGTTTCTATATTCATCCTGCTGTTATTCATTTAACGCCCCTTACAGAAATATATTTTCATATTGACTCTAATAAAATTGAGTTTATTGACTTTTAACTCAGCGGTAAACTTAAACAATTGAACAAAAACATATTAATATAAAAACAGTATATTATAAAACTTTTAGGCACTTAATTAATTTTACTCAGCAATATCAATCAATTAATCTATCTTTACAATAAAATCCAGCTTAATTTGCACACTTATCAATCAAAATTAAAATACTTATGACACCATTAAAAACAGGAACAAGGCTTCATGATAAAAACTTATACCTCGTTCTTAGCATTCATTTTATTTAAACTTCCAATTAATCATGCACACTCAATTGTTGAATTGGAGTTGCAGTTGAATAGTGTTTTTGACTGAATACAATTGAAATAGCATTTAATTGATTGAGCGTTGCTTCAGCACCGGCTTGCATAGTCATTTCACGGCCTCTGACATCAAAAATATGTGCTTTTTCTCTTAAATCAGGCTGAATTACAATATCTGCATGTTTAAGTTCTTCTCTGGCTAAATGATTCTGCATAATATTAATGTTTTGGTTAAACAAGCCCCAAACATTACTGGTTTCGGTATGCATGGGTTGAGCCAAAATGTCTACTGCAATAATGATATCTGCACCCAGGTCACGTGCCACATCTACAGGTACAGGACTGACCAAGCCACCATCAACATATTCATCTGCGCCAATTTTAGTGGGAACGAACATGCTGGGAATAGACACTGAAGCGCGCACTGCCTGCCCGGTGTTGCCATAATTAAAGACCACTTTTTTGCCTTCTTTTAATTCTGTCGCTACCACATACATGGGCGTTTTAAGTAATTCTAACGGAGTATTATTCACTTGTTGATTGACGTAGTTTTCAACTTTTTTGCCGTCAAAAAAACCTTTTAGATCCAGTTTTACATCACGTACATCCTGAGCTTTCATATTTAACGCAATATCACGTAACTCATTCGCAGTTTTACCGCTGGCATAAATTGAACCTACAATACTTCCTGCGCTGGTACCCACAATAAAATCAGGATGAATGCCTTGTTGTTCCAATACTTGAATTACACCAATATGCGCATAGCCGCGTGCACCGCCACTACCCAGTACCAAAGCAACAATTGGACGATTTTCTTGTTTTTTTAATTTTTTAAAATTAATGCGATCGGCATGTACTTGTGCATCCACACTGGGAGATTCAGATAAGCCTGTAGAGCCTACAGTAAGCTTAGAATGCGGAACACTTTGGCATCCCGCTACACTTATTACAGCTAAAGCAATATAACCAAATTTGATATTTATCATGAACCACCCAAAGATTGATCAGCTTATCTTTTAAAAGTCGTACAGTTTAAGAACTATATGTTTTTCACATTGTAGTATTTCGTTAAACTGCCATCAAAAAATATTAAACTTTAAAAGATCGACCTTAATGAATTTATCTATGCCATCCCTTCATTATCGCACTATTTTCCTAACTTTTCTAAAATTAGGTTGCCTTGCATTTGGGGGTCCTGTTGCGCATCTGGTGTTTTTTCATCACACCTTTGTGAAGCAATTAAAATGGTTAGATGACCAACAATATGCACAACTGGTTGCTTTGGCACAAATTTTACCTGGACCAACCAGCAGCCAAGTGGGTTTGGCGATTGGCTATGTGAAAAAAGGCTATGGAGGTGCAATACTTGCATGGTTAGGTTTTACTCTACCTTCCGCAATATTAATGACTACGGTAGCAATATTAGGCCAACAATTTTCACCGCTGCTTTCTTCAGCATTTTTTCATAGTATTCAACTTATTGTTTTGGCTGTGGTGACATGGGCTTTCTGGCAAATGCTTCAAAGCTTTTGTACCCAAATCTGGCAATACATTTTAATGCTCTGTTCCACAATCTTTATTTACACGGTTTCCCTGCCGATGAATCAAATCATAGTGATTTTTATCGCGGCATGGTTGGGCATATTCTTCACACAAAAAATTACTCCTGCCAAAGAAAACAAAGTGGAAGCCTCTTCTTTAACAGATACGATCTCTTCTACAAAAAGATCAAATGCTTATTTCTGGATCATTCTTTTTGTATTACCTTTTTTTATCTTTCTCTTTCTGAGCTTGCAGCAAAGCAATGTATTCATACAAGTTGTAGAAAGTTTCTATCGTAGCGCTTCTCTGGTTTTTGGGGGCGGACATATCATTCTGCCTTTTTTACATCAAGATTTCGTTGCAACTGGTTTAATGTCTGCCGAGAACTTTGATTTAGGTTATGCCTTGGCCCAGCTGATGCCTGGTCCTTTATTTAGCTTTGCCAGTTATGTGGGTGCACTCACACCTTTAACCCCATATCCGATCCTGAATGCCTGTGTCGCTACATTAGCTATATTCCTGCCCTCCTTTTTTCTTGTTTTTGGAACCTTACCCTACTGGTCATGGTTAATGAATCAGACTTATATTCGTCATGCGGTTGTAGGAATCAATGCGGCTGTGGTGGGACTTCTGCTTTGTATGGTCATACAAATGGCAGAGCATTATATTGTACAGATCACTGATCTTATATTTGTTGCTGTAGTCATCGCCTTACTCAAAACCAAGCTACCCGTCTGGCTGAGCTTAATGGGCAGTTTCATGGCCTACCAGCTCATTCTGACCTTTTTATAATGTTCAATAATAAAAAAGCCCTAGATTGCTAGGGCTTTTTAGAAATACATTCAGACTTATACAAAAAACTTAAGAATCACCTGAATGACAGTGGCGTTAATTAAATCGACAAAGAATGCCCCACATAACGGAACAATCAAGAATGCCTTATGCGAAGGGCCATACATATTGGTAATGGCTTGCATATTCGCTACAGCAGTAGGTGTCGCACCCATACCAAAACCACAATGTCCTGCAGAAAGTACGGCAGCATCATAGTTTTTACCCATAACGCGGAAAGTCACAAATGCTGCATAAAGTGCCATGGTTAATGTTTGCGCACCCAGAATGACAACCAGTGGACCAGCCAAATCAGACAATTGCCATAACTTCAAAGACAGTAATGCCATAGCGAGATAAAGCGATAACGAGGCATTTCCGAATACATCAATTGCACGATCGAAAATTCCAACTTTAAATACCCCTTCCAGGACATTTCGCAGAATTACACCGCCGGCGAGAGTCCATACAAAGGTCGGAAGTTCAAACCAGGTTCCTTTACTAAAGCCAGTCATGAATTCAGCAAAAGCTAAACATGCCGCAAACATACCTAAAGTGGTAATCGCATTATCAGCCGTAATTAAACGCACCTGATGCGGATATTCAAATTGGGTAAATTCAGTTGAATCTGTATCTGCATTGAGTGTTGAATCACGGTCTTCTATTTGCTTATTGCTACGTGGCTGGGCAAGCTGATGACGGTTAATCAACATTTTGGCCAAAGGACCGCCAATGATGCCGCCAATGATTAAACCAAAAGTCGCACTGGCCATGCCCAAAGCTAAAGCACCTTGAATGCCATGTTCAACTTCTAAAATCTCACCCCAGGCACCCGCTGTACCATGCCCGCCTGTCAAGGTAATTGAACCCGCAATTAAGCCAATTAAAGGATCGATTCCTAGTAAAGTCGCTAAGCTAATACCGACAAAATCTTGCACGATAATAAATGAAGCCACACAAACCAGGAAAATCACCAGACCTAAACCACCTTCTTTCAACTTGGCAAAGTTTGCACTTAAACCAATGGATGCAAAGAAAATCAGCATAAAACTGGTTTGGAGTTCAGTACTTGTAGAGATGCTCAAACCCCAAATATTGTGCACAAATAGTGAAGCAATTGCAGCAACTAAGCCGCCCGCCACTGGTTCGGGTATATTGTAGCGTCTTAAAAAATCAATTTTATTGACAAGAAACCGTCCTAATAAAAGAACGATTACCGCTGCAATGAGCGTATAAAAGGCATTAAAAGTAAATTCCATCATCATTGTCCATAAAATAGTTGGATTCTTTTTGTTCTATAGCCTTAGTATTTTCTTGATTAAAAAATCTCAAGAACCATTTGGCAAAGACCAAACAAAATAAAAGCTGTACAACAAAAAGGAATAAAAAATTCATTTTTGATGAAACCATAGACAAGGAGATTATTTTTCCATATAGATGGAAAAATAAAAAAGAGACGACGCAAGTTATTATATTTTTGGAATTCAAAGAAAGAACATTTCCTTAAATCCCTACTAACCCGCTTACTCATGAGAGATCGTCTCATTTAAAGCTTCTAGTCCTCATCATGCCATTTTTTGCAGGATACGCAAAAATAAACATGCATTTTCAGCAATGATAAAGCTATCACGCCAAGTAATGTTCAAAAAGAGCGTATATTATCCAAATTTTGTTATTAATGTCTCTATTTATTTACAATTTTGCCTATTACCCACAATCGGACTTTTTATATTTTAATTTATTAAATATATAGCTTTTATAAACAACTACTCATATTTTTCCAACTAGAAATAAAAAGAGGCGAATAAATCGCCTCTTTTTATTTCTATATTTTTAGAGATTAAGATTAGAAATTATATTTCGCCATTAAGCCTACACGGTTATCTTTAAATGACTGTCCAGCAAAGGTATCACGTTTACCGTTGACGTATTCAATACCCAGGTCAATCGGTGCAGCCGGTGAATAGATAAAGTTGATCCATGCTTGTTGAACTTTCTCATTTGCTACAAGTGCAGTTGAATTAGCTGTAGCATAATCATTGCCATCATCAGCAAAGATTGCTCCATAAGCCAAGGTTGAGCGTAATTGAGGAGAAATCTTGTAAGTCGCACCGACTTGTACTGCTGTAAATTCATTCTGCTCAATATCACCATTGACTACAGAATACGCACTATTACTGCCATATAAGTAATTACTATTACCCACTACATGTGAAACATCGGCAGACACTTTTAAAGGATCAGTGATTTGATAATTTACGCCAGCAGCAATCCCCCAACCTGTTTTATTATCGTCTGCTGTCGTCGATTTATAATTTTCAACTAAAGCACGTGCTGATGCTGAGCCTTTACCATCGGCAAAACCTTGAGTTAATTTTGCGGTTAAGTTTGGCAGACGGTATTTGATATCTGTAGCAGAGCTATCGCCCTCTTCAGCAGAGAAAAATAATTGAGTGGCAGGAGCGAGTTTAAGACCATAGCGTACTTGTGGAACACGTGTTGTACCACCACCAATGTTTGTAGCAAAGTCAATCATTTCAGGCGCATGATTTGACAAGAAGTTAGAAGTGGTTTGACCAAACAACCAGTCGTTATAGGTCAAATAAGCATGACGGATACGTAAGTTTTCAGCGGCACTTGCAAAATCAACTTCAACTTTACCACCGACTTTTGCATCACCTACTGGCGAACTAAAATCTAAACCGATACGGGTGGTTTTAGCTGTAGCGCGCAACTTATCATTTACGGAACCAACGGTACCATTGCCAACTTTAGCAGCATTACCGAAGTCATCATCTGCACCTTCAATAATATAGTTGGCATCACCACGAACGAAACCATATAGGTTTACACTTGCGCCCGATTTTGTTTTAAAGCCCGTCGCTGGTGCTTCAGGTTTAGCTACTGGTGCTGCTGCAAGTTGAACAGGTTGAGCTTTAACTTGCTCAATTTGAGTTTGCTGCTGTTGTTGAACTTGATGTTGCTGTTGAATTAAAGATTTTAATGTTTCAACTTCTTGACGTAGTTCTTGAATTTGTTGTTGCTCAGCTTTTCCTGCATGTGCTGTGCTTACCATTACAGCAGTCACTGCTAATGCTAAACTTTTAGCCATAAATTTACCGTTGAGTAAGCGACTCATTCTAATCTCCAATTTAAATATTTCGCATCCGTGCATAACTGACCCTTAAAAACTCGAAAAATCAATGAAAAATCATGATTTAAAATTTTAAAAAGCTTTAAAAATCATTGCATTTTCTGCTTATTAGTACAGTGAAAAAGCTTAACGTATTATAAAAGTACAACATATGTAAACGATATGTTGCAAACAATCTATCAAGTTCTCTACTTTATTAAAATCAGTTTTCTTGAACAATGATTAAAAAACAATCTTGTTTTTTAAATATTTCTTTAAAATATTGAATATATTCTTTAACTTATGAAAAAATTGTACATAGTCGCAGGTTCAAATATTAGACTAATGTATATAGGACTTCGTTCTAAAAAACTCATTTCAAAAGGAATTTTTATGAATTTGCAACAAGTTCGCCATGTTGATGATGCGATTACTTCACGTCATTCTGTACGGGCTTTTTTAAATAAAGCAGTTGATCCGCAAATTATTAAAGACATTTTAACTGTGGCGAGTCGGGCACCTTCAGGAACCAATACACAACCTTGGAAAGTTTATGTAGTGACGGGGAAAAAACGGGATGAAATGGTTGAACGGGTATGTAAAGCACAGATTGAACTGGCTACCCAACCCGAACTTGCAAACCGATACCAAGAGACTTTTGCCTATTATCCTGAAAACTGGATTTCGCCCTTTATTGAGCGCCGCCGTGAAAATGGCTGGGGTTTATACGGATTATTAAATATCCAAAAAGGCGAAAAAGAAAAAATGGCGCACCAACAACTGCGCAACTTTCAGTTATTCGATGCGCCTGTCGCTCTATATTTTACTGTAAATAAAATTATGGGTATTGGTTCTAAAATGGATATTTCCATGATGATTCAAAATGTCATGATCGCGGCCAAAGCGCGTGGTCTGGATACCTGCCCTCAAGCAGCCTGGAATCACTTTCATCCCATCGTACTGGACGTACTGAATGCCCCTGAAGATGAAGAACTGGTTTGTACAGTTGCCTTGGGTTATGCCGATCCGGACAATATCGTAAACACTTTTATTACCCCACGTATTGCGATTGAAGAATTTACCGTATTTCTGGATGAGTAAGTGGGATAAATAAGCCGGTTCAATTAATCTAAAAATAAAAAGAGACCTTTAATCTTCTATTTAAGTCTCTTTTTATTAGAATTTTTTGTTTTAGCTTTTAATCTTAAGTTTTTGCTTGCTCATGGGATGCAGGCGGATTTAATTGCATGATCGCCAGCAAAGTTATAGCTACAAACATGAGCATCACCAAGCCCATATTTAAAAGTGAATTCCAAATCAGGAAATTCAGGATCACACCACCGAGTAAACCACAGGCAAACTGCATGCTCCCCATAATGGCACTGGCAGTTCCTGCACGCGATCCTTGTTCCGACATTGCCAAAGCCATGGCATTCGGTCCTGTAAAGCCAATACCCGCAACCGCCAAAAACATGCCTGAGAGCACCATCCACAAGGGGATCTGACCGATCAGACCGGAAATGGACAAAATAGATGCGCCTATCAGCTGAAGCGTCCCTCCTATTTTCAAACGACCAAGTACCGAAAATTGATGTGCCAGTTTTTTATTTAGCGTAGATAGCAACATAATACCAAAGGCATTTAAACCAAAGGCATAAGCGAATTGCTGCTGATTCAAACCATAATCATCCATCAATACCGAAGCCGATGAACTGATATAGCAAAATAATACGCCACCCGAAAAACAACCCGCCAGCATCGGTAATCTAAAACTACGATCGGTGAAAATCACAGCATATAAATTGCATATCTGGCTTATATTCATTTTTAAACGGCGTTCGGGCGTCAGGCTTTCTTTAAAGAAAAAGTGTACGCACAGCAAGCAGATTATGCCCATCAGCGTTAAAAAGACGAAGACTGCCTGCCAGGCAAAAAACTTCAATACGATTGCACCCAAGCTTGGGGCAATAATCGGTGCAATCCCCATTACAATCATCATACTGGCAAAGGCTTGCGCAGAAGCTTGCATGTCCAAACGGTCACGAATGGCAGCCCGTGCAATCACTACCCCGACACAGCCCCCAACTGCCTGTAAAATACGCGCTGCAATTAAGCTCCATTCATCGGTTGCAAAGACACATAACATACTTGCTAAGATATAAAGCACCAAACCAAAATAAAGGGGCGGTTTACGGCCAATTCGATCGCTTAAAGGACCATAAATCAGTTGGCCTAAGGCCAGACCTAAAAAATAGGCAGGTAAAGTATTGGCCATCATCTGGGTACTGATCCCAAAGTCATTGGCCATTTGTGGCAATGCCGGCAAGTACATATCGATGGAAAGTGGACCGAGTGAAGTCAGTAATGCCAGCAGCATGATCCATGTCGTAGAATATTGTTGAGTAGACTGTTGTTCAGACATATTGATATTTAATTTTTAAATGACGGCTTTAAAGACAAGCTTACACTGTACATAGTATTATTTCTCAGAATGGAGAGTGAAAAATCACATAATTCACCTCACTGATGCATAGATCACTTTGTGGTAAGGACATAATTTGAAATCTTGGCTCACACGTCTTAAACAAGCGACGTATAACACTACTTTCATGTATAACCTGCGCATGGTGATTGCATTCGCAGGTACTGCTTTTGTGCCTTATTTTATGGGGCAACAACTGGCGACTATTCCTTTAACTTTGGGTGTGGTGGCTGCAGGCCTAAGTGATATTGACGACCGTTTTTCAGTTCGTATCATGAACCTGGTTTATACTTACATCGGCTTTTTTATTACCGCCACCTCGATTTATTTCTTATTTCCTTATCCGATTTTATTTGCCTTAGGCTTGATTGTTTCCTGCATTGGCTGGATTCTTCTTGGCTCATTGGGACGGCGCTACGCCACTATTTCCTATGGTTGCTTGGTAGTTTCCGTTTACTCGATGCTAGGTGTGGGATTATTTGATAACTGGTATACCCAAGCCTTGCTATTGGTTGCAGGTGCTGCATGGTATGGGCTGATTTCAACAGTCAGTTTTTTATTGTTTCCGGTTCGCCAAGTCCAAGATAAATTATCACAGTGTTATTCGTCACTAGGGGATTTCTTATTTGCGAAATCGAATCTGTTTGATGTCGATATGACACCAAGCAGTTATCAACAAAGCATGATTGAGCTGTCTTTGGAAAATGGCAAACTGGTCGGTATTTTCAATGAAATGAAAACTGCGCTACTGACCCGTTTAAAGGGTGACCGTGGACAAAAAGATACCCGCCGCAGCTTGCAGTATTATTTTGTGGCTCAAGATATTCATGAACGTGCCGATTCAGCGCACATTGACTATCAGAAACTGGTTAAAATCTTTGAACATAGCGACATTTTATTTCGTTTCCAGCGGGTTTTATCCCTTCAGGCCAAAGCCTGTAAAGACTTAAGTTACAGCATTTTGCACCGTGAAACCTATCAACATAATAAGCGTTTTAAACATACTTTTACCAACTTAAGAATTTCTTTAGAAAAATTACGTGCTGAACAACAATATGACCCAGTCTGGATCAACGCATTATTTTCCCTCTATCAAAATTTAAAGTCGATTGATGCTCAACTCCGTAATGTAGAAACCGAACGTCATATCAAGCTTGATAAAACCAAACACATTGAAAACCAGTTGAAAGATGACGACTTGAAAGGCTGGGATGATGTGGTGATCCGCATCAAACAGCACTTAACCCCGGAATCTGTGCTGTTTAGACATGCAATACGGGTCTCGATTGTTCTGCTTATCGGTTATATTTTTGTTCAAGTGACCCAGATTGAATATGGTTACTGGATTTTACTGACTGCTCTTTTTGTCAGCCAACCGAACTTCAATGCCACCAAACGTCGTTTACGCCTGCGTATAGTCGGGACTTTAGTGGGTATTATTCTGGGCTATGCGGTTTTGTACTTTATCCCGTCGATTGAAGGTCAACTATTATTATTAGTGTTGAGTGGCGTGCTGTTCTTTGAATTGCGCAGTAAACAATATGCCCAGGCCACCGCGTTTATTACCATTCTTGCGCTGATTAATTTCAATCTGGATGGAATGGGCTTTGATGCAGCTTTGCCTCGCATGATTAATACCTTAATTGGCTGTGCAGTGGCATGGTTTGGAGTCAGTTTTATTTTTCCAGACTGGAAATTCCGTCGCCTGTCGCGCACCATCAATCGCTCACTCACCGCGCAATGTAATTATTTGGCAGAAGTGATCGAACAATATAAGCAAGGGCGTAATCATGGTCTGAAATATCGTGTAGTACGTCGTGCTGCACATAATAATGATGCTGAAGTTGCCTCGCTGATTTCAACCTTAGCCACAGAACCGGATTTCGATCCCACACAAAAAAGCCTGGCTTTTGAATTCTTATGTTTAAATCACACCCTGCTAAGCTATATTGCCGCGCTCGGGGCACATCGTGAAAAAATACAAGATCAAGAAGTGTTAAATCTTTTAGATCTGGCTTTAGAGAATATCCAAGGTTCTTTATTAAAAGATGAAGTTCCCGATCTGACAGCACAGAATATGTTGAATACCGCTCGTCAACGCTTAAGCCAAAATAATGAAGATGATCAGAAATCGCTGATTGTTTTACAGCAATTATCTTTGATGTTAAGTATTCTGAAACAACTCAGTCGCTTAAAGCAAAGTTTGAGTCATGACCGTGATGAGGAAGCCACCGAATTGGGCTCCTTATAATTCGAATGATTTTGGAACAATATACTCCCTGAATGGGTATAAATAATGCTAAACTTTTTACAGTTCTAGATTTGTTAATTCATTATGACCGCGAAAAATTTATACGCTTATACCCTACAGCCTGTGAACTATGAAATTTCAGAGGCTGAACAACGTCAAGCTCAACTTGCTATTTGGCGTAGTACCAACAAAATTGGCACCAAGACTTGGATAATTATGGCGGTTGTGGCTGCGCTATCTATTGTTGGTATTATCCTATTAAAGAATTATTCGACTATTTTTTGTTGGGTTGCATTAGTCTGCGTCGTGGCGTACTTCCTCATCCGTAAATTCGGACTGGAATGGTATGTAAAACGTAAAATGAATGAATTCCCAGTACAGGAAATTAAGGGCATTCGTTTAGGTGTGCAACCACACGGGCTTATCATGCGTCAAAAAATGGGTGCGCAGGAAGGTGTTGGTGCAATTGGCTGGAAAGATATTTATGAATGGTATAACACACCTGACTTTATGTTGATTAACTTCAAGGTTAAGGGTCAGCAAGGTGCTTATATTTTGCCAAAACGTATGGATTCGAAGAATTTTTCATTTAATACCATTCGCAAGCATTTAAAAGAAACAGTCGGCGAAGCAAAACAGGTCTAAGCTCTGTTTTAATCAAAACGATTTACCTAAAAACCTCCAAATAATTGGGGGTTTTTTAATTAAAATAAATACAAATGAGAATGAGAATAAATATTACCTGCAAAATCCTTATTATCTTCCAGAAGTTCAGTTATAATTCGCGCTAATATCGTCCACCTCCCACATCTTTTCAGCTATGTTAAAAAAAATCTTTTTTCAGATCCACTGGTTCCTCGGGATTACCGCTGGTTTAATTCTCTCGATTATGGGGGTTACCGGTGCCATTTATTCCTATGAACAACCGATTCAAAAATGGCTGAATCCAGATAGTTATACCGTACAAGCTGAAAATCGGGACAAGTTAACCCCTGCAGAACTTTATCAGCATTTCCATAGTACTGATCCAGAGATGAAAATTAATAGCATCACTGTGGCCAAAGACCCGAACGCATCTTCCAGCCTGAACATTGTCAAAGAAGGTGCACGCAAGGGTTATAACATGATGATAAACCCCTACACTGCCGAAGTTTTACCCGAAATTAAAGGACGCGAGTTCTTTCAGTTTATTCAGCAGTTACATCGTAACTTAACCATTGGACCAGTCGGCAAGCAGATTACGGGTGCATGCACCCTAATGCTGCTGATCTTTATATTCAGTGGTTTATACCTGCGTTGGCCTAAAAAGCATTCTTTTAAACAATGGTTCCTGATTAAACCTAAACTTAAAGGCCGTAATTTCCTGTGGGACTTACATGCGGTTGTGGGGACCTGGGTGGTTGTTTTCTTCCTGATTATTGCCTGTACTGGCTTAACCTGGTCTTATGGCTGGTGGCGTAGCGGTCTGTATACCGTGATGGGGGTCGAACAAAAAAAAGAATCAAAAGGTGAAGCTCCACAGCGTGGCGCTGGAGAAGGTCGCGGTGAACGTGGCGGAAACACCCCAAGCGGTGAAGGACGTGATGACGCTCAACAGGCACAATCTACGAGCAAAGATCGAGAAGGTTCTCGTGGTGAAGGTGGTGATAAACGTGGTCTAAGCGCTGAGCAAATCAATCTTGCGCTCACCCAGACATGGACTGGATTTAATGCCCAAGTCGGTCGTGATTATTCTAGTCTGACCCTGAACTTGCCGAAAAAAGCCAATGGCGAAGTTGAACTGACTTTTGTGGATGCTATCCCGCAACATGAACGTGCACGCAATAAAGCCACATTTGACTATAAAACTTCATCTATTAAAGACATGGAAATTTATGAAGATAAAAAGTTAAATGAAAAAATCATGAGCAGTATGCTGCCGGTTCACCGTGGAAGCTTCTTTGGCCCGGTGTACCAATTCCTGGCAATGTTAGCCGCCCTAGCCATGCCCTTATTCTTTGTTACAGGCTGGATGCTGTATCTTAAGCGCCGTAAACAAAAGAAACTCACGAAAGCTGCACGCAATAGCTTGACTGCTGTCAGTATTGATCCAAATGCAAAACCTTGGCTGATTGCTTATGCCACACAAACCGGCATTTCCGAACAACTGGCTTGGCGTACTGCGACCAGCTTACAAGAAGCTCGACAACCTGTAACAGTGAAAGGCGTACAAAACTTAAGCCTGGATGATTTAAAAAATACTGAGCAAGTCTTGTTTGTCGCCAGTACTTACGGCACAGGTGAAGCGCCAGATTTAGCTTCAAGTTTTACCAAGAAAGTACTTTCATCACAAATTGATTTAAGCCATCTAAAGTATGCTGTTTTAGCTTTGGGTTCCAGCGAATACCCAGACACTTTCTGTAGTTTTGGACATGAAATTGAGGCATGGTTAAAGCAAAATAGGGCGCAGCAATTGTTTGCGACCATTGAAGTGGATAATGCCAACAATCAACAGATTCAGGCTTGGAACAATGCTTTAGCCAAAGTCACTAAGCTTGAGTTGCAAGCCATGAATATCGAAAAAATATTCGATACCTGGACACTCACAAAACGTAATGTGCTGAATCCAGATAGTCTAGGTGCGCCTGCCTTTAATATTGAATTAAAGCCAACCCATGAAGTGATTTGGCAAGCCGGTGATATTGCAGAGATTCAACCGGGTAATAGTCCTGAACGTATTGCCCAGTTTATGCAAAAATATCAAATTCAAGCGCGTACACAAGTAGACTCATTACAGCTCAGTATTGAACAGGCACTATGGGATAAAGATTTAACCGTGGAGGTTGAACCTTTTGCCAATATGGAACATTTACTTGAACAGCTAAATCCTCTGCCTTCACGTGAATATTCAATTGCCAGTATTCCATCACAACAAGTGCTACGTTTAGTAGTTCGTCAACAATCGGACGCTCAGGGACAATTGGGCCTAGGTTCAGGCTGGCTGACTCAGCATGCAGTATTAAATGGCCCGGTTGCACTGCGTATTCGTACCAATGAATCCTTCCATCTGATTGATGATAACCGTCCTGTAATTTGTATTGGTAACGGTACAGGTATTGCCGGATTGATGAGTTTATTACACGTACGTACCCGTCAGGACTATACCCAGAACTGGCTGATCTTTGGGGAACGTCAACGTGAACATGACTTCTTCTATCAAAGTACCATTGAAGCGTGGCAAAACACCGGCATGCTACAGCGCCTCGATTTAGCCTTCTCTCGTGATCAAGAACAAAAAATCTATGTACATCACGTACTACGCGAGCAAGCTCAAGAACTTAAATCCTGGGTGGATCATGGCGCTGTGATTTATGTTTGCGGTAGCATCAATGGCATGGCCAGTGATGTTGATCAGGCATTGATTGATATTCTGGGGGAAGCAACGGTTGATCAGCTTCGTCAAGATGGTCGTTATCGTCGTGACGTTTATTAAATATTAAAGCCAATAAAAAACCGAGCCTTAGCGTTCGGTTTTTTTATACTTAAAACATCCAAATTGTTTAAACTAACAGCAACATTCATACAGAACCCTCTTATGTCTGATCCTCTAAAACGTAGCTTCAGCCTTATCATAGGCAGCTTATTGGCACTCGATGGTTTATGGTTACTATCACTCGATAAAATCCATTTTGGAATCATTCTTCCTGTTATTATCGGTATCGGGTTCATTCTGTATGCCATATGTTTTAAGTGGATTCAAAAATTTATCCAAATCAGTAAATTACGACAGACTATATGGCGTTGTACTTGGGCAGGATTCTTTATGTGGCTTGGTACATTACTGATTTTTTTCGTTTATTTACAATATACAATTCAGCAAAATCTTACTCCACAGCCAGCAGCCGCAATTATTGTATTGGGGAGTGGTATAGAAAATGGACAACCTTCCCCTACTTTAAAACAACGTTTAGAGGTCGCCGCAACATATGCCAAGCACTATCCCCAAACAATCATAGTGATGACTGGCGGTTTAGGTTTTAAAGAGCGGATGACTGAAGCTGAAGTAATGTCTGAATACATCCAAAAACATCATCAGGTTGAGCCATCTCGCATTCTATTAGAAGATCAAAGTAGCAGCACTGAACAGAATTTGCGTAATGCTCAAACCCTACTTTTGGAACATCACATTACCCTCGATCAGCCCATCGTCATTGCAACCAGTGATTTTCATATTTTACGTGCCAAAGCCATAGCCCGACATCAAGGCTATCAAAACATTCTAGCCCAAAGTGCTTCGACACCTTTATATATTCGCTACAATTCCTGGTTAAGAGAATACTTTGCTTTTATCAGTGGCTGGTTACTCAACGAATATTAAATTGCTAAAGAAATTTAGGAATCATTGATTTGACTCATTAATTTAAACGAATATTACGTGGCAAAGGCAACCTGGCGTCTTTGAATAATTCTGGTTTTTGCAAATAAATCCGATAAAGATATTTTTTTATGTCTAATAATAATTTTTCCGGTGCAACCAGAACATTTTGCCCTTCTGGCGTTAAATCCATCGATATACAGGTATTTTCTTGACGCAAAAAAGGAATAACTTTTTCGACAAAATCTTTTAGTGAAATATCCTGAATTTGATATCTTTCCCAATTATCTTTAATTAATAATTTTGCCAGGCTTTTATGTTGCCAAACGGCGAAAGCACGCTGACCGGTAGGAGTGGCACATAAAGCCCAACCGTCATCATATAATGCGCTGATAGAACCTTGAACGACGATGGTTTCAATAAATTGTTTATAAATATCTTGAGCATTATAGACGATATTTTGATTCTTTGACGCAGCCTTGCGTTGATATGGATTTCTCATAGTTTTTAATTTTTTTAAATTATTATAGTCGTAAGATTCTATGAAAAAAATGGGATTGGAGCAAGGATAATATATGGTGGGCGCTGACGGGATCGAACCGCCGACATTCTGCTTGTAAGGCAGACGCTCTACCAACTGAGCTAAGCGCCCTTGAGGAATAAAAATAGCATGGCTATTTTTATGACGCAAGAAAGAAATCTTGCTGGATGTAACCATGATCTAGAACAAGGAATCTAGAAAATGGCGCAGCGGACGGGACTCGAACCCGCGACCCTCGGCGTGACAGGCCGATATTCTAACCAACTGAACTACCGCTGCACGGCAAACTTATAAATAAGTTTCATATCCGAAGATATGGTGGGCGCTGACGGGATCGAACCGCCGACATTCTGCTTGTAAGGCAGACGCTCTACCAACTGAGCTAAGCGCCCTTAAAGGGTGTTGCATTTTCGATTTTAAGGATGGCGCAGCGGACGGGACTCGAACCCGCGACCCCCGGCGTGACAGGCCGGTATTCTAACCAACTGAACTACCGCTGCATCGCAAAAAATCTGGTGGGCGCTGACGGGATCGAACCGCCGACATTCTGCTTGTAAGGCAGACGCTCTACCAACTGAGCTAAGCGCCCTTAAAAGGTCTATCATGTAAATGGCGCAGCGGACGGGACTCGAACCCGCGACCCTCGGCGTGACAGGCCGATATTCTAACCAACTGAACTACCGCTGCACTTACATAATATCGCTATTAAAGTACAAACAACTTGTTATCTGAATTAAGTGGCGCAGCGGACGGGACTCGAACCCGCGACCCTCGGCGTGACAGGCCGATATTCTAACCAACTGAACTACCGCTGCACTTAAAACATTTAACGTAAAGGCTTGGTGGGCGCTGACGGGATCGAACCGCCGACATTCTGCTTGTAAGGCAGACGCTCTACCAACTGAGCTAAGCGCCCTTTACGACTTCATCGTTTGTGTGGTGCATTATAGAGAATCTATCCAGCCTGTCAAACGCTTTTCTGCCTGTTTTTGGTATTTTGCGTTTGAGTGATTAAAAAATAGGTTAATCGCTATAAAAACAAACAATTTCTGTAATTTATTTAGAATTTTCTGCAAAAACTTATACATTCATGCTTTGGTTTTGACTCAAAAACGCTCAAGCTTTTTGAACGACTGGAAAATAATGCTATTTTCTACCCATATACATAGCAGAGTTTTCACTTTTCAGCTTTTAATATGTTGCTTTAGATATTTGTGCGGATTTTACCGTCAATTAAATTCAAACTATATTCTGAAATAAAAACCAATGCTTGTTCAGGAATAAGATCGAATAATTCAATCACATCTTCATTGCGCATCCGGATACAACCATGTGACATGGGAATACCCATCGGTTCGGTGTCTGGAGTGCCATGAATATAAATATAACGTTTAAATGTGTCACAGCCCTCCCCCTGATTTAAGTTCTCTTCCAAACCGCTTAACCAGAGAATACGGGATAGGATCCAATCCCGTTCAGGGAATTGGGTCGCCAATGCATCATCATAGACTTCACCGGTTTCCTGTCGCGCTTTGAAAACTGCATTTTTAGGTGCGCTGTGACCAAATTTGAGTGCGACTTTGTGCCAGCCCCGAGGTGTCTTACCTGAGTTTTCTTGTTCACCAATACCGTTCTTACCTGAAGAAATCACATAAAATTTATTATGTTTTGGCAAGCTTAAAGTTTGTCCGGCTAAATCAATCCAGACATCTGCTTGTGCTAAGGTATATGACATGGTGGATATTACTCTGCTTCTTTGATCGGTTCATTCGAAGGTTCAGGACGTAGCCACAGCCAAATGGAAACCGAAAGCATGATCAAGTTGGTAAATACTTTGACCAATAACGGCGCATTGGTAAACAACATAATGATGGCGCTAATCAACATCATGATACTGGCGAACCATTTTGCCTTACGCGGCACCGTGCCATTTTCACGCCATGATCGCAAAGTTGTTCCATATTTAGGATGATTGAGCAACCAGGCATCCATTTGCGGCCAGCCTTTTGAGGCGGCCCAGGCAGCTAAAATAAGAAAGACTGTTGTTGGCATACCCGGCAAAAGCGCACCGATAAAGCCCAGGATGACAAAGATCATCACCAAACTCCGCCAAAACAACATCTTCATAGCACTGCCCTACATGACTAATTGCGGTAGTATAAAGTGTTTTTGCAGATTATCCGTTGTAATTCTGCACTTTTTAATTTAGCGCTAGGTGTTTCTATGTTTGTTTTAAATCAAGCGTCTGATCTTGATGAACCTTGGCTTCAATTTAAAAATTTACTGGTCCGGCAACTGGCATTTTGTATAGCTAGTCCGAATATTTTAGCTGCTATTCCAGCAGAACTGGTGCTTAAGCATTCTTTTCAATTACATGCCAGTAAAACATGGACAAAGCATTTTCAGCATTATCATTCAAGATTGCTTTATTTAGATCAGCATCCTCAAGAATTGGAAGTCTTTTTACAGCAACTTAAAAGCACCCGTTTAGGTTTACGCTTTGAAATGTTTATCTGGTTTTGGCTGCTGGATCAAAACTATCATCCTTATAAAGTACTCGGCCATAGTATTCAGAAAATAGCGGGTGCTAAAACCTTGGGTGAACTTGATTTTCTATTACTCAATACCGAAACCAATCAAGTTGAACATTGGGAAGTGGCCTTAAAATATTACTTGGCTGAACGGGATTTTTCCTTGGCATATTGGTATGGCTTAAATCGTAGCGATACTTTAGTTCGAAAATTAAATCATTTTAGCCAAAAACAATTTCAATTTGAAGATGCACTTGAATATGAGATTGAGCGACGCTATGCAGTGTTAAAAGGTCAACTCTATCTTCCTGTTGAACCTACACAGCAAATCATTCCACCTTGGGTCAATCTCAAACGGCGATTAGGCTATTGGGGAAGTTATATTCCTCCTCAAAATTCACATTTTTATCGTTTGCAACGACAAGAGTGGATCTGCCCAGCCTCCCATGTAAGTAGTGAAACTGCACACTGGTGGATCAATGGTTTATATCTGCAAAAAGATAAGCCCAATTTCTATATGTTCAGACATGCACCGCTGCTTTCTCAAAGAGTTGAATGATTAACTTTATGAGAAATGTCTACTTTTATAACAATTGATTACTTTTCTACCATGAAAAACTCATATTTTTTACGTCAGGTATTATTTAACCTAAACTCACATCAAAATAATGAATTACTTGGAGATGATGATGAAAAAAATTCTAGCAACTTCCCTTATTATGGCATTTGTTTTAACTGGTTGTAATACATTTAAAGGCATGGGTAAAGATGTATCCAAAGCTGGAGATGCCGTAACCCATACTGCTGAAAAAACTTCTGACGAAATCCGCAAAAACTAATTCGTTATTAGTACATATGAAACCCTATCCTAGATAGGGTTTTTTTATGGCAATTTTATCGCAGTCGTTCACATTCAAGCGCATATTCGCCTATTATAGTGCTGACAAATTTATCGACTTATGAAAATCGCATGACATCTTCCGCTACCCTTGATTTAAGCCTACAATTGTTACGTCAGCCTTCTGTAACCCCGATCGATCATAGCTGCCAAACCATTATGGCGGATCGTTTAGAAAAAATTGGTTTCAATATTGAACCGATGCGTTTTGAAGATGTCGATAATTTATGGGCACGTAAAGGAACTGAAGCTCCGGTTTTATGTTTTGCAGGTCATACCGATGTTGTTCCAACAGGCAGCTTAGATGACTGGAACTCGGATCCCTTTGTACCCGAAATTCGTGATGGCAAGCTTTATGGTCGTGGCAGTGCAGACATGAAAACTGCGCTTGCAGCGATGGTGGTTGCCTCTGAACGCTTTGTTGCAAAACATCCCAATCATAAGGGTTCCATTGCATTTTTGATTACTTCTGATGAAGAAGGTCCATCGATCAACGGAACGGTAAAAGTCGTGGAAGCCTTAGAAGCCCGCAATGAGAAAATGACCTGGTGTCTCGTGGGTGAGCCATCAAGCACCAATCAATTAGGTGACATTGTTAAAAATGGTCGTCGTGGTTCGTTAAATGCCAATTTAACCGTTAAAGGCAAACAAGGGCATGTTGCCTACCCTCACCTTGCGATTAACCCCATTCATACCGCATCTAAAGCCTTGGCCGAACTTTGCGATACAGTTTGGGACAATGGCAATGAATACTTCCCTGCAACTTCTTTTCAAATTTCAAATATCAATGCCGGCACCGGTGCAACCAATGTCGTTCCCGGCACAATGAACTTACTGTTTAACTTCCGCTATTCAACTGAAGTCACGGCAGATGAACTCAAGGCACGTACCTTAGAAATTCTTGACCGCCACAATGTGGATTATGATATTAACTGGACACTTTCTGGTTTACCGTTCCTGACTCCAGTGGGTGAACTGGTGAATGCTGCAAAAAATGCGATTCGTAATGTGACAGGTATTGAAACTGAACTTTCAACCAGCGGCGGGACTTCAGATGGCCGTTTTATTGCCCCTACCGGTGCTCAAGTGCTTGAGTTAGGTGTTTTAAATGCCAGTATCCATCAAATTGATGAACATGTGAATGTGGCTGATCTGGAGCCGCTTGCTGAAATTTATGAACAAATTTTAGAAGGCTTATTGGCCCACTAAAATTCCAATAAAAAAGGAACTTTTAAAGTTCCTTTTTTTTATGAATGATAGATGAGCTACTTGTTAAAATCACAATCCTAACGAGGTTTGAATTTGCGCCAAATTAGGGATATGAAAAACTTGATCTGCCATACGTACATATTGAAATACAGCAGGGTCAATTAAATCCCTTTCATCGTCAACTACTTCAGAGATACGTAGACGAATGGTTCTTGGCATCTCATTGCACATCAGGGCAAAACGTTGACTCACCTCATCGCCTTCAATCACCAAAGCCACACCTGTTTTCTGTTCAGGATTATTCACCGCATAGACGGGTAGCTTAAGTTCATGCCATTCCACAAATGGAACTTGCGTGGCACTATCCAGGGCTGACAAGACGATATTTTGTGGTAATACCATCGCCTCCTTACCATGACAATCAATAATATAAGCGTCGATAAATCCAGTCGACACGGTAATAAGGTGATGCAACTCTTGCTGTGTAATTTGATTCACAGCAGAGTTTGAAACACTATTTTGGCTCATTTATTTACCCCTGGCTGGTTTCTAACAAGTTTTCAACATTGCTCAGCAATTCTGCTTCCTGGAATGGTTTACCCATATAGTGGCTTACACCGAGACTGAATGCACGTTCACGGTGTTTCTCACCTGTTCTTGAAGTAATCATGATAATTGGTAAATCTCGATGCACTTCATGGTGTCGAACCAGATTGGTTACTTCAAATCCATCCATACGTGGCATTTCAATATCCAGCAACATCAAGTCTGGCTTCACATTTTCAAGCTGTTCAATCGCATCCACCCCATCCTTAGCCGTCACAATGTCATAACCCTGACGTTCCAGTAAACGTGATGTCACCTTACGTACAGTAACTGAATCATCCACAATCATAATTAAGCGGCGTGCATTATTATGACGGGACAGATCGCGCTGCTCTGACAGATGCTTAATGCGCTGTGTGGCTTGAATTTGTCGTGCAATATTTTGACCATCCAGAATCAGGCAGACCTGACCATCCCCCAGAATGGTTGCTCCGGCAACAACCCCAACGCTCGAGAATTGCTGACCAATCGGTTTCACCACAATTTGTGCACGTGAACCAATCAACTGATCCACCAACAAGGCGATGGTTTGACCGCTATTACCTTTAATTAATAGCACTGGTAAAGAATGCGCAATATTAGTTAAACGTGGTAACGGCTGATTTGCAACAAACTCGGATAAATAACGTAATTTGTAATTGGTGTTATCAATTTTAAAGAAGTCATCTTTACTATTGAAATATTCTTCCAAAGTAGAGGGTGAAATTCGGACAATACGGTCGATTTGAGCCAATGAAATCGCAAATTGCTGATCACCCGCTTTCACCATCAAGGCATCACTTACTGCTACTGTGGTTGGTACGCGAATGGTAAAGGTGGTTCCTTCTCCAAGATTTGAATCAACAGAGACATAACCACCGAGTGCTTTAATTTCACTTTGCACCACATCCAGACCTACCCCACGCCCAGAAATCTGGGTAACTTCTTTTGCGGTACTGAATCCCGGATGAAAAATCAGTTGCAGGATTTCCTGCTTATCAAGGAATTGATCAGCTTTAATCAAACCTAAGCTTACTGCTTTTTCTTTAATCTTCGATTCATCAATCCCTTTACCATCATCACTAAATGACACGAGGACATCTGTACCTTGACTGCTGATATTTAAGACAATTCGTCCCACTTCAGGCTTCTGTGCTTCGCGTCGTAATTCAGTATCTTCCAACCCATGGTCAATCGCATTACGAAGCATATGTTCAAATGGGGTTACCAAACGCTCAAGAATGGTACGGTCCAATTCGCCTTCAGTATTTTGTACAATCAATTCTGCTGGACGATTCAATGTGGACGAAGTTTGACGTACGATACGCTGTAAACGTGGCAACATGCGATCAAATGGTACCAGACGAGTACGCATCAAACTTTCTTGAATCTCGGCCTGAATACGTGATTGTTGTAACAATAGACCTTCTGTATCACGAATTTTTTCCGACAAGGTCGTTTTAAAGTCCACCAAGTCGGATGCAGATTCTGCCAATGATTTTGACAATTGATTTAAAGATGAATATTGATCCATCTCTAATGGGTCAAAATCAGCATAACGTGAATTTTCTGAACCATGTTTTGCAATAATTTGTGACTCTAACTCACCTTCCATTCGACGTAACTGGTCAGCTAAACGCTTCATCGCCAATTCCATCTCATTCAAGGTATTACCAAGCTGGCCCAAATCCATTTCAATACGTGAACGGTTAATTGCATTTTCACCAGACAAATCGATCATTTTTTCCACCAAGTCGGCAGAAATACGGATCATTTCATTGCTGTTGTCTTGTTGTGAACTTAAGTCCCATTCACCCAACATTGCTGGGGGTTCAGTACCATCACCCTGAACAAATTCAAAGGTTTTAGGTGCAGATAATAGATCGGCTTGAGTCACACGATTTGGGAGTCGAGCGGTTACGTCAACAAATCCAATTGACTCCAAACTTAATTTTAGACTATCAAAATTACTGTAATCACCTTCGAAGATAGCCTGTTTTAACCATGCAAACGTGGTCTGTAATAATAGGTCGTATACATTAGAGTTAAAATGATGAACCGCAAACTGCTCAAAAGTGGTTTCCAGTTGATATGAAATGGCAGCTACAGGTTCATTTTCAATCATACGTGCACCACCCTTAAGACTGTGGGCGGCACGTTGTAATTGAAGCAGCAAGCTACGATCGCTTCGTTGATCAAACCATTGTTTTAATAGATCATCGGTAGATTCTAAAATTTCTTCCGCTTCTTCCAGGAATGTTTCTTCTGCAATTAAGCGAATACTATCCTCAGGATCATCAACAGCTTCTACATTTTGTGAAATATACTCTTGTTCTATTTCATCCTCTAAAGTGAGTGTCTCCACTACTGGTTCTGCTAATTCATGCACCTCAGTTTCAGCTACCACATTTTCAACTGCAACCGTTTCCAGCACAGCCATGCTTGCAGACTTGCCTTGCGAAATTTCTTGAATATTGCGCAAAATTTCAATCGATTCAGCACCAGAGTAGTCAATATTATCTTCACGAATAATTTGAATTCGATCTGATACATCATCCTGAACTAAGCGAATAATACTAATCAGTTGTGGCGTAACCGTTATTTGTTGACGAATCACACGCTCATAAATTGACTCTAATTCATGGGAAATTAAGCCAATATGAGTCGCTTGAATCATATTTGCACCCCCTTTCAAGGTATGCAAATAGCGCATTAAATTATTCAGTGCAGTGGTATTGGATGGATCCTTGCTCCAAGTATTTAAATCTTGGTCAATACCACCCAACAATTCTTCTGCTTCTTCCAGGAAGATTTCCAGTAAATCCGCATCGAACTCACTATTTGCATCAGCTGCATGCATTTGTGCACGGTCAGAGCGCATTCTTTGTGAAATCTGTGCAAGATCCACCGTAGTTGATGCTGTATTTATTGCAGCTACTGGCAATTCTTTAACTACAGATGCAGCATTTTCAAACTGTTCAAGGTCTTGCTGTACAAAGGCAGAAAGATCACTCAATATTTTCTGAACTTCATCGGTCAAAATGACACGTTGCCCGGCGGCCAAAGTATCAAACAAATGAATGAATTCTTGATGTGCCTGTCCAAATAACTCATAGGCATAATCGGTATTGAGTAATTCTGGCTTTGATACCAATTCTTCATAACTTGACTTTAATTCATGGGTAAATTGATGAATGCCAGCAGCAGCACGATTATCCGTATGGTCTAATAAATGTTGAGCCTGTTCACTTAAAGCCTGAATATATTCCGGATATTCAACCTTGACACGTTTTTCAAATTCGAATTCAGCATCGAGTAACAAATCAATATTTAATGCGATTAGCTTAGAAACCAGACCTTGAGGATTAACCCCTTCATCTACTTCAGCCGAAGTAAAGCCATAGTTATTCCAGGCATCATTAAAGGTTTCATAGATCACATCAAGTTTTTGCATTTCACCCTGTCTCAGGGTATGCAAATAATCACCTACAAATTCGGCATATTGAATCAGTAAAGCCATTTGCTTAGAGGTCGAACCAATTTCTTCTTGTAATAAGGTTTTGAATAAATTTTCTACCTTGGTACTGGCTTCAAAAACCTGCTCGATTTGAGCCATGGATGAACTGCCACGCAAGGTATGTAATGCACGAATGAGAGCGTTATAATCTTGTTTATTTTCATGTTCATTTTTCAAGAACTGATCAATCGTTAACAAGTGTTCTTCAGCTTCTTCAATAAAGATCGCAACTGTTTCTTCAATATCATTATTATCTGTTATTTCAGCAGCCTGTTCTGAAGCTTTTATTATTACTGCTTCTTGCTCTACTGCACTGGATGGGGTTTCATGCAACTCTAAACCAGTTACACCATCTTCAGCAGTCAAGGTTGTAGAGAGATCCAGTAATTCTTCCAAAGCAGGTTCTAAGCTTAATTTTTGCTGTATTTGCTGGCCCAGTAAAACCAAAGGTCGTAAATCAATATCAGCCAGCTGAACGGTTTTGAAAATTGGATATAACTTATATTGATAAATTTTGAATACAGTTTGAGCGAAGCGTTGAACTGTTGTATCTAATGGAATCGTACCCGAAATGACACGGTTTAAAGTGTCTTCAACTGCCCAGGCCAATTCACCGGCAGATTTTGCTCCCACCATGCGTCCAGAGCCTTTAAGGGTATGGAAATGGCGTCGAATAGTATTCAAGATTTCTTGGTCATTGGGATTTTCAAGCCAAGTCGTAAATAAAGTACTTAACTCAACGAAGATTTCTTCGATTTCTTCAACAAAAATTTCTAAAATTTCTGCATCTTGATCAAGATAACTATCTTCAGGAAGCGTAGTCGTTTCAACTAAATTTTTTAATATTTCTTTCATAGTTTAGGCTTCTTACGTTTATCTGCCACCAAGAAGGGCGCTCAAACTTAATTGTCACCATCACGCGAGACCTAACGATAAGGTTAAGTTCATCTTGTCGATGCTTTATCTGTGATTTATTGATGTGCCTTACCCTCAAGTCAGGCACATCACCCCAAAGCTTTCGTCTTACCTTAGTCCGGCAATTTAAAGTCAGTTACAGATTCACGTAGCGATTCGGCCATATTTGCCAATTCAGATACTGAACGTGCGGTATCAAAAGTTGCTGTTGTGGTTTGTGAGGTAATTTCCTGTACCACATTCATTGTGGTTGCAATATGACCTGCTGACGCAGATTGCAGTTTTGCCGCATCAGAAATGTTGGCAATCAATTTCGCCAGGTTGCTGGATACGTTTTGAATTTCATCCAGTGCCACACCGGCATCCTTGGACAAGTTCGCACCACGTACAACCTCGGAAGTTGTTTGTTCCATGGAAATAACCGCTTCGTTGGTATCCGTCTGAATGGTTTTTACCAAGCCTTCAATCTGTTTGGTTGCAGATGCTGAACGCTCAGCAAGACGCTGTACCTCATCGGCTACCACGGCGAAACCACGGCCTGCTTCACCTGCCATCGATGCCTGAATCGCAGCGTTTAATGCCAGGATGTTGGTTTGGTCGGCAATATCGTTAATCAACGCAACGATGTTACCAATTTCCTGAGAAGACTCACCCAAACGTTTAATACGTTTTGAGGTTTCCTGAATCTGCTCACGAATCATGTCCATGCCTTCAATTGAACGGTTTACAACATCGGCACCATTGGCAGCAATTTGCACTGAGCGCTCTGCAACGACTGCAGATTCGGTTGCATTTGAAGATACCTGGTCAATTGACATGGCCATTTCGTTAATCGCGGCAGAGGCACCGGCAATTTCTTGTGCCTGATGTTCAGATGCTTCCGCTAACTGATTGGTAATACCCTGCGTATTGGCAGTATATTGCGCAACTTCTTGAGAAGTTTCGGTAATACGTGATACCAGGTCACGTAATTGGTCAATTGCAAAGTTAATCGAGTCGGCAATCGCACCGGTGAAGTCTTCTGATACCGTTGCGTATGAACGAAGATCACCATCTGCTAAGTCAGCGATCTCATCCAGTAAACGTAAAATCGCATTCTGGTTACGGTCATATTCTTCTTGCAGGTTAGCCACACGCTGTTTATCTGAATGACCACGTAATGCAAGCAATTTGAATACACAGATCAAAAAGCCGACTAGACACAAGATTAAAAATAGTGCAGGAATAGTAACCGACCAACTTGAACCGGCAGATAACTTATTCAGGTTAGCCAATAGCTCATCTGATTGGGCAAAAATTGAAGATGAGGCTTGACGTACTTTTACAATTTGAGTCGAGTTTTTAAGAATTGTTGCGGACGCAGATTTTAATACCTCATCATAGTCAGCTTTGATGCCTTCCAATGACGCACGCAAGGCTGGATCGGCAATACGCTCCACCCCAAGTTCAGCACTGCCATTCAACTGTGCGTCAAGATAAGAACCAAAGGTTTCCGTATCGGCACTAAAGTCGTCTGCTGACTCACGAGAGTTATCACTACCGGTTAATACCGAACTGATTGAACGAAGAATACGTTCTGCAATAAATACCTGGTTTTTCGCAATGACCACCTGGTTACTCGGCATATCTTGACGTGCCATTTGGTCAACCATCAAGTTATATTCAGCCTGAATACCAGGAATGGTTTCACCAATTGCAATATTGGTATCATAAAGCTGGTTAATCATTTTTTGTTGAGAAGAAATTAAATCAATACCATCTGATACTGCTTTCCATTGCTTTTCAACTTCATCCAGTGCTGGAGTATGCGCATGAATATCGTTCACAGTTTCAAGATTTTCTGCAAAGCTTTTTTGAGATTGTACTAATTTATCAATTGATTCTTTGGTTCCTGAAGCCGTTGCTTCAGTTGCCTGACGAGAAATCGTCTGCGATAAAAGACGCAGATCACCCACACTACGTGTTAATTCATTGTTACGCGGCACACTATAGAATAAATATAGCAACAGGAATAGTGCGACGACCAGACAGAATGCTGCACCCAGAATTAAGGGTTTGGACTTCTCACTGTCACCAAATACACGTGATAATTGATCAGTTTGTGATTGAATCTTTGCCAATAAAGCATTACCAACCTGAGGGTTGCTGCCTTCACCTGTATTTTTCTTTTTAAGTTTAAAGCCCATCCAGCTTCTCCCCGACTTTCGCCATCATTCTTCAGCGCGCGAATATTAATTTATAAATTTTATAGATGCATTCATGTATTTTGGGTTTTGCAATAAACGACTAAATAAAAAAACATGCCAGTGTTGATTATGTTGATAAAAATATCCCTGACAATACTCTTGTAAATTGCTGTCTAATTCACTATGTTTAGAAAAGAAACTCTTCTTATTAAAGTGTTGAATCCCCAAAACTTGATCTACAACCAAACCGACATAATGGTCATTATGACTAATACACAGTACTTTTTGAGTGGGTGAAAACTGAGTTCGGTACCCGGAAATATATTGAGCCAAATCAGCCACTGAAAGTAAGCGTCCCCGAATATTGGCCAGCCCCATCACCCATGATTGAGTATTCGGAACGGGCGTATATTTAGGTGGATAAATCACTTCCGACACTTCACCTAAAGGAGCAACAAAATATTGCCCCATCATCTCAAAAGCAATGCCTGACCATCGGTTTACTTCATTTTCAGTGCTAACGTAGTTTTTATTGCCACGTTTAGCCAGCCGAAGTAATTCGATAAATCCATTAGCTGCCATAGAGCTTATCCTGCATTGATGTGGTGTTTAATCACATCAATTAATTGTTTTTCGTCTACAGGTTTGGTTAAATAATCACTTGCCCCTTGACGTTTCCCCCAAACTCGGTCAGTTGCTTGATCTTTGGTACTGACAATCACAATTGGAATGTGTTTGGTGGTTGTACCACGTGCAATTTGACGTGTTGCTTGGAAACCATTTACCCCAGGCATTACCACATCCATTAACACAAGATCCGGCAATTCTGCTTGTGCCATTGTGACACCATCAGCCCCATTCGCAGCTTCAATTACCTCAAAGCCATGTTTCGTTAAAATCTCTTTAAAACGGAATGTTTCTGTTGGTGAATCATCAACAATAAGGATACGTGACATGCTTTCCCCCAAAAAATAAAATTATGCTGTTACGTGATTACGGATTGCGTTTAGCAATTCATCTTTACTAAAGGGTTTAGTTAAATATTCATCCGAACCGACAACACGCCCTTTAGCCTGATCAAATAAGCCATCTTTACTTGACAGCATAATGACCGGAATATTTTGATAATTTTGAGAATTTTTAATTAATGCACAAGTTTGATAACCGTCCAAACGTGGCATCATAATATCGACAAACACGATATCTGGATTGGCTTCAGCAATTTTTGCCAATGCTTCAAAACCATCTACTGCTGTTATTACTTCACAACCTTCACGCTGTAGTAATGTCTCTGCTGTACGACGAATGGTTTTTGAATCATCAATCACCATGACTTTTAGATTTTGGAATTTATCGTCCATTTAATGACCCTTCCCATTTTTAGAGTGTACAAACAATTCGAGTAGAAAGTTTTATTACAAGTTACTAACATTTTTAACATATCTTTACTTTCATTTCCAATGAACATTTTCCGCACACCGACGCATTTTCTTGTTTTTTCAGTAACGGTTTCACATTTTCTGTCGGTCAATGATTTTTTTTTGACTAAGAGAGGTTTTTTATTGATGATTTTGAGTCTAATATACAAGTTTTATTACTTTAAAAATAAGTAATTTAGTCTACTTTAAATCGGGGGTTACAATGCAAAGTCAGTTTAAACACAAACTTGCTTTCATTGCACAAAAAAAAATGACTAGGAAATTCATTCTTGTATTTTTGTTAACATTTCAAGCAATATATATCTTTGCAGAGCCGCCTCCTAAAGCCACATGGTACCGTTACTATGACAGTAAAGGTATCGCCAATATTAGTACCAGTGTTACACCAAATCACATTCGTCATGGTTATGAAGCCTTAGACCGAAACATGCAGGTGATTCAACGTAATCGTGCCTACGATACCGAAGCAGATATAAAAAAAGCACCGCTACGTGCCGCACAAGCCAGACAAAATGCAGCTGATCTAAAACTCAAGACTGCATATACCAATTCTGATGTTGCTGCAACTAAACGCAATGATGCATTGGTGCATATTAAAAAACAGATTGCCTTTCAACAGGATCAGCTAAAACAGCTACAAAATGACCGGATCTCCTTTAAACGTCAACAAATTGAATATTTACGTAAAGCTGAAAACGTTCCAACTTCCTTAAAAAACAATCTTGATAACAATCAAAAAAATATTGAATCCAAAAAAGAAAGTATTAATTCATTACAAATACACTATCGAAATACCCAGGCACAATACGACAGAATCATCACTCGTTTAAAAGCTCTTGAATAAATTGTATTTATTAATAACAGGGCTGAGGTTATGTCACGTTAAATAAAAGGATTTACCCGCATGCCATTTGGACAGCGTATAAAAAAAACTAAATTAAGCGATCATAAGTCATATTTAATTTGTAGTGCTCTCTGCGTGAGCTTACTATTGGGTGCGTGTCAAAAAAATGAAACAGAAGCACCTGCTGAAACCAAGCAAAAAATAGAATTGATTCAACAAGATTTAGTTACAGTTAAAGATGGGGTTTCTATCGTTAAAACTGCCTTTACCGGCACACTTCGTGCAGTAAATCAAAGCAGCATACAAGCGCAAGTGACTGCGACCGCAACAGCTGTCAATGCCCAAGTGGGCCAAGCTGTTTCAAAAGGTCAGGTTTTAGTTCGTTTAAATAATCCAGATAATGCTGCACGACTTGCACAAGCCCAAGCCAACCTTAGCTCGACTCAGGCCCAAGCCACTTTGGCTAAAAACATGATGCAACGAAAAAAACGATTGCTGGATCAAGGATTTATTTCCAAAGTTGAATATGAGCAGGCAGCAGTTGATTATCAGGCACAACTTGAAAATGTGCATGCACAACAGGCCAACGTCAATATTGCTCAAAAAGCCGAGCGTGATGGAACTGTCTTGAGCCCTATCTCAGGAGTCATTACCAAACGTGAGGTTGAATCCGGGCAAACAGTGGCTGCCGGTCAAACCCTATTTGAAATAGTCGATCCTGATCATTTAGAAATACAGGCCAAATTACCCAGTGATATGCAGGCAGCTTTAAAAGTCGGTCAAAAAATTGAATATACCATTCAAGGTAATCCTGCTCAGCTTACGGCAGTCTTGACCCGAGTTTCTCCAATTGCCGATCCTGCAAGTCGTCAAATTGAATTCTTTGCAAAGCCGAATGAAACCATTAACTCACTTAGTAGTGGTTCGTTTGTCGAAGGCAGCATTCTTTCTTCTACCCAAGTTAGCGGTCAGTTGATTCCGCTGGATATTATCCAGAATTTAAAAGAAAATCCTTTTGTCTGGGTCATTCGCCAGAAAAAAATCGAAAAAGTAAATCTGGTAATTTTAGAACAGCGCTATCGCGACAATTTAGCCGTGGTGCAAGGACTGCAAACTGGTGACCAAATCAGCCGTATTAAATTTAATGACCAAGACCTTCATCAGGAAGTCATAATCACTCAAAAATAAGCACAGGATTGTTCTTATGTGGTTCACCCGAATTAGTGTTAAGTATCCTGTTTTCACCATCATGATGATGTTGTGTTTACTGGTGTTGGGGTTAGCGTCTTGGCAACGGATGAGCGTTGAAGAATTCCCCGATGTAGACTTCCCGTTTGTGGTGGTTTATACCAGCTATCCCGGTGCATCGCCTGAAATAATTGAATCTGAAGTCACCAAAAAAATGGAAGAAAAGATCAATACCATTTCAGGTTTAAAACAGGTGATTTCACAATCGAGTGAAGGGCTTTCGACCATTATTGTCGAGTTTAATCTAGACGTTTCTTCTGCTGTCGCCGCACAGGATATTCGCGATAAAATCTCCTCGGTCACTGCCGGGTTTCGTGATGAAATTCAGGATCCGGTAGTCGAGCGTTATGACCCCACAGCCAATGCGGTCATGTCCATTGTTTTTGAATCAGAAACCATGCCGTTACGCGATTTGAGTTCCTATTTAGATCAGAGGATTGTTCCACAATTACAAACCGTTCCCGGCGTGGGCGCGGTCAATTTACTCGGTGATGCACAACGGCAAATTCGTATTGAAATCGAACCACAAAAATTACAAAGCTTCGGCATTGGTATTGATCAGGTCATCAACACCTTAAAAAGTGAAAATATTGAAGTTCCAGGCGGAACTTTAAAACAACCCACCTCGGAACTGGTGGTTGAAATCAAATCCAAGGTGATTCATCCACAATCGTTTGGTGATTTAATTATTGCCAATAAAAATGGCGCGCCTATTTTTCTAAAACAAGTAGCAAAAATTGAAGATAGCCAAGCCGACTTAGAATCCAGTGCCTATTTGAATGGTAAAACAGCGGTAGCGATTGATATTTTGCGCAGCTCTGATTCCAATGTGATTGAAGTGGTGGATGCCACCTATAAAGCCATGAAGAAGATTGAAAAACAATTACCTCAAGGCACCGTTGCCAAAGTCGTGGTGGATAGCTCTAAAAGTATTCGCGGTAGTATTAAGGATGTTGCGCGTACGATTATTGAAGGGGCTGTTTTAGCCGTTCTGATTGTGTTGCTGTTTTTAGGTTCATTCCGCTCTACTGCCATTACCGGCTTAACCCTTCCAATTGCTTTACTCGGAACACTTACTTTTATCTGGGCATTTGGCTTTACCATTAATATGATGACGCTGTTAGCCCTTTCCCTCAGTATTGGCCTGTTAATTGATGACGCGATTGTGGTTCGGGAAAATATTGTCCGCCATGCCGATATGGGCAAAGACCACGTTACAGCAGCACTGGATGGCACCAAAGAAATTGGGCTTGCGGTTTTAGCCACAACGCTGACGATTGTAGCGGTATTCTTGCCGGTTGCTTTCATGGGCGGGATTATTGGTAAATTCTTTTATCAATTTGGGGTGACGGTCAGTGCCGCAGTGCTGATCTCCATGTTTGTCAGTTTTACCCTCGATCCCATGCTTTCGGCACATTGGGCTGAAAAACATGATCCGAATAAGCAACCAGGAAAAATCAAACGCTTTTTTAACTGGATTTCCAATACGCTGGATAATTTAAGCCACTACTACGAAAAACTGTTAAAACTGGCACTGCGTTTCCGCATTGTTACGCTCATGATTGCAGTCGCTTCACTGTTTGGGGCCTTAGCACTCTCTAAGCTGGTGGGTACAGAATTTGTGCCCGTACCTGATAAAAGTGAAATTCGGATTAAGTTTGAAACACCCGTGGATGCATCACTCGAATATTCACAAGCCAAGTTATTGCAAGTTGAGCATATTATTCGCCAGCACCCTGACGTGCGCGGTACCTATAGCATTATTAACGGCGTGACTGACCGTGGTAAAAATCATGTCAGTATCCGGGTCAGCGTCACCCCTCGTTTAGAGCGCAACAAGAACCTGACACAGCTTAACAATGAATTTCGCCAACGCTTAAAAAGCGTAGCCGGTATTACCATTACTTCTGTTGCTTCCGCCGACGAAACAGTTTCAGGGGGTCAAAAGCCGGTTCTTATTTCAATTAAAGGTCCCGAACTGGATGAATTGCAGAAAATCTCGGATCGCTTTCTGGCTGAAATTTATAAAGTAAAAGGTATTGTCGATCTGGAAAGCTCACTTAAAGAACCCAAGCCGACCTTGGCTGTTCATATTAACCGCATGCTTGCCAGTGATTTGGGTCTATCCGTCAATCAGATTGCCAATGTCATCCGTCCACTGATTGCAGGTGATAATGTCACCACCTGGCAGGATGAAAAAGGTGAAATCTATGATGTCAATCTTCGCTTGACCGAAAATAAACGCAGCTTGCCAAGTGATATTGAGAACCTTTACTTAAACTCAAAAAAAACCGATGCATCCGGTCAGCCTATTTTAGTGCCACTGACAACTGTCGCCTCATTTGAAGAAAGTCTGGGTGCATCACAGATTAACCGTCGTGACTTGGCACGTGAAGTATTGGTAGAAGCCAACACTGCCGGTCGTCCTACAGGTGATATTGGGAAAGATATTAAAAAGATTCAGGATAATTTTGATTTACCACCAGGTTATAGTTTCGTCACCCAAGGAGCGAATAAAGATATGGCTGAGTCTGCAGGTTACGCCATGACTGCGATTACCCTCTCGATTGTATTTATCTATATTGTACTGGGATCACAATTCAATAGCTTTATTCACCCCGCTGCCATTATGGCCTCCCTGCCCCTGTCCCTCATTGGCGTATTCTTGGCCTTGTTCCTGTTTAACTCAACCATGAATCTATTCTCAATCATTGGGATTATCATGCTGATGGGATTGGTGACTAAAAATGCCATTCTGTTGATTGATTTCATCAAGAAAGCCATGGACCGGGGTGAAGACCGTTTTGATGCCATTATTGCCGCCGGTAAAACCCGTTTACGTCCCATTTTAATGACCACAAGTGCTATGGTAATGGGCATGATTCCCCTTGCATTAGGCTTAGGCGAAGGGGGTGAACAAAGTGCACCTATGGCACATGCCGTGATTGGTGGTGTGATCACTTCTACCCTGTTGACCTTAGTAGTCGTACCAGTGATCTTTACTTACCTGGATGACTTAAAGAATTTTATGACGCGCCAAATACGAAAAATCATGTCATAATTTATGACATCACAATGAGGTGACATTCAGAAATGTTCACCTCATTTTTTATTGTATAATCTTGGCTTTCAAGGCTTAATTTTTAGGACAGCTTCCATGCGCGCGAGTCGCTTTTTATTTGCTACGTTAAGAGAAACCCCGAACGATGCTGAAGTTATTTCACATCAGCTAATGTTACGTGCGGGTATGATTCGTAAATTGGCTTCGGGTTTATACACTTGGTTGCCGATGGGCATACGTGTGCTAAATAAAGTGGAAGCGATTATTCATGAAGAAATGAATCGTGCTGGCTCACTTGAAGTATTGATGCCTGTGACTCAACCTTCAAGTCTATGGGAAGAATCAGGTCGCTTTGTTCAATATGGTCCTGAACTGCTACGTTTCAAAGACCGTCATAATAATGATTTTGTGCTTGGACCTACACATGAAGAAGTGATTACCGATCTTGCGCGTAACGAACTGAAAAGTTACAAGCAACTTCCAGCAAACTTCTACCAAGTACAAACCAAATTCCGGGATGAAATTCGTCCACGTTTTGGGGTAATGCGTTCACGTGAATTCATCATGAAAGATGCCTACTCTTTCCATATCGATCAAGATTCTCTACAAGAGACTTACGATACGATGTACGATGCGTATTGCCGTATCTTTACCCGTCTAGGTTTAAATTTCCGTCCAGTTCAAGCAGATACCGGTTCAATCGGTGGTTCAGGTTCACACGAATTCCATGTGTTGGCATCAAGCGGTGAAGACGATATCGCCTTCTCAACTGACTCCGACTATGCAGCCAACGTTGAAATGGCTGAAGCAGTGCTTGTCGGTGAACGTGCTACGCCTACACAAGAGTTAAAATTGGTCGAAACACCAAACCAAAAAACCATTGCTGATGTTTCAGCATTCTTGAATACAGAAGCAAAAGATTCTGTTAAAGCCTTATTGGTTCAAGGTGTGGCAGATGAAAAAGGTAATGTTCCTGTTGTTGCATTATTCCTTCGTGGCGATCATGAACTCAATGAAATCAAAGCTGAAAAGCATGCCACTATTGCTGCGCCTTTAACTTTTGCAACAGAAGAACAAATTGCTGCACTCGGCTTAACTACTGGTTTCATTGGTCCACAAGGTTTAGTTGAAAAAGGCTTAACCGTGATTATAGATCGTGCAGCATCTGTATTGTCTGATTTCGTTGCTGGTGCAAATGAAGCAGACAAACATGCAACTGGCGTAAACTGGGAACGTGATGCGCAGTATACTGAAATCTATGATTTACGTAACGTAGTTGAAGGTGATGTTTCCCCAGATGGTAAAGGCACACTCCAAATTAAACGTGGTATTGAAGTCGGCCATATCTTCCAGTTAGGTAAAAAATACTCGGAAGCTTTGGGCTGTAAAGTCCTTGGTAAAGACGGTAAGCCGACAGTGGTAACGATGGGTTGCTATGGTATTGGAGTAACACGTGTAGTTGCATCTGCCATTGAACAAAACTTCGATGACAAAGGTATTATTTGGCCTTTAGCCATTGCACCATTTGAAGTTGCAATTGTGCCAATGAATGCACACAAATCACCACGCACCCTTGAGGCCGCTGAAGCACTATATGCAGAGCTTCAAGCAGCAGGTTTTGATGTGATTTTGGATGACCGTGATGAACGCCCAGGGGTTAAATTCTCTGACCTTGAAATCACGGGCATTCCTCATCGTATCGTGATTGGGGAAAAAGGTTTGGACGCAGGCACTTTTGAATATAAAGGACGCCGTGATGCTGAATCTGTGAATATTTCTAAAGAAGAATTATTGACAAAAATTGCTAAATAATCTGTCTTCGAAATAAAAAAATCCCGCTCAGGCGGGATTTTTTTATAATCTAATTAACAAAATTTTAAACCACCATAGCAATTTGATGTAACTTCTTGGTTTTTCAAAATCTGGTTGTTAAGGGTTAATGTAGATGGATTAGCCTGAGTCCAAGGCCCCACATTAATTTCTAGTGTTTTAACAATAGGAGTATTTACTAGTGCCTTAATAGAATCACCCAAATCAATTGGAATTTTCATATCTGGCTGCCCCAGGCTATTTGTAATATTTTGAGCAACTTGAGGAAGCACCGCCGAAATATCTACAGCCCCTGCCACATTTAGTTGTCCTAATTGTACAGGATCAGCAAATGACATCCACCAACCTCTTTGCGCAACATCTGCTGCATCAGCACCAGGCCAATGTAAAGCAAGCTGTTGCAAGGCTAAATAACCACCCGAACCAGTTAATGGCACATTATGCACCATACTTAGCAATTGATTGAAGGTGACATTCATATTGAGGTTGGTTAGTTTAGAACCCTCTCCCATTTTGAATTTTGAGGTACTCACTAAACAAAGCGGTCCTAAGCCCACACATGGATTGATATTCACCAATAGTTGGTCATTATCAAATTGTGTAGTATTCAAACCATTATAGACCTCATAATTTGCATTATCTGCAGCTGTACCTTTTGCCAAAGGAATCACTGGAATAGCCACCATAATATTGGTTGCACTTGCCTTAGTTTGACGGTTTCCAGAAACGGTAAAGCCGGGGACATTAAATTTCACATTATTTAACTGCGGTACAGTAATACCGGTTGTTGCTGAATTTAATGGATCACTGGTAAAACCATGTTCACCGAATAGCGCAATATCCAGCACACCTGCAATTTGCTGATTCGCCGCCTTACCAAATTTTGCTGCTGCAGTATTGGTAGAACCTGTGGTATCTGCAATTTTCATATAACCACTAAAAGATTGAATACCATCTGTAGGGGACTGTGTATTAGCAATACCTGTGGTTAATAAACCCAAAATTTCTTGCGCACCCAGACGGAATCCAACTATTTCCCGAGTAGAGGCCTTATCATTATTTTTTATTGCAAACTCAACAAAAGGGTTGGTTATTTTTGCACTTGTCGAGGCACGGTCATTGGCAAACACGGGATTTCCCAAACTATCATAACTTGTAGGTAATCCACTTAAAGCTAAATTCGAAATATCAATATCACAGCCATCTGCACCATTCACCCCTCCACAACCTAACTGTAAGGATTTAATATTGGTATTCAATTCCATTTCAGCATCAAGACCAAGTTTAAAAAAGTTAACCGTCTCGCTGCCTGCTGTGGTATAGCTATAAGCATCTTTGGAAAAATTTAACAATGCCTGACCATCTACTTTAGCCAATTCGGTATCGGATAAACTTTTAAATCCTGTTGCATGTGCACCTGAGTAAATACAACAGATTAATGCTGGCAATAATAATTTTTTCATTTTCAGTCCCTATAATTTTTTTATCGCGGAGTAATACCTAAAGTGCTACGCATTGCTCCTCCTGTAATGGCAAGATCCGCGATTTTTTGCATATTGCCTGCTGGAGACATTGCCATTTCTGCGGTAAAAACTTTACCTTGAGAATTTGCATTAGCTAAATGATTGAACTTGACCTGATTGTCTAACACAACAGTATCTTGTTTCATCTGAATTCTTGATTCAAAACCTATATGCCCTTGAAGCTTATTTAAATTGATACTAGATTCAGTTGTTCCAGTCGTCTTGACATCTTCGTTAATGATGCTTAAGAAACTGCCTCTATCCGTGGGACCTGTAATATCTTTAAACTTAAAATTCCCTTTTAAAGACAAATAGTTGGAATCTGGTGTTGCATTTGGTCCATTCAACCCCGGAACAATCAGCAATTCACCTTGACCGTCAAGCTTAAAAGCAATTGAAGATAATACATCATCTTTTTTGGCAAAATTATCAATAGGTACAACTTTGTTATCACAATTTGCACCGCCAGTTGCTGCTGTACAGTTATATAAAGATCCTGGCAATTGCCCAATTGCAATTTCAGCTTTTGCTGCAAATAATAAATTGTCTGCTCTAATATAAATTCCTTCATCTTCAAAACCAATTACACCATCTGATTTTAAATATGAATCGATATTTCGAAGACCTGCATAGTAATTTACTTCTTCGTTATATACTCCCTTTGCACCATCCACAACAATAATAGAAGTGGTACTCGGTGCTCCAGTTTTTTTATCAATACCATAACCTTCTGTAGACATCGCCAAGTTATAACCTAAACCTGCACTTGTCACACCGTTATAACTATAGTTTTTAGAAAATAGAGCCAGATTGGCATTTAAATTAAAGATCGGTATACCTAAACCCCACTCTCCTGAGGGACTGGTTATTTCAGCAATTGAGTTATCTGAAATAAAGCGTGCTTTACGAGCTATCGCTTGAAAATCCATACTCCGGATTGCAATCAGTGCTACATTTTGTCCTTTATCAACTGGCACCATGTAATAGGTTAATTCATTAGTTGCGGCACCGAGTATCTTTTTAACATTTTCATTGATAATAAAATTCAAACTTTTAACTTGTGCGGTATTGATATAAATATCACCAAAATCAATATAGGCATTCCGAGTATTCAAATTCGTAGCATTAGTTGAATTACGAATAATTAAGGGAGATAAATTTGAAAATTCAATAGCATAGCTACCATGCCCCGTATGGCCTATTTCCAAAGTTGTTGGAGCAAAATTTTGACCTAATAGCGGATTTCCTTCACGTGTAAACTCAGCAGAAACACCAAAATGCAAACCACCTGCGCCTGCAAACCCATAACCTGAAGCAGACTTTATGGTTTCTGTTAAATCTGTTCCAGACCGATTAACCGTATTAAAATCTTTAAGGCCAGCCTGATTGGCATTTAAAAATATTTTAGCATTTGTAACAGCACCCGATGCTCCCATACGAATTACATTTTTCTGGTTATCGGGATCTGCCCCATAGCGCAAGTCAATATTTACCCCAGGATTTTTTGCATTTACTCGACTGGAATCGACATCACTTGAATCGGCAACTCGGGCTAAATTCACAATATGATCTGTATTTCCATCGCGGCTTTTAGTGGTCATCACTATGCCCTCATTCGGGTCTACATACATATAACCATCGGCAGAAAAATTAAAGTTAAAATCTTTTAAGGTTAAATTTTTGCCATTTAAACCATAACCAATACTTGCATTTTGTAGTTGAAAATCTAAATGCGCTTTGTCATCGCGGTTAAATAAACCATGCGTAGTTTCTAGATAGAATTTTAAAGGTGAAGTCGTTGAAAGGCTTAAAGAACCCAAATTCTGTTCAGCCGTTGTACAAGTTGCAGCATCGCATAGCAGCATAAGCTTTTCTACTGTGGCCTGAAATGGGGAAATGCTGGCTTGAATTTTCACGCCAGTACCTCTATCCGTTGTGCCTACGTCAAAATCGAGCGTACTTTTAATCGTACTGTTATTTACTCCTTTGACTTCAACATTGTGCATTCCTAGCTTCATATTACCTGTATCGGTATAATCAACCCAGTTCGCCTGATCTATATTTATTTTTGAGACTTCATGAGTAATAGAAATACCATCTTGACCTGTCACAACACTTAAAGACTGATCTGTTAACTGCTGAAGTGCAAAAGATTGTTGTGCCATTAATACACAAGCCGTGAGCAGATTTAGTTTTATTATTTTTTTCATTGCAACATCCTTATTCTTAAAAATTTTTATTTAATTAACAACGACTGGTTCCAGTACCTGCGCAGTTATAACTAAAAATTTTCAAATCTCCCGACATATGTAAATTTCCATGTACGTTCAAGCCCATAAATCCTTTTTCAGCACCTTTATCAAAAGTAGGAACATCTACACTGCTATAAACTTTTACACCTTGGGCATTTAGTGTATAAGCATTATATTGATTATATTTTTCATCTTTTAAATAGCCTTTAGTCGCCGCATCATCCGTTTCAACTGACAAACTACTAAAACCTAAATTTCTTATTTTTAAAGGTTTATCATCAAAAAATGAGAGTCTCATTGCTGTTTGAGGCATCATATCCTTATTGATAATCGTGCTTCCCGCTAAAGAAAACTTATCTACCTGAATGGTGCCTTGAATTTTCTTAAAGACCAACCATCTTTGATTGCCGGCTGCATCCGCATGATTATTAGGTGAAAATGCAAAACGGCATTGCACATCCGAGACACAGTCATATGTGTAATATACGCCTTGCTGATCAGAGATATTTTTAATACTTAAATCATTTGCATAACGATGGTTTAATGACAAAGTCCAGCTTAAATCAGCCCCCCCTTGCCCTGTAACATCTAGTAATGCACCATTATCCAAACCTACCAATTCTGCATGTGCTGCACAAGCCATAAGTAAAACGACGGAAATAGATATTTTATTTAACATTTTTATACTCCTATAAGCCCGTAGTTTTAAACTTAAGATGCTGAATCAGAACACCATCTATTACAGCCGAACCTAAATTAACAGCTGAACCTGATGGACTTTTAAATACGATGCCTGTCGCGTCCGCCCCTCTATTCGCTTTTAGAAGATTGGTGGATACATCTCGGGTCACACTACCAATTGCAATACTACTGTGCGTCGCATTTGTCCCCTGATATCTAACAGTATTGGTTCCCGTGGTAATGTCTGAGAAATTTGAACCGCAGTAGCTTACATTGCAGGTCGAACCTTTAAACGACGCTGTAGTTAACCCTGTACCTGCTTGAAATTGAGGATTTGGATCGGTATCTGCATATAAGGTATAAATTTGTGAATATATGGCAGGTATTTTAGGAATGCGTGTTACTTCCAGAATAATATTATTGCCTTCCGATGCCAGAATAAAAGGTTGATACATATTCCCTAACACAAGGTTTATATTTGCACTATATAGATAAAGACCGTCTTTATCGTTGAACAGTGGAGCCAAAGACCCATCCATTGCTGGCGTTACTGCTGTACCATCATCTGCATCAGTTTTAGCAGCAGTACTTATACGAATTCCTTTTTCATTCAGGTTGGTATCAGTAAATTTCAATGTGGACGGATTATCATTAGTATTTATCCGTAATAGTGCAGCTATCCCTAATGTTTCATCATAGAGTTTATTGACATCATCATTTTGAGTTTGGAAGAGCCTTATCTGTGAACCATTAATACTCAGGCCATTGGCCACAAATTGTGATCTTAAGCGATAGTCTTTATCTAAACCACTCTCTGGTGCTCCTGTAATAGCATTAATTGTCCGCATTGAATCAAGAGACCGAGAGAAAATATCAGTCCAAAATCCCAATTTGATTCGGTCACTTGTGGCGTCAATCCCATCTTTAGCTAGAGGTGCTTCTAAAGCCAGATAACCAATATCACTCTTGTTCGCACCTGAAAACTGTTGAATATCTTTTGCTGTACCTGCACGGAATAACCAAGGATTAGCAGCACTTCCCCAATTTAAACCTACATTGCTATAACGCTCAGTTAAGTTGCCATTACTTTTAGATAAAGCCAAACCATAAATAAAAACATCAGCTTTAGTACGGGCATTGGTTATAGCACCTGTCGCTGTTGTATTTGCCACATTTGCTGCATTGGTTTTTGCATAATTGTCGACAGTGGTATTTGCAGCAGAGGTTGCTTGCTGGGCAGCAGTACTGTTTGCTGATGCTCTAATCTGAGCAAGGGTGGTTTCTTTTAAATGATTATTAACTGCGGTCGTAATAGTGGAGCCATATGCAGCTTCAATCTTTTCAATGGTATTTAACCGAGCATTTTCTGCTGCCTTCTCTTCATTTAACCAGGCACCGCCATATTTAGTTGTGCCATCATCAGGAACTAATGCCGGAGCGTTCCAATAATATTGGTCGTAACGTTTATTATAATAATCTGTATAAGTTTTTTGTTTTAAATAAGGTGAAATTTCCTGATTACGATACGTGGTTTCATTTTTTGTTTTTACCTGACTATAAGTCGTTGTATAGGTTGTTGTTGTGGTACTGCCATTTTGATAAATTCCATTATAAACAGTATCATAGATCGAATTATAACTACCTTGATATAAGTTGGCTTTTGCATACGCATAATTTGAATTGTAATTCTGTTTATAAATTTTATCGTATGCACGTTGATACAGTAATTCGTAATTTTCACCTGTTGGAATAATACGAATAAAACCAGTATCGTATTTAGGTTTATCGGCCGCAGAAATAGTGGCATTGTTATAACTTGAAGCAGTAGAAATATCATTCGGTCCCTGAAAAACCATCTTAAAATTTTCAGGCAATAATGCGACCCCCTCACCGGTAGTTTCAGAAAGGTTATTATCTGACAAAGGTTCAAGCGCATAAACTGACGGACTAAGTAAAACTGCGATTACACCCGCCAAACAAGACTTTTTAAATCTTGCATTATTCCAACTCTGAGTCATCACGACCTTCCTTTTTATCAGATGCTCCGCATCATTATTTTTTAATTCATCCTAAGCTTGGTATATCTCTTTTATTTATTTGTCATTACAACAATGTTCTTACCAAGTTTGTATAACTTTTTATTATGCTGAATATTTACTCAATTGCAAAAAAAACTGGGTGAATGAACCCAGTTTCCGATGAATGAATTTTATAAAAAATAAGCGGATCAAAATGATCCGCTTATTCAGTTATTTATGCTTTTGGCAAAGTGACACCAGTCTGACCTTGGTATTTACCACCACGGTCTTTATATGATATTTCACATACTTCATCTGATTCAAAGAACAACATTTGGGCCACACCTTCACCTGCATAAATACGGGCAGGCAAGTTTGTCGTATTTGAAAATTCCAAGGTAACGTGCCCTTCCCACTCAGGTTCAAGCGGAGTCACGTTTACAATAATACCGCAACGTGCATAAGTCGATTTACCTAAACAGATCGTCAAAACATTACGTGGAATACGGAAGTATTCTATTGTACGGGCCAAGGCAAATGAGTTTGGCGGTATAATGCATACATCCGATTCAATATCGATAAAGCTTTTATCATCAAAGTTTTTTGGATCGACAATTGCTGAATGGACATTAGTAAATACTTTAAATTCACGCGCGCAACGAACATCATAACCATAGCTTGAAACGCCATAAGAAATGAGTTTTTCACCTTTTTCATCATAACGTACTTGATTTTCTGCATACGGTTCAATCATGCCGTGATTTTCGCTCATTTCACGAATCCAACGATCAGACTTAATTGCCATTATTTCTATATCCAAAAATAGTTAAATCAATTATTGCGCTGTACTTTAACTGAAATTGGCTGCAATGGAAATAATGATCAGGCGATGACATCATTTTTTACCAAATGCATATTTCATCTTCTTAACTTAAAGACTTAAAAGAGCAGAATAACCCAGTGGAATAGAGAAACTGACTAAAACCAAAGAAGCTGTTTTTTGTAAGTTAGATTGATTTAGCCAACGTACTTTATTCGAGGCTAGAATAGAACCGATAAAAGTCCAAAACAAAGCAATTGGCACAATTAAAATGAGAAACATGCCAAGATGAACTAAGTAATTATGCACTGTTAACCATGCTGAACTTGGAAAAACAGCAGAAGCAAAGAGTAATGCCTTAGGGTTCAATAAGGTTGCACAAAACAGTTCACGTGCACGAATGGTCGGCAGATTATAACTGGCTTGAATATCTGCGGTTTTCCAAAGTTTAATAGCCAGAAAAATAATATACAGCGCACTTAATAATTTCAGAAATATGGGCAGAATAGGGAATTGACTTGAAACTGTACCAATAATGACTCCCCAAACAGTAATTGAAATTAAATAACCGATTGATTCTGCCGGGATAAGTCGTAATGATTGGCGTACACCTACCTGTATACCAGAAGATGCAAGCAATGTATTTGTTGGGCCTGGTGTCAATAAGATAGTGACAACTAAACCGATGAACAGCCATGAAATCATATGCGACCTCTCTTTAGAGAGCGCGAAGAGTAAATTAGTTTATTGTACTTAGCAAATACGTTTTTTTATATATTTATAAAAATTCCAATTTTAACTCAAAAAAAACATATAAATCATGAATTTATATGTAAAATTCCTCAAAACAACTAGACAGTCATTTGTTATAAAAAGTTTCAAGGAACACTTTTTTAAGCATTAATATCTACATTCAGTCATACTTGCACTGCTTCGAGGTAACTGACTCAAGCAAAATACATTATTATTTTAGTATCATATATTTATGGCAAAACAATTTTTTCAATCCTGGCTTCCCTCTCCTCATAAAGTCGCAGAGATGAAACTGTTGAAGATTTTTGGTAAACGCACCTTAAATCCTTTGCTTTGGTATGTGAACAGAAAGTCTATTTCAAAAGCCATTTTTATTGGCACGTTTTGGGGCATGTTGCCTTTACCTTTTCACAGTATTTTGATTGTTTTGACAGTATTACTTTTTGAGGTGAATTTACCGGTAAGCTTATGTCTCGCTTGGTTGACGAATCCCTTCACACTTGTCCCCATTTTATATATTGGTTTCTGGTTGGGTGCAAAGGTGTTTCAAGTAAATATGATTGATCAGGATATGATACTCGGTGTTCTGCATCAGATCAGTCACTGGATTACCCACTTTGGAAAGGGACATGTCGATTTGAGTTTAGCGAAAATTCTATTATCTGGTTTATTATTGGAAGCTCTAATTTTTGCCGTAATATTATTTATGATTACGCGGCTGTTTTGGCGCTGGAATATTATTCAACATTATAAGCGTCGTCAATCTACCCCCTAGAGATGAATAACTGATTAAAATCTTCTGCACATATTTTAAAATTAGATAATTATAAAATAGTTTTATTTTAATCTATTTTAAGTTGAGCTTCTTAGTTCAAGCAAAATTGAATATAACCAAAATAATCTAGCATAAAAAAGCCCAACGTACGTTGGGCTTTACATGAATACTTAAATGTATTTAGTATTTAGAAAATTCTATTTTGCTGCTTTTCTACTTTTGGCAATTGATCTGCAATTTTTTGAGCAATAACCATATAACTTTCAGCAGAATCATCACCTGCAATTACCGAAGGTTTACCTGCATCTGCATTTTCGCGAATTTGAACATTTAAAGGCAAACGACCCAGTAAAGGAATATTGTATTGTTCAGATAATTTATCACCCCCACCGGTACCGAAAATTTGCTCTTCATAACCACAGTTCGTACAAATATGGGTCGACATATTTTCTATTACCCCCATAACCGGAATCTGAACTTTATTAAACAGCTCAATCCCTTTGGTCGCATCCATTAATGCGACATTTTGTGGAGTAGTGACAATGACAGCACCTGTCACAGGAATACGCTGTGCGAGTGTCAACTGAATATCACCTGTGCCGGGGGGCATATCAATCATTAAAACATCCAAATCAGGCCATAAAGTCTGGTTAAACAACTGCATCAATGCACCCGTTGCTTTCGGCCCCCTCCAAGCCACAGGCGTATTGTTATCTCCCGTTAAATGTCCAATCGATAGCACCGGCATACCATAAGCATCAATTGGAACGAAATTTTCAGCTTCAATCATCGGAGTCCGCCCTGTATTACCCAACATAGTCGGAATACTTGGACCATAGATGTCAGCATCTAAGACACCCACTTTTAGACCTAGTTTTTGCAATGCCAAGGCAAGATTTACAGTAGTAGTCGATTTACCCACACCACCTTTACCTGAGGAAACCAAGATGACATTTTGAATACGGGGATGCTTAGGTACATCTCTTTGTTGGGGCGCTGGTTTTTGAATCGGTGGATTATTTGGATCTTGCTCATTTTTTATTTCAGCTGGAGCTGTTTTGCCTGAAGCATCCACTACAGGTGGAAGTTTCTGAGCTTGAGGAGTTTCATTTTTATCCTGTGGTCGGCTAGAACAACTATGACCTTCTTTTCCATGATCATGATTGGAACAACTTTCACCTCGTGCATGTTTTTGCTGGATCACATGCATATTAAGTTCTTGGATACCGCATTTTTCTAAGGCATCCGCCAAATCATCATGGATTTTTTGTAAATGATCTGCTTCTTCAGGATAAGTATTAATCGTTATTTGTAATACTCGCCCTTCAACATTCACTTGGGTAATTCGGTCTTTTAATATATTGCTTGAATTTGGCAATATATAGCCTTGTAGCACATTCTGAATGTCTTCCTCCTTCACCTCCTGCGAGGGTGAAAAAACAGATTTAAGCGAAGAAAGCCATGACATAAGTTTACTCCAAGTACGGACATACAACTGAATATCATAGTTTAGCTTTAAATGAAGTGAAGGTTAAGCAAAGTTCGAGATTGCTTTATGAATGTTGCTAAAAATCCGATCTAATCAGTAGGTTTTAGTGCTTAACTCTTTATTTTGATAAACAGCTTAAGTGCTTTTATGGATTCATATATAAATATATTTTTATTAAATCATCGACTAGCACAAGCTAAATCAGATAGATTCGAAACAGTTTAATAAATTTAATTTTTTGGTTTATCTACATATATAACGATTATTTCTTAACAATTATTCTGCAGACATGCCTATATTTTGTTCTTTATATTATCTACACATTATTATCATAATAATTTTTTATCTGGGATAATATATTTATATAAAACAATTATTTAAATTTATTGTATTGACTGCTATAGCCTTTACCGATGCAGCAAATGAAACTTCTTCTATATATACGTCCAAAGGACAATTAATCAGTTTAGGCGATAATTTTAACGATATATATAATCGTTTTAAGTTATCTCCAAACTCAATAATTACACCTTAACTCAAAAAAGGTGAAAATCGTTATTTATCTGCTGATCATTCCAGCTAAATTAAAGATCATTTAACTGGAATATTTGATTAAAACTCAACTGAATCAGCCTTGGTCATCTTTTTTAAATTTGTTGAGAGTGTCTGTTGCTGTTTTCTTTAACTCATCAAATTTAGTACCTGCCTGCGCTTTCAGTTCATCAAACTTAACTGAGGCTTCTTGCTTAAATTCAGTCGCTTTTAATTTGGCTTCTTCAAGTTTATGGCTAGCTTCCTCTTTTAAATGGTCTAATTTATCCTGCACATTATTTCCTGTCACTGGTGTTTCAGCTTTTGCATGATTTACTTTTTCATCAAATGAAACTTTACCTTCCGTATATTTAGCATCAGCCTCCTTGTTTAAATTATGAAGCGCCTTTTCACTTTCAAGCTTAATTTCAGCAACTTTATGTTTTAGATCATCAACTGTTTTGTCGCCCTGCAATTGCGCTTCGTTCACCTTATATTTTAGATCTTCACCTAAATTAGTTATTTTATTCTTTAACTCATCTAATTTATTTTCATTTGTCATAATTTTTCCTCTATGTTATTCAATATTTAGCTTAGTTATTAGTTATACAAGGACATTTTTATGAATAAAATCAAAAACTGCATTTTGAAACAAAGCATATACAGGATGTAGCAAGGGGCTATAACACCTTAAATTAAAACTATCTAAAAGTTCTAAAAATAATTTAATAACCAAGATTAATAATTCACTCTATATTTGGATAGCGATAACCCTTTAAGTAATTGGCATACATTTAACAGTATATTATTTGATTTACGCAGTCCTCTTAAATTAAAGAAACTTGTGTTTCCTATATAATTATTCAACAGGAGGGTAAAGTATGAATGTGGAAATGAAGATCAGCTGGAATAAAACAGGCGTCAAAGCTTTTCCCTTGCTGGATTTTTTCCAGCCTAACTATTTGCGACAGCGGTTTTCTTTTCTGGCTCTTTCAGTGATTATTTTTGAGGCATAAAAAAAGCCCCGCTATTTAAGCGGGGCTTTTGGAATAATGAGCTGGCGATGACTTACTCTCACATGGGTAACCCCACACTACCATCAGCGCAAAGAGGTTTCACTTCTGAGTTCGGGAAGGGA
>NZ_SJOH01000007.1 GCF_004331285.1 Acinetobacter sp. ANC 3781
GCCGGGATCTTTGTACAGATCGGTTTGTTGCCGAATACGGATTTCCTGAAAGCGTCAAAAGTTGAACTGAGCAATCGTGGCGAGATCATGATTAACGATCGTAACGAAACCAATGTGAAGGGTGTCTTTGCTGCCGGTGACTGTACTACAGTACCGTACAAGCAGATCATCATTGCAACGGGTGAAGGCGCCAAAGCATCCCTGTCTGCTTTTGATTACATTATCCGTTCCGGGCAATAATGGCTTAATCCCAGTGATTAAATCTGTATAAAATGAACATGGGCTTATATCTATTCATAAATATAAGCCTTTTTTTTCACTCAATTTTTTTCACCAAACGTTACATTTAATTAACAATTTTCGAGCGTTATTTAAAAGATTTTTCGATTATATTCGCTTTATCCCATCTTTTCTTATGGGTAAAACAATTAGAAGGACAGATGAAAATGAATAAATTACTTGTTGCTTTAGGTCTTGCTGCTACTGTTGCTTTAGTTGGTTGTAACAAAGACAAGGCACCTGAGACAGGTGCAACGACTGGTGAACATTTAGAAGGTGCTGCTAATCAAGCAGGGCATGATATTTCTAATACGGCCTCTGAAGCAGCGAATGATACTGCAACAGCGATGGATAATGCAGCTGATGCCACTGCAGAAGCCGCAAATACTGCTGCTAACCGTGCCGAAAATGCTGCAGAAAATGCCAAAGAAGCTGCAAAAGATGCGACTGCAGCAACTGCCGGTGCTGTAGAAGATGGTGCTGCTCACGTTAAAGAAAAAGCCCAACAATAATTTAATTGAGTGAATAAAAAAGCTCCTTTTTAGGAGCTTTTTTATTTTTCAACAATCTTACTTTTAGCTTTCTACTTCTTATCGGGTTGAAGTGCCAATACTTTTAAGAGCATGTTACATGTCATATTCTCATCACTAAAAGAACTGACCTAAATCTATATTATGAGGCTTAAAGCCTGAACTTGCTTATGAAATTGCCTGACAATTAACAGCACAAGACGATTTGCAGCCCCATGCTCGAGATGAAATCGGCATTCATGCAAATACAGCTACAAATCCTTTATAAGCTGCGGGTTCCTCTGCCCTAGCTTTTTCACTCGGTGCATTATTCCCGATGTTATCAATCTTGATTAGCCCGGAACATTATGTGTCTACAGTACTAATGATTGGGGGTATTTTATCCTTGACTACATTAGAAACATTATCCGGTCATTTTGCAAATTCATCTAAAGTTAAGGGAAGTTTGCGTATCACAATTTGGGAAATTATTGCTACGGTTTTCGCTGTCTGTTTTGACTCACTGTTTAATGGGCAACCCGTTTAATCAATTTGTTTTACTGATATGTAAAATCAGTTATTCTCAATTAAATATCCTATAATCTATCCTTTTTAATAATATTAAGGGTGAAGAATCAATTAAAATATCCTGATTAATTTAGTCAGTTTTTATTCTCCCATGTCTGTTATCGCTGCAAAATCCAATCGATCAAATTTATCGATTTGGGTTGCTCTTTTTCTATTGCTGGTGGGTACACTCGGTGCCTATCAAGTAGTCGGGCTGAATCAAGCCTTGTTGTTCCTCGTTGGCGGTGCTTTAGGCATGACGCTATATCATGCCTCCTTTGGTTTTACTTCTAGCTGGCGTGTTTTTATTAAAGAACGTCGTGGTCGCGGCTTGCGTGCCCAAATGATCATGTTAGGTCTTGCGGTATTGCTGTTTTTCCCGGCCTTGGGCGCAGGTGAGCTGTTTGGCAATCCGGTTAAAGGTAATGTCAGCCCGGTTTCCATGTCCGTAATGATTGGTGCATTTATCTTTGGTATAGGCATGCAATTGGGTGGTGGCTGTGCTTCCGGTACGCTGTATACGGTGGGTGGCGGTAGTGCCCGCATGATCGTAACGCTGATTTTCTTCTGCCTCGGGTCTTTAATTGCAACGACACATTTGGATTGGTGGTTTAACCTGCCTCACCTTGAACCCATTTCTATAGTTTCAAGCTTGGGCGTTATTCCTGCGCTAATCGTCAGTTTTATCCTGTTTGCTGTGATTGCATTTGCCACCATGTATTTTGAGAAAAAACGTCATGGTTCACTTGAAGTCGAACCGATTACTGAAACTCAAGGTTTCAAACGTTTCCTACGTGGTCCATGGCCGTTGGTCTGGGGTGGGATTATTTTAACCTTGCTCAACTTTGCTACCTTAGCTTTAGCCGGTCGTCCTTGGGGTGTCACTTCTGCCCTTGCAGTTTGGGCAGCTAAATCTGCAAGTTTAATTGGTGTAGATGTGGCTTCTTGGGCCTATTGGCAACAACCGGGTAATGCCAAAGCTTTGTCGGAATCATTATGGTTCGATATTACCTCCATGATGAACTTCGGCATTATGCTAGGAGCATTATTGGCAGCCAGTCTGGCCGGTAAATTCGCGCCTAATTTGAACATTCCAAAACGCTCACTGATTGCTGCTGTAGTTGGCGGTTTACTATTAGGCTATGGGGCACGTTTGGCCTATGGCTGTAACATTGGGGCTTACTTCAGTGGTATTGCATCCGGCAGTTTACATGGCTGGTTATGGCTGATTTTCGCCTTTATCGGTAACAGCATTGGCGTCAAACTTCGCCCAATTTTCTTTCCCAGTGAACGTCCACAACCTGAAAAACTAACCGGTTGTTAATTTTAAAATGCTGAAATTAAAAAGCCCATCAAGTGATGGGCTTTTTAATACATTCTATTTTTTTAGGATTTAGTTTAAAGCTGCTTTCAAATTACAACCATAGCCCATAATTTCCTGAGCCTGACGATATGTGGTATAACGATTTAAAATAAAATCATAAAACTGGTCGGCATTTGCAAAACTTTTTTCCAAGTCTTTAGCTTGCATATTAGGTAATTGGACTTGCCCAATTAAACTCAGGTTTTGATTGCCCAAATGATACATCTCTGCAAAATATCCATTCATCATTTCACAATAGGCTTGTTTAACTGGTTTTAATGAAGTTCGGCTCACTGCATTCTGATCTAATGTCTTGAGTTGATTAGCATCCAATACCGACTGATCTGAAAAGGCAATATTATTGGTTTTTTTAAATGCCTGATAATTCTTAGATAACTGTTGATTTAAAGTCTCAAAGCGCTGCTGCAAGCTTGCCGCATCTTGAACTTTGTATTGTTGAGGATCAATCTGTGTTTTATACTGTTCAGAGCTTGAACAAGCTGAAAGTAATATAGTTGAAATCAATATCGTAAGAATTAACGGCTTCATCATTACTTGCCCAGTAGTCGCATTATACAACACAACATTATGCCTGAAATATCCAGTTAAATTGACTTTTCATTCATATAGCGCCAATACCGTTTCGGTACATATTGAATATGCAATTTCATATTTTGTCGTGCTTGGATGTTCACACTATGAAAATAGTCTTTCCACAGCTGGTCATACAGCCATTCTTGCTCATCCAGTTCTACGGTAAAGGATTGACTAAAACCAGTGGCGAGCTTGGAATCGACTTGATTGGCATTCATTTCAACTTGATGCACCTGCTGCAAATCATAATAAATCCCATACTTACGCTTTTCATCATAAATTAGCCAGGTCTGATCCTGATAACGCGCTTTAAAATGTCGTTCAATCAATGGCAGAACGTTAAAATCTGGTCGAACCAGACTTAAAAACAAACCATCCTGACATTTCTTAAAACGCACAAAGGCTTCCATACGATGCTTTTCACGCCCGACCTGTTTGGTCCACTGTGATAAGGCCAAAACATCAGGATGTCCATAATTTTCATCGACCTTATATTTATGCTGAAAGATATACAGGCAATAATTAAATAAGTGCTGATAAGCAGTTTGATTTTCGGATAGAAAAGTATAGTAAAAATTGCGCTGACTCTGAGTCGATATTTTTTTCTTTAATCCTTGCCAGACACGCTGCGCCTGCTCATCATTTGAAGCGACCTGAATAAAATCATTAAATAGTCCATTCTGGGCATGCTCGTCGCTGGTGATCCTGACTTGAAAATCTTTAAATTGAAATGCGCGAAATACACAACTGAGCAAGCCAGTCATACTGCCATCGAAGCCATAGGTCGCCATCAGAAACCAAAGCCTAATTGTGGGGAGAGTTGTTGAGTATATTTTGACTGTCCCGACTGTAAAATCTGATGACGAATCTGGCTCGGTAATTGTTCTTTAATAAATTTAGGGGTATCTGCACAACGAATAAAATGTTGCGCCCGGTTATATGCCACCCCAATACGTTTGAGTTGATCAATATGAATTTTACCAAAGCGACGCGCCTGTACAATTTTTTTAGCAGAACGCACTCCAATACCCGGTACACGTAAAATCATTCGATAATCCGCGCTGTTCAAATCGACCGGGAATTGCTCCGGATGACGCAAGGCCCAACTCAGCTTGGGATCAACATCTAAATCCAGATTCGGATGCTTTTCATCGACCAGTTCTGTCGCATCAAAACCATAAAAACGCATTAACCAGTCACTTTGGTATAAACGGTTTTCTCTGAATAAAGGTGGTGCAGAACCAATCGCCGGCAAAGATTTTTCCTGTTCATTAATCGGGATATAACCGGAGTAATACACACGTTTCAGATTAAATTCCTTGTAATGACGATCTGCCATTAAAATAATATCCTGATCCGTTTCACTATATGCTCCCACAACCATTTGTGTAGTTTGCCCTGCTGGAACAAACTTGGGAACGGAGCGTATAAGCTTGCGTTCATCTTTCAATTGAATTAAACGGTCGCGCACAATAGCTAAATCTTTTTGTACTTCTGCATGGTTTTTCTCGGGAGCAAACTTTTGCAAGCCTGCTTCAGTCGGCATCTCAAGATTAATACTCATCCGGTCTACATACAGACCCGCTTCGGTAATGATTTCCTGTGATGCGCCGGGAATGGTTTTTAAGTGGATATAACCGTTAAAATTCTCTTCCAGGCGTAATTTTTTCACCACCTGCAGCATACGTTCCATAGTGTAATCTGCTGATTTAAAAATACCGGAACTTAAAAACAAGCCTTCAATATAATTGCGGCGATAAAAATTCATGGTCAAATCGACCACTTCCTGTACGGTAAATGCGGCTCGTTTTACATCGTTAGAACGCCGCGATACACAATAAGAGCAGTCAAAAATACAGACATTGGAAAATAAAATTTTTAGTAAGGATACACAACGACCATCTTCGGTATAGCTATGACAAATTCCGGAACTGGTATTACCCAAACCTTTATCTTTGTTTTTACGATTACTGCCACTTGAAGAACACGACACATCATACTTGGCAGCATCGGCTAAAATTTGCAGTTTTTCACGGATCCGTTCAGACATGAGCAGGCAACATTTGACGATAAAAACACATTATAAATTTAAATTTTATAACGAGTTGTTCACTGATCTTGGATGCGACAAGGGATGACGTTTTATTTTTAATTCAGGAACTAAGAATCCTTGTTTATTTCACCAGGAAATAACGAATATTATTTGCTTAATTTTCAGGGCTTGGGCAAAGTAATACGGATGAGGAGGAACCGAATATGACTTTATTACAACAACTCGAGATTAAACATCCTATTTTCCTTGCCCCGATGGCGGGTGTTTCTACCCCAAAATTGGCTGCAGAAGTCTCTAATCAGGGAGCTTTGGGTTCACTCGGTTTGGGGGCAAGTTCTGTTGAAGCCGCACGTCAACAAATTTTAGAAACTCAAGCATTGACCCATCAACCTTTTCAGGTAAATTTTTTCTGCCATCAAAGTTTAGAATTAGACCACGAGATTGCACAGCAATGGGTTGAATATTTAGCGCCTCAATTTGAAAAGTATCATGCTGCTCCCCCAACAGAATTAAAATGTATTTATCCCAGCTTTTTAGATAATGACGACTATTTAAACCTGGTTTTGGCAACCAAGCCTAAAGCGGTCAGTTTTCATTTTGGTATTCCACATCCTCATCAGATTCAGGCTTTAAAAGCTGCCGGTATTATCACTATGGTTTCTGCCACCAATCTGGCTGAAGCCCTAGAAATTGAAGCTGCAGGTATTGATATCATTATTGCTCAAGGCATTGAGGCAGGTGGACATCGCGGTATCTTCAACGCTACATTTGACAGTGCGGTTAAAACACCAGATTTGGTTCAACTACTTAAACAATACTGTAGCCTGCCTATTGTCGCAGCGGGTGGCATTATGAATGGACAACAAGCCCAGTTATTAATGAAATTAGGTGCAGCAGCCGTTCAGCTAGGCACAGCCTTTGTACAATGTAAAAGTTCCAATGCAAATGCTACATATCGAAAAGCCCTGTTTAGTAAACCGATCACCCAAATCAGCGCAAGTATTTCAGGTCGTCCTGCCCGGGGTTTAATTAATCACTGGCATACTCAAGTAGATCGTCCTGAACGACCTGCTGTTGCGACCTATCCCTACTGCTATGATCTAGGTAAACAACTGAATGCCGCAGCAACAGCACAAGGCGAATATGGTTTTGGTGCATTTTGGGCAGGAACCAATGTGGCACAAATTCGAGAAATTGAAGCTGCCGATTTAATTAATCAGCTGGTTTTAGAGATGATCCAACACTAGACCTCTACCCTAAACTTATTAAAAAGTCATAAAAAAACCTCTCAAAAAGAGAGGTTTTTAATTTAGCAAGGTATGAGCAAAAGATTAGCGATGAGCACGTAGCCATGCATCCTTAGCGGCAAATTTTGCCTGTTCCCAATTCAGACGGGATTGACCTTTACTACCTTCCCATTGACTTTGTAACTCTGGCTCTACCTGTTCAAAATGGGTATCGCTATCAAATAGAGGACGATTTTTATATCCGACCTCATATGCGCCGCGATAATCCCGATCATAATCTAAATCGTGATGTGTGGTACGTGTTTCATGAAAATAAGGTCTGTCTTTATGTTGCTCACGCCAGTAAGTATCTTCCTCTTCAGGATTAGCCTTTTGTGCGATGTCATTACCAGCAAGTCCACCAACAATACCTCCAACAAGACCGCCAACCACTGCACCTGGGGGGCCACCGACCATACCTAGTGTCGCCCCGAGAGCTGCGCCACCTACAGTACCTGCACTGGTTGCAGCCAAATGATCACCCGCTTCTGCCATATCTGGTACGCGATGGCTTTCAGTCGCTGGTGAATTCAAGTCAGGACGCGCACTCGCATCGGTAGATGGACTCGATTTTATTAAATCATTATTGAGTGAATCACTGCGTTCTGAAGACCGTTCTGTTGAAGCTGCAGGACTAATATCTGAAACTGGTCGATTGGTATTGGTCATTCTTCCTCTCCCTCGATCTTATTTGTTATTTGAAAAAACTGCTTAAACAAAATTACTTGGACAAGATAGGAATTACATCTTGCTATGTAGTGTTTTAGCATAGAGAAAGTTTAGGTAAATAATGTTCAAGTCCTGTCCAGTTTCAGTGAATAAAGTGCTGTGCTATGTATAAGAAGATATTTCATGTAACCGATATATTGAGAAAACATGACACAAAAGAAAAAAAGGTACTGTCTTCACAACAATACCTTGATTTTTTTCTATCAGTATTGATTACATCAGGGTTGCAGCAGATTGACCTGTTCAATTTGTACATCACTCATAATTTCACCTTGAGCGAGTAACTGATTAAAATAGTCTTCAACTACATTGAACTGTTCAGCCGTACTTTCAACTTTATATATGTTCTGACGAAACTCATTACTTGAACGCAAGCCTTTGGTATACCAAGCAATATGTTTACGTGAAATCCGGCAACCCGAATATTCTCCATAAAACTCATACAGTTCAGATAAATGTCCTAACAGTACCTCTTTCACTTCCTGAATATTCGGTGCAGCTAAATGTTTTCCAGTGGCTAAATAGTGGGAAATTTCACGGAAAATCCAGGGACGACCTTGTGCAGCACGTCCAATCATCAAGGAATCTGCACCCGTGTAATCGAGTACATATTTGGCTTTTTCAGGACTATCGATATCACCATTGGCAATCACGGGAATATTCAACATCTGTTTGACTTCTTTGATCAAACTATAGCGTGCAGTATTCAAATACATATCTTCGCGGGTCCGGCCATGCAATGCCAATGCGGCTATACCCGCTTCTTCGGCACGTTTGGCAACCCGCATAATATTTTCATGACCATTTAAATAACCCAAACGGGTTTTTAAAGTCACTGGTACATCCACAGCAGCCACCACCGTATCTAATATACGTGCAACCAGATCTTCATCTTTTAATAATGCAGAGCCTGCCAGTTTATTACAGACTTTTTTGGCGGGACAGCCCATATTGATATCAACAATCTGTGCGCCATTCGCGACTTGATAACGTGCCGCTTCGGCAAGATCGAATGGATCGGAACCTGCAATTTGTGCAGATATCGGCGCAAGTTCACCATCAAAATTGGCACGGTACAAACTTTTCTTACTCATGCGTAAGGTCTGGTCTGAGGTCATCATTTCACTAACGGCATGTCCTGCGCCAAAATACTTACATAACGTCCGAAATGGACGATCCGTAACACCTGCCATCGGAGCAACAATTAAATTATTTGACAGCTGATATGGACCAATATACATATAAATTCATCACTTTTTCGACCGGCATAGTATACTGCATCTGCTGTATTGGCTCATCCTTTTGGAATATGTTTTCATCATTATGAAAAAAACTCATTTTCTTTCTTCTCCTGTTAAATCCTTGAGTATCCTGGCTTTGTCTCTTAGTTTAGTGGCATGTGGAGATAATTCCTGGTGGTCAAAAAATAACGAACCAACTTTAGAAGAAGATCAAATCAAGCGTCTTATTCCAACACGTGTCAATGATCGCAGTTCATGGGCCAAAGATATTTACAGTATTACAGACCAGCTCGACATTCCTCAAACCAAGGAAAATATTTGCAGTATTGTGGCGGTCGTCGATCAAGAGTCTAACTTTGTCGCAGATCCGCAAGTTCCCGGTTTAGGTCAAAAAGCAGTCAAAGAAGTTCAAGACCGTTTAGATGAAAAATTTAAAGATAAATTAGGTGATGCAATTGGCGGAACAGTTGCAGGCTATTTCCAGGAAGTCTTAAAAAATCAGCCAAGCCCTGAAGATAACTATTTAAGCCAAATGCGTCGGGTAAAAACCGAACGAGAATTAGATGAATTATATCGTGAAATTTTTTCCTATATGTCAAAGCACTATCATGTCAGCGCACTAACAGGTGCCGCTAAACTGGTTGGACAGGATATTGGTGAAAAATTAAATCCAATTACGACATTGGGCTCAATGCAAGTTCATATTGGTTATGCTAAAGATCATAAACGTCAAGGTGGCAATATTGCCGAATTACGTACCGACTTATATAGTCAATATGGTGGTTTGTATTACGGGATTCACCGTTTAATGATGTATCCTGCCGATTACGACAAAGCCATATATCGTTTTGCAGATTATAACTCGGGCATGTATTCAAGTCGCAATGCAGCCTTTCAAAGCATGCTGAATGATTTAACAGTAGCTGAGCTAGACTTGGATGGTGACTTATTGCTTTACACTAAAGAGGGTTCAATCCGTTCTGCTGCTAGCCAGTCTGAACGCGAATTGACCAGTGTTTTTGCAGCCAACAATATATTAGTCACACCACGACAAATTCGTTCTGACTTGAAAAAAGAGAAAAATAAAAGTTTTGAAGATACTGCGACCTATCGTGCTGTAACCAAGCTTTACCATGAAAAAACAGGCAAAGATCCTATGTATGCGATTATGCCTGAAGTAGTCATTTCTGGTCCTAAACTAAGCCGTGAATATAATACCAACTGGTTTGCCACACGCGTAAATGGAAGATATCAATCATGTATGCAACGAGCAAAAAGAATAAAAATTTAGCGCTCTTCGATTTTGATGGAACCCTGTGTAAAAAAGACAGTTTCACGGGGTTTATCTTCTATGCTTTATCTAGACGCCATATCATTAAACAAGGCATTAAAATCCTGCCTTGGATTCAGGCCTATTATTTAAATGCTTACCCCGCACATGCCATGCGATCTAAATTATTTCGCGCAATGTTCAGCAATGCAGATGCTTTAGAATTACAGCAAATTGCTCAAGAATATGCCAATAATTTATTATCCCAGTTAAATCCGTCCTTGCTGAAACAACTTAAACAGCACCAAGCTTTAGGCGATGAAGTTGTACTGGTTTCTGCATCAGTTGATGTTTATCTGCAACCTATTTGTAGCTTATTGAGTATTAATTTAATTTGCACCCAGAGTGAACAAATAAATAATACATATACTGGAAAATACACGACTCCAGATTGTAGTTCGGAACAAAAAAGGCAGCGTATTTTAGAGAAGTATTCTTTACACTACTATTCTGTAATTTATGCCTATGGAAATAGCATTGAAGATAGAGAAATGTTGGAGCTAGCTGATCATCGCTATATGGTCGGCGTAGATAAAACCCTCCCTCAATTACCTACAAATATTCAAATTGCAATTTAAAAAATATAAATTTTTTAACTCATGTAGATTATCTTGCGAGTCAATAAGATGAAGAAAATTTAATAAAAAGTAAAACTAAAGCAATGTTTTTGCAATATAAAACATAGTTTAACAAAATAACAACTCTGATTTTTTTAAGATAATTTATTCTTATAAACAAATGATAATTCATAAATTAGGGTATTTATTTCATGAATTTATTTAACCCACCAAAATTATTAAATGGCCTACAGATACGCTTTGGCGAAAATCCAATGGCCTTGTTAGCCTTGTTTACCGGACATGCCAGCAAACAGCAGTGGAGTGAGCAAGAAATTGAGAACGTGCTAAGGACTGCAAAAAAAGGTAATTACATGAATTTAATTAAAACCTTACGTGCACATATCCATCATTAAAAAACCACTTCAATTGAAGTGGTTTTTTATATCCGCTTTTATTTATTTCTTGAATGGAAAAGCGTATTTAGCAATACGTTTAATTACGCTGCCATACTGCTTGATAAGGCTGGCATTATTATAATTTAAGCCATATTTTTCACATACCGCTTGCACTTTCGGCGCCATTTTACGATAACGACGTGCCGGGACATCAGGATATAAATGATGTTCGATTTGATGACTCAAGTGGCCGGTTAAAATATGAAAGGCTTCTGAACCGGTTAAATTCGATGAACCACGGATCTGACGCATATACCAATGCCCGCGACTTTCATTTTGAAGTACAGATTTCGGGAAGACTTCGACATCTTTAGTGAAGTGACCACAGAAAATAATACTAAAAGTCCAAATATTACGCATACCATTCGCTACCAGGTTACCAGCTAAAACAGGTAAAGCTGCCGGACCGGCAATAAGTGGAAAGAACACATAATCTTTAAACAATTGTTTAGTGATTTTGCGCTGCATCGGACGCCATTCTTGTTTCAATTGTTCTTTTGTTTTGCGCCCTTTCAAGACTTTACCAATTTCAAGATTTTGAATCGCTACGCCCCATTGAAACAATAAGCAAAATGGAATTGCATAAATCGGTTGTAAAAGATAGCCGGATTTCCAACGTTGTTCCGGGAAAAGTCGAAGCAATCCATAACCGATATCATCATCCATACCCTTAATATTGGTATAGGTATGATGTTTATAGTTATGGGTTTGACGCCAGTTATCCGCTGTACCAACAATATCCCACTCATAACTTGGACCATGGAATTTTGGATCATTCATCCAGTCATATTGACCATGCATGACATTATGACCGAGTTCCATGTTTTCCATAATTTTAGAAAAACCGAGTAAAGCTGTACCTAAAAGCCAGGCTGGTGGAAACCAACCTGCAAACAAACAGGCACGACCCGCGATTGATGAATAACGAATGGTTGAATAAACACGGCGAATATATTTCGCGTCCTTTTCACCAATATCATTTAACACTTCTTGTTTAATGGCATCCAACTCACGTGCCAGTCCATCTAACTGAGATTGAGTAAGTTCACCATTTTTAGGATTTTTAAAATATTCTATTTTTACGGGCATATTCATTATATTTGACTCACTTATAAATCAATAACAAGATCAGACTGTGCTGAATTGATACAAATTTTTAATACATTACCGGGTTCTGAATTTTGTCCGCCATTCACCAAGTTCTTGGTTGAACCTTCAACTTTATTGCAGACACATTTATTACAGATCCCCATACGGCAACCATGGGCAGGTTTTATGTTCTGCTGTTCAAGGCTGGCTAAAATTGACTGGCCCTTTGGAATAGCAAGCACTTTTTTCGACTTCAATAAGGTTACATTCACAAAGCCAGTTTCAGAATTTTCGACAGGTGTCATGCTGAAAGCTTCACTTTTAAAACTTTGCGCATGTGCAAATAACTGTTCAGCCTGCGCGACAAATCCAGATGGACCACACGCATACACCACGCTATTTTCAATATTTTCTACTAATGCAGCATGAGCCTGATTTAGACGCTCACCGGCATCGGCTTCTTGGGTATAAAAAACCTGAAATGAGAAATTTGGATATTGTGCAGCAAGCTGTTCAAAACGTGCTTTGAAAGCGACATCTGCATATTCTCTAACCCAATACAACAACTGAATAGGTGCTTGAATTATGCGATCTGTTTTAGACAGTGCTTCGAGTAAACTTAGCATTGGTGTAATACCACTACCCGCAGCAAGCAAGACTATCGCTTGAGCCTGTTCAGATAACAGCATATCGCCATAAGGCTGTCCAAATTCAAGGATATCGCCGACTTTCGACTGTTCAACCAACCAAGAGCTGACTTTACCTTGATCGACTTTTTTCACCGTCAACAAAACACGTTGTGAATCAAGTTGCGTCAAACTATAGCTGCGTTCATAGCGAATGCCATCAACTTCTACAAAGATCGGATGATGCTGCCCAGCTTGTCCAACCTCAAAATGACGATTGAACTGAATGGTGAGACTCACCATATTTTGAGCAGAATTTTCTTTTTGAACAATTTTGCCTAACGCCTGGTTAACTGACCAAAGCGAGTTAAATTTTTGCAGCCAAAAGTTTGCTGCATGCTGATCAATAACCGTTTCAGCAAGAGAAACCAAGGGAGATTTGGTTTTTTCTAACACATGCACAGTAAGCACCACGCGATTGAATTTTAATTATTATACACATGTATATATATTTGTATATATATTCGTATTGTTTCTATTCATTTCCCAAGTGAGCTAGCAACCGCTATAATGGCTGAGTATCTCTAATCCTTTGAAAAATATGAATCAGTCTTCAATCAAAAAAAATGTTGATGTCATAACTGCTACACAAGGTCTTGCTCATGAGCTAGTTATAGTCCGTACGGTTGGTCGAAAAGCAACAATTACTAAAGAAGAACTGTTTCAAGCTGCACTTAATTTAATTGGTCCTCAAAAAAGTATTTCATCCTTAAGCCTGCGTGAAGTTGCCCGTGAAGCGGGAATTGCACCTAACAGCTTTTACAGACATTTCAAAGATATAGATGAACTTGCAATTGAATTGATTGATCGTTCAGGGAATGTATTACGTCAAATTTTGCATCAGGCACGCCTAAAAGCGTCCAAACAAAGCAGTATTATTCGCAGTTCAGTAGAAGTCTTCATTGAACAGTTAGATGCAGATGAAGGAAATTTAAGCTTATTACTTCGTGAAGCCTATACCGGTTCTGCTTCCTATAAATTGGCAGTCGAGCGCCAGTTAAATTATTTTCAACAAGAATTAAAAGATGATCTGATTCGTTTGGAACGTCTTAATCACAGTAAATTATTTCATCCTGACATTGTGGCCAAAGCCATTACTCAATTGGTATTCAATATGGGTGCGACAGTAATTGATATGCCCATGACTGAACGCAAAGAAATTGCAGAACAAACCATGATTATGATTCGCATGATTTTAGAAGGTGCACGTCATCTGGATGTAGCACAAATTCGATGATGCTTAAATATTTAAGGACTTACCCCTAATTCATTAAATCCTTAAATATTGTTTAAATGCTTTTCTGCTGAGCAATAATGGATTTAACCAGTTCAGCTGTTTTTTCGGGCTGTTCCAATGGAAACATATGTCCGCCTTGCATTAAACTATAATTAATCCGATAAATCTTTTGCATCGCTTGCGGAAAACCTTGCTTGTAAAAGGGGCTATTCTGCGCACTCATTAAATGTACAGGCACAGCTGGGGCTTTTCTTGGGGTACGCCACCACCATGCAGGCACTGTTCTAAAAATTTCCGCTTCAACTATTTTAGGCACAGCCAACGTCACTCCCCCACGTTTAACATCCTGTTGCAAACCACAGGCTAAAAAATCCTGGAAACACCTTTCATCAAAATGTTTAAATAATGAATTATGCCGCATTGAAGCATAGGCTTGCTCACGGTTTTCCCAGTGATCCGTACGTTTCAAGGTGATTCCTGCGGGTGTAAACCGGTCGATTGACTTAAGTTTTAATTTTTTTGCAATTTCAAACATTGGTGACTTCGCACCAATCACAAAAGGCGGATCCATAATCACCAATTGTGAAAATAAATCAGGGCGCTTATAGGCACTCATGAGGGTAAGTAATGAACCAAAAGAATGCCCAAGACCTATGACCTTTTTTCCATGAAACTTCTGTTCAATATCATTAATAATTTGGTCAACCAAATAACGCCAATCATGGGTAATGGGATATTGAGGATCCATTCCGATCATTGAAATGGACTTCAAATCAAACTCATCTTCAAAGCAATCGAAAAAATTTTGATAACTTGGTGCAGGAATTCCATTGGCATGGGTAAAATGAATCGCTGTCCTTTTAAATAATGAATCCTGCATGGAGTTAAGCTCTTCTTTTATTAAACGTATGAACGTCGTCTAGCTTAAGGAAAAGTCTGCTTAATTCAAATCATTAAATCGTAGATCAGCTGACTTCAAAGTCAGTCTTTCTTTATTATGAAGCCTTATTATAAAAATATTTTTCAATGCATTACCATTATTTCTGTGAAATAACCAGAAATTGATTGCCTAGAAAAGTTGCCCCACAAGTCGTTTTATCTCCAGCAATAACCACTCCCCGTCCTTTCACAATTGTAGATCGATCTCTGGCAATTGCAGACACCACTGCGTGACATTGGGGACAATAATGTTTCATCCCATGCAAATGCACTGCAATTCCATTGATTATAAATGTATTTTCGCATTCGGATACAATGCCGCCATGTGTGGTCGAAGACCCCAGAGTCACTAAAGATTTAGCCATAATTTTTTCTAATTTTATTTATAAAATTTATGCGCCATCTTAGCATGAGATGAATTCCAAGCTCTAATCTTCCATTGTTCACACAAATAAGACCTAGAGAATTTTAAGCAATAAAAAAGCACCCGAAGATGCTTTTTTAAACAAGTTTTGAAATTACGGTTTAACTACAACCAACACCTGAATCGCTTCCGGTGTTACCGATAAACCATCAAGCAAGCTAATGCCTTCTGATTGAAATTTTTGCAGGCGTGCAATTTCGTCTTCACGAATACTTGGATTAAATTGCTTCAAGTAAGTTAAACGGTCAATTTCATATTGCCATTTATTGCCATACACTTCTTTGGCTTGTTGCTTGAAGTTTGGCAGTGCTGTTTTAGCAAGATCAAGCGCCTGTGCATAACGCTGCTCAATCACATCACGGCGGGCTTTCACCACCTGACGACAGCTATTGCTATCCAAATGATGCAAATACGGTTTTAAAATACTCGGATCAATCTTGGCAGATAAGTCCTGTCCTGTTTCGCTGAGCAATACGCGAATTAACTGTTGTGGCAAACTTGAAGGTAGATTCAATGCTTTTGGTGCAATCACATCCACTTTAAACCACACTTCTAACAATAAAGAACCCTGTTTCAAGGCATTCGATTTTAACAGTGCGACGTTGGTGCTACCAAATGACTGGGTGTTAATCATTTCCATCACACTTTCAGTGAATGGATGTTCAAGCGTTAAATACTGTGCATCTTCGCGAACTTGTGCCTGATCACGATAGAAAGTCGCAGTCATGCCTTCTTCATCTAAAGACAAACCTTGAACCTGCATTTGATCAGTTGGCTTAATGATTACCGTACCATTGCTTTGCTCGTCAAAATCGATATTTGTCGATGCCATGAAGCGCTTCATAAACATTGGCAACGTAGTGTTGTCATCATAGTCTTCAAGCGCTTGAACAATTTCTTGCGCCACAATTGGACGACATGAATTGTATTCAAGCAAGCGGTCACGCCCTTCCTGCAATTCAGCTTCCAAGGCTTCACGCTGCACGCTGACTTCTTCAAGCAAATCTTCAAACTGTTGCCCTAAATCTGACAATAAACAATCTTTTAATTTGGCAATGAAGTTTTCTTGCAGCGTTTGGGCAGCGGGTGAAATATTGCTGAAAATATTTAAACCTTCGTTATACCAACGGAACATACGCTCTTGCGCTGTGCCAGCTAAATAAGGCACATGAATTTGAATACGATTTTCCTGACCAATACGATCCAAACGACCAATACGTTGTTCTAAAACATCTGGATTCGCTGGCAAGTCAAATAGGATGAGATCAGAGGCAAACTGGAAGTTACGTCCTTCTGAACCAATTTCCGAACATAGTAAAATTTGTGCACCATAAGAATCTTCAGCGAAATAAGCCGCAGCTTGGTCACGTTCTAAAAGACTCATACCTTCATGGAACATGGCAGTACGAATACCGGCATGTAAACGAAGTACATTTTCCAAAGCTTCGACTACTGGACCACTACGCGCGATGAGCAATACTTTTTTATGTTTAAGCTCGGTACGCAGCATTTCCATCAGCCACATCACACGTGGATCATGCTCCATCCACGTGCCATCCAGCTGTGCTTCTTCAGGCCACATTTGTTCACGCAGCTTGCCGTCTTTCGACCAGTTTGCAGGTGCAGGTAAAGCAACAGGCTGACAGTCACGACCCGGGAAACCCTGAATCGCTTCACGGGTATTACGGAATAAAATACGGCCTGTACCATGACGGTCCAGCAATTCATGAATGGCACGGAAACGCTGTTCTGGCTCATCCTGAATGCTATGCCCTAGCAATCCTTCAATCGCAGCTAAATGAGCTGGTTCCAAAGGCAAATCTGACATCAGCACTTCAGCAATTTTTGCGGTGTGATGATATTGCTCTTCTTCATCCAGAAAACGATTGAGTGAGCTAAAACGCTGCGGATCAAGTAAACGTAAACGGGCAAAATGGCTTTCTACCCCTAACTGCTCAGGTGTTGCGGTAAGCAATAATACACCCGGGGTTTTTTCAGCAAGTTCTTCAACCAGATCGTAACGGTCATTCCCACCTTCTTCTTCGCTCCACATCAAGTGATGCGCTTCATCTACGACAAGAAGGTCAAAACCGGCTTCTAATGCTTGTTCACGCAAATCATCGTGATCGACCATTAAATCGACACTGGCAATAATGCATTGCTCAGTCAAGAATGGATTTAAATCTGGATCATGTTCTTTAATAGACGCAGTACGGGTTAAATCAAATAATGAGAATTGAAGATTGAAACGGCGGCGCATCTCAATCATCCACTGATATTGCAGTGAATCTGGAACCAAAATCAGAATACGTTCTGAACGACCAGTTTTAAGCTGCTGGTGAATGATCAAGCCGGCTTCAATGGTTTTACCCAAACCTACTTCATCGGCAAGTAAAACACGCGGCGCAAAACGTTGACCGACTTCATGTGCAATATACAGCTGATGGGGAATCAGACCAACACGTGCCCCAATCATGCCACGCAATGGACTGGATTTCATATTGGCTTGCATCATCAAGGCTTCAATACGAAGGTCATACCATTCTTTATAGTCCACCTGACTGGCTAGCAAACGGTCCAGCGGTTTTGAAAGCTGAATATGTGCACCAACACGGGTTTCGTTTAAAGCTTTACGTTCTTCAGTGCCATCTTCAAGGGTACGGATTACGTTATAACGCACCACGCCATGACGGTCTTCAAAAGACTCAACCAGCCACTTTGTGCCTTCCTGATCCTGCAATTCATCTTTAATATTAAAAACAATACGTGATAAAGGTGCATTGTTACGTGCGTAAACACGTGTTTCATCACTCTTCGGGAATAAGATGCTAACCGATCGTTCATCTACATCAATGAGAACCCCTAATCCAAGCTCTGTTTCTGTATCCGATAACCAACGCTGACCAATAGCAAACTGATGCAATTTTTCCACCTTTATCTAAAAATGAGGACACTTATTTTCCAGATCAAAACCTGTTTAGTATTTGAGCAAGAAAATAGGTCTTTAAGCAATATATTTTGACATAAAGCCCACTAAAAAGTGCGCAAAATCGATGACGATTAAAAAGTTTTTACCTTAAAAAGGAACAGGATAATAAAACTCCACCCGTTCCTCTGTTTGAGGATGGTAAAAACTCAAGTGTTCAGCATGCAAGCACAGTCGAGGAATCAACTGTTGCTGCTCTGGTGTAGCATACAAGGTATCACCCACAATCGGATGACCGAGATACTGCATATGTACACGAAGCTGATGTGAACGACCTGTAATGGGAGTAAGTTTGACACGCGTTACCGCCTGCCCTTGAATTTCAAAATGTTCGATGGCTTGCCAATGGGTAAGTGCAGGCTTGTTATGATTGGGAGCAGCAATATGTAAAGGTGGATGTTCAGGATCGTAAATGACCGGGACATCAACCGTACCTTCGCCGTCAAGATGTCCGGCAACGACGGCCTGATAGGTTTTTTCTGTTTGGCGTTCCTGAAACTGACGGGAAATGGTTTTTTGCCCCCATTTAGTCAGACCAAAAACCAAAATACCTGAAGTATCACGATCCAGACGATGAATCAGTAAAGTTTTCGGTTCTATTTTTAATAATCTGTTGATCACGCAATCTTGTAAATCTTCAGTTTTACCGGGAACGGTGAGTACACCTGCAGGTTTATGGATCACCATAAAATCTTCGTCACGATGTATCAGGTGTTCGGTTAGAAAATTACTCAATGTTCAATCCCAGGCTGATCGCGAAAACAAGCCGGCAATGATAGAAAGCTTGGCGCAGAATTACAATGCGCAATACTACAATTGGCGACGGATTTTCCGATTTTGCTCAAAAATTATTTCAATCTCGCGTTATGAACGTGCGGATTGCAATATAAAACCCACCAAATCATGTAAAGAAGCATGCTCTACAATATCTTCGTACCTCACATTTGCACCATGCGCACGCCAAGTTCCGACCAAAGTGACGATAGTGATAGAATCCAGACCGTATTGTTTCAAATCGATATAAGGATCAATTTCAAGCGCATCCATATTCAGCTGCTCTGCAACGGCAAGCATGATCCCCTTGGTTGAAAGCACATAATTTGACGGTGCACTTAAATCCCACAGCCGAGCTAAACTATAACTATTCATGTGGTGCAAACCTTGTGCCGAGATATTTTCTATCCACTGTATATGCTGATCTTGATTTGGCAATAAAATTGCATCATCAACCACACAGATCTGTTCAGTCACACTTTGCAGGTGCGGTAAAATCTGTTTCAGCATCGGCGTGACCTGCCCAGCAAAAATCAGTTGTGGATGAGATGATGCATATTCACCGAGTTGTTGCATTCCCTGCATTAAGTCATCCCCATACAAATCAACAATTGGAATATCTAAGGCTTTGGCTTTATTGCTGATCTGGATTAGATTATTCATCAGGTCGCTGTGTTGTATGCCTTGAAGCATCCGCAAATTTTGTAATCCAACAAGTACCAATACTGAATGTGCAGCAGCAAGCTGCCATTTGGCTTGAGATGGAGCAAGTTGAATTTTTTTGGGCATGGGATACAGCATGGGAAAACTACTATTTAGCATATTGCAACATTGCTGTATGCTAGCCTAAATTGTATAAGTTAATAAGTTTTTGATTAACGCTGTAAGATTAAAAACATTCTAAAAATCTGTCCAACACACAAAATAAACAGTAAATTTATGAAATATAATAATTTTTAAAGCCTATGGATATTTTACTTCACTATATTGATTTAGTTGGAACTTTTGCTTTCGCCTTAAGTGGAGCAATGCTGGGTATAGAGAAAAAATATGACATTTTTGGGATATTCTCCTTAACGGCGATCACGGCAATTGGCGGAGGTGTTCTTCGAGATTTATGTCTTTCCGCCACCCCTCCTTCAGGTCTCATTAATGAAGAATATTTCTTTGCAATTTTCCTAGCATTTCTATTAAGTATTTTATTTCAACATATAGTTTTTTCTTTAGATAAAGCTTCTTTATTATTTGATGCCTTGGGATTGGGATTTTTTGCCGCATTTGGGGCAAATAAGACTTATGCACATACCGGTAGCGTACAACTTTCAATTATCATGGGCTGTATGAGTGCGGTCGGTGGTGGGTGTTTACGGGATGTTTTATGTGGACGTACACCGATTATATTTACCAAGGAAATCTATGCAAGTGCGGCAATCATAGGCGCTGCAATCGAGGTTCTAGGTTCAAGTGGTGTTATTTCATCTGCTTATAGTATCTGGATTGCAATAATTACCTGCACTCTAATTCGTCTGATTTCATTGTATTACGGGTTAAATTTACCCACAATAAGGTTAAAATCAAAATAATTTCTAGAAATGCTAAAGCGAACCATCCTAGTTTTATTAGAGGCAGTTTATTTAAGTTCAACAACCTTTCCTAAGGCATTATTTATATTTTTATGGAATAAATCCCCAAGCAGTTGGGGTAGCTTTGAAACGAGGTTATCTCGTGTGTAGGTGAATAGGAAAAGTCCAAAATTGGACTTAAAATATCCCTCTACACACTAACCATAATGAATTTAAATTTAAACAGTAGATCAAAAAAAAAATGATTATCTCTCATGCCTGGATGTTAGGCATTCTTCAAGTTTCATGTTATGCCTTAATTTTAGTTAAGATCTAATTTCTCCCTCTAGTTTTCGAAAAGCTAAAGATGAGTTTTATCCTTGAACCTGCGCTAAAAACTTCTCTATCGCCTGTTGAGCAATCTCCGCATCTTCAAAGGATTTCACGCCTGACACACCCATTGCTCCAACAAGCTGCCCTTGATACATAATTGGCTCACCACCTTCCAACATTCCTGAGAAACTATCCATGGTCAGAAAGCCCATTTGACCGCCTTTGATAATATCTTCAAAAAGCTTGGAAGGACGACGGCTCATTGCCGAGCATTTGGCTTTTTCGATTGCCAAATTTGCAGTCATTGGCGCTGCACCATCCATACGTTTCACCGCAAGCAAAGTGCCTGTTTCATCCACCACAGCAATACTGACATTGAAACTGTTTTGAATAGCGTATTGATGAGCTTCATTTAATAAAAATTCAGCATCGCTTAAAGTCAAATAATGTTTGGTTTGCATTCGTCTTTTTCCCTTTTCAAAATCCCTATAAAAAAGCCCGAACGAATTCGGGCCTGATCTAATGTAAACTCTAAATATTAAGCTTTCATTTCTGCAAAGGTTTCTTTGGCAACTTGAATCGTATAAGCAATATCTTCATCACTATGCGCAGCTGAAATAAAGCCAGCTTCAAAAGCAGATGGTGCAAGGTTCACGCCACGACTTAACATGCCATGGAAAAATTTACGGAACGCAGCAACATTACATTTCAACATTGAATCGAAACTGGTGATGTCTTCTTGATCGGTAAAGTACAAACCAAACATACCACCAACTTGTTGAGTCTTAAACGGAATACCTGCTTCTTTCGCCGCTACTTCTAAGCCTGAAAGTAACTTAGCAAGTTGTGCAGTTAAATTCTCATAGAAGCCTTCGGCACGTAAATGTTTGAACATTTCAATACCAGCCCGCATCGCCAGTGGATTACCAGACAATGTGCCCGCTTGATACACTTTACCCAATGGCGCGATGCATTCCATCACTTCGCGTTTACCACCAAAAGCACCTACAGGTAAGCCGGCACCAATGATCTTACCCAACGTAGTTAAATCAGGTGTTACGCCATAGTGAGCCTGTGCGCCACCCAAACCGACACGGAAGCCAGTCATCACTTCATCAATAATAAACACTGAACCATGTTCATCACATACATCACGAATGGCTTGCAGGAAACCATCAATTGGTTTCACCAAGTTCATGTTTCCTGCCACAGGCTCAACGATTACACCAGCAATTTCAGAACCAAATTTCGCGAAGCATTCTTTTAAAATCGCAATATCATTGTATGGAAGCGTGAGCGTATGCTTGGCAAAATCAGCAGGCACACCCGCCGAAGTCGCCTCACCTTCACCACTGGTCAACATACCTGAGCCTGCTTTAACCAAAAGTGAGTCTGAATGACCGTGGTAGCAGCCTTCAAATTTTACAATCTTGTCACGACCGGTATAACCGCGTGCTAGACGAATCGCGGTCATGGTCGCTTCCGTACCTGAGTTGGTCATGCGAACCAATTCAATTGACGGCATAATTTCACAGATAATATCTGCCAATGTAGTTTCATGTACGGTTGGTGCACCAAAACTTAAACCATCAACCGCAGCATCCTGAACGGCGTTAATAATTGCCGGATGCGCATGCCCCAAGATCATCGGTCCCCATGAACCTACGTAATCGACATAGCGTTTACCATCAACATCGAACAAATATGCGCCTTTGGCTTTTTCAATAAATACAGGCGTACCGCCCACCCCATTAAATGCACGTACTGGCGAATTCACCCCACCTGGAATATGTTTGCTGGCTTGTTTAAACAATTGTTCTTGCTTTGGAGATAAGCTCATGAAGGCACTCGACTAAAAATTAAATCAATCAAAAATATTTTATGCGGTAGCTTGAAAAAGTGCAGACCATTCATCTAACCGCTCAGGAATGGCATGCATAGGAAGTCCCAATATGTCGCTAATTACTGCGCAATAATCCGCCCCGGATTCAATGACTTCGCTGGAGTTCTCAACCGTTAAACCGCCAATCGCACAGAGGGGTACGTTCAGTTTTTCTTTGGCCAGTTTTAAGGTTTCTAAGCCAATGTTTCCTGCTTCAGGTTTAGTGTGGGTAGCATAGATCGCACCAAATGCTACATAATTTGCACCCTCTGCAATTGCCTGTTCAGCCAAATCAAGGGAGTTATTACAGCTGCGACCGATCAACACGCCTTGAGGCAAACGCGCAACTGCCTCGACAATAGAACCATCATCCTGACCTAAATGCACACCCACACCGTATTTGACGGCCATTTCAAGATCATCATTAATCACGAAAGGCACACCGTATTCAGCACACATGGCTTTCATATACTCGATTTCATAAAGTTGATCGTCTTTAGCGACTTTTTTACGACGGTATTGCAAGACCGCAATGCCGCCATTCGCCATTGCACCTTCTAACTTCGCCAATAAAATCTCTATAGGGTCATCATTGGTAATCAGATATAAACCGCGCATAACAAACTGCCAAAACTAAAACTGCCCTATTATAGGCATATCAAGAGCAAGATTCAGCGTATCCGGCTTATTTTCATAAAGATAAAATCAATAAATTCGTAAAAATCTAAAAATATATAACCAACGCATTTTTTTCGGAATAAGTGAAAAAATACCTATGTTTAGTGACAGCTCATGTAGGTATTAAACGGGTTAATCAATCTACAGAATACCGATAAACAACAATACAATGTAAAAATAAAATTTGGAACGACCATCTGACTTTATCATTCTTGGTGAGAAAAACACGCTTAAGGAAGCAAAGGATTAGAGAGAGTCACTTTATTTGCGCTGCACGATCAACTTCTACTAAAATAAATCAATAAAAAAAGCCTAGAGAAAGGTCGCTCTAGGCTTGGAAAACTTAAGATTACAAATTTATTCAATCCGAGAAATTAATTGAATAAGTACAGAACCATTAATAAAATATTCATTATATTTTTGCAAGCACGAGTCAGTCAAATTCTGTATTATTTTATCTTAAGGTAAAATTTGGTTTTTTGATAGAGCAACTTTCGTCCACAAAAAATGTTTCATTCATTAACTTGAAATTTTATCCATTGAACGATCCCTTAGACTTAAATTTCCCCGCAACACATCAGATAACATACGCCAGTCTGAAATAAAACTATATAGGGGTTGTTTAAAACTGGCCGGTTTATTCTTTTCAAACATGAAATGTCCTACCCATGCACAGGCATAGCCGGACAATAAACCATAAGCCAAATATTTTGGTTTTCTTTGGCGAATGGCCTTGCTAAAGAAATACACCCCGACGCTGCTTCCAAATACATGCAAACGGCGACTGCTAATATTACGGTGTTCAGTCAAATAAAAACGGTAAAATTCATGATAGTTCTGAATCGGAAGTTGAAATTCCGGTTCTCGATGATGTTCGAAGTTTAGCTTTACAAGTCCATTCATTGTCATAATCCAGAGTATTTTTATTTAAGTTAGCGCATATTTTATACAAATAAAAGCTTAGTTTGCTAATAGTTTTTGTTCATTTCCAAAGCAATTACTTAAGAATTGCTTCGTCAAGTCTTACATGAAAAATCATTTTCGTTACAATCGGGGACTTAAAATTCAGAATACAAGTTTAGCGCTATAAAAGAATAGATTTCATAACGCATTTGTACCGTAAAGCTGACGCATTTCATTGCTGAAATAACGTCAAAAAATTAGGATGAAAGATCATGGTCGAAGTTGAATTAAAATTTCAAATTCCTGAAGCAAGACGTAATGCTTTACTGAAAGCGTTAGATCCTAAAAAATCGAAAATTATTCAACTTAAAGCAAAATATTATGACACTGAGCAGCGCTTACTTTCACAGCATGGTGTGGCCTTAAGACAACGACTTGAAGGGACTCGCTGGATTCAAACCTTGAAAGCTGCCGGTAAAAGCCACTTACACCGCTTCGAGCATAATTATGATCTGGGTGAACTTGAACAGGCGCCACAGCTTGATTTAAGTATTTATGAACATGATGCTGAAGCGCAGCAAATCTTAAAAAATGCTCTGCAGAACTCACAAGAGCCACTTAAATTACAATTTGAGACGGATATTCAACGCACCTTTCGTGTGATCCAGTTCCAAGAGACTGACATTGAAGTGAGTTTAGATGTGGGTGAAGTCCGCACCGGAACTGCACAGCGTGAAATGCATGAAGTTGAATTTGAACTTAAATCAGGTTCTGTACAATCACTGTTGGCATTTAGCTTTGAATGGGTTAAAAAATACCAACTCTGGCTCGATGTTCGTAGTAAAGCCGAAATCGGTAATCTTTTGGCGATGACTCAAAAAGTTAGTCCGGCAAAATCAGCTAAAGAATTTACGTTAAGCAAAAAAGATCCAGCCAATAAAAACTTACGCCTTCTTATTGCTCAACAATTACAGCATTTACTGCCTAATATTGCCGCTATTTCAGCGGTGGTTTCTGAAAAAGAACATATTCAGCAAGCGCAAATTGCCTTAGATCATTTGAATTTAACGTTATCATTATTTAAAGATTGGAATGAGTCAGTTTCAGATAAATGGGCCATGCAAATTGGAGCATTTAAACAGCAATTTGATCATTTACAGCATTTAGAACATATGCAAACGACTTTGGACGCTTTTTTACAGAACCCCAATACTGCATCAAATTTAACTAAAGATATTCTGTATGCCAAAGAAAAGTTGGCTAATTTAGTTCGCTCAACACAAAACGTGCATCACTATCTAGAATTATTGATGTTTAGTTTGGACACTGAGGAACAGGCTCAATCTCACGATTTAAAATGGTTTGCGCAAAACACACTGCAAAATCAATATAAGCAATTGCAAGACAGTTTAACCAGTGCAGAGATTACTGATTTTGAGAGTCTGGATAAATTAGCCACTAAAATTCATGAATTGAAATTTAGCTTCCCTATTTTGACCTCAATTTATGATGTCAAAAATTTGCAGAAATACAGTAAAGCGTTAAATGATGCGCAACTTGCCGCAAGTGAATATCAGATTTTGGCGTCCTCTGCGGATTATATTCAACAAACTGAGCTTGAAGCCAGTGACTGGTTCGTGTTGGGCTGGTTGACTGCCAAACAAGAAGTTTATGCACAGAATCTACTTGAAGCGACAGAACAATTTTTAGTGAGTCGCAAATTCATTAAATAACAGACGAAATTCAAAAATTAAAGCGTAGGACAGGATATTTCAACAATTGCTATGAAATATCTTGCAATATGCTTTATGAATTTTTAAGCAAAACACTTCTACTCTTTTAGCGAGTCTGGCTTACAATCAAATGTCATAACAACTTTGATTGTAAAGCGTCAGGAGTTTTAACATGCTCGAAGTAGAATTAAAATTTCAGATCCCGCTATCGCATCAAAAACAAATTTATCAATTATTTTTGTCCAAAAACGCTCGTCCGATTTCTTTATATGCACAATACTACGACACGCCAGAACGGCATCTAGCCGAGAAAAAAATCTCATTGCGTCAGCGTCTTGAAGACACGCACTGGATACAAACCTTAAAAGCTCCGAGTGAGCACCATTTAGAACGTTTTGAGTTAGAAATTGATTTAGGTGAGTTAGATCGTCCCGCTTTAGATCTTGAGATTTATCAATCCAACCCTCAAGCAAAAAAATTACTGCACCACATATTAGGCAAACAGGTCAAAAATTTAAGCCAGCAATTTGAAACAGAGGTAAAACGTCTGGTCTATCTGGTGCATTATAATCAGGCCGAAATTGAAGTCAGTTTAGATCGCGGTGAGATCCGTCATGACGATCAAACACAAGTCATTTACGAGATTGAATTTGAACTTAAACAAGGCCCTATAAAAGACTTAATCAAATTTATTCAACCTTGGATTAAACAATATCATTTATGGCTGGATGTCAGAAGCAAAGCGCAACGTGGAGATTTACTCGCACAAAATTTAGAGATTTTTCCTGCTCAATTTGCCATTCCCCTACAACTGAATCAACAAGGCTCAACAGATAGTGCATTAAAACAGATCGTCAACAATGCCTTGCAACATCTGTTGCCGAATGCAACGGCTATTGCAGCTGAACAATACAATAGCGAACATGTACATCAAACACGTGTCGCGATTCGCCGTTTAAGAAGTGCCTTACGCATTTTTGCTGACTGGTCAACAGAGGTCGATCCTGAATGGCAAGAACAGCTGACAACCTTGTTTCGCCAACTTGGTTCAACCCGAGACCGTGATGCTTTAAGCGAAGGACTTTTACCTCAGCTTGAAGCAGCTGGAGCACCTTTCGTGCAACTTCCTAATGTCGCGAAAGAAAACACTGTTCCGATTGATGAGTCTTTACGTTCTTTAGACTTGGTCAACTTGATCTTAGCTTTACTGCAATTCGTGCATCAACCTTGCGCAAAGAAGCAAAAAACCAAATTAAAAAAAGATATAGCAAAAAAACTTCAGAAATTGCATCAACAAATCTGCAAGGATGCCGATCAGTTTTTAGAACTGGATATTGAATCACAACATCGTACCCGCAAACGGGTCAAACGCTTACGTTATTGCATCGAGTTTGTTGCTTCGCTTTATCCGAGCAAAGATGTAAAACGTTATCTGAAAGATTTAAAACCGGCACAAGAAAGCTTGGGTCAATATAATGATTTAATTGTGGCTGAAGACATGTTTCAAAATATAGTCAAACAAAAACAAAAAGTGTGGTTTGCCTTAGGCTGGATTGCGAGTGAAAAAAAATATACCCTGCAACAAGCTCAACAGCATTTAGATACGTATTCTAAAACCCACACTTTCTGGTAAGAGCAAGATAACTCTGGTGAATATCACCCACGATTAGCGATATTTCCCAAAGACTTTCCAAGTATTGTTATCTGCCAATGGATCGCTATAACTGTCATTGCGCTGTTTACGCGGCTTGTCTCGTGCATCTACCAGTTCAAAATGCGGTTCTGTACTTAACACAATGCCATTCACATAAAATCGGGTGCGTGTGTATTCACTTTGCCCATGCTGAAACACATAGGTACGCAAATCAATAAATTCACGGTGTGCAACCAAGGCAGCGGTGTCATCACTGTCTAACCAAAGTTTCATGGCCTGAATTTGCTCTGGCTCATATTGTCCACATTTGTCGATCAGGCTGGCGATGCCACGAAAAGTCTTCGACTCTTTGGCACGGGTTTTATTAATCCGAATGCGATCTACATGAAAATAAAATAACGGTAAGTTTAAATGACTGGGTAAATGAACCGCATCTAGTGTTTCATCTTCCATAAAGGGTTGAAATAGATCTTGCGCCCTTTCAATCAAGCCCGTCCATTGACGGTAATATTCTTCAACTTCTAACTGGGAACCATAATAAATGGGCAGGCCTTCCACATTGGCCAAATTTACAGGTGGCCAAATATTTTGACGCAATAAGGCGATGTCACTTTTTAGACTTTGTACCGCAATAGCATCTTGCATTGGATTATCCATTTTTATACTTAGGCTATTTTTAGATTAATCCAAAGGTTTAGTTTCTGCAAGGCTTTGCCTATAATATGCCATTAGATCGTTTTGCAGGAAAAGTTCATGGTTCAAAAGATTGAAGCAACAGATGTCACCGAAGAAGAAGCGTTAAATGCTGTTTTTTTTGAACGTGCTGATGAATTTATCAAACAAGCAAATGAATTTTGTCGTGTTGAAAAAGGTTCACAAGTCAAGCCCGCGGAAATGCGCGGTCAAGTCAGTGCTGCAATGTTGTTTGCTACTGCCCGCTTTAATACCTGGGTAGCTGCCAACAACTTTAAAGATGGTAATGAAATGCGTGATGCCAAAGATCAGGTCATGTCTTACATCATGCAGCAGTTCCAAATGATGCTCGAAGACAACTATGACGAATATTGCGAACAGTTTGAAAACTATCTTCGCTTCCGTCATAACGAAGAATTTCATGCCAATAAGCATGACCATGATCATAAACACTGATCATGTGATTAAAAGCCCGAAAGGGCTTTTTTTACACCGCTACTTTTTGGATAAAAGGTCATTCAAAGCTTGATGAGTTTGCAGTAAGGTTAATAAAAGAAACCGATGAATTAAGGACAACCCCATGCGACAACTGGATTTTGCAATTATTGATGCGCATATTCACCAATGGGATCCCTATAACACGCCCCATGCGGCAGCTTTGGCAGTTAAGTTATTGGGCAAGCATCCTTATTTACTTGATAAATTCGTTCGCCTGATTAAGTCCGATGATCTCATTGAAACGGTGGGACTCACCAACCACATTACAGCACCTTATTTACCTGAAAACTATATGCAAGATATTGGGCATTATCAGGTCGAACAAGTGGTGCATGTTGAAGCCAGTTGGCATAAAAATAAAGGCAAAGGCGTTATAGGGGAAACGAAGTTCATTGAATCGCTCCCCTTCAATCTGGGAACAGTGAAACTGGGCGGTATTGTTGCAACAGCAGATCCACGAGACAGTAATTTTAAGAAAATTTTACAGCTACACCAAAAAGCCTCACCGCGTTTTAAAGGCATTCGTAAAATGGCGGCAGTACATGAAGATAAAGATATTCATGCCTGGGCGGATGAACCACATTTATATTTGAATAAAAAGTTTCTCAAAGGGTTCGAAGCTCTAGCACAAAACAAGTTAACTTTTGATGCTTGGGTCTATTCAACTCAACTCAGTGACGTGATTGCCCTAGCCAAACAGTTCCCTGAAACCTCGATTGTGCTGGATCATTTTGGAACGCCTGCCGGATTATTCGGTCAAGTCGGAACACTGACAGGACTAACAAAAATAGCCCGTGAAAATATTCTTATTCGCTGGCAAGAAGATATTGCCGAACTTGCCTTATGTCCAAATGTGTATACCAAAATGTCAGGCTTGTTGATGCCTGTTTTAGGTCATCAATTCCACAAGCAGAACCGGCTAGCCAGTAAACAGAAAATTTATGATTTAGCCATGCCCCTGATTAGCCATGTACTCAACTGTTTTGGCACATATCGGGTGATGTTTGCTTCCAACTTTCCGATGGATCGCGTCAGCTCGTCATTGGTGAATATTATTGATGCCTTTAGTGATGCGGTTGTAGCTTATGATCCAAATGCATTGGAGCAGGTGTTTCATCATAATGCAAAGCAGTTTTATCTGCTTTAAAAGACCTCGCCTTTAACTAAGCTGAATTCAAGATGAGTCTTACCTGAAATTAGATACAGATGAGTGTCCTGCACCATTATTCGAGTTAGAATTTCATTTGCAATGTACTGTTTCTGCGATGATTTTAATATAACTCGATATCTTGCAAGTTTTGTGAAGGACAATAGTTTTGCCCACTTTTGCCGAAACAAAAGTGGGTGAACCGAAGGTTAATACTGATCTATGACTAAAACTGTAAGATCCTAATAGTAATGGATTCTTAATGAACTGGAATTTATATAATAATTTATCAAACTCAACTTAAATAGATTCACGGCAATCACATTAAAGTGGATCAAGAGTTATGACTTATTTTGCGGTTTGCCATACTGATCTGCCATGACTTCAACCAGCTGATCCAGCTTTATGTATTTCTTGATCACGGCATCCACATCGGCTTTGGTCAATTTTGCTAGTGCCTGATCACGTTTTTCACGAAACAATAGGTCACGATTACGTTCTAATTGTGGCGTTAACATACTATGAATATTGCGTTCATCTTCTAAAGCAGTAATCCGTTTTTTCAAAATACTGGCTTTTGCTGCTTCCAGTTCCTGCTCGGTCACGCCCTTAGTCAACAGGTCATTTAAGACTTTACGTACACCTTGTGAAACTTGAGCCGATTTACCTGCCGTGTAATTGGCTTCAATGGTTAGCGCACCTGAATCAATCCAATCATCCAGTTCGACACTACTGCCAAAACCATAAACTAGGGCATTTTTTTCACGTAATTCTTGCGCTAAGCGTGAAGAGAGTTGTGAGTCTCCCAAAATATAGCTGAATACGATTAAAGCTGTAGCATCCGCATGATTTGCCCCGGCAGGAAAAGTCAAAATAGATTGATAACTGCCGAATTCCCGCTGTTCAGATAAAGTATGAACTTTTTGTGCGGGATAAGCTTGATAATCCGAGCTTAGACGTTGATATGGCAATTGCGCTTTCCAACCTGAAAACTCTTTTTGCACTAATGCGAGCATGGGTTGAGCTTGATAATCACCGGTAATGGCGATTTGTGCATGGTTACTGACAAAGAAATCCTGATACAATTTCTTCACTTGCTCAACCGTGGCTGCTTTAATTTGTTGTTTGGCAAGATCCGGCTCAAAATGGTAACGCAAATCGCCTGGTTGATAGGTCTCTAATAAACGGGTCATGGTGAGTGCAGCAACGGTTTCAGGCTCGGTATAAGGACGATCCAATGCAGATAAACTTTGCGATTTGATTAAATCAAATTGTGATTGTTCAAATTTCGGCTTTTTCAACACCTGCATCATAAATTTAAAATAATCATCAAATTTTTCTTTTTTTGCCACAATTTGAATGGTAATACTATTGGCGGATGCTGTTGCAGTGGCACCACCTCCCGCTTCAATTGATTTGTCGGCAATATCTTGCAAGCTATATTGATCTGAACCACGTAATAACAAATACGCCATTAAATCGAGCACTTCGCCTTTATTAAATAATGACTTTTCTGTACCAAAATCGACAGAAATAGTGGCGTAGGTTTTGTCATCACGGGTCGATGTTGGATACAATGCGTATTTAATACCATTCTTCAAGGTTCCGCGTTGAATTTTCTTTTCGGTATCCACTAGATACTGTTTTGAGGTCTTCACATATTCAGCAACCTCTTGTTTATAGACACTGCTATCTTTTAAAGGTTCTTCTTTGACATCAGTTTGATCAAGTGTTTTAGGTTGTTCAGCTGCCTGTTTTTGCTCTAGTGCTTTTTTCTGATCTTCTGGTGTCGGCTTAATATCCCCTGAGATACGGTGTTCTGGGACTAAAAACTGGGTTAAAGTTTGATTCACTTCAGAGAGCTTTAATTTTTTCACATTCTCCAGATCAGTAAAATATTGTGACCAATTCCCTTGATAAGACACATAATAATCACTCAAACGTCCACCTAATGCAGCAGCATTACTCTGGATATTGTCTGCCTGATTCTGAATCAGATTTTTTACCCGATTCAGCTCGGTTTCATTAAATGGCTTATTTTTTTCAACCCCTGCCACCAATTCAGATTGAACTTTTTTTGCATCATGATTTGGGGCATAAATAGCACCCATGAAAACTAAATTGAAGTCTTGATCTAACCATGTGGTAGATTGAACTCCGGTACTTACACCTGTTTCCACCACACTTTGGTAAAGATGTCCACTTGGCTGCATGGTATATAAAGACGGTGCCAAGGCTAATGCAGATTTGATCTTTTCATTTTTGCCATTTAGATAAATATTGAATTTAGCCAGGTCACTGCCCTTTTGTACCAGAAAGTTTCTGTTCTTAATTTTGGCTGAATCAAGGACGGGAACTTTAGTTTGTGCCGGAACTTGGCGTGCCGCAATTGGACTGAAACTTTTATCAATCTGTTTTAATACTTCAGCTTTATCAAATTTACCTGAAATCACCATAACTGCATTATTCGGTGCATACCAGCTACGGTAAAATTTATTCAGCTCATCCATTTTAATCGACTGTAATTCGTTTAAGTCACCAATCGGTAAACGCCCTAGATACTGATTACCATAAGCGGACTTCCACATCTGATCCATCATGACTGAAAAAGGTTGATCCATCCGAACTTCACGTTCCCGTTTCACAATCGAAATTTCAGAAGGTACAAACTTTTCTTGCAGCACCAGTTTATCCATTCGTTCCGCTTCGAGATGAATCACTTCATTAATTGCATTCTGTTCTGGACGAATAATATTGGTATATTTAGTCGAATAATAATCGGTGCTGGCATTGGTCATTAAGGTGTATTGATCCAGGCGTCGCTGAAACTCCTCGCCTTTGATATTCTGTGTTCCTTTAAATGCCAGATGTTCCAACAAATGCGCCAAGCCACCTTTACCTTGTGGATCATTTAATGAACCTGTGAGATAAACGGTATTCATAAATACTTTATTTTCTTTGTCATTTTGCGCAAGTACCACACGCAAACCATTATCTAATTTATATTCCTCAATCTTCTGTTGAGATTTTACTAAAACAGGCTGTGACCAAGCGGTTGCACTAAAGCCAACCAATAATAAAGAGATGGTAAGTTGTTTAAACCGCATTAACATAATTATTCCAATTTTATTCAACAATATGAATTTTTATCACCCTCGCCATCTTAGAAAATGCTTTTCATTTTTAGTAGTAGTTTTTTGAAAAAATAGCCGTTTATTTCAACGGCTTTGTAGCAAATTTATTCATACATTTTATAGATACAGCTCTGCCTGCATATATAACTTTGCGTAACCCGAAATTTCGATCCGCTCATTTTCAAGTACTACACAATACAATTCACCACCACGTTTTGATGCCTGATAAGCCAGAATTTCACTTTTACCCAGTTTTTCAGCCCAAAGTGGCGCAAGAGCGGTATGAATTGAACCCGTTACTGGATCTTCATCAATGCCATTGGCAGGTGCAAAATAACGTGAAACACAATCATATTGCTCAGCTTGTGCAGTTAAGGCTAAATCCACATCTGTCCCTTGCGCTGTAATTGCCGTACGAATTCGTCCCAATTGTTTCAACAATTCCAGATTTGGGGTTTCATCAACAACATCTTGCGGGTTTTCATATTCCACAATATAGGCCTGGCTATTCAAATAAACATTTTTAAAGGGCTTGGTTAAAGCCTGATTTAAGATTTCAGGATAACTCTCAATTTTCTCTGCACGGCGAACAGGAAAATTCATTTTGATTTTACCATCAGCCTCTTGGCTGACCACAAAAATGCCCAAATTTTTCACATGAAATTGAATGACGCTTGCAGAAGTGAAATCTTTAAACAGCACAAAACTGCTGGCTAAAGTGGCATGCCCACAAAAGTCTACTTCTATGGTCGGCGTAAACCAGCGGATTTCATAATTCTCTGCATCAATGATTTTCACAAAAGCCGTTTCAGACAAATTATTTTCCAATGCAAGATTTTGCATCAATGTTTCATCTAACCACTGTTCGGTCACAATTACTGCTGCTGGATTGCCCTTAAACAGCTCATTTGTAAACGCATCCACCTGATACATCTTCATATTGATTTACCTGATTTTATTTGTAACCATTTTACTGATTGAAAAACCTTAAGATAGAAAAAGATATTAAGAATAATCTCTATCGATCATTTTTTGATAAAACTCAAATACTCAAGATTTTATTTAAAATTAAGCATTTGTATAGATTTGCGATGTTCTACTGGCAAAAAATTGACTTTAACGATAGCTTATTCATATCTATCTCATTGATCACTTATCTCATGACTTTTCAAATCCATATGATTGATGTCAAAAATCAATTACAAAACTATATTTGGTTGTTAGAACATACGCCGAGTAAAGAAGTGGTCGCAATTGATCCAACCGAAGCACATTTGGTAGAAGCATACTGTACAGAAAACAATTTGAAGCTGGGTCAGATCTGGCTGACCCACTGGCATAAAGATCATACCGGTGGTGTACCCGAACTTTTAATCAATCGCAATATTCCTGTCTATGGTCCACGTGAAGAATTAAGTAAAGTTCCTTTTATCAGCCATCCCCTGCAACACGAAGCCCATATTACTTTCCACGATTTAGATATAGAGATCATTGCCGTACCGGGTCATACCCTAGGACATATCGTCTATTTTATCGAGGCTTTGGAGCTTGTTTTTTGCGGCGACACCCTTTTTGCGATGGGCTGTGGTCGGGTCTTTGAAGGTACATATGAGCAAATGTATCACTCACTTAATCGCTTAGCCGCTTTACCTGCGCAAACCAAAGTGTATTGCACACACGAATATACCCTTTCAAATGCAAAATTTGCATTACACGCGGAACCGGACAATCTGGCGATCCAACAGCGTTTCGAAAAAGTTGAAGCTCAACGTATGCTCGGTCAATGTACACTACCGAGTACCATTGAGTTAGAATTAGACACCAATCCATTTTTACGAGTTGAAAGCGTTGAAGAATTCCAACGCCTAAGAGAGTTAAAAGATCATTTTTAACAGTTAAAGCTGAAAAAACATGATTTACAAAATCTGATGCATTTGTGCATAAGCATTAAGCTCAATTTGAGTCACCACACGTGTCATATTCATTTCATCAACACGAACCAACAGCAAGCCACCTAAAGCAGGTTGATAACGTCGAGCACTACCAAAAGGGGTATAAGACACTTTTGATTGTTCTGCAAAGATCAGCCAATCTTCATGTCCCAACATAGCAGCAACAGGAGTTAAACCTTGTTGCTGCATATTTTGAATTTGATTCAATACATTTTGTTCAATGGTTTGTGAGGTCATTTCAATCTAATCATCTTAATAAGTATTACGCCTAAGATATAATTTAAAATTTCCCAGTACGGCGCAATCTATTTTTTCGTTTTTTAACATAGCAAGTATTGTCATTTTTTTTGCAACTATTCAGTTATTTATAAAATAATAATGATTTCCCGCCCCCCGTTCAGTATTTCTAAACAATCCGAAGCAACAGCTCAAACATAGACACATTTAAACCACATTGAAAATTGTGTATAAATATTTCGACCTCAAAGACCTAAAAAATTCCGGTAAAATAAATAAAATTCATATAGTTATATTGAAATTCAGGTCAAAAACCGGTTAAACCTTATCCATAATTCAGTTTTTATTTATGTATTTATTGCTCATAAAAAATACAAAATATTAATTTTATAAAAAACAACACAAAGTTGCCCTTTAAAAAAGAAGCTGTATCCCTATTATTATTTTAATACTGTAATGTATCTAATATACACAAGGAGTGCTCTCGTGAAGAAAGTTGTTAAAGCAAAAAATTTAATTGCGTTTCGCATCTGGTTAGAAAAATTAGGCTATTCGGTAAAATCATTAACCGACAATCGCGGTTTTACTTTTAGCTTTAAAAAAGAATATGGTTTGGTCACCTGTGATTTGGCGGGTAATTCACTGGCCCTACAACTTGGTGAAGAGTTTGAAGATCACTTAAAAGCTTAAAAATATATCTCACTTTTGAATCGAGACAAAAGAATAAATTATTCAAAATATATTTTTAAAAACATCTTTTCAAACTAATCTTTAAAGCCCTCTTTTGGGCTTTTTTATTTTATCTTTCACTTTTTTTCAGGCAATAAAAAAGCAAGGTATATACCTTGCTTTAATATGATGGTGGGGACGGAGAGACTCGAACTCTCACACCTTGCGGCGCTGGAACCTAAATCCAGTGCGTCTACCAATTTCGCCACGTCCCCATCAGGGTACTAACATACTAGTGTTAGATTTTTTAAAACTTGGCAGAGGATCAAGGACTCGAACCTTGACGAACGGTTTTGGAGACCGTCATGCTACCATTACACCAATCCTCTATAGCCTTATTACCAAACAAGTTTGATAATAATTGGTGGGGACGGAGAGACTCGAACTCTCACACCTTGCGGCGCTGGAACCTAAATCCAGTGCGTCTACCAATTTCGCCACGTCCCCAATGGCTGTGTATATTATAGAGATCGTTTCCCGATGACAAGACCTTTTTATGAAAAATCCACTTGTTTGTTTAAATAAAAAACAAAAGCGGTTTTTTTGTATTTTTCTTAAGCATTTTCAGGGATTAAGCACTGTTTTACAGCGTGAATACTGGTAAATCTTTGCTCTTTTTGCTTTGCCAACATGCCTGATAGAAACTTTTTAAAATGTATTAAATGATCTGGAAGCTCAATACTTAACCGCTGGCAATGTAAATAGGCCCAATCTTGATAATTTTCTGCTGTTAAACGCTTCCCTGCTAGCCATTCATAAAAAATAATTCCTAATGCATATATGTCGGTTTGTACGTTTTTTTCTGTAAAATGAAAAAGTTCTGGTGCCATATAGCGTGGAGTTGCAGTCAGACTTTGCATTTTTTGGGATACCTCGACTTTTTGAGCCTGTTCAAAATCAATCAAACACACACGTTGCTGGTATAGGACAAAATGTTCCTGCTTTAAATCGGCATGAATCCAGCCGAATTGATGTAACTGATCAATCACATCTAGTACTTTTAACAACGTCTTTTTAATCTCATTCAGCGACATGCCAGCACACTCCCCAAATGGTGATTCTGCATGGCTCAAAATCAATGCAGATGATCTTAACCCTTTTTGCTGAGATACAATTTTAAAGTGAGGAATCACTTGAAAGGGTAATAAAAAATCAGGTATGTTGCTTGAAGAATGGGATTGATCTACAAATTGCTGATAAAAAGCCAATTCATTTAAAAATCCAGCTTCACAACTTTGATTCACATTGCATGCTTGTGTTTTTAACCAGTAGTGCTGCTGCTGATATTCAAAGGTATATAAACAACGCCCAAAAGTTAAACTTTTAGGTTTGGTCTTTTGAATCAAATTACAGCTATGAAGGTCTTCAATATTAAACTGCAATAAATTCTGCTTCTTTTTGCGCTGGATCATCTTGATAGCTTAAAATTTCCAAACAGTGCTGAATGGTTTTCCCTACACGGGCATGTGTTTCAATCGAAGATATTTTAGGCCAGGTCGCCCGCTCACCCTCGCGTTGTAACAATTTAAACAAATAGGGTCGCGGGTTTTGAAACATATAACTATAGTGTCGCAAGCTATAGTCACCGACAATATTCAAATCGCCATAATATCCTTGATCAATCACACCAAAACCATGATCGAGCAATCGTCGAACCGGGGGGATTTTTCCAACCCGATCCCGGGTAAAGTCCATAATGCCTTTGGTAATCACCTTCCCCTGACGACGAATAATCCGTTCTGGCCAACTCAATAGATCTCGACGGTGACGTTCTGCATCACTTTGCATAAACGGCACAATATGGGGGTTAACCTGACTGGCGATGGTGTAATTTAAATTATACAACCTAGCCATTTTCTCTTGAGGGAAATCACTACGTACACTGCCGTCTACCCAGCGTGTATCTGCCATATAAGGCGTTAATTGACCATTTTGACGTTTACTGGTGAGTTTAACCGGTGGAAATAAAATCGGAACTGCACAGGAGGCCAATACTGCACTCCAAACCAGCAAATCTGGCGAAGTGTAGGCATTCATAATCCGGGCTTCTTGTGAAGCATCATATGGGGCAACAGCCACATTAATATGCAAACCAGAGCTTTTAAAAGCTTCTTCAAAGGTCACATCTCCCAAATTTTCAACCAAGAATTTCTTTAGGTACATCACATCGGCAAAACCACCGTTACCCTTTAAAATTTCGCTGAATTTACGAAAATGAAAAGCTTCACTAAAAAAGTTTTCACCATTTAAAAGACCGGAAATATCTGACGGTTTTGAGGTTCCCAACATTGCCGTCATAATTGCACCCGCGCTCGAACCCGATATCACCTTAGGCATTAAATCTTGTTCAAGGAGCGCTTTACATACTCCTGTATGAAACAGCCCCAATGTTGCACCACCTGAAAACATGATCGCAGGTTGACCATATGCTTTTTTACAATGCTGAAAAAATTTAATTTTTTCAGTTAAACATAAGCAAGAACAAGCATCTGAAGCGATGTAAGCAAGACTTGCACTGACTTCTTCCACATAGTCTTCTATGATTTTTTTTGTCCCCACATATGTGGCAGTAAACAACATCGGATTTGCAATATTGGCAATATCATAGCTTAAACCTTCACGCAATATGTACATGAGATCTTCAGTACGTTTTTGAAAACGGTAGCGTTTTAAACGGTTTAATCGCTCGGAAATAATTTCAGCATCAAAATAAGGTGAGCAATTATCATATTTCCATTCTTGAGCACCTGTTTCTTCATCTATTTCCAGTGCGATGCTTTTCCATTCTTCATATGTTTCAGCTGTTTCAAGTTGGCGCTTTAATTTTTTTATGCGATACGCTTGATGTGGATTAATATCTTGGGTGAAATCTTTAAATAACATATCTATCCCTCAAACACTTTCATTTTTATTCATTATTCATGATAAGACATCACGCATAACATTGACAGAAAACTCAGCGGATTATCACTGCAAAAATGCCTATTCCCTTGGCAAAACACGACTAATTGATATACAGTTCTTGAATAAAACCATCCTTTTACTTTTACATGTATAAGCTGAACCATCATGGCAACAATTGATTTACCTGAGCATATCTTACAAGCACTTTCTACTGTACTCCAACAACTACAGCAAAATTTACCAGAACTGAAACAAGCGACCGACTTTTCAGCCTCTGCTTATAAATGGCAAGACAAACAATTAATCGCCATTCAACAGCCCAAGAAGATGTATTTGAATGATTTAAAAGGCATTGAAAGACAAAAAGAAAAAGTCATCCAAAATACGCTGCAATTTTTAAAAGGCTTACCTGCTAATGATGTTTTACTTACCGGCTCACGTGGTACCGGTAAATCTTCTATTGTTCGCGCCCTGCTCACCCAATATGAGTCGGAAGGTTTACGTTTAATTGAAATTGAACGTGATGATTTATCCGACCTCCCTCTCATTCAGAAGCTGATTGAAAACCGGCCGGAAAAGTTTATTGTCTATTGTGATGATTTAGCCTTCAATGCAGAAGATGAAAATTATCGTAGCCTAAAAAGTGTTCTAGATGGTTCATTACAATCTGGTTCGAGTAATTTTATTATTTATGCAACCAGTAACCGCCGTCATTTGCTGCCAGAGTTTATGCATGAAAATACGCCGGTAACGCGCGTGGATGTTCCGCAATATACAGAGCTTCACCCTCAAGAAGCGATTGAAGAAAAAATTTCATTGTCAGACCGTTTCGGAATGTGGCTATCTTTTTACCCCATGGATCAGAACTTGTATTTAGAAATTGTTGAGCATTATTTAGCAAAAGCCAATATGCCAATGGATGATTTTACACGTGCTGAAGCATTACGTTGGTGTCAGGCTCGTGGGCAGCGTTCGGGACGTGCAGCGTATCAGTTTTCTAAACACTGGATTGGCTCGCAGCAGTTAAAATCATTATAAGCTTTTATGATTTAGCCACTTTTCAATCCTTTATTAAATACTGAACCAAAATAATGAGCTAAGCTCTACCTCAAGATGACATTAGATTTTTATTGCGGTTCTTAAGGTTTGTAAAAATTCCGGATTATTTATGCTTCCAGATTCTCCCCTAAATGACTTGATTTATTTTATTTGGACAATATAAACAGCGGTTGTTATGTCCAGTGCAATTTAGACATATCAAAGCCCATAAAAATGCTTCAAACTCTGCAAAATCTCTTGAGAGTCATGAATAGTGCTCATTATTCATAAGACTCACACACTTAAGGAATCTCCCAATGACCGATAACCAACAAGATTCATTAACACCTAAGTCTGAAGCTCCCTCATTTTCACGCAGCTTCGACTTTTCACTCGACTTTGAAAAGATTAATTTTAGAAAGCGTCCAGAGTTATATCGCATTGGTCGTGGTGAAGAAGGTGTTTTATTAGTTGAACCCTATAAATCTGAAATTTCACCGTTTTGGCAATTTGAAGATGAAGCTCAAGCCACTGAAAGTAGTAGCAAGATTTTTGCCTTATTTTTAGATTATTTAGAGAAAAATGATTTTGTTGGTGCAGACATGGCAAGAAAGTTTTTGCTCATGGGCTATACTCGTGCGCGTCGTTATGCAAATCATAAAAAAGGTACCCACAAAACCGGCCGAAAAAATAAAGGCGCTACCCCTAAAGTTAAAGTAGCACTCAATGATGCCGTTACAACTGAAAAACAGCCACGTAGCACTGAAGATCAGGTCAAAGCTGCTGTCGCGAAAATTTTTAAAGATAAAAGCGATCAAGCAAAATTAAATCCAAAATACATTGAGCTTAAAGAACAATTCAACGAGTTGATCCGTCAGGATTAATTGAATACTGTAATTGCACTCTCAATGAGAGTTAACTCTTAAAAGAGCAATTTTAAATTTACAAATTGCTCTTTTTTTTATCTAAAAGCATTTTCAACCTGTCTAGGTTTATAGCTTTATTCTACTAATTCAAGTTAAAGGCTGTTTTAACTTTTATGATTTAAACAATTTTTCTAGATTTTATGATATTCAGATTTAATTTGACGTTTATGCTCAAACATTTTTTTATCTGCTTCGGCAGCCGCTTTGAATAGCCCTTGTGCAGGCTGTCGCATGGCTACGCCAATTGCCGCACCGATTTTTGCCTGTGTCAGAGCATGTATAAGACGACTCATGAGTATTTCCACTCCGACCTCATCATTTTCTACGCTTAAAATTACAAATTCATCCCCACCTAGACGTGCCACAATATCATTGCTACGTGCAGTATGTTTGAGTACTTGGGCCGCCTGCTGAATTAATTCATCTCCGTAATCGTGCCCGAGACTGTCATTCACTTTCTTGAGATCATTCAGATCAATAAAGAAAACTGCAGCAGGATGTCCATAACGCTTGCAACGCTCTTCTTCTGTAGTGACCAATCTTTCCCACGCCCGGCGGTTATATAAGCCAGTCAAACCATCCATAAGCGCTTCAGCTTCTAGACGCTCATGCTGACGAATTTGTTCATTTTGACGCAGTTCAGCTTGCAGAATACTGCTTAATAAATTACCGAATAATTCAATCAGCTCTATATCCTGAATAATGGCTTCAGATTTTTCTTGAGGATCGATGGCGCAAAGTGTACCGAACAAGCTACCATCTTCATGGATCAGCGGTTGACCGATGTAGGATTTAATACTGACTTGCTGGTTAATCGGGGCAGTCGCATATAAAGGAATCTCTTTTGAACGAGGCGCAATTTTAGGGCCTTTACCCGCAATCATATGAAAACAAAATGAATCTGCCCACTGAAATACTTGCCCCGGTTGAACATTATAACCATGGTCTTCACTCTGGAGTACAATCCAGTCTTTACCTTCGACTCGGGTAATCATCCATAAATTAAATCCGAAACGTTTATATAAAAACTTGAGAACAGCTTGACCGGCGTCTTGAAAGCTTCTGAAATTTATATTATCCATCCAAAATAAACCTATGCTTATGATCCCAAAAAATTATTTATCTGTTTTAATTCAGAATATTTTCTGAATTCATTAGAACTTATCATGAATATAAAATCTAGCCATATAAACTCATATCGACTTATTCTTCACTAAAATACTTAAAAGTAAAAAGAGGCTAGATAGCCTCTTTTTAAGTAACCCTATTTAAGCTTGTGCAGGATTAGTCAATTCCGTCATCGGCCAACGTGGTGTCGTTGTTACCGACAATCCATCGTGCTGTCCTGCTTTTAAACGTTGGTAACCTGCAAATGCAATCATTGCACCGTTATCGGTACATAATGCAGGTTCTGCATAATAAACTTGTGCTTGGATTTTTGCCAAACCTGCTTCCAAGCGCTCACGTAAACGTTGGTTGGCACTCACCCCCCCCGCAATCACTAAACGTTTTAACCCGGTTTGTTTGAGTGCTTTGATCGATTTTTTTACCAATGTATCCACTAAGGCTTCTTGGAAGGATGCCGCAATATCAGCTTCACGGTTTTGACCTTCAACTTTTTTCAATTGAATTGAAACCGCTGTTTTTAAACCACTAAATGAAAAGTCTAAGCCCTGATGCAACATTGGACGCGGAAAATCAAACGCTGTTGCACTGCCTTGCAATGCCAATTTTGAAATATTGGGCCCACCCGGATAGGCCAAGCCCATCATTTTCGCGACTTTATCAAAGGCTTCACCCGCGGCATCATCAATCGATTCACCAAGCAATTCATATTGACCAATACCGTGCGCAGCCATGAGCTGTGTATGGCCACCGGAGACCAATAAAGCGACAAACGGAAATTCTGGGGGGGTCGCAGATAATAAAGGCGCAAGCATATGACCTTCCATATGATGCACACCAATGGCCGGTTTATTTAAGGCAAATGCTAAAGTACGGCCAAACAATGCACCTGTCATTAATGCGCCCATCAAGCCTGGTCCACGGGTATAGGCAATCGCATCAATTTGTGATTTTTTGATATTACTTTGTTCAAGCAACTGATTCATTAAAGGAATTAATTTTCTTACATGGTCACGTGAAGCCAGTTCAGGAACAACACCACCATATTCTGCATGCAGTTTAATCTGACTATATAAAACTTGTCCTATCAAGCCGACTTCACTGTCATAAAGTGCTAATCCTGTTTCATCACAAGAAGTTTCTAAGCCAAGAACGATCATTAAACTGCCTTTTACCCGTATCTAAATATTGCTAAAGCTATTATAGACTTGTGATATGAGATGTAAATGAGTAAAATACTGTCCTTCACTTGTGATCCAAGGCAATACAGCCTAGATCTTATCCATAACTTAATGAGGATTCTTCATGCCACAAGTTAAATTGAAAGAAGGCGAACCAGTAGACGTAGCTATCCGTCGTTTCAAGCGTTCATGCGAAAAAGCGGGTGTTTTAGCTGACGTTCGTAAACGTGAATTCTATGAAAAACCAACTCAAGAACGTAAACGTAAAAAAGCTGCTGCTGTTAAACGCTACCAAAAGAAATTGGCGCGTGAATCAGTACGTACTACTCGCCTTTACTAAGATTAATTTGTGATTGACTGCCTGGACTAAATAAATGACTACTTTAAAAAACCAAATAACCGATGTTTTGAAAGCAACTATGCGTGCTAAAGAAATGTCTAAGTTAACGGTAATTCGTGGTCTACAGGCAGCAATTAAGCAAATCGAAGTCGATGAACGCATAGAGCTTGGCGACGCTCAAGTTCTTGCGGTCATTGAAAAGCAAATTAAACAACGTAAAGAATCGGTTAAAGCCTTTGAAGGCGCTAACCGACAAGACTTAGCTAGTAAAGAACAAGCCGAACTTGAGATTTTATCTCAATTTCTACCAGAAGCTATGACTGAGGAAGAGCTTGATTCTATCATTGCGCAGACGATTACTGCTCAAGAAGCTACTAGCATGAAAGATATGGGTAAGGTGATGAATTCTCTGCGTCCGCTCATAGCCGGGCGCGCCGATCCTGCACAAGTTTCAGCTAAAATTAAAGCCAAACTTGCATAATCCCACTTCTATATTTTCTTTATCGTTGAACTGCCTTAATTACAAGACAGTTCAAACACATTCTCTTATTATTTCAAATCACACTGCACATTATATTTTTTCAATATCAACATTTCTTTTGATGCCATCACTTGATGAATCACGTCCTGCTTGGTCATTTGTCTAAACTGACGATCTAAAGACGCTCTGTTTTGATCTGCCGCTTGATATAAACGCTCTATATAATTACCCACAATTCCGCAGAATTGGGCTTGCTGCTGTGAAGTAAAACTGCTTTGCTGCGCATCCAGACTACTAAAAAAGCTTCTGGTTTCCTGCTTATATTGTTCAGAAATTTTATCCACGGCTGCCACGTATTGCTCGACACTTGCCAAGGCAACATTTGATGCCGTGCAACCAACTAGAAAACAAGAAAATAATATTTTTTTCATCATTTAATTAATACTGTTCATTATTAGAAATACAAATTCAATCCAATATTATCATAGGCTTAACTCTTACAACTGTAGATTTTATTCATCAATATGCAAAAAAACAAGGTTTATATTGGATATAAGCCTGTTCCGTAGGTGCGGGTATTTCCCCGGAAGTCACTGTACCTAAACGTAAACGAATAATGTCTGGCAAATCCATCCGATAAGAATAAACAGGGCTTCCGCATTCCTGACAAAATACCCGGGCTTTATCAGGGGTGTGAAAATATTCTTTTAGAAATTTAATTCCACTGGTAATTTCAAATTTTGATTTCTGCAAAGGACTGTTCCAGCCAAAGATCGAGCCTTGAGCCATCTGACAGTCTTTGCAGTAACATATGATAGTTTTTTCAATTTCTCCATGGTAACGGTAAGTCACCGCACTACATAAGCATTGTCCTTCTAACATACTTAACTCCTTATTTTTATTATCCTTACAAAATAACAAGATTAAATTAAATTCTGAACTGTCGTTCTTTTTGCATTTCATTAATCCGCATTTTTATTTTTTCAGATAACACTTCATTATTTTTAATCAAGCGCTGTGCATGCAATAGCGACTTAATTGCATTTTCTTCCCAGCCCGCCCAGTATTCCACCTCTGCACGATAACGCAATACATTTACCGTTCTAAACGGAGATTGCTGATCAATATTTGCGGCTTGCTGCATAAGTCGCCAAGCGTTGATATCGCGAGGGTTTTTATTGCTAAAGCGCTGGATCAGGTTTAAGGCTTGGGCAGGCTGTTTTTGACGAATCAATACTTCAGCCAATTTAAAAGCCAAAGCCCGATTTTCAGGCATTATTCGCGCGGCAGACTGAATTGCTTTATAGGCCTCATCGGTTTTGTTTTGTCCCAGATAAATATCGGCTTGGATTAATAGCAATAGATTGTTCAAGCGCTGCTGAACCTTCGCCTGATCTAAAACTTGCTGTGCTAAAACATAGTCGCCCTGTTTGAGATAAAAAGCAGATAAAGCCAACTGCCCTGAGAAACTTTTACGATTGGCTAAAATCTGTAATTGTTGTTCGGTGGCCTGATTAGAAACAACCATGCTGTACAATTTCAGTATTTCAAAATCTTCATCGCGCAAATTCGTTTTAACTCGAGGCAACTGATTTGCCCGTAATCGCGCCTCACTCATCCGTTCTGTACTTAGTGGATGAGTTAACCAAAAGTCAGGTAAAAAACTGACTTTACTGGTTTCTCTGTGCATCACTTCAAAAAAGTCAGCCATACTTTGCGGGTTATAACCGGCTGTATACATATATTGCATCCCAATACGGTCTGCTTCACGCTCTTGATTACGACTGTAATTCAGCTGCTTATCCATTAAGGCGGCCTGCGACCCCAACATTACCGCGGTACCCACATCACCATCCGCTTGCGAAGCAACTAAAGCACCCACTAAAAGTCCCGCCAAAGTCAGTAAACCCTGCCCTTTAAACGCTTCTTGAGAGCGACTGTAATGACGTTGTGATACATGTGCAACTTCATGCGCCATCACTCCAGCCACCTCATCCATATTTCGAGCAGAAGTCACCATCCCTGTATTAATGGCAAATAATCCACCGGGAACAGCAAAAGCATTAATTTGAGGGTCATTGATAATAACTAAACCAATAGGTTGCCCAAGCTGGGTTTGACTTAAAATATGGGAAAACACACTGACCAATTGATCTTCTAACCATGGATTTTGCAGCACAGGCATTTGTTTTTGAACTTCACGAAATACTTTTTCGCCAATCATTTTTTCTTTTTGTTGATCAATTAAACCGACTCCGCTGCCGATTTCTGGAACATTAAACTGGGGTGTGGAATTCACATTAGCACTGTGTGTCAATGCCATTGCTGAAATCAAAGTAATGTTGCAAACCCATAAAAACCGTTTCAATGTTATATTCTCAAACTGCTTTTTTTCAATTTATCTGACTATAACATTGAAAATTGAAGAGATTTGCAATGAAGTGTTATCAATCTTTAAGAAAATGAAGCATTCACCACATAAGCTGGGGTTCGTCCTTCTAGTGCATCGACCAAATTACGATAAGCCAATTCAGCCATTTTTTTACGTGTTTCCTCCGTCGCAGAACCCACATGCGGCAAAGTTACAACATTATCTAAATTAAAAAGCTCTGATTCCTGTAAAGGCTCTTTCAAATATACATCCAGACCCGCAGCAAAAATTTTACCTGCTTTTAAAGTATCAATTAAAGCCTGTTCATCCACTACAGAACCACGTGCAATATTCACAAATACTGTATGTGGCTGCATTTGATCAAACTCATGCTGACCAATCAAGGCTTTAGATTCTGGATTTAAATCGACAGCGACCACTATAAAATCTGATTGTTGTAATAATTCATCTAAACCGCAATATCGTGCATTTAAAGGCTGCGCCAATTCCAACTTTTCACGTCGATTATGATAAAGAATATTCATATTAAAGCCATAAAAACCACGACGGGCGATAGCAGCACCAATGTTACCCAGACCAATAATACCTAAGGTTTTACCAAAAATATCTCGTCCAAATTGAGCTTCACCTACGGTACGTTTCCATTGGCCCTGTTTGGTCCATTGATCCAAATAAGGCACTTTACGCGCAGCACTCATCAACAAGGTAAAAGCCAAATCAGCCGTGGTTTCCGTAAGCACATGAGGAGTGTTAGATAACCAGATTTTTTTCTGATTTAGATAGTCAAGATCATAGTTGTCATACCCCACACTAACACTTGAAATAATTTTAAGTTGCTGTGCTGTGGCCAAATTACTTTCATTAAGTAGGCGCCCTGCACCAATCATGGCATCCGCATCTTTAACCTGTTCGCGGATCTGCTGGTTAACATCGCCCAGTTTTGGATTAATGACTTCAACCTGATATTGAGCTTGTAAACGTTGAAGTATATCTTGATCTAACTGACTAAAAACAACAACTTTCTTCTTCATGTAGCATCCGTTTTTTGGTTACTTTTTTGCATAAATTGCCATAAGCGTTTTTTTAATACGGGCTGATCTAACATCTCTTGCAAGCCCGCTAAATGAATACTTTTTGAATAATTAAAATAAGGGAGTTGCCCTAAAAAAATAATATTTTTATCTGCACTAATGGCATCTATAAAGCCCTGCACATAGCTTTCAGCACCACGACCATCCTGGAAATTGATTAAAGGAAATGGCCATTGCAATTCATAATATTCAGCTTGAAGGGCTTGTTGAATATTATTCCAAAGTTGTTGTTGTTCAGCGCTCAGTTCGGTAGCATTAATCACAATAATACAATGTGGCAAACTAAAAGCCTGTAATTGAAAAGCTTCAATCTGTAGTGCAGCTCGCTCTTCAACAACTTGAGTTACAACTTCAGCCTGAACTTCTTTGACAGCTATCGGTGGCGTTGGTAACTGTTCTGTTCGATCAAGCGTTTTAAGCTGTTCAGTCTTTGGCGCTGGGGCTATGGATGATTGAACTCTCGTAACCACAATCTCGGTCAGATATTCGGGTGCAGCCTGATCTCTCCAAATGGATGAGGATGGCATATCTTGACACGCAGCCCCCTTAGGAATCCAGACATCGATTCCTAATGTTGCCAGTATGTCACGCTGATGCCCTATCATCTTTTTTCATCACCCATTGAATGCTTGGTATTCTAACGAGATTAGTTGTCTTTTGCTGATCTTTTATTACAGATTAGTTTAATCATCACCCATCTATAATTTTATCGCATCCAGTTTATACAATTATTAAACTATTTTTTTTCTGCATTTGCTCAACCATTTCATTCGTTTCAAAACCCAAACGCCAATATAGCAATTGTAAAACATCCAGTTCATCTTGCGTGATAATACGATCATTCCACAAGCAAAGCTCTGCAATACCTAAAATACTCAAGCGATCACGCAGTAGTAAACCGGCAATATCATTTAAAATTTCTGCCAAATCAATTGGCTCATCAGAAATCTCGGTGTACATTTCCAGTTCTTTTGCAGTTAATACACGCTTGAGAATCTTTTCACGAACATCCAGTTGATTCACGCTATTGATTTGCTGCACATGCAATAAGGCATCAATCAGGCGCACAATATGCGGTTTCACTTCTTCCAAGGAAGTAGGTGTATGTAATGGAAGAAGATTTAATTCAAATTTCACGTATTCAAGCAACAAAGCATCTAGCAGACCGATTTCACCATCTTCTTGAATAATACGTGCCAATTTCATTAAAAATTGCCGCGCAATGCTAGCAGGCATTGTTCCAATATTTTTACAAGCTTCATAGAAAATAGAGATATGGACTCGACCATCCAAATTCAACAATGAATCCACAATCGCCCGACTGACTTCAGCATTTGCAGGAATAAATTCACGATACTGCCTAATCATTAAAATCGACACCATCACTTCTCGCGAACCCGTCGCTGTCTGTAATGCCCGTTGTATTAACTCAGGACGTCGCATATTATTTCGAATTGCCGGATTTAAAGGCTTAATCGCGTCATTGATTGCAAAACTAATGGGTGATAAACGTAACAGTGGAAGCGGTTGTGGGGAACTCCACGGTGAGTATATTTCACCGTTCATTTCATCCAGTGACCGGAACAAACTAAATAGCGGTTGATTACGTATTTTTTTTAAATTTTCAAGTTGTAAATCTTGCACCAAACCCGGGTTTAGCTCATAAATACGTTGCTCAATACTCGGATGAATATTCATCCAGTTTTGCGGACTCAGAGAGTTGGCAAAACACATATGTGAAATCGATTCAGCATATTCACTGTGAATTTGTGATCCTGAATGATGCACATAAATTCTAAGTAAAGTCTGTACATTGGCATCATTTTGAATTAAACGCCTAGTTTTTTGATCATTTTTAAATGTCCGTCCGCCCAATGAAATATATTTAATAAAACGGGTAATTAAAACACCGAGACTTCCAATCAGCCAAATCACACCACCCATCGCGACAAAGAAAGTCGCAAATTTATGCGTATGCGCCTGTCCATGCTTGGTAAAACCCAGTTTTGCAATTTTACTACCCCACTGGCTAAAAGTCGTCAGACTGCTGTAAAGAATTTTTAGACGAGTATTTTCTGCTGTTTCACCGGATAAAATTTTATTGAACTCATGGCTTAATAAACCATAAAGCTCTAATTCATCTAGATTTTGTAATGCACCCCAGGTCAAAATAATCACAATATCACGCGGATAGAAACCTGCGGTGAGTGCATTTACGCCTACTTCCCCGGGAAGCACATATACGGCTGGAGTCTCAATTAAAAAGGTATCTGCCAACTGTTCAGTGATTTTAAGAGCAACACTTTCCTCAGGAATACTTTCGATTAGGCTTAAGCGACGCGCGCCTAACTGTTTTGCCAGCGAATGCCCACCGGCACGTAATACATAAAACTCGTACAGGACAGAAATCGTCATCACACTAAGCAGCAGCACGATTAAATAAGGACTCAAAACATGCCAGAATATGGACTGGGTATGATCAATATAAAATACCAGCAACCCCATAATGATATTTAAAATGAATAGTGTGAGCAACACCGCAAGCATGCACACACTTGCAGACCAAACCATATTTTTGTTTTGAATAAAAGAATAGCCCGCACTCTTCAATGTGAAGATCCTTTATTACATTGTATTTGTTCACTCATCATAAATTAAAAAAGCGGGAAATTCCCGCTTTTCATAGAATTAAGAAGAATTTTATTCTTCTTTCACTCCAGTAAGATCCACTGATGCAGCATCAATGTTTACATCAATATAACCACCAATGGATTTTTTTGCAGAGTCGTTACGTTTACGCTCAAGTTCATCCAGATAAGCTGCATCAATTCCGCCTGCCACGTACACACCATCAAAAACCGAACAATCAAATTCTTGCAGTGCAGGTACTTTACTGGTACGAACAGCGCCTTTTAAGTCTTCCAAGTCTTGGAAAATCAAACGATCAGCACCAATAATTTCACGGATTTCTTCCACACTGCGACCAGAGGCAATTAACTCATCTTTCGCAGGCATATCAATACCGTAAACGTTTGGATATTTCACCATGGGTGCAGCTGAAGCAAAGAAAACCTTCTTCGCACCAGCATCACGAGCCATCTGAATAATCTCGTTACAGGTTGTACCACGAACAATCGAGTCATCCACCAGTAAAACGTTTTTGCCTTTAAACTCAAGTTCAACTGGGTTCAATTTTTGACGAACTGATTTTTCCCGCTGTTTCTGACCCGGCATAATGAAGGTACGTCCGATATAACGGTTCTTCATAAAGCCTTCACGGAATTTAACACCCAGGATATTGGCAAGTTCTAAAGCTGAAGTGCGTGATGTATCTGGAATTGGAATCACCACATCAATATCGTGTTCTTCACCCCACTCACGCGAAATTTTATAGGCAAGTTTTTCACCCATTTTTAAACGTGCTTTATAAACTGAAATGCCATCTATAATTGCATCTGGTCGTGCAAAATACACATATTCGAAAATACAAGGGCGGTATTCAGGATTTTCTGCACATTGCTTGGTAAACATTTCCCCTTCTGAAGTAATAAAAATTGCTTCACCCGGCTCAATATCACGTTCAACTTTAAAACCTAAAGCAGTAATTGCCACTGATTCCGAAGCAATAATATATTCCATACCTTTTTCAGTTTCACGCGAACCATAAATCAGTGGGCGAATACCGTTTGGGTCACGGAAGCCCACCAGACCATGTCCGGTGATCATTGCCACAACGCCATAAGCACCTTTGCAACGCTCATGTACCCGTGAAACTACCTGGAAAATATCTTCTGAAGTTGGATTAAGCTTGCGACTTTTTTGCATTTCATGTGCAAAAACGTTTAATAAAACTTCAGAATCTGAATCGGTATTCATATGACGAAGATCTGTTTTAAACAAATCATCGTGAATTTCTTCAGCGTTGGTCAAGTTGCCGTTATGCGCCAAGGTAATCCCATAAGGCGAGTTCACATAAAATGGCTGTGCTTCTGCACTGCTTGAAGAACCTGCTGTTGGATAACGCACATGACCAATACCGTAATTACCTAGCAGTGCACGCATGTGACGCGTATGAAAGACGTCTCGTACCATACCGTTGTCTTTACGCAGGAACAAACGCCCTTCATGACAAGTTACTATTCCGGCTGCATCCTGACCACGATGTTGTAACATCGTTAATGCATCAAACAACATTTGGTTAACAGGTGATTTACCAGCTATACCAACTACTCCACACATAGCAACCTCGCAAACAAGCTAGGATTAATAAAAAGGATTATTTGTTGATTCATCTGTACGCGCTGCATGCTTCTGCGTTTTATCAGACGATGAGTCGGAAGATGCCGGCGCACCTTCATCGGACTTGATATGATTGAGCGCTCCATGCGCAGCTTCTTTGGAAAGCTCGGCGGCCCATGGTGCGTAAGGGATAAGAAGTTGTACAAATTTAGACTGTTTCCAGTGCGGAGAACTTTCCACCCAAGGACCAATGCCTTGCATGGTAATAAGTACAATCATTAAGCCCTTTAAAGAGCCAAAAGCACCGCCTGCCAATCTGTTGAGGGGGCCAAGTTTTAGACTCTTTAATATCTTGTTGAGAAATGCAGTAATAATCCAGGTTAATACCACCATCACCAATACGATAAATGCAAAAGCTGCAATTTTTTGTACTACTGGATCTGCACTGAGTGAGACCATCGAAGGTGCCAGAATGGTTGCATATTTTGCACCAATGATGAGTGCAAAAATCCATCCTACCAAGTTCGCAAAGGCTGAAATCAATCCTTTTCGCAAACCGTTAAGCCCTCCAATGAGCAAAATAATCAGTATGAAGATATCCAGTGTATTCATGGAGTATTTAGCGCATCAACACAATCTTTAACCAGTGTTGGACCTGTATATATGAGGCCACTATAAATTTGTACAAGGCTTGCACCGGCAGCTTGTTTTGCAACTGCCTGCTCACCCGACAAAATACCGCCGACACCAATCAATGGAATTTGACCTTTCAATGCTTTTGAAAATGCTGCAAGACAAGCGGTACTTTTTTCAAAGACTGGCGCACCAGACAAGCCACCCGCTTCATTACCGTGCTTGAGATTTTCCACACCTTCACGTGACAAAGTTGTATTAGTCACAATCAAACCATCAATTTTAAACTGGATCAATTGCTTTGCAATAAATTCGATATCTTCAACCGTTAAATCTGGCGCAACTTTAAGCACCAAAGGTACATAATGCTGATGTTCTTCGGCCAGTTCAAGCTGACGCTTTCTTAACATTTCCAACAGTTCTGTCAGCGCATCACCGCTTTGTAAGCTGCGCAAATTCTTAGTATTCGGCGATGAAATATTGACCGTCACATAAGATGCGTAATTATAAACTTTTTCCAGACAGATCAGATAATCATCGACTGCATTTTCAACAGGAGTATCGGCATTTTTACCAATATTAATCCCCAAAATGCCTTTGAATTTTGCGGCTTTGACATTTTCAATCAGTTTATCTACACCATCATTATTAAACCCCATCCGATTAATAATGGCTTTGGCTTCAGGTAAACGGAATAAACGAGGATGCGGATTGCCTGCTTGTGGACGCGGGGTAATGGTTCCAATTTCAATAAAACCAAAGCCCAGTCTAGCCAAGGCATCAATATAAGCGCCATTTTTGTCTAAACCGGCAGCCAAACCTACCGGATTGGGAAATTGAATCCCCATACAAGTCACTGGTTTAGAGGCAATGCTTTGACGCATCATGCCCATGCGATGAGCTGATTTCAATAACGATAGTGTCAGCTCATGTGCACGCTCTGGTGCTAAAGAAAACAACAAAGGGCGGACAAGAGAATACAACATATCTGTAAAAGTCTACTGCTTTTTAAGTCGCCATATTATAGGCATAGCCCATGGAAAACGCCATGCTTAGCGGATCTTTATTTTTACTCATTATTGCACTATCGCTGTTAATTTAATCTGACCTGCCTCAGAAATTAATTCTATTTTTTCAAGACTTAGTCCCATTTGAGCGAGTTGGGTTAAAAAATTTGCCAAAATGGCGTAATTTTCATGTGATGCCAAAATTTGAATTTGTTCACCTGCTTGTTGAGATGCAACCGATAATCCTTGCTGCTGGGCAACACGTTGCACTTTATCTGCCGCAGTTAACTGCAAATCATTAGCAGGTTTCATAGTCACCGCATTGCTTTGCATCCACACCATCATGTCTTTTAAATCATTAACGCGGTTTTGCTGTTTATTTGCTGCTGCATGCATAAACCAAAGTGTTGAACCAATAGCGACAACCACAACAAAAATAGTGGTAAAAATCACCATATAGCGTTCACGTACAGACAACCGATCTAAATAATCGGTTATTTTCTCTATAGATTGATCAATAGAGCTTTGCAGTCTTTCTGATGTAGTCATTATTGTATTTTCACCAATCCAATTACACCGGTGCCATTCGGCTGGATATTGCCCAATTCAATTTTAAATCCTTGCTGATTCAGTTGTTGCGTTAACGTTTGCAACGCCGTAGCAGAATTGGCTTTTAGTTCCATATTTAGAACTGAAGCATCGTAATTGATACGATTTGCCACAATTTGATTCTGCATTAAAACCGGCCCCACCCGACTGAGTAATTGCAAGGCTTGAGTATTGGCACTTTTATTCAAACGTACATGACTTTCAAACTGGCTCTTTAAATTTTGTTCAGTCACACGGCTACTCTGACCAAACCAGTATTTATATTGATCGATTGCTTGTACTGCAGTCTGATCTGCAACCTTTTTATATTTATACCAGCGCATTGCATCATAGCTAAATTGAACCATTAAAGCTGCGACCAACACAGCAGCACAGGCCTTCCAATAGCCTCCTACACCAGTACTGTTTTTAGCTTTCGGCAGGATATTAAAAGGATGAGCTTTGGCTTTTTTTAAGACCGGCAATTCATAATGAAAAGATTCAATCTGCTCATGTGTGACCATCGCTTCAAGGCTTTGCATTTGTTCAGCAGTAAAATTGCTAATTTTATAACGCTGCCCTGGCGGCTGATAATCCAGAAACAAAGCTAAATCATCAATCGAATTACCTATAAATTCTTTTTCACGCACCAGCAACTTTCCTGAAACATGAGCAATGACGGTTTGCCCTGCTTCCGGGCTAGGTAAAATCAGAAAATCAGGCAACAGGGAAATGACTTTAACTGGAATCAAGCTCAAGGTATGGTTTAGCATTTCTACTGTATTATTTGCCACACCCAAAATAAACAACTGATCTGGATTTTGAAAATGATGCAATACCTTCATTGCATCAATAGGCAAAACCACAAATTCTTCTAATAGATATTTAACCCCTTCCACACCCAGTTTTTTATATTGTGATTTGGCTAACGTCTGTTGCACCATTTGCACATCACGGCTTGGAAAAAATACCACGGCTTCTTCACCATGATAGGTTTGGGTTTCTTGAATCAATTGTTCAAGACTAGAGGTTTGATACCAGCTCTCTCCAGTCGACCATTGCCAAACCCCATTGGCTTCAGGCATCCATAAATACAACATTAATGTTTTTCTGCCGTTTTAATTAATATTTTATGTGTTTGGTATAAAACTTTTTAATTGGGTTGACAAGCCAGCTGCAATGACGGCTTGTTCGTAAATGCGCGCCTCAGCCAGAGCATATGGATTAAATGACTCTAGTGTCAATAACGATGAAATATGAGCCACCACATTCATATGACATACCACTACGATAGACTCATAAGGCAACTGGGCCAACCATTCTACTGCTGATTTCGCATCGTCTTCAGGTTTAATCTTATTACACACCAGCACAGGCACATTATTAAAATAATGTTGAAGATGCGCCAAAGTTTCTTGAGCACGCACCAAAGGACTCACCACAAATATATCGGGTTTAATCATGTCCTTTAAATAGGTTGCTGTTTGTTGCGCCTGCTTGTGCCCTCGCTTGGTTAATGGACGTTTGTCATCATTTCCATTGACCGCAGGAGAAGCTTCACCATGACGGACTAAAGTGAGTTGCATAAAATTTCCTTATTCTCCATCTGCAGCAATTATAACCCAGCTTTATGACAGAGCTCATTCATTCCAATATTTGAAATTAAACTTCATGGTGTGGCAAAACAAATTCCACATCACTACGGTGCCCATTTTTCATCAGTGAAAGTGCGATACTTAAAGGCGGTGCACCTTCAAAAATCACATCATACAAAGCACTGGTAATCGGCATATATACATCCAATTCTTCTGAACGACTGCGCACCTGAATAATCGTATTGATCCCTTCCGCCGTCTGCCCCAATTCCTCAGTCGCCTGTTGCAAGCTTTTACCTGACCCCAAAGCAAAACCAACCTGGTAATTACGACTTAGTGGACTGCTACAAGTCGCAAATAAATCACCAACCCCTGACAACCCGAGGAACGTCAGTGGATTTGCTCCCAATTTCACTGCAAAACGGCTCATTTCAGCCAATGCACGAGTTAAAATCATACTTTTGGTATTTTCACCGACTTTATAAGCCGCAGCCATACCCATTGCAACGGCATAGATATTTTTTAATGCCCCGCCAAGTTCCACACCATGAACATCGTCACTTGCAAATACACGAAATAATGCACTGTGCAAGGCTTGCTGTACTGCATAACGTACCAGTTCGGACTGACTGGCAATCACCGTACCTGCGGGCTGACCTGCCATAATTTCTTTGGCTAGGTTCGGCCCTGAAAGTACACCATAAGGCACTTCAGGTAATTCTTCACGAATAATATCACTCATAAAACTAAAGGTTTTTGCCTCAATACCTTTGGTTAAGGATATGACCGCCTGTGAAGTAATGAATGGCTTAATTTGTTTGAGTACATCACGAAAAGAATGACTTGGAATCGCCACTAGAATAATGTCACGATTACAAATAGCAGTTTCCAAATCCGTTACTGCCTTTAATCCTGATTCTAAATTAAAATCTGGCAAATACCGTTTATTGATATGGGTTTGATTGATTTCATTGGCAGCTACTTCGTCACGAATCCAGATCATGGTATCACAACCATTTCTTACAGCTGTATTCGCCATGGCAGTACCAAAACTGCCACCCCCTAAAACGGTTACCCGTAACGCTGTTTTTTGATCTACCGATACCGGTTGAACAAGATCTGAAAATTTCAATTCTGACATTATTTTTATATCTCAATTCATGATTCAATAAAGTTATTTATTCCAATAACTCACATAATTTTGGCTATTTATTTCTGCACGTGCAGGAATCGCTTTTACGGCTGTTCCAATATAAATAATTCCAGAAATCAAATCTTCGGCTGCAAGACCTAAAGCCTGCTTAAATAACCTTGATTCAATCACTGCACCGCTTCGCCAAATGGTCGAAAAACCTTGAACTTGCAAGGAGAGCAAAAAGTTTTGTATCGCTGCACCGGTACTTAAGGTTTGCTCAAAATCAGGAACTTTCGGATGCGGTTTAAATTCCGTTAATGCTAAAACCAAAAGTGGGGCGCGAAAAGGATGGTTTTTAACACGGTCTAACTGAGACTGATCTGTTTCACCCAGATCTGCGATTGCTTGAGATAACAATTCACCAAAAGCTTCACGCTGATCATTCGGAATGACGACAAAACGAGTCGGTTTGAGGCGGTGATGATCTGGTGCTGTCAATGCAGCCTGAAAGGCTTTTTCCAACTGCGCCGCATTCGGTGCAGGCTCAACCAAATGACCAATTGATTGACGCTGATGAATATTAAGATGAACCGTATCTACCGCTGAATCCGTCATTAACTTCTATATCTATGTACTAAAATATTTGATCAAGATTAGCATATTCTTATTCAGATACTCTAGAGTATTAAATCAATGCTTCCCTCTTCATTTCAGTCTTAAAGGTAGAGTAAACACAGAGTAACCATATAAAACTGCATATTTTATACAAGTCCTTCAAAAATCATTCAAAAAATTATGTTCCAATAATTTTAATTCTTTACGATCTTGGGGAAAACAATGAATAAAGTTTTGGTACTCACTTCAACAATTGCAGCAACTATTATTCTAAGCGCCTGTACATCAAACCCAACCAACTCATTGGCTATTCAAAAGCAAAATAACCAATATGAAGTGACTGGTGTAGGTAAAACCAATCTCATTTCAAAAAATAATGCCATTACTGCCGCCAACAATACCTGCGGTAAAAAAGCCACTGCGATCATCATTGATGAAAAAACTGAATACAACGGTGCTTTAAAAGGAGTTGTGGATGAAAAAACAGGACAAATGATTCAAGCTGCAACCAGTGTTCTAGGTACTTTAGCGGGTAAAAGTGGTAGCCTAGCTCGTGATGACGATTATCAAACAGTTCTCACTTTTAGCTGCCGAGCAAACTAATTTGCTTAGAGAATCAGTCTATTTCATCGTATCACCCAAACAATGATATTTTAACTAATACACTAATCAAAAGCCGCTTATTTTAAGCGGCTTTTGATTTTACATTTTAATTAATGCCAGATTAACAATAACCTTCCATACGGGTTAAAGGTAATTTTTGACCAATAGCTTTTTCAATCTCTGGAAGATAGAACGCATCATCTTCAGATAGGAAACTAATACTTACACCACGCGCACCCGCACGACCGGTACGACCAATACGGTGCACATAATCATCCGACTGTTCAGGCAAAGTAAAATTCACCACATGTGAAACACCATCCACATGAATACCACGACCCGCAACATCAGTTGCAATCATAATATTATGTTGACCATTTTTAAATTGATCTAGCATTTTAGTACGCTTATCTTGTGCAATTTCACCAGACAACATAACTACTTTATAGCCATCTCTTTTTAAATGATCATAAAGTTTACGTACCTGGTCACGACGATTAGCAAAAATCATGACTTTTTCAATCGGTTCATCACGTAAAATTTCTTCCAGTAATTTATACTTATCTGTTTTCGCAACCATATAAACGCGTTGCTCAACATCTGCATTGGTTTTCCTTTCTGGCTCAATTTCAACAGTGATGGGTTCAAACAGCCATTGTTGTGCCAAGTTTAAAACATCATAACTAAAGGTTGCAGAAAACATGAGGGTTTGACGTTGTTCTTTACGCGGTGAATAACGCACAATCCGTTTAACTGAAGGAATAAACCCCATATCAAGCATACGGTCTGCTTCATCAATGACTAAAAATTCGATTTGATCCAACCAGACTTCTTTTTGTTCAACAAAGTCAATTAAACGACCGGGTGTTGCCACAATAATATCGACAAACTGTTTATTCAATTGTGCTTTTTGCTTATCAAAATCTACCCCACCCAATAGGGTAACCACATGCAAATCGGTAAATTTGGTTAGCTCTTTAGCATCACTTTCAATTTGTAAAGCCAACTCACGTGTTGGCGCAAGAATGAGCGCGCGTGCTTCACCGCGATAGCGTTGTTCTTTAATCGGATTATTGAGCAAGTCATTAATTACACTGACCAAGAAAGCCGCTGTTTTCCCGGTACCTGTTTGCGCACGCCCAATAGCATCATGCCCAGCCAAAGTAAATTTCAAAACCTTTTCCTGAATAGGTGTCATTTCTTTGAAACCTAAAGCATCAATAGCCTGTTTCAGTTTCGGATGTAAATTTAAGGTTTCAAAACCAGATGACATATAAATGTGCCCTAACTTAATATTCAGGAAAATTATAGCCTATTATAAACAAAAACGCCCCAAATTACATTGGGGCGTTCTCATGAATAATCAGGCGATTAGTCTAAAGGTTGTACTTCTTCAGCTTGGAAGCCTTTTTGACCTTTAACTACGCTGAATTCAACACGTTGGCCGTCACGAAGTGAACGGTGACCGTCACCTTGGATAGCGCGGAAATGAACGAATACATCGTCGCCGCCGTTACGTTGAATAAAGCCGAAGCCTTTAGTGTCGTTGAACCATTTAACTACGCCTTGTTCACGAGCTGTCATAAGTTAATCCTCATTGTATTTAATAGAAGGACCACCCGGTGTTGCAAACAGCAGAGTAAACAAGGTTTAAAAATATTTATTATTTCTAAGCTTGTAATCATTCTGTATTACTATTAACAAAATCCCGGTTATATCCATTGCTATATTCAACTTTAAGACAAAATTAAGTGTGTCATTAAGTTGAATACGCGACGAGCTTATCATGGGTTTATAACAATTCATACTGTTTTTTTTGAATAATTTTCTTTTTGATTGAGTTTTATTTTACTAATTATTTCTCTATTTTATATCAGTAGTTTTTATGTTGAGATTATATAATTTCATTTAATTTTGGCACCAAATTTGCTAATATTTCAGAACGTATTATCAGAAATTAAATGAGATGAATGATCTAGCCAGTACAGCCATTATTATAGATGCGATGGTTAAACCCTGCCCCATGCCATTATTAATGCTTAAGCGAGCGATCAAAAATAAATCAGAGCATCTGTTTTTATTAAAATCTTCAGATCCGCATAGTCAGCAAGATGTAGTCCGTTATTGCCAAATACATCAATTAAAATGCACTATGACTAAAATAACTGATTTTGAATATCACTACTTAATTGAATCTTAATTATTTTCAATTAAACTAGAGCTTTTCAAATTTGCATAAAAAATTACATTTCTCTACCCAATATTCCTTATTTCAGGAAAATATTGGATTAAGATAAAATTTAAGTGGTTATGTCATCCATTCTGAAGGAGAACACATGAGTGACAGCAGCAATCAATTGATGCCCCTGTCATTATCGGCGCCAGGGGTAAATCTCGGTGCTTATATAAGTACTGTCAATCAGATTCCTATTTTAACGGCTGATCAAGAAAAAGAGTTAGCCGAACGCTATTATTACGACCAAGATCTAGACGCTGCAAAAATGCTGGTCATGTCTCATTTGCGTTTTGTCGTTCATATTGCGCGTAGTTATGCAGGCTATGGTCTACCACAGGGCGACCTGATTCAAGAAGGCAACCTGGGCCTAATGAAGGCGGTTAAACGTTTTGACCCGAATATGGGTGTGCGTTTGGTCTCTTTTGCCGTACATTGGATTAAAGCTGAAATTCATGAATATGTGATTCGTAACTGGCGTATTGTTAAAATTGCGACCACTAAAGCACAACGTAAACTGTTCTTTAACTTACGTAGCCTAAAAAAATCGAGTAAGAAGCTCACTCTCGAAGAAGCAAAATCTATTGCTAACGACTTAAATGTAACACCAGAACAAGTCTTGGAAATGGAAGGTCGTTTAACCGCCTATGATGCAGCATTTGAAGCTCAGGGTGATGACGATGATGAAGGCTCAACTCATGTCGCACCGGCTTTATATTTAGAAGATAATCGATACGATCCCGCACGCTTAGCGGAAGAAGAAGATTATGAGCAACAAAGTACGTCTGCCCTGCATAGCGCAATGGATCAGCTTGATGACCGTTCGCGTAACATTTTGCAGCGTCGCTGGCTCGATGATGAAAAATCGACGCTACATGAGTTGGCGGCTGAATATAATGTCTCTGCTGAACGTATTCGTCAGTTAGAAAAAAATGCCATGGAAAAAATTAAAGTTGCCATGTCTTCTAACTAGGATATCGGACTGATTTTATTCTGTGATAAAGAAAGGGCTGCGTGCCCTTTTTTCATACTTAAACATTTGTATTGTCACATTTGGGCTTTTGTATAAACACTAAAATATGCTAAGTTAGGCGCAAATTTACTCAGGTGATAATTGCTTATGTGGATTGCAATTTCAGCCCTTAACTTGGCACTTGCAGTCATGCTGGGTGCATTTGGCGCGCATGGCTTAAAAGCGCATGCAAGCGAAGCTCAATTGGCTTGGTGGCATACCGCAACTGATTATTTTTTCTATCAGGCCCTTGGACTTTTGGCGCTCGCCATTCTCAGTAAAATTATTCCTCAACTGCCTATTAAAGCCAGTTTTATCCTGATTCAAGTCGGTATTTTATTTTTCTGCGGCTCTCTCTACATAATGGCTTTAGGTTTACCGCATGTATTAGGGGCTATCACACCAATTGGTGGCGCTTTAATGATTGCTGGCTGGCTAGTACTGGCGTGGAATGCGTTAAAATACGCAAAATAAAGTAAGGGTAAAGGAAAAATAAGCATGCATATTTATTTAAATGGCGAATCAAAAAATACCTCATGTACAAATTTACTGGAATTGATTCAAGAATTGGCCTTGGAAGGCAAACGCTTTGCTGTAGAACAGAATGAAATGATCATTTCCAAAAGCAAATTGGCACAAACCCCTATTTGCGCTGAAGATCAGATTGAAATTATTCATGCCGTCGGTGGCGGCTAATTCGGAGCTCCCATGGAAGATACCCCGCTTATAATCGGTTCACGTACCTTTAATTCACGTCTATTGGTCGGTACAGGTAAATATAAAGATTTAACTGAAACCGATTTAGCCATTCAAGCCAGCGGTGCAGAAATTGTTACAGTGGCCATCCGCCGTGTAAACATTGGACAGCACCCTGACCAGCCGAATTTACTTTCTGTTTTGCCACCTGAAAAATATACCATTCTGCCGAATACAGCGGGTTGTTTTGATAGCAACAGTGCAATCCGTACCTGTATGCTGGCGCGTGAACTATTGGATGGTCACAATCTGGTTAAGCTGGAAGTGCTAGGTGATGAAAAAACGTTGTATCCGAATATCACCGAAACTTTAAAAGCTGCTCGCACCTTAATTGACGATGGCTTTGAGATTATGGTCTACACCTCGGATGATCCGATTGTGGCGCAAGAGTTAGAGAGCATGGGCTGTGTTGCGATTATGCCTTTAGGCAGCCTGATTGGCTCAGGTTTAGGCATCTTGAATCCGCACACCATTTCTATTATTAAAGAAAATGCCAAAGTTCCGGTATTGGTGGATGCCGGGGTGGGTACAGCGAGTGATGCTGCAATTGCCATGGAATTGGGTTGCGACGGCGTACTCATGAATACCGCAATTGCGGCTGCACAAAACCCTATCTTAATGGCATCTGCGATGAAAAAAGCGGTTGAAGCGGGTCGCGAAGCATTTTTAGCGGGTCGGATGCCACGTAAACGTATGGCAAACGCAAGTTCACCTGAAACCGGTTATTTCTTTAAATAAAGTTAAAAACCTTAAAAAGGGCTCAACAAGAGTAATGCTGATCAGTTAAGGGGTTCGACCATAAACTCCTTAACTTTTGAGTTATTCACAGCGGGTTCTTATCTTTTTAAATCAAACATTTGGAGTTCGTCAGTTCTTTTGTTTAGCCAAAAGAGAAGTAAAGCTTCGCAAGAAAAGCCTCTTGCGGTGCAGCGCACCTCATCGCAAAACTCGTCCACCACCATCGAGTAGCAAATTCATCGCAGAAACAGTAATTCTTTAATTCCCTCCCACCTCAAATAGTTGCGAATGTCATTTCTGCGTATCAAATAATATGATGAATTTAAATCAAAAATACCAGTCAATTCCTTAACTAACTGGTATTACTCAAAAGAACTCTATCTTTCAAGAATATCGCTAAATCATTAAACCCTTGTGCATAATCCGGATTTTAACATTCAGCACATCATCTTTAACTTGTTGCTGATAAGCTTGCATATGAGGGGTTTGTAAATGAGCATTCAAGTGCTCAATACTTTCCCAATGCTCCAACATGGTAATTGCATCAGGTACTTTAGTTTGATAATCAGCATCCGATTCATGATCTACCAGTAACTCATAGCCGTAACACCCATCTTCTTGTAAAACCGCAGGTGTTATTTTTCTAAATGCATTTAACACGTTTTCACGATGTTGAGCACCTGATCGAATCTGGATATCTGCAATAACAACTAACATAGTTTGCTCCTTAAACACCACTTCTATTAAGCAAAAACATCCATTAAATGCTGCCGATATTTACGTTCATATTCAGCGACATCCGGCATTTTTATTACATCATTTACGATGAAGGTGTCTAAACTTTTCATTCCTAAAAATTGATTGGCTTTATGAAATGGCAGATATACACCATCAACCCCAACACCATGAAAAAATTGATCAGCATCATTAAAAGCTTCCATGGGCGCATTCCACGTTAACGATAACATGTACTTTTTATCGTGAATGAGACCACCTGAACCATATTTTTTCGATGCATCCGACCGGGATCGACCATCACTGGCATATAGAGTGCCATGTCCTTCTGTAAAAATATCATCAATATATTTTTTGACTGTCCAAGGTGCACCCATCCACCAGCCAGGCATTTGATAAATAATGACATCAGCCCATACATATTTTTGAATTTCTTCCTGAATTTCATAATCGCTATCTGCACGAGAAATTTTAACGGTATGACGCAGTTCACCGAGCACAGCATTTGCTAACTCGGTTAAAGTATCATTTAACTCGCCATTTGAGTGTGCAAATTGCTTGGCACCATTCACAATCAGGATATTACTCATCATTTACCTTTAAGGATTTATTTACAGTGGCCAATATACTCAAATATCTTATTGATAAAAATTCATGAGTTTGCAAAACACTATTGATAAAAAATCAATAATAGAACTCTTTAATCATTCAATATTTCACAATTTTAAAACCCCAAAAAAAGCACCCTCAGGTGCTTTTTTAAATCAAGACAAAAAAATTAAGGAATTAGCCCTTCATCACGCATCGCGATTTGTACCGACTGGCGTTCCGCCACTTTATTACGCAAGGCAATAATATGGTTATAAGGGGTTAGATCATGCCCAATACCATTCGACCAGTTTGTTAATACAAAGAGATAGGCATCTGCCGGGCCAAAATTATCATCTACTAAATAGTCGTTATCTGACTCGGCAATGGTTTTTTCAATATAGGTAAGTAAACGATCAATTTCAGCATAGGCTTTTTCTTTTGCTTCATCCGACAAGGGCGCACCGAAAAATACCGCATAAGCATCATGTAATTCAGAGTTCAAGTACCCCAGCCATTCAAGAACTTTGGCACGCCCTAAACCTGATGGCGGAATTAAATCTTGTTTGGGATCATGCTGTGCAAGGAACGGTAAAATTGCCACATTTTCAGTCAGAATCAAGCCTGGATTAATTTCTAAAGCTGGAACATAGCCCTTCGGATTAATTGCGTAATAGTCAGCACCTTTTTCTGTTGTATGGGTTTTTAAATTTACACGTTCTAAATCAAAATCGACATTAATTTCATTTAAAATAATATGTGATGCTAGTGAACACGCGCCCGGGGCATAATAGAGCTTCATATCTGATCCTTGTTATTTAACTATTAACTGTTTTAAATCTCTTCTAACAAACTTTCAAGTGATCGTACCTGTAAATTGCAAAAAAGCATCAATGCGTAAAAAACCTTTACCTTTAGAATATTGTCTAAAATGCTGTCTTTTTCAAGTCAATATTTTTCACATCAATCTAATCTGCTTTTTTCTATAAAACTGTTTTAACATATCCAGCTTTAAAGTTTGATGAAAATTAACGTAGTGATTAGCCTTAAAAAAGAAGAATGGTTTTCCAATATCCGCACCGATGTATTAGCAGGTTTGGTCGTGGGTTTAGCCTTGATCCCCGAGTCGATTGCCTTTTCAGCCATCGCCGGTGTTGACCCGCAAGTCGGTCTATATGCATCATTTTGTATAGCCGTCACCATTGCTTTCTTTGGCGGTCGCCCTGCCATGATTTCTGCGGCTACTGGTGCGCTAGCTTTGCTGATGATTACGTTGGTCAAAGAACATGGCTTGCAGTACTTATTAGCAGCAACTATTTTGACCGGTATCATTCAGGTGATTGCAGGCTATTTTAAAGTCGCCAAATTAATGCGCTTCGTTTCGCAGTCCGTGGTGTATGGGTTTTTAAATGCCTTGGCAATTTTAATCTTTGTGGCTCAACTTCCTGAGTTAATCAAGATGGATAGCTTAGGCTATTTATTTGTAGCTCTAGGCTTGGCTGTAATTTATCTTTTTCCTTATTTACCAAGAGTTGGCAAACTTATTCCCTCTCCGCTGATTTGTATTGTTCTACTCAGTCTACTTGCCTTATTTTTCGGCGGTGATATGCGTACAGTCAGCGATTTAGGGCATTTCCCAGATACGCTTCCCATTTTCCTGATTCCTGAAATTCCACTCAACTTTGAAACTTTAGCCATTATTTTTCCCTACTCCATCACTTTAGCTACAGTTGGTTTATTAGAAACCATGATGACCACGACCGTTGTGAATGAAGTCACCGACACTGAAGGCGACCGTCATCAGGAATGTCGCGGTCAAGGTTATGCCAATATCGTCAGTGGTTTTATGGGCGGCATGGCGGGTTGTGCCATGATTGGTCAATCCATTATTAACGTATCGTCAGGTGCACGTACACGTTTATCAACCTTGGTTGCAGGTGTATTTTTACTGTGCTTGGTGGTGTTTCTTAAAGATTGGCTGGCGTATATTCCGATGGCAGCACTAGTTGCCATTATGATTATGGTAGCTTTCACCACCTTTAACTGGGATTCAGTCCGCAATTTCCAAAAACATCCGAAGCAAAGCAATATTGTGATGCTGGCTGTTGTCATTATTGTTTTAGCCACCCATAACCTTGCGCTGGGTGTCTTTGTCGGGGTGTTACTTTCGGCTTTATTTTTAGTCAATAAACTCGAAAGTGAAGTCAAGGTTCGCTCTACGCTCTTAAACTCTAATACGCGCCAATATGTAATTTCTGGACAAATTTTCTTTAGCAGTTCAGACAAGTTTTTCCAGTTCTTTGATTTTAGAGAAATCATTTCCAAGGTTGAGATTGATCTTACTCATGCCCATGTTTGGGATATTACTTCAGTCAACATGCTGAACAGTGTGGTACAGAAATTTAAAGATCAAAATATTGAAGTAAAAGTTGTCGGGTTAAATGAAGCCAGCAATACATTAATTGATCGCTATAATCCGCTGTAACTTTTGATTAAAATAAAAGTGAGATCATGGTTGCTGTCGTGAATAGATTTCCGAAATGATAGCAGCCCAAAACTAAAAGAATATAGGGAGCACTATGAATACAAATCACTGGTTTATGTGGGCGATATTGTCTGCCTGTTTCGCAGCCTTAACTGCTATTTTTGCTAAAGTAGGTTTGCGACAGGTAAACTCCGACCTGGCCACACTCATTCGTACGGTCATTATTGTATTTGTATTAAGTTTAGTGGTGTGGGGATTAGGAAAATGGCAGAATCCCTTGTTGCTTTCAGGCAAAACCTGGTTGTTTTTAACTTTGTCAGCTTTAGCAACCGGTGCCTCATGGCTGTGTTATTTTCGGGCCTTACAACTCGGTCAAGCCTCACAAGTGGCTCCAATTGATAAACTCAGTGTGGTTTTAGTCACCCTATTTGCTGTAGTTTTTTTAGGTGAACGCCCAAGCCTGCAAGAATACTTGGGTATTGTCCTGATTGCTTTCGGCGTACTGACCATTGCCTTAAAGTAATTTAATTCCCTTCAACATCGTCTAAGCCAATATTTTTTATAAAGCAATCCCTACACAACTTAACCCTGTTATTTGTTAGGTCTCAACTTCTATTTCAGCAAATAATGACGCAATAACAGCATGACTCTGCTGTCTTTACCGCATCTTAAAAATGAAAAAGTTTGACTTGTTAGGCTCAGGACTTAAAATACCGCATTCAAATTTTTTACATTTGCCAAAGTTATGTCGAACGATCAATTAGACCCGCAAGTCGTCGAGCTGGACAACTTGAATGAACATCGCGAAATTGTCACTTTTATGCGTCGTTCATCTCCGCTAAATACCTCTCAACGTACTGCGCTTGAACAATATGGTCACCTAATTTTGGAATATCCGGTGGGTGACTTACGTCAACAGTTTGAACATCCAGAACGCCCTTTAACAGTTGAAATTGGTTTTGGTATGGGCCGTTCACTGGTACTTATGGCAAAAGCCAATCCTGAACGTAACTATGTCGGTATTGAAGTACATGTTCCCGGTATCGCACAATGTGTATATGAAGCAGGTATGGCAGGTATAACCAACTTGCGTTTACTCGATGCCGATGCCATTCAAGTGCTTCGTGAAATGCCTGACAACAGCATTAATGCGGTACAGCTTTATTTCCCAGACCCATGGCAAAAGAAACGTCATTTCAAACGTCGTTTTGTATCACATGACCGTATGCCACTGGTTGAACAAAAACTGGAAATGGGTGGTACATTTCACTCGGCTACAGACTGGGAACCCTATGCTGAATGGATGCTAGATGTATTGGATAACCGTCCGAACCTTGAAAATATGGCAGGTAAAGGCAACAGTTACCCTCGTCCTGCCTGGCGCCCACAAACCAAGTTTGAACGTCGCGGGATTGAGGAAGGTCATAAAATTAACGACTTCCTGTTCAAGAAAATTAAATAACGTTAACCAGCACCTTAAAAAATGGCTCATCAATGTATGAGCCATTTTTATGCTTAGACTTTAAGCTTTTATCGCCAGATAACCTTGATAAGATAAAATTTGGGTAAAGCGTTCTACCGAATCAAATCCACTCAATTTCAATTGCTCCAATATTTCCTGTTCCGACAGCGGATAAAAATCATCTTCCAAACGATCAATCATTGCAGCAGCTTGCGAAGTCGTTAAGCCATTTGCCTGAGAGATATGCTTCAGTATTTCCAATTCCTGATCGGATTTGATTCGGGTTAAATCAAACGTAATGAATAGTCCTTGAGGTTTTAAACGTGAGTAAATCGCTTTAAAGAACTTGGGCTTATCTAAATAATTCACAAAATGCGTGACCAGAATAGAAAGCACAGCGTCGTATGTTTGACCTGTTTTTAACTGGTCTACATCTCCCAACACAAACTCCACCCGATGTGATGCGTTTAAAGAATGGATATGCTGTCTGGCTTTATCCAGCATGGTTTCCGACAGCTCTGTTGCAGTAAATGTCCAGTCTGGAAATAATCGTACTAAATGTCCCAGTTCATAGCCGGTACCACAACCTACAATGAGCACATGTGCATATTCATCAGCATAGGTTTTTAACAAGGCTTGAATTTGCTGATGAACCACTTCATAGCCAGGAATTAATTTACGGATATGTTCATCATAACCATCGACTACATATTGGCTGTTAAAATCCTTTGCCATAAATACATCCTTGTCTTATTTATTCTTCAAGTATATTGATTTAATTTTAAACCACTATTTTTGCTGATGCGATTGCAAAATATGCTGGCTCATCAACCTATAAATATTTTTTAAATCATCCCGATTTGCATCTTGTAGCATCTGTTGATGCATATTCAAGATATTTTGATCCCCTCGCATTGCAGGTCCAGTCTGCATCTGTTTAGGATCATGCTGTACAGCTTTATTGGTTGTTTCTAAAATCAGTGGATAAAGCAAAGAAAAATCGACCTGTTGTGCATCTACCACCTGCTTCGCCATGTCATAACAATAATTGCTGAAATTGCAGGCAAATACCGCAGCCAGATGCAGGCTTAAGCGTTGTGCCGATGTATATTGATAAACTCGACTACTCAATTGATTGGCCAATTGGCTTAATAAAACCAGATCCACTTCAGACTTGGCTTCTACAAATAAGGGTGTATCTGACCAAGGAATTTCCCGATCCAGACTAAAGGTTTGTAAAGGATAAAACACACCAGCACGTGCATGGGTTTTTGCCAAGACTTCAATATCGGTACTACCTGAAGTATGTACAATCAAAACATCAGCTAAGTGTTGATGAGTCTCTGCAATGATGGACGCAATCGCCTGATCACTTACCGCAATGATCACCAAATCAATCTCAGGATTTATTTCGGAGATCTTCGCCGCTGCAGTTGCACCGACTTGAGCAGCTAAGGTTTGTGCAGGCTCGAAACTGCGACTATAGATTTGCATGATTTGATGATACTGACTTAAGGCATGAGCCAAATGATGGGCAACCCGTCCCGCCCCAATCAAACTAATACGCATATATCTGTTCACAATTTCCAATTCACCACAGCATGCCAATAAAAAAAGGACGAATCAATTAGTCCTTTTTTAAATACTCAGTGATATCTTTGATTAAGTTAAAAAAAATCAAACAAATCAGATACCCTCCTTTTTATTAAATATCTATAGCTTCATGTTTTAAAATATTTTTAAACACTGTTAATAAATTAAATGCTGGTTTCCATAAAAAATCTCTGCTTTGACACAGAGACTTTTTATTTTAATAATTCATTTATTGCTGCTTTACGCCCTCTTCATCTACTTCACGAACAGTGCCTGTTTCTGTATTTAACACTTCAAACTCGATACGACGGTTTTTAAACTGACCTTCAGGCGTTGCATTATCTGCCACGGGCTGTTCCGAACCATAACCTACTGCCTGTAACTGAGCTGGATCAACACCTTGTTGCACCAAGTAATCGACAACGGCTTGTGCCCGTTTTTGTGATAGTGCTTTATTTGCTGCAGCATCCCCCACAGCATCGGTGTGACCTTTAACCGTTAGATGCACTTGTGATGCACGTTTAATCAGCGCAGCTGCTTGATCTAAAATCGATTTATTGGCATCAGGAATATTGGCACTTGCGGTATCAAAGTTGATAATTTGCAGATTCAGGGCTGTTGCAATATCTAATGCACGAACTTGCTCTGGATTAATTGCAGCCAAGGCTTTTTCCGCATTGGTATTACCTTCACTAATTGCCATATTGTTATCAATAGGTGTCGAAGCAGCAGTCGTTGCTTGCGTCATTACTGTCATGTTTTTAACCAGTGGCTTAATTTTAGTCGCCAACTGTTCTGCATCAGTCGGATTTGCAGTCTGAATAGAAAGCTGATCTCCCATCCAGATTATGGATGCATTTGGAACCCCTTTAACCAATTTCAAGACACTTGGAATGGCATCTTGGTCAATAAATTCTGTATGATAACTTGGGTTGCTTTCAACACCACAACCAATATTGTGATTAAAAATTTGTTTAATTTCTTTCTGCAGAATATCGATATAACTGACATTGCCAGAATATAACTGACATGTGGTTAAATCTCCTGTTGAACCCGTGCTGAGTTGTAATTTTGCTGGCTCACTGGTAGCAGTCTGTGCAGGCACACCGCTTGCAGACTCAGTTTCCTTCTTATCAGAACAAGCTCTAAACATTAAAGCCAGTAGTGCAGCCAAAATAATGAAACCAATAAGCGGCAATAAAAAACTCGGTTTCTTTTTTTCTTCTACCACTACGTGCGTTTCAGGGGCCTGATGTAAGGAATGTCCAGATGCCAGTCCTACGCCTAAAGCACTTAAAAGCACTGGTGCCCAATGTGGTAAAGCACTCGATACAGCAGGCCAATGCGTTTCAATCAAATGCACAATGGCACTTGGCTCAGAAGAACCGGCTTCAGTTTCTAAAAAATTTAATGTCGGTGCTATAGAATGGTTTAAGGTAGATTCAATTGCTCCAGTCGGAACCGTTCCTGAAACCTGTTCTAAAAACTCCTGCTTTAAACCGGGATTTGTTGAAAATACGTCGCTTAATCTCGGGTTTAATTGACTCTGCAAATTTCCAATAAGTTCTGGCTTAGATTTGAAAATTGCCAGTAGAATAGGAAAAAAACTGCTTAATGCTTGACTCTTCTCGCTTAGATATTCCGTTTCGCCTTCAAGAACAATTGCAGATACTTTCTGCTTCAATAAATCAATCAAATTAATATTCATCCATTATTCCTTTTATTCTGGTCTTATCATGGGTATTTTTAGTTTATCTGCTCATTTTTCAGACAGTGTAATTAATTGTATTATTTGAATACTCTTATTTTTTCAGCAATAAAAAAGTCAGCCGAAGCTGACTTTTATAAATCATAAAAAAATATTAAATCAATTAAGCCACAAAAGTTTGGACCACTTTACCCACTACTTTTTGGTTAATAAGCGGTGTATTTTTACCTTGTGAAAGAATGGAATCTTTAGAAACTATCCATTCAAGTTTAGGATCAACTAAGATCCAACCTGCCTCTTCAGTCCAGCGATTGACCATATTCGCCACTTTTGCCGGTGCAAGGGTAACTTTTTCCACCCATTCTAAAGGCTCGAACAGGCCTTCATTAATCAGTTGAATACCAAACGCCACATAAGTATCAAAAGCAGTTATACCGGGTTGTGTTTCAGCAAACGGAGCTAATTTTGCAGAGCTGCTAAGCGGTTCATGATGGGTACAAATCGCATCAATCACACCATCTTTTACGCCCTGACGTAATAGCTGTTTATCTTTTTCAGCACGCAGTGGCGGGCGTACATGTGCCAAAGAATTAAAGCCGTCGGTTAAACTTTCGGTTAAATGCAATTGATGCATCGCTACATCCGCAGTCACAGGCAAGCCTTTGTCTTTTGCAATTTTGATCAATTCAACAGATGCACCACAAGATAACAACCCGAAATGTGCACGTACTTTTGTTGCTTCAATCATAAGCAAATATTTTGCAATCGCAACGGTTTCAGCCAATGCTGGAATCGTAGGCAAGCCTTGACGTGAAGCAATGAAGCCTTCATGTGCACAACCATCTTTGGCAATTTGATGTTCTTCTGCATAGAACACTACAGTCATGCCTAGACCCGCTGCATATTCTAAGGTACGGATGACCACATCATCATCCGCAAACGGCGCATTGGCATTCGAAACAGCAGTACAACCGCCTTTTTTCAAGCCTGCCATGTTTGCAGGCTGTTTGCCTTGCAAACCTTGCGTTTGTGCACCAATCACCTGTAAATAAATACCGCCATCCAGCATGGCTTTTTCAACCAGACCATGAATCAATGCACCATTATCTTGTACGATTGGTTTTGAGTCTGGCGGCGTAAAGACATGCAAAATACCATTTTCACGCGCAGCCTTTCCTTCAGATTTCAAAGTGCCATGCTGTTGCTGACCCGGCTCACGCAACCGTGCACATAAATCGACCATGGTTGGCATTAACCATTGACCTTGACCATCAATGCTTTCACTAACCGTATCAGTTGCCGCAACCAGTTTGCCGTTTTCGATAAATACCGTTTGTACGCGATCCGTTTGCTTGACTGGATCGAGGACACGGACATTTTCAATTTTTACAATACTCATGACTTTACCTTATCCCGCAATCGCTTCAATTAAACCTTTTTCCTGCAACTGACCTTGCATAGAAAGCGCAAGTACCGCCATACGTACCGCAATACCATTGGTCACTTGCTGCAAAATAACCGCTTGCGGGCCATCAGCAATACTGGAATCAATTTCTACACCCCGGTTCATTGGACCTGGATGCATTACGATGCAATTGGGTTTAGCCATGGCCAAACGCTCTTTGTTCAAACCGTACATTTTGTAGAATTCAGCTTGTGAAGCCAATGCGGGAGAATCAATACGTTCATTTTGAATGCGTAAAGTAATAATCACGTCGCAATCTTTAATCCCTGCTTCCATGTCATTGAACAGGCGAACATCTTCTCCATATTCTTCAAAACCATAAGGCAGCAAGGTATTCGGCGCAATCACGCGAATGTCTTTACAGCCTAAAGTTTGCAATGCGGCTACATCTGAACGTGCTACACGTGAATGTTTAATATCACCAATAATGGCCACACTTAAAGCTTCGAATGGCTTTTTGGTTTCACGGCGAATGGTCAACATATCCAGCATCGCTTGAGTCGGATGCGCATGACGGCCATCGCCTGCGTTAATAATCGCAACATGGGGGCAAACGGTTTGTGCAATAAAATGTGCTGCACCTGAAGATGAATGACGAACAACGAAAATATCCGCTGCCATCGCTTCAAGATTCCACAAAGTATCTCGTAATGTCTCACCTTTTGATGTACTTGAACGTGCTATATCAATGTTTAGTACGTTGGCTGATAAACGTTTTGCCGCTGCTTCAAAAGTGGTACGGGTACGGGTCGAGTTTTCAAAGAACAAATTCATGACCGTACGACCTTCTAATAAAGGAGTCGTTATCAGTTGATTTTGATCATTAAAAAAGGAATTAGCTGTATCAAGAATTTTGGTCAAGGTTTCTTTTGAAAGACCGTCAATGGTCAAGAAATGTTTGAGATTACCCTGTTGATTGAGTTGAATCTGGCTCGGAGTATGCAATGCAGCCAAGTGCATGAGAGATTCCCGTTCAGTTAAGTTGAACTATTATACAGATATTCCCCTAGGGTTGGCAGTTGAAGTTTTCAGCATTTGGCTCATTTTTATGCAGCAGAAAATTTATTGAATAAAAGTAAGAGATTAGTTTTACCAATTTCTCTATTTCAATACCTGTCTGGTTAAACTCAATGGATAGATCGTTGATTAAAATTAGGCTTTAAATCACCTGGAGTATTTAAAGCCTAAAAACTTAACGCAATGCACCAATATAGTGATGTGACACTTGAGCACGATAAATTTCTTCTTCAGTTACTTCTGTTTCATAGATGTCCTGTACTGTTTCATTCACCTCAATTTGATTAGCTGCAACGTCCATCCCCATTAAAGAACGTAAACGTTCAGCTTGCCGTTGTAATTCTGAATCATTCGTAGACAGCGCAACATCAATCACATATTTGGCATATGCATGATTTTCTACCAGATACATGACATCTATTACCCGCCCACTCACACGCCTTAATCGGGTATACAGCATTGTAGCAACAGAAAAAACTTCAGAACGGTTCAAAAAATTATTTCCAGTCATATCTTCCATTCAGTACCCCTTCAAAATCAAAAATGATGACAAATAGCAGTTAAAGTCAAAATCACATGACTCATAACCTATAAGCAGGGTTATCAGCAAAATACATACCACTTATGCAAGCTTAATAGATAAAAATCATATATTTCCCTATCAAGCCCAAGCTTTGCTCTAATTTAAAAACTTTTGAGGACTAAAATACGTTAAAATAATAGATTGCTTAGCTGCTTTTGGAAAATTTGCATGAATTCGAAACTACGTCTTTCTACATACTGGGTCACCTGTGCAGATGGGCTTGAAACCTTACTCCAAGAAGAATTGGAAGGTTTAGGTGTTCAAAATATTGAACGCTTTCCAGGACGTTTAGTTTTTCAAGGCACGCTAGAAAATGCATACCGTATTTGTTTGTGGTCACGTTTAGCCTCTCGTGTACTGACACCTATTCATACGCATGAATTAGAGTTTACTCATGATGCACGTGACGTGGCTGAAGAATTGTACGAAGGTGCAATGAACTTTGACTGGTCACTTATTTTTGCACCACAAAGTACATTTGCCGTTCGTTTACACGTCGAGCGCGATATTAAAGTAAATAGTCAATTCGCAACTTTACGTGTCAAAGATGGTGTAGTCGATTCCTTTATGGAAGCAGTCGGCAAACGTCCAAGTATTGATATTAAACAACCTGAAATTACCTTATATGTGCTTGCAGGTAAAACTCAACATACTTATTGCCTAGATTTGTCTGGTGATTCTTTACATAAACGCGGCTATCGTCATTTCATGACCGATGCCCCAATTAAAGAAAATCTTGCAGCAGCAATTCTGCAAAAAGCCAAATTAATCGAACGAAATCCTGACATTATTTTAGATCCAATGTGTGGTTCAGGGACTTTTATCATTGAATCACTGATGATGCTGACCGATCGCGCACCTGGTCTAGTTCGCCGCTTTGGTTTCAATGGCTGGAGTGGTCATGACCATGATTTATGGATGTCAATTAAAAATGAAGCAGCTGAACGCCATCAAGCAGGATTAGAAAAACAACTTCCTCAATTCTATGCTTATGATGCTGACTGGGAGGCTGTAAAAGCCACCAAGCAAAATATTATTGCAGCTGGCTTTGAATCGATACTTGATCAAATTAAAATTGAAGAACGTACCCTTGCAGATTGGCCTGATTTCCAAGCTGAAGGAAAAACTTCATTTATCGTCACCAACCCACCGTATGGTGAGCGTTTGGGTGAAAAATCGTCAAACCGTGCCTTGTACTTAGGTTTATCCGCTCTTTTACAAAAGAACTTCCCAAATCAATATGCAGCCGTCATTGCTGCACAAGTTGAACAGGCGGATGTACTGGCATTCAATGATCCGCAAATTCTGCGTTTGATGAATGGTAAATTACCTATTTATATCCGTTTCGGCACCATCAAACCGGTCACTGTAAGCCAGCCCTTCCTGGCGACTTGGCAGCCACAACAGTTTGAGCCAATTGAAGGTGCTGAAGACTTTACCAACCGTTTGCAAAAAAATATTCAAGCCTTGAAAAAATGGGCGGTTAAAGAAAATATCTATTGCTTACGTTTATACGATGCAGATTTACCTGACTTTAATGTCGCGGTGGATTTGTATGGTGATCGTCTGCATGTCCAAGAATATGCACCACCAAAAACCATTGATCCTGAAAAAGCAAAAAAACGCTTTAACTTGGCTTTAGCTTCTATTCGTGCGGTGACTGGTTTAGGTCGCGATGCAATCTTTATTAAGACGCGAGCCCGTCAGGAAGGTAAAACACAGTACGAAAAACAAAGTACTGCATCTAAGCGCTTTATCGTTCAAGAAGGTAAAGCCAAACTTTTAATTAATTTGACTGATTATTTAGATACTGGTTTGTTCCTCGATCATCGTCAAATGCGTTTACGCATTGCTGCTGAAGCGAAAGGAAAACACTTCTTGAACTTATACAGCTACACCTCTACTGCCAGTGTTCATGCAGCTTTAGGTGGTGCAGCAAGTACCACAAGTGTCGACTTATCCAATACCTATTTGAATTGGTCAAAAGAAAACTTTGTACTCAATGGGTTAACGGTTGATCATGCCGATGAACAGCACCAGTTCTTCTCTAGCGACTGTTTTGAATGGTTAAAAGAAGGTCATGAACAATATGACCTGATCTTCATTGATCCTCCAACATTCTCAAATTCGAAAAAGTTCTACGGTACTTTTGACGTACAGCGTGACCACAATTCATTGCTTAAACGTGCCATGAACCGTTTAACCACTGAAGGCACCTTGTATTTCTCGAATAATTATCGTGGTTTCGAAATGGATGAAGAAGTTCAAGCCATGTTCGATGTGCAAGAAATTACCAGTGAAACCATTGGCCTAGATTTCAAACGCAATACCAAAATCCATAAAGCCTGGAAAATCAAACATCACCCAATCTAATGATGGTTTGAATGAAATAATACACATTGAGATGAAACAGTTTATCGTTTCATCTCAATGGTAATACCTTCATGATAATTCATTCGCAAATTATCTGATTGATTCACTGTGTCAAATAAGCGAATAGTTGAATGAGTACTGACTTGCTTTTCATTCAACATTAATTGTTCAGCCGCTTTTTTCTTCTGCATCTGATAATCGGATAATGCCGTTTCGTCGATAGTCTGCTTTTGAATATCTTGATTGTTCTGGTCACTTAAAACTTTACTTTCTTTTTTCTGCTTATCAACCGGTTGCTTAACACTATTTTGAACACGTTGAATACTCTCAGCATCAAGATGCTGAGAATCACTCCTTTGCTCTGACAATTTATGGTCAGTTAGAGGAACTTCTGCATAACAGCATGAGCAAATGATTAGCAACCCACTCATGACAACTAACTTTTTCCGAGAAGGGGGATAAAAACTTTTTTTATTTTTCATCTTCACACTGGCCTCTCCTTTTTTATTTTTCATCATGAACGCTAGCAATTTTTATATATAACAACAATGTGCTTTCGGTACTTCCCGATATTCTGTATACAACAAGAATATACTTATTTCTTGCACTTAGAATAAAGTAGCGCTTTGTTGTGGTTTAGGCGGCACATCTGGCAAACTTTTTTTTAGATCATGCCTTAATTTAAAAATTTCTTTTCGCCATATTTATATTCAACACCTATCTTTAAGACATCACCCTCTCGTTTGGCTTGCACCGCTTGCTGCATGCTATTCAGCATGTGTTCAAGTTCTTGATCAGATAATGTTTTACTGCCTTGTTGCAAATAATTACCCAGCAGGGTCTTCATGATCTGTTTATCATATTCAATATTGGCCTGATACTCGATTAAACTGGGTGCCATTTTAACCAAGCTGGTAAATGAAGTTTGATGACCGGGCATCACCTTGCCACTCAAGCTTGCTTTAGCATACCCTTCACCCAAATTAATCTGATTATCTTGCGATTCAAAAGTAAAACCTTCATTTATAATAGATAAAAAGCTGTCTGCCAATTCTTTCGAAAACTCATCTTTAACTATACATACCTCACTATTTTTTTCCAATAAATCGAAGAAAGCCTGTATTTTTTGCTTGTTCAATGCTTTCAGATTGAAATTCATTTGTAACTTTTGAAAAGTCGGTATTTTGTGCATGACCACTTCTTTAATATTCAGTTGGGTATCAAAATTCACCTTATGTTTATCAATATCCGTATTCATCAGCAAAGCAAAATCCTTAAATTCACCGCTGCCGAATTGTTGCATATTTCGATCAGTGCGTTTAATCGAAGCAATATTAAGACGGGTTTCCCCTTCATCAAAGGTAGAGTTTAAGCCCTGAGTGGTTTCAAACTCTACTTCTCGTATCTCTAGATACCCCAATTTATCACTAACAGTCATATTCGGTATTTGCAGTTTCGCATTGAGTATTTTTAATTGATCGCCTTTTGATTTTGCATCCATTTTAAAAGTCATTGGATCAATTCGGGCCTGTATATCTTCATTATTTTTCTCAAACACGGGTGTCGTCAATGAGGAATGCACCACACCCAGCCAATCAATCTTGGTTTGAGCAGTTAAAGGCTGGTTGAGCATTTTTTGAAATATCTCATTGCCTTGCTGTAAATTAATTTTAGATTCAATATGATAACCATTCCAACTGCGTTTAATTTTATCCGTTCCTGTAAGACTCAAAACATCTTTAGGTTTACACGGATCAAATATGAATTGAGCTGCCCAGTCTGCAGAACCCTGCATTGCACCCATATTGAAATTTTTATATTGAATCGAAACTGAATTGGTTTTCTGATTCTGCTGATAATATGAATTTAGACTTTTATCTGCATATAAACTTCCCCCTACAGCAGCGGTTGCAAATACAATCAGACCACCTAAACCCCATATTAATTTTGACATCAGCTGTCTCATTTTTTGCTTATTTTGTAAACGAGTATAAATTAAAAAATGAGAATTAATATGATTTTTTCAACCAACTATTCATACCCAGTCACATTGCATGATTGAATAAGACTAAATCCCTATTAAATACTAAATACGTCCCACTTCAAAATAACTACTTTTACTACGATCAAAGGTAGTATAGGGATTGCCTTTAAAACTATGAAAATAATGTTTGGCTTGAATCATCTAAGAGATGGTATTGCCCATCCAATAAATACGCGGATCATTATTTTCCCAAGTAATAAAAAGGCTTGTTTACGATACAATTTAGTTTGTTGCTTAGCATGCAAAATCGGAATGGCAAATACATGTTGTGGTTCGCAATGACATAAAGCACTATGAATCATCAAATATTTAAAAGCATTATTTTTTCAGCAAAGATAAAACCTCTTTGAATGCCGACATAAACATTATAAAAAGGTTAAATGACTTTTACAGGCAATGAATAATCGATGAGACGCGTTTATTTAAAAGCTTTTTGATTCTACAAGCCAAACCGACTACCTGATTATGCTGCTCATACATGAGATAAAAATTATTCATGTTCATGCCCCGCCAAAAGGGATGATTGAATTCAGGCAAACCTGAAAAATCATCATTCGGTAAAAATTTATAAGGCTGTTTCATGGGTCAGATAAATGCACCGACTGTATTTACTTAACTCACATTCATTTGCTAAAAACAATAGAATTCAAGTTTTTCCGGTTTTTTCGCTTGCCACACCGTAAGGGTACGAATATCGTCATAATAAAAGGGTTTGGGAAAGCCCTTATGCTCATGGTGCAAAATATTGCATGCGACAATATTACCTTCTAAAACTATACTTTTAAAAATAGTCTCCAGTGGAGTTTCATCATAGACATCATCCATCAGTAGACGCAACACTTTATTACCGCAATGCTAGATACGGTCGCAAATCTGCAACAACCTCGGGTTGACCAGTGATCAAAACGCTCGCGCCAACCCAGCTTTCTCATACTGACCACTTGTGCAGGATTTCCCTCCGGTACAATCAACTTGATATCTGGACGATTGTATTGGGCATGACGAGATAACTTGGATAACGTTTAAAAGCCAAAGTCATGCCATTACTCGGCATGATTTCCGCAATCAATTATACCCGTTGCTTATAATCAGCTGCCGCAGTTGTAGAACGCACCAAAAATTCGGTTCATTTTTCGAGCATTCAATTAATTATCCTTACCGTTGTATGCTTACACCATGTTTAAGCTCATCATATAAATCCATATATTGAAGAAATTACAATCAAGTTAAATCATCTTCCAAGAAAAAGACTCGGATTTAAAAATCCGAGTCAGGGATTATTTCAAGCGCATAGTGGTGCACTTCAAATACTCATCTAGGCATTAAATTTAATCAGGTCATTAATTTAATTTCATTTTTTCAAATTCAAGATGACCATGTTCACCTTTAATCAAAATCGTGTCGCCAGGTAGAAAATCTCCGCTCAATATTTTTTGTGCCAAGGTGTTTTCCACTTGTTGCTGAATCGCGCGTTTCAGTGGACGTGCCCCATATACCGGATCAAAACCAGCATCAATCAATTGATCAAATGCACTATCATCCACAGAAAGACGCATGTCTTTTTCGCTTAAACGCGAACGTAAACGATTCAACTGAATATCTGCAATGCCACGAATTTGTGCTTTTTTCAATGAATGGAATACCACCAATTCATCAATACGGTTAATGAATTCTGGACGGAAGTGTTGTGATACAGCATCCATTACAACTGCCCGAACTTCATCATCGGTTGCACTATCACCCAGTTCACGCACGTCCTGCGAACCCAAGTTGGAGGTCAAAACTATGACTGTATTTTTAAAATCGACCACTCGACCTTGAGAGTCAGTCAAACGACCATCATCAAGAACTTGTAGCAAGATGTTAAACACATCCGGATGCGCTTTTTCTACCTCATCAAACAACACTACACTATAAGGTTTACGACGCACAGCTTCGGTTAATACGCCGCCTTCTTCATAGCCAACGTATCCTGGAGGCGCACCGACTAAACGACTGACAGAATGCTTCTCCATAAATTCACTCATGTCGATACGAACCATGGCATCGTCACTGTCGAAAAGGAAATTCGCCAAGGCCTTGGTCAATTCAGTTTTACCCACCCCTGTCGGTCCAAGGAACAGGAATGAACCACTTGGACGATTTGGATCAGACAAGCCAGCACGTGAACGACGTACCGCATTAGAAACTGCAACTACCGCTTCATCTTGCCCAATTACACGGTTATGTAAGAAATCTTCCATTTGAAGCAGTTTTTCACGTTCGCCTTGCAACATTTTCGCCACTGGAATGCCGGTTGCAGCGCTAACTACTTCTGCAATCTCATTCTCGGTTACTTTCGTACGTATGAGTTTTGGCTCTTCATTGTTTTCTTCAGCCACTTCTTCAGCTTCAAGCCGTTTTTGCAATTCAGGAATCACTCCATATTGCAAACGGCTGGCTTCAGCTAAGTCACCTTCGCGTTGTGCTTTTTCAAAAGCCGTACGTGCTTTATCCAATTCGACTTGTGCCTGGCTTGTGCCTTCAACCAATCTTTTCTCAGCAATCCACTGTTCTTCCAAATCACTATATTCACGCTGCACTTCTTCGATTTGCTTTTCCAGATGCGATACTTCGGCTTTACTGACTGAATCAGCATCCTGTTTTACCGCTTCCAACTGCATTTTCAACTGAATTAAACGACGATCTAAACGGTCAAGCGGCTCAGGTTTTGAGTCAATTTCCATTTTTATCCGTGACGCAGCTTCATCAATCAAATCAATGGCTTTATCAGGTAATTGACGGTCGGTAATATAACGATGCGACATTTTTGCAGCAGCAATAATAGCTGAATCCAGAATCTGTACACCATGGTGCGTTGCATATTTCTCTTTCAAACCACGAAGAATCGCAATGGTATCTTCAACACTCGGCTCATCGACCAAAACTTTCTGGAAACGACGTTCTAACGCAGCATCTTTCTCAATGAATTGGCGATATTCATCCAAAGTTGTTGCGCCAACACAATGCAGCTCGCCACGTGCCAATGCGGGTTTCAGCATATTCCCTGCATCCATGGCACCCTCACCTTTACCGGCACCGACAAGGGTATGCAATTCATCAATAAAGAGAATAATTTCGCCTTCATATTTGGCCAGATCTTTCAGGAGCGCTTTTAAACGCTCTTCGAACTCGCCACGATATTTTGCCCCGGCCAATAATGAACCCAAGTCCAAAGATAAAACACGTTTACCTTTTAAGCCTTCCGGGACTTCTCCATTGACAATTCGTTGGGCTAAACCTTCTACAATCGCAGTTTTACCAACACCCGGTTCACCAATGAGTACCGGGTTATTTTTAGTACGTCGTGACAAGACCTGAATGGTACGACGAATTTCTTCATCACGCCCAATCACTGGATCCAATTTGCCTGACATAGCACGTTCAGTTAAATCAATGGTGTATTTATTGAGTGAATCACGTTGATCTTCGTGGGTATTACTCATGACTTTTTCACCACCTCGAATATTTTCAATTGCTTTACGTAAGCCTGTCGATGTTACGCCTACACTATTCAGTAAAGTTTTGGTTGCACCTGTTTCAGCTAAACTGAGCAATACCCAGTCGGTCGATAAAAATTCATCCCCGGCTTTTTGTGCATAGCTGTCTGCAAGATTTAAAGCACGTACCGCTTCAGGATTAAGATTGATATCTCCTGTTGGATTGGCAATGGTTGCTGCATCATTCAATGCTTGTTGCAGCTTGGTCTGAAGATCGCGTAGATTTGCCCCAGCCTGTTGTAACAAGCTGATATTGGCAGGCTCTTGTAATAGCGCTGATAAAATATGAATACCTTCGATTGAAGTATTGTCTTTACCCATTGCTAAAGATTGAGCATCTGATAAAGCTTGCTGCAGGCGATTTGTAAATTTTTCAAAACGCATTCTTATTTTCCTCACAACAAATTTTGTACTTGGATAATAGATGGGAATGGTTTGATATTTTTCAATATAATTTCTTAAAAAATATTTTAATTTTCAAAGACTAAAGAAATAAAAATAAAACTTGGACCTCAATTATAATATGGGTATGTATTTGTTTTTTTTCAAGCTGAATTTGATATCTTCTGTATCAAATTCTATTCAAAGCCTCTTTCATCACAATGTTCAAGATATTTCAATAGATTACCAGATATCTATAAGACGCAAGTTTAAAAAAATGATATAGGTGATTTTAATTTATATAAGCAGCTTATTGGATTGATCCAAACTTTATTCAGTGAAAATTCAAAGATGCAATTAAACGAAGCAAACAACATAGTAAGTCTTTTTAAATGGTGGATTTGAAGCACACAAATTATTTTTTATAAAATATTCTTCAGTTTTACTATTCATGTAAAACGGCAATTCACTGATGAATTGCCGTTATTTTTATTATACTGCTTCAATAATTTCAAAATCGTGGGTGATTTCAACGCCGCCATCAGATAGCATTTTACTGGCTGAACAGTATTTTTCAGCAGAAAGTTCAACTGCCTTAGCCACCTGTTTTTCTTTTACTGCTTTACCTGTTACAACAAAGTGTAAATGAATTTTGGTGAATACGGCAGGAATCGTATCGGCACGATCAGCATTTAACTGACATACCACCCCTGTCACATCTTGGCGTGATTTCTTTAAAATAGTCACAATATCAAAGGAAGCACAGCCACCAAGTCCCATTAATATCAGCTCCATGGGACGTGGACCACGGTTTTCACCCCCATATGCCTCAGCACCATCCATGACAATTTGGTGACCACTTTCTGATTTTGCTTCAAAAGCAACATTCTCTAGCCAATGTACGCTTGTTTGCATTGCAACTACCTGAAAAAAGCTATAAATTTACGAAGTACCTGTACACTAACATAAATTGAGTTGATAAGGAATTTCATCTCTTCTATGTGACAAGTTCATTTTAGGTCTGTGCGATCTATTACTTATCCATATTCGGAACCGTTAGCATGACTGCAAGCTTTTCACAACTTAGTACCGATGCACTTTCTCCTGGTCAATTACCAGAGTCAGTGAAAGCATTATTAAAACGTGCATATATTAATCGCTATCCAAAACGTACTGCCATTATCGACGCAGGCACTGAATCAAAATCACTTTATTTAATTTTAAAAGGTTCAGTATCCATTATTTTACGTGAAGATGATGACCGTGAAATTGTGGTTGCGTATTTGAATGCGGGAGACTTTTTTGGGGAAATGGGTCTTTTTGAAGAGAATCCACAACGTACTGCGGAAGTTCGTACCCGGGACGTCTGTGAAATTGCCGAAATCACCTATGATAACTTTCACGAGTTAAGCAAACAGTATCCAGATCTGAGCTATGCTGTATTTGCTCAACTTGTCCGTCGCTTAAAAAATACAACTCGTAAAGTGACTGATCTGGCATTTATTGATGTCTCTGGCCGTATTGCACGTTGTTTAATCGACCTTTCTTCGCAACCAGAAGCTATGATATTACCAAATGGCAGACAAATCCGTATTACACGTCAAGAAATTGGCCGTATTGTCGGTTGTTCTCGTGAAATGGTGGGTCGTGTTTTAAAAACGCTTGAAGAACAAGGCATGATCGAAACGGATGGTAAAGCCATTCTTATTTTTGATGTTTCAGCTGAAGATGCAAATGTAGTTACAGATGAGCTTGAAGAAGAATAATTTTTTTTGATTGGTTGCATATAAAAAAAGCAAATCTTAGGGTTTGCTTTTTTTATACATTGATTTTTACCCTGACCCTTTTGTAAATTTTATGACAATTTTAAAACTATTCATGATTTAACGATGATCAAAAAATCAGTTAGGCTTAAATCATTTAAAATTTCCTGATAAATATTCAAGGACCACGCCATATGCAACTCAAACCTTTAGCCAATACAGGCATTCTAGTTCCTGAGATTTGTTTAGGCACGATGACTTTTGGTGAGCAAAACACCCAAACAGAGGCCTTTCAACAACTTGAATATGCTTTAGACCAAGGCTTGTTTTTTTGGGACACTGCTGAAATGTATCCCGTCCCACCAAAGCCTGAAACGCAAGGCGCAACGGAAACTATCTTGGGGAATTGGATTGCAGAGCGCGGTAATCGAGATCAGCTTTTTATTGCTTCAAAAATTGCGGGCCCTTCACAAGGCGGCAGTCACATCCGTGATGGACAAACTCGCTTTACCTCTACAGAGATCAGCTCTGCCATAGATGGCTCCTTAAAACGCTTGCAAAGCGATTATATCGACCTCTATCAACTGCATTGGCCACAACGCCCGACCAATTTCTTTGGCAAGCTCGGTTATGGGAATGAGGAAGCCCAAAACAACAAAGAAGTTACCGCGCTAGAGGAAACCTTAACAGCCCTAAGTAATGAGATTAGGAAAGGGCGTATTCGTTATATTGGTCTTTCCAATGAAACGCCTTGGGGAACTATGAAATTCCTACACTTAGCAGAAAAACTAGGTTTGGAAAAATTTGTCAGTGTACAAAACCCATATAACCTATTAAACCGGACTTATGAAATTAGCATGTCAGAAATTGCCCATTATGAAAATGTGGGACTGCTTGCCTATTCACCTTTAGCGTTTGGTTATTTGACTGGAAAATTCCGTAATGGCGCTCGCCCTGCAGATGCACGTGTCACCCTTTTTTCGCGTTTTAGCCGCTATAGCAATCCAGAAAGTGAATGGGCAACAGAACAATATGCGCAGCTTGCTGAACGGCATGGCTTAAGTCTGACCCAACTGTCCTTGGCATTTATCAAACAGCAGTTTTTTGTGACCAGCACCATTATTGGAGCAACAAGCCTGGATCAACTCAAAGAAAATATCCAAGCGTTTGAAATTGACCTATCTGCAGAAGTTTTACAAGGTATTGAAGCTATTCACCGTCAACAGCCGAATCCTGCGCCCTGAACAAAGAATAAAGCACTGCTTTATTCTTTGTTCAGTATTTAAATAAATACTTTTAAACTAATTTAAAAACTACAAATAAAAAGGATGCATATCGCATCCTTTTTTAATGAGCCAAGAACCGATTAACGTTTGTTATAAATCGCTTGTGCGGCTGGCAAGTTTTTACGCATAGCTTCAATACGCTGGCTATTTGAAGGGTGAGTAGACAAGAATGAAGTACCGCCCGCACCGTCCAATTTATTCATTTTTTCCCACAGGGTAATAGCAGCTTGTGGGTTATAACCGGCACGCGCCATCAGCATTAAACCGCCTTGATCTGCACGGCTTTCCAGACTACGCGAATATGGCAAACCTACGCCCACTTGCGCGCCCAACTGAGCAGCTGCACTGCCCAACTGACCCACATTACTTCCCGCAGCGCTTAGGCCAATGCTTAAAGCCAAGTCAGTTAATGCTTGTTGACCAATTTTATTTTTAGAGTGTTCCTCTAAAGCATGCACCATTTCGTGACCCATGACTGCCGCAATTTCTGCATCAGTCAGGTTTAATTTATTCACGATACCAGTATAGAACACCACTTTACCACCCGGTGCTACATACGCATTCACCTGATCCGATTTTAGAACAGCCAGTTTCCAGTCAAACTTTTGACCTGTTTGATTGATCTGATCGCCATAAGGTTTTAAACGTAAAAATACCGCATTAATGCGTTTATAAGTCGCTGAAGTTGTATCTAAGGTTTTATTGGCACTCGCTTCCTGAACTGTTTTATTAAAGCCTTGTGCTGCCGCTACATTTAATGTCGATGAATCCGCCCCTGCCATTTCTGCTACAGTAGTACAACCTGAAATAGTAATCACACTAGCTGCACACAAACTTAAAACGAGTTTGCTGTTCATTATAATAATCTCCACCTTGAAAACAGATATCAGTTTTAAGCAGATTATAGGGCAATAATAGATAAGCTTTAAATTATTATTCCATCCATATTCATATCATTTATGTAACTGTAGTTATTTAAGAAACTGAAAACTAAGCCAATAAATAAGACATAAAAAATTCAAAACCAAATATACTTGGCATAATGGTTTAATTTTTTGTTCAAGCTGCTCATTTTTTCTTTTAAAAAATAAAATAGCATTTTGTATGAGAATTAATGGAACTAAAATGCAGGCAATAATTACACTTAAACCAATAAATGCATTATAGATAATATTGGGATCTTGCGTTTGTGCCTGAATGATCAGCATCGCAATAGTCGGTGCTCCGCCCATAGCAAATAGTAAGGAATAAAATATTGTTCCTGAAATATTTTTATGCATCTAGCATAACCTTTCATTTATCTTATGAGGGGTATTCTAACAAGCACCAGCTATTTAAACAGTCTTCTCTGATGCAACTTTAGTCTTGGCAAAATTTCCCTCATCAATTTAATGCCTGCTATTTAAGAAATTGACTGACATTTTTTGGATTCATCCTGTGATTTGATAAGCAAAAACATCATTCGCAACTTGAGCAAGAACAAAACCATGCTTTGCTTACAGCGCAAGGCAAAACTAAATTTAAACAGTAAAACCTCTCAGCTCATCAGCATTAGCTCACTGGTTTGCCTCATATGTCTCGAAATAATTCATACAAAAAAGCCTCGTATTTAGCGAGGCTTTTTTGATCTATTTCAATATTTTAAATTAAGCATCAAACGGATGTCGCAGTACAATTGTTTCTGCACGGTCAGGACCTGTTGAAATGATATCAATTGGACATTCAATCAACTGTTCAATACGTTTGACATAAGCAATCGCATTCGCAGGTAATTGAGCAACATCAGTTGCACCCACTGTAGACTCAGACCAACCTGGCATAGATTCATAAATTGGTTTTAAGGTTTCAAATGCAAGCGCATCGGAAGAACCGACACAACCAGAATCTGCCGCTTCGTAACCCACACAGATTTTTACTTCTTCTAAACCATCAAGAACGTCAAGTTTAGTTAAGCAAATACCTGAAAGTGAGTTTACATCTACTGAACGACGTAAAATTTCAGCATCGAACCAACCACAACGGCGTTGACGACCAGTTGAAGCACCAAACTCATGACCAATCGTACCCAAATGTTTACCAATTTGGTCGCCTGTGTCATTTGCAGCATCGTAAACCAATTCCGTTGGGAATGGACCCGCACCTACACGCGTTGTATAAGCTTTGGTAATGCCTAGTACATAGTCAAGATGCAAAGGACCAAGACCTGAACCTGAGCTTACGCCACCAGCAGTTGTGTTTGAAGATGTTACATACGGGTACGTACCGTGGTCTACATCAAGGAGTGAACCTTGCGCGCCTTCAAACATAATGTTGTCGCCGTTTTTACGGTAATTGTGCAATTCCGTAGTTACGTCCACAACCAGTGGAGTAACGACTTCACGCCATTGGTCGCAAAGTGCCAGCACATCTTCTAATTTAACCGCTTCAACACCATAGTATTGAGTTAACTGGAAGTTATGGTAATCCAGAAGTTCAGCAAGCTGAGCTTTAAGATGCCCACCACCACGAACAAGGTCCGCAACACGGATTGCACGGCGTGCAACTTTGTCTTCATAGGCTGGACCAATACCACGCCCCGTAGTACCGATTTTCGCATTGCCACGTTTCTTCTCACGCGCTTGGTCAAGTGCAATGTGGTTCGGCAAAATTAACGGACAGTTTGGAGAGATGCGTAGACGTTCTTTAACTGGGACACCTTCTTTTTCAAGAATATCCATCTCTTTGATGAGCGCTTCAGGAGAAAGAACCACACCGTTACCAATTAAGCACAATACGTTTTCACGTAAAATACCAGATGGAATGAGGTGTAATACAGTTTTCTTACCACCAACCACAAGTGTATGACCTGCGTTGTGTCCGCCTTGGTAACGAACTACCGCAGCCGCTTGATCTGTGAGCAGGTCAACGATTTTACCTTTACCTTCGTCGCCCCATTGGGTACCAAGTACCACAACATTCTTGCCCATAATAGCCTCATTGCATCATGCTGTTAAAATTGAAAACTTGAATTAGTTAATCATACCAATTCACATCATTAAATCTTTTCGACTGTCCACTCACCTGCCACATTCACCAATTGATGCGTTGCATGCGGTACCGAGTTTAAACTGTCGTTGCCGAGTAATTGAATTACACCAAAGCCTTGTGTACGCGCATTTGAAATTGCCTTAAGCAAATCTGCGTCTGTACCCTTCGGTGCAACAACTACATTTAAATCTTTAAATTGACCTGCGCTTAAGGCATATAAGTCGCACGAAAAACCGGTAGCAGGACGTGCACGACCAAAATGCTCACCAATCCCATCATAACGTCCACCTTGAGCCAGTGGTGCTGCACGGTTTGGTGCATATACTGCATACATTAGACCAGTGTGATAATGGTATGAGCGCAACTCTACAACATCTATACCAATATGCAGATTTGGCCAACGTAACTGAATCTCGACTTGTGTCGTTTTCAAAGCCTCAAATGCTTGCTTGAATGCTTCATCGGCAAAAATTTCAGCACTTAAATTGGCTCGTAATGCATCCAGGTCACTTGAATAACGACCTAGGGTATAAAAATCTGCACCAAATTTTAATTCTTGGGTAAATTCTGCAAGTTCAGGTAAGGCTTTACGTTGATAAAGGTCTGAAAGACGACTTTCAACAGCTTTGGTCAAACCCGCATGTCTCACTAAACTACGGAATAGACCGACATGACCCAAATCCAGATGGATCCCATCTGCCAAGCCCGACGTTTCGATCAGACTCAGCATAACGTCAACCATTTCAACGTCTGCATCAATACTGTCTGAACCGAAAAGCTCCGCACCTAATTGCAGGGGTGCACGTGTGGTATTAAACCCTTGAGGTTTAGTGTGTAAAACCGTGCCAGCGTAGCAATAACGCGCCACCCCTTCGACTGGATGTACATGCGCATCAATACGAGCCACTTGTGGTGTCATATCGGCACGCACACCAAGTAAACGACCTGATAATTGATCGATGACTTTAAAAGTGGCTAAGTCTAAATCTTGATTCGATTCTGAAAGAGAAGATAGAGATTCGATGTATTCAATAAATGGCGTGTACACCAATTGATAACCTCGAGATGCGAGGAAATCTAGTGCGTTACGACGCAAAGTTTCAATCACTTGCGCCTGTTCTGGTAATACATCAGCTACACCATCAGGTAATAACCATGTCTCTGAAATGGGCATGTTGTAAACCTAAATTCTGTCAGAGCGGAAGTTATCCGCATAAAAAAATCGGGAGCACACCCGATTTCTCCTAGTCTAGCACGATAGTTTTAGCTGTGCATCTGACTTTTTCACAAAAAATAGCGGAATACTTATTGTTTAATCAGACAAAAATACTCCAATTCATTTAAAGCGGCTATAGCGCTCAAAGATGACGCTAAAAATGTTTATTATTTTATTATCATCTCAAAAGCAATTCAGTGGTTTGTTTAAACTTTTGTAATGGAATTTCAGTTTTTACATTTTGTATCTGCTTTCTTTTTAATAAGAGATGAATAATGATTCACTCCGCAATGCTGCTTGCAATTGTGATTACTTTAATAGCAGCTTCACGTTTTTCATTACTGCCTACGGTTTTGATGAGCATGACATCGGCCGCGATTTTAAGGTTTGTTATTCTTTAGAGCGCAACGAGGATGAACTTATCCCGAGGGTCTGTCCGAGGAATTGACTGCCCTTGTCAACAATCCAACCAATTCGGCATTTTGCAACTCGACCTGCTTTAATTTAGCGCTGGTTTTATCAAGCACTTCTTGCTGAATGTGCATTTTTTTGGCCAAGTCCTGCATAATTTCCAAGGTTTTCTTTAGGTTCTGTTCCAAATGAATCACTTTTTCTTCGAGTTGCAGGTTCATTTGAATGTCACTGACCGCATCATTTTGATTGGTAAATTGTGCCCAAATCAGAAAAATCACTGCTATGGCTAATAGCAGAATAAAACCCCATATAAATATCAACATAGGTAGATGCTCTTATTTTATTTAGTTATTATTCAACATCATGGCGAATTAATGAAGTGAATTTTTTAAAAGCCTAATTTAAGCAATGTATTTTATATATAAAAGATTACTGTAAACAAGCTCAGTCTTTTCCCAAACCTATCAAAAATTATTTCAACTTGCTTTGTAGATTAGATTTTTAGCAAGTTAAATTTTATATGTATTGATCGATCAAAAGTGATTAAAACATCATTTTATCGTTGTTTATATGATCAGTTTATTAAGATTTGTTCTATTTCTAGAACCACATCACCATCTAAAAAACAAACACTTTAAGCATAAAGTAATGAATCAATGAAATGCCTGTTCAAGCCATTTCATGATACTAAAAATATTCAAATGAGCTGCGGTTGCCCTTCATTTTATCCAAGGCAACCCCTCGCTCACGCCTTAGCCAATCAAGGCCAGCTCATGCAATGATGTGACCCGATAATAAAAAACAAGAAATTACTTCTCAAAATCAAGACACACGAGATATCTAATACACATCAGTTTTATGATGTAAATGACTCGCATAAATCCAGCAAGCGATTGGCATAACCCCACTCGTTATCATACCAGGCAAATACTTTTGCTTGATGTCCAACCACCATGGTTTGGCTTAAATCCACAATTAAAGAATAGGGTGAATGATTAAAATCAGATGACACCAAAGCTTCATCTGTCACATCCATAATTTCCGCATAGCCATGCCGTGCCGACTTGAGCAGGACTTCATTAATTTTATGCACGGTAACATGTGATTGAGCAACAAAAGTTAAATCAATGGCAGCGACATTAATGGTCGGTACACGAATGGAATAACCATCAATCCGGTCTTCCATTTTTGGCATAACACGTTTTAATGCAGCCAATGCTGAAGATGTGGTGGGAATAATATTTTGCCCCGAAGCTCGTGCACGACGTAAATCACGATGTGCATGATCCAGTACCGACTGATCAGCTGTGACCGCATGAATTTCTGTCATAAGGGCGGTATCAATGCCAAAAGCATCATCAATGATTTTAACCAGTGGCACCAAAGCTTGCGTGGTACACGATACGCTGGAAATAATTTGATCTGTTGCTTTAACTTCATGATGATTTACACCATACACAATAGCCGCATCCACACTGTCAAAAGGCGCAGCCCCAATAATGACCCGTTTCGCCCCTGCGGTAACATGTCTGGTTGCCGCTTCACGTGAACGGAACAAGCCCGTACATTCAAGCACCACATCAATATTTAAATCATTCCACGGCAAAAGTTCAGGCTGTTCCTGACAAAATACCTGTACTTTTAATTGCGCCAAACCGGCTGAAATATGCAAAAAAATCTGTTCATTTTCCAGCAAGACTTCGACTTTGCCTTTAAAGCGTCCGTGGGTAGTATCGTACTTAAACAAATGAACTAAAGTCTCTACATCTGCAACATCATTAATCGCAACAATATCAAAATGAAAATCCTTGGGATTTTCAAACCAAGCACGTAATACATTGCGACCAATTCGCCCGAAACCATTAATGGCTACTCGTTGCATCAGATATCCTTAATTCTTGAGGAGATGTAAACACAGGGTATGTTAATGGATTTCAACCGAAATCCGATACCATTTCTTCACGTGTCTTTATTTAATACAGTACGTCAACCACATTATATTGCACTGATAAAGTGGTTTTATCACAAATCAGCATCAGAAAAAGCAAGCTAAAAATATTCATTCAAGCATTCGTTAAACTTTAATTGCAGTTTGATGATATAAATTAACACTTGGATTTACCTCAAGATGCCTATATCGCGAATACATAGAATTGTCATGAATTCGCCTTAAAGTGATTGGTGCATGCAGCTTTTTCCGTTATAATTTGGCGTTTTAAAATTTTAAGCCCGGTGTACTCAGGCAGTTCATCTTCTATGAAAATGCTCGGTATACTTCTAGCCAATACGAAATATGGAGTGACTTGGTTGTGAGTACTCGTTTTATGACATCAGCTGAAATTCGTGAAGCATTTTTGCGTTACTTTGAATCGCAAGGGCATACACGTGTCGCGTCGAGTTCACTTGTACCCGCCAACGACCCGACTTTATTGTTTACCAATGCCGGGATGAACCAGTTTAAAGACTGCTTCCTGGGCTTGGAAAAACGTGATTATGTTCGCGCGACATCGTCACAAAAGTGTGTACGTGCCGGTGGTAAACACAACGACTTGGACAACGTCGGTTATACCGCACGTCACCACACCTTCTTTGAAATGTTGGGTAACTTCTCATTTGGTGATTACTTTAAACGTGATGCCATTAAATTTGCCTGGGAATTCCTGACGGGCGACGAATGGTTAGCCCTTCCTAAAGATAAACTCTATGCCACTGTTTATCACACCGATGATGAAGCTTTTGACATCTGGAACAAAGAAATTGGTCTAGATGCCAGCCGCATTATCCGTATTGGTGATAACAAAGGCGAAAAATACGCATCAGATAACTTCTGGGCAATGGGCGACACCGGTCCTTGTGGTCCATGTTCTGAAATTTTCTTTGACCATGGCGACCATATCTGGGGTGGTTTACCAGGCACACCAGAAGAAGATGGCGACCGTTTCATTGAAATCTGGAACAACGTATTCATGCAGTTCAACCGTACTGCAGATGGCGTATTGCATGAACTCCCTGCGCCTTCGGTTGATACCGGTATGGGCTTGGAACGTATTTCTGCAGTTTTACAACACGTAAACTCAAACTACGAAATCGACTTATTCCAACACCTACTCAAATCAGCTGCAGAAATTATTGGCATGGATACCACTGCCATTGAAGCTGAAGCAGCTGAGAAAAACACGCCGGTTCAATATCCTGCGTCTTTAAAAGTTGTAGCGGATCACGCACGTTCATGTTGCTTCCTGATTGCTGACGGGGTAAATCCTTCTAACGAAGGCCGTGGCTATGTACTGCGTCGTATTATCCGTCGTGCTGTTCGTCACGGTAACAAATTAGGTGCAACTGGTTCATTCTTCCATAAAATGTTGCAACCTTTGATTGAAGTGATGGGCGAAGCTTATCCTGAACTTGCCGCGCAACAAGCACGCATCGAAGCACAATTACTGAAAGAAGAAGAGCAATTTGCGAAAACTTTAGAGCAAGGTTTGAAATTGCTTGAAGGCGAATTGGCTCAACTTAAAGGTAACGTGATTCCGGGTGAAACCGTATTCAAACTGTATGACACTTATGGATTCCCGACTGACTTGACTGCTGACATTGCACGTGAACGTGATTTAAGCATTGATGAAGCTGGCTTTGAAGTTGAAATGGCTGCGCAGCGCCAACGTGCACGTGATGCAGGTAAATTCGCAATTGATTACAACTCGATTGTAAATGTCGACAGCGAAACTCAATTCGAAGGCTATGAAGCCACTCAAGGTCAAGGTCAAATTGTTGCGATCTATAAAGATGGCGAACAGGTTGAAGAAGTGGTTGAAGGCGATGAAGCTTTAATCGTACTCAACCAAACCCCTTTCTACGCAGAAAGTGGTGGTCAAATCGGTGATACAGGTATCTTTAAAAATGATACCGGTATTTTCGAAGTTCAAGATACCAAGAAATCAGGTGCTGCATTTGTACACCAAGGTATCGTGACCATGGGCACCTTAAAAGCGACCCAGTCTGTTGAAGCAATTGTAAAAGCAGATATCCGCGCTGCAACCGCACGTAATCACTCGGCAACTCACCTTTTACATGCTGCGCTTCGTCAAGTGTTGGGTTCACATGTACAACAAAAAGGCTCATTGGTTGCCAGCGACATTTTACGTTTTGACTTTGCCAACGACCAACCGGTTACGTTCGAACAGCTTCAGCAAGTAGAACGCTTGGTAAATGCAGAAGTGATTGCCAATACTGCAGTATCCACTGAACTTTTAGACATTGAATCCGCCAAAGAAAAAGGCGCGATGATGTTGTTTGGTGAAAAATACGGTGACGAAGTACGTGTATTGTCCATGGGTTCAATCATTGAGGAGAAAAACTTCTCGATCGAACTATGTGGTGGTATCCATGTGAAACGTACCGGTGATATCGGCTTGTTCAAAATCACTTCTGAAGGTGGTGTGGCAGCAGGTATACGTCGTATTGAAGCGGTAACAGGTACTAAAGCAGTTGAAATGGTGCAAAAAACTGATCGTGATGTTCAATACATCAACAGTTTATTAAAAGCACAAAATCATCAAACGGTAGAAAAAGTTGAAGCTGTAGTAGACACTGCACATCAACTGCAAAAACAAATTGAACAATTGAATCAAAAACTTGCGAACTTCCAAGCAGCTGAACTTTTAAGCCAAGTTCAAACTATTGCCGGTCGTTCGACATTGATTACCACTGTACAAAACATGGATGCGAAATCACTTCGCAACCTGCATGACGGTGTGAAATCTAAATTAGACAATGCAGTGATCGTGCTTGCGGGTCTAGAAGGCGACAAAGTTAGCCTTATTGCCTCTGTTGCAAAAGATTTTACTGCCAACATTAAAGCAGGTGACATCATCAAACACTTGGCTACCGAACTCGGTGGTAAAGGCGGTGGTAAACCTGACTTGGCACAAGGTGGCGCGCCACTTAACGAGAAGTTTGCAACAGTGATGGTAGATTTAACTGCCTGGCTTGAGGCAAAATAAGACTTCACTTTTTGTGTAACGGACCCTGATAGCTATATCAGGGTCATGGCTTTTATGGAACAACTATGGCATTAATCGTTCAAAAATATGGCGGTACCTCTATGGGTACTCCGGAGCGCATTTTAAATGTTGCTCGTCGTGTAAAGCGCTGGCATGACCATGGCCACAAGTTAGTGGTCGTAGTTTCGGCAATGAGTGGCGAAACCAATCGCCTACTTGCTTTAGCGAAGGCCATTACCGAAATTCCTGATCCGCGTGAACTTGACCAAATGGTCTCTACAGGTGAACAGGTTACGATTTCCATGTTAGCGATGGCACTTAACTCTATCGGTGTTGAAGCAAAGTCGCTCACTGGTCGCCAGGTTGGCATTAAAACTGACAGTGCATTCACTAAAGCGCGTATCGAAGCCATTGATACTGATGTTTTAACTGAAAATCTAGATGCAGGTCGCGTGCTGGTTGTTGCTGGCTTCCAAGGCTTTGATGAACAAGGCAATACCACCACTTTAGGTCGTGGTGGCTCAGACACTTCCGGTGTTGCACTTGCTGCTGCACTCAAAGCAGATGAATGTCAAATTTACACAGATGTAGATGGTGTTTATACCACTGACCCTCGTGTTGCACCTAAAGCAAAAAAAGTTGATCGTATTTCTTTTGAAGAAATGCTTGAAATGGCATCTTTAGGTTCTAAAGTTCTTCAAATTCGTTCAGTTGAATTTGCTGGTAAATACCAAGTGCCTTTACGTGTATTATCAAGTTTTGATAATGACAATGATGGCGCATTTGACGAAGACTTTAAACAAAACGTCGGCACTCTTATTACTACTGAATTGGAAGACAACATGGAACAGCCAATTATCTCTGGTATCGCATTTAACCGTGACGAAGCAAAATTAACGATTCTAGGTGTACCTGATGAACCAGGTATTGCAGCTAAAATCTTATGTCCAATTGGTGATGCCAACGTTGAAGTGGATATGATTATCCAAAACGTTGAAGAAGACGGTACAACCGATTTCACATTTACAGTGAACCGTAGTGAATTAACCAAAGCCAAAACAATTCTTGAAAATACCGCGAAAAAAATTGGTGCACGTGAAGTTGCAACTCGCTCAGATATCGTAAAAGTATCGATTGTGGGTGTTGGTATGCGTTCACATGCTGGCGTGGCAAGTAAAATGTTTACTGCTCTAGCTGAGGAAGGCATTAATATTTTGATGATCTCCACCTCAGAAATTAAGATTTCCGTGATCATCGAAGAAAACTACTTAGAGCTTGCTGTACGTACCCTTCACACTGCTTTCGGTTTAGACCGTGAACATGGCGAATCAAGCGTACGTACATAATATCGGAAAAGATGTCAAAAATTGTCATTGTTAGACACTTTTTAAAAAAGTAGAAAAAAACAGAGCCACTATAGTTTTTCTTATAATGGCTCTGTTATATTAGCCCTGTGCTTTTAAGAAAATTTTAACAAAAAGGTATATAGGACGAAGTTTGTCACATTGCTTTGTTAAAATTTTCTTTGATATTTAAGGTTGTGGTTTTTACATTTTAGATCAATTGCAGGTTTAGCATTTTGCAAGGAGATAAACATGCTGATTCTGACTAGACGTGTCGGAGAAACATTAATGATTGGGGACCAGGTCAGTGTAACTGTACTTGGTGTTAAAGGAAATCAAGTTCGTATTGGCGTAAATGCTCCAAAAGAAGTATCCGTTCATCGTGAAGAAATTTACCAACGAATTCAACATGAACGCGCTATGCACGAACATCTTCAACATCTCGATCAAGATTATCAACCTTCTTTTGAAGAAGATAATTTCCCACAGAATACCCAGAATGACTTTAATCGTTAAAAATTAAATGTTTTTTCCCTAAAGCGGCTTACATAAGCCGCTTTAAATTTATCTGGCTATTCGTTTTTAGTTTTGTTCAAGCAAAGCCAGGGCTTTTTTCACTGGCGCATAACTGCGACGATGCTGATCAATAACACCATGTTGCTCAATCGCCTCAAAATGGGCTTTGGTTGGATAACCTTTATGTTTAGCGAAACCAAAGTGCGGATACTGCTGATCAAGTTCTACCATCTGATGATCACGCGTGACTTTGGCTAAAATGCTGGCAGCTGAAATTTCTGCATGTAAGGCATCGCCACCCACTATTGCATCACAGCTCATCATTAATCCTAGTGGAACTTTATTACCATCCACCAGTACATGTTCAGGTTGAATGCTTAAAGCCTCTACAGCGCGACGCATAGCCAATAATGATGCCTGAAGAATATTAATCTCATCAATTTCTTTATGACTTGCTTCAGCAATAGCCCAAGCCAAGGCTTTCTCCTGTATTTCTACAAATAACTTTTCACGTTTTTTTTCAGTGAGTTTTTTTGAATCATTTAAGCCCTCAATAGGATTATTGGGATCTAAAATGACTGCAGCTGCAACAACTGAACCTACAAGTGGACCACGTCCTGCTTCATCTGCACCAGCAATTTTCATAATTTGTCTGCCTACCTAAAAAAAGAGGCTGAACAAGTCAGCCTATTTATTACTTTATTAACGATTATTGCACTGCTTCCGCAACACAGGCATTAATTGTTTTAGTCACTGCATTTGAAACAATGGTATTACGTGCCGCCGGGTCAATTGCTGCGGTTGCCAAATCTACCGCTGTTACACTTTGCGGTGCTTTTTCACTAACGCAACCACAAATTTCAGATTGAATATTTTGTTTTTGAGTTGCAGTCATCAATTTAGTGGCCGTTTGCCATGCCGCAATATTATTCAACTCAGTTGTACATTTTGCATTGATGGCAATTTTAAGTGCAGCATTACCCAGTTGCTGAGTTGCGGATTGCGTACCTGTTGCACCCGCTGTACCTGTCGTTGTGCCAGTTGACATACATGCACTAAGAGCTAAAGTTAAAGGTGCAAGCACAGCAATTAATTTTTTCACAGTTAAATCCTTTGTTATAAAATCTGTTGGGCATATTCTGCCGAAACTTTCCCCTAGAAGAAATCTATATTTCAAATGAATTTTCCATGTGCGGCTTGTCTGTCTAAAAACCATGCAGCTTTCAGCGTTGCAAGAATTATACGCTTCGTTCCATCTTCCCCATTTTTTTAAATATGTTATTTGATTAGGATACGCACACTTATAAATTACATGTTGGTATAACATGACAAACACTTCACCATACTATACGCGTACAGCCCAAATGCTTCATTGGCTGATGGCTATTATTTTTATTGCCGCATGGTTAATTGGTTTTTATAGCGGAAATTTTTTAAGCTATGATGTGAATGGTAGTTTTAAAGGTCAAGTCATCACCTTACATAAGAACATCGCGACAACAATTATATTTCTGGTATTGATTCGTCTGTTTTGGCGCTATACCCACCCTGTTCCACAACTGCCAGACACTATGTCGCCATTCATGAAAATTTTGGCACATCTTGGGCATTTGGCTTTATATTTAATGTTGCTTGCGTTACCGATTACCGGCTGTTTGTTTAGCTGGAGTGCCGGACATCCTGCACCTGTTTTATATTTATTTGAAATTCCGCGTCTTGTTCAAGATAATCCCGAACTTTTAGCCATTGTTAAGCCTGTACATATTTATTTGTCGTGGTTTGCCGGTTTTCTGGTGATAGGTCATATTGCCGCTGCGTTAAAACATCATTTTATAGATAAAGACAATATTTTACGCAGTATGATGCGACAAGAAAAATAGTAAACCTATTTCAGGACTAGACACATTCAATAAAAAAAGCCGCATTCTTTTCACAGATGCGGCTTTTTCTTGTGTTCAAGCTTATTTCAGGGCTGCTTGAGCACAACCCTTCACGCTATTTAAAACGGCTTGTTTAATCAGACTATCTTTTGCAGCTTCGCTGACGGATGCCATCGCCAAATCTTTCGCAGACACATCATTCAGCGCATTGTCACTGACACAACCACAGATTTGTCTTTGCACAGAACTTTGACGCTCCATACTCATAAATAAGGCAGCTGATTGCCAGATTTTTGAATCATTCAATTCACTTTTACATGCCTGCTCTACCACTGGCTTTAACATTTTCTGGGTTAAAGTAGAGTTTTTATCCATTGCAAAAACTGCTACAGAACCAATCAACAAAGCAATAACAACTATCCAGCAAAGACTCTTTTTCAAAATATAACCTAACGCTTTACACGCAATATTCTTTACATAATAATTGAGCAGATTAATGAATAAATCTACTCAATCTTGAAGTACTTTTTAAAAGAAAAGATTAGGCCAAAGCATCAATCTGTTGAAACCATTTTTGTTTTTCTGCATCAGAAATAAATGATGCTTCGAACGAATTTTTAGCCAATTGCTTCAGTTCATTATTGGATAAATCTAAAGCTTCAGCAATCGCAATAAAGTTGTCGTTCATATATCCACCAAAATATGATGGATCATCTGAATTTACAGTTACATGCACACCTTGTTGCAATAAACGACGAATATTATGTTTTGCCATATCATCGACGACGCAAAGCTTTAAGTTACTTAAAGGACACACCGTTAAAGGCATTTTTTCAGCAATTAAACGTTGCATCAGTTTCGGATCTTCTTCTGAACGTACCCCATGATCCACTCGATTTACTTTAAGCAGATCTAAAGCCTCCCAAACGTATTCAGCTGGACCTTCTTCACCGGCATGCGCTACCACTAAAAAGCCTTCTTCACGTGCTTTGGCAAATACTCGTTCAAATTTAGCAGGTGGATGCCCTACTTCGCTTGAATCCAGCCCTACAGCAATAATTTGATCTTTAAAGGGCAAAGCTTGTTCTAAGGTTTTAAATGCCGCTTCTTCACTTAGATGGCGCAAGAAACACATAATTAAATGCGATGTAATGCCGAATTTTGCTTTTGCCTCATCACAGGCACGTTGCAAACCATTGATGACTACTGCAAATGCAATCCCACGATCAATATGTGTTTGTGGATCGAAGAACATTTCAGTATGCACGACTTTATCTGCAGCGCACTTTTCAAAATATGCCATCGCTAGATCATAAAAGTCTTGTTCGACCACCAAAACATTTGCACCTGCATAATAAATGTCGAGGAACGATTGCAGGTTATGGAAATTATAGGCCTGCTTCACTTCATCTACAGATTTATACGGAATATCAATATGGTTACGTTGAGCAATTGCGAACATCAGTTCAGGCTCAAAAGTCCCTTCAATATGTACGTGTAACTCTGCTTTTGGCAGCGCTTGGATAAGCTCAATCTGATTCATATTTTATCCTTATAAAACTTTTTTCAAAAAATAAAAAAGGGTGCAAACTTGAGTTTACACCCTACTGTGAATTTGGTGAGTTAGCCACCAAATGCAGCAAATTTCAATGCCCAAAGTGCAGCAACAATCCATACCATATATGGAACAGTTTTCGCTTTACCTGTAAATAGTTTGATCAACGCATAGCTGATGAACCCCATTGCAATACCATCTGCAATTGAATAAGCAAATGGCATAAATACAATGGTTAAAAACGCAGGTACTGCTTCAGTAATATCATCCCATTCAATATGAACGATACCCTGAATCATCAATACACCGACAAATAGCAATGCAGGTGCTGTAGCAAAACTTGGCACTGACTGCGCAAGTGGTGCTAAAAACAGGCATAACAAGAACATAATGCCCACTATAACCGCTGTTAAGCCAGTACGACCACCTGCCGCAACACCAGCAGATGACTCAATATAAGGCGTTGTTGAAGATGTACCGAGTGCCGCACCTGCAACAATTGCTGTTGAGTCCGCAAACAGTGCTTTTTTCAAACGCGGTAATTTGCCATCTTTTAATAAACCTGCACGGTGCGATACACCCACCAAAGTTCCTGTTGAGTCGAACAAATCGACCAGGAAAAATACAAAAATGACTCCGACCAGGCTTGCAGTAAACAAACCTTCAAAGTCCATTTGCAAGAATGTTGGAGCAAGAGATGGAATTTGTCCTACCACACCTTGGAACTGGTTATAACCCAATGCTGTAGCAATGCCAGTAATCACTAAAATACTGATAATAATTGCGCCACGCACCTTAAACTGGTGCATTACTACAACCATTAAGAAGCCAAGCAAAGCCAGAAGTACTGAAGGTTGTTTTAAATCACCCAAACCGACTAAGGTTGCAGGGTTATCAACAATAATACCGGCATTTTTTAAGGCAACCAGCGCAAGGAACATACCAATACCGCCACCAATTGCCAGTTTTAATGACATTGGTATCGCATTGACAATGGCTTCACGAATTTTAAACATGCTGATGGCAATGAATACCAAGCCTGAAACAAATACCGCAGCAAGTGCAGTTTGCCAAGGCACGCCCATCCCCATACATACTGAATAGGTAAAGTAAGCATTCAAACCCATACCCGGCGCGAGTGCAATTGGATAATTTGCAATAAGTCCCATCACCAAACAACCGATTGCGGCTGCCAGACAGGTTGCAACAAAAACAGCTCCATGATCCATGCCTGTTTCGGACAAAATCATTGGATTGACAATAATGATGTAACACATCGTTAGGAAAGTGGTTACACCTGCAAGAACTTCTGTACGAAAACTGGTTTTGTTTTCGCTTAACTTAAATAAGCGTTCAAGCATATTCTCTGAAGATGGATTAGGAGTCGTCATGACTTTACCCCGGTAAGTAAACTTTATGCTGTCAGCACGCTATAAAATTAATGATCTGCTAAATTGAATCATCATTAATTTTATAGATATCCAAGCAATTGATATGCCATATTTTAATTTTAAAACAAGTAGATTGAACAACTTTTCATCGGGTATAAAACAGCCAGATGACAAAAACTGTAAAACAAAAAAGCTGCATAAATGTTATGCAGCTCTACTTGTTTCAAATAAATCATATACTTAAAAAATAAATAGAATGATTTAATTATGGTCGCGGCAAATTATAGCACAATGATTTTTTATTGTTTCTAAAATTTATTATTCTATAAAGTTCAACAAGATATCTATCGTTTTAAATTTATTAATCAGCATTTAACGACTAAAGTTAACTGGATTTAGCAGTAAAGTGAGCTGAAGAATGAACTGAAACGGGTTCACTGTCATTATTAAGAATAAGATTATGGAGAGGGGCATCGACAATATTGAATGACTGATGGGCATCCTGCATCAGCTGATTAACTTCTTTCTTTTTTTTCATTTCCGAATCCTGATAGACCCAATATCCGAGCACTATCACGGCAAAAATGATGATGGAAATTAATAACTTATTCATAAGAAAATTTTATTATTTAGAAAGCTTTTCATCATCATAACAAATAACCACAATAAAGTGTGATTAAAATCACACTTTTAAAATCATCTTTTTTACTTTAATATCCATATTTAATAATTAAATACGTTATTTCTAAACCAAAAAATCCCGATCAATTTCAGGATTTTAATGACTAACCCAAACAAACTTAAGCCGCTTGTTTTTCATCACGCTTAAATACCAATTCGCCTTTGAGTGAACTTTCAGCATCAAAATAATAACCTTCGCTATTAAATGCTTTTAAGTCTTCTGCCTGATTTAACTGGTTTTCGATAATATATCGCGCCATCAAACCACGTGCTTTTTTGGCATAAAAACTAATGACTTTGTATTTTCCATTTTTTTGATCAAGAAAAACTGGCTTAATAATTTCGGCCTTAACTTTGCGTTCAATGATCGATTTATAATATTCATCAGATGCAATATTCACCAATAATTCCGAATTCGCCTGCTCTAGATCATCATTGATTAAGTGGGTAATTCGATCGCCCCAGAATTGATACAAGTTATGACCACGCGGATTGTTCAATTTGGTGCCCATTTCTAAACGATACGGCATCATCAAGTCTAAAGGACGCAATAAACCATAAAGCCCAGACAACATACGCAAATGATTTTGTGCAAATTCAATATGTTGCTCATTTAGATTATAGGCATCTAAACCGGTATACACATCTCCTTTAAAGGCAAATAAAGCCTGACGTGAGTTAGAAAAGTTTAACTCAGATTGCCAGTCATTGAAGCGTTCAACATTCAATTTGGCAATTTTTTCACTCACGCTCATTAAACTGGATAAATCTGCAGCAGTCAGTTTACGACTTACGTCTATAAGTTCTTGTGAATGTTCCAGCAATCTTGGTAAGGTATGCATATCAGTGGGTAATGCAGATTCATAATCTAAAGTCTTGGCAGGAGAAACTAGGGCGAGCATAAACAACCTGATCAAAAAATAATTAAACAGACTATAACAGTAGACTTATTTTATTTCCAATCTGTGTTTTTACTGAACATTATCGGTAAAATACCTCATTCTCCTGTTATTCATCGGTTGTTATATGTCCGAGCAAATTTTCATTCAAGGTCCTGCTGGTCAACTTGAAATTTTTGTTGATTATCCTCAGGGTGAAGTGAAAGGATTCGCGATTGTATGTCATCCCCACCCATTACAGGGCGGAACGCCGCAGCATAAGGTCCCTACACTTCTTGCTCAAATGTTTCTTGAACGCGGTTGTATTGTGTATCGTCCTAGTTTCCGTGGTTCAGGCCAAAGTGAAGGCTTGCATGATGAAGGTTTTGGCGAAACTGATGATGTTCTAGAAACCATTAAACAAATTCGCAACAAGCATATCAACCTGCCTTTTTATGCCGGCGGCTTTAGTTTTGGTGCCCATGTCATGGCGAAAAGCTACCACAGTTTGCAAGATGAAATAAAGCCTAAACAATTGATTTTATGCGGCTTACCGACAGCAACCGTGGCAGGTTTACGTCACTATGTCACCCCCGCTATCAAAGGCGATATTTTGTTTATTCATGGGGAAGCCGATGAAGTTACTTTATTGTCAGATTTGATTGAATGGGCAAAACCACAACGCCATTTGTTAACGATTTTGCCGGGTGCAAACCACTTTTTTACTGGATATTTAAAGCAATTGCGTATCGCGATTTCACGCTATCTGGTGGCTTAACTACCTCTTAATAAACAACTCAGCAGTGTTATTGCGTGCCAAATCAATTTTGGCATATGCTGATATTTATTTATTGGAAAAAGACTTAGAATACTTCTGAGTCTTTTTCTTAGTGTCTAAAAGAAAAATTTTATATCAAACTTCCTCCCAACTGCATACACATCTCACAAATTTCTTAAAAAAGCTATTATTCCCCTTATTTTCAATAAATTACTTCCTTTATTTCAATAATATAATAAAATGCTAAACAGCTTAATATTTAAGCTTTATTGCAATTCATAACACAATCCATGAATAATATAATCACTGCATGAGTCGGATAAGGCTCCTGTTTAGACGTAAATTTGATTGCTGTTTTAAAGGGATATTATGAAAACTATTTTTGGGATTATTGCGCTTAGCTTGTTCTATTCTTCAGCTATGGCACAAAATATTGAAGGTGTTTGGCGCTATATGGATGATAAAACAGGGGAAGCCAAGGGTTTGGTTAAAATTGAGCAGCAAGTCGATGGCACATACGCAGGTAAGGTACTCAAAGCCACTCCTCGCCAAGGCTATACACCAAAAGAATTTTGTACCAACTGCCCTGCTCCCTATACCAATCAGCCCATTATTGGCATGCAAGTCATTAGTAACTTGAAGTCTGTCGACCAAGTTAACTATACAGATGGAAAAATTCTCGATCCTGTCTCAGGGAAAATTTATAAACTTAAAGGTAAACTGAATGTTTCTGGGAAAAAATTATTTCTCCGCGGCTATATGGGGGTTTCTGCCGTTGGACGCAGCCAAACTTGGCTCCGGGTGGAATAAAATGCCAATGAAAATATCATATTAATAATCAGTTTTACTAAAAATTCTTGATTTTTATATTATTAATTTTAATACTGTTGATCTCAAATAAAAAAGTGGCAGATATCACACCTGAGCTATATCTGCCACATTTAATTTTTAAACTGAAAATTCAGCTTAAATTAACCTTTCCATTCAAACCCACTAAAAGATTCATCTTCTTTCAAAGTATTCTCAACTGCTTGCGCCAACTGGTTCAATAAACTTTGTTCAGTAATCCGCTCTAGCCAATCCTGCTCTTCATCTGGGTACGAAGTAATTTCACAGACTAAATGCCCTTCTGCATCATGACTCTGGCAAGTGACCGATAAAGGCAAGGATTGATTGTCTACACTAACCGCAACCTGATCACCACTTTGTGACAAGGTTTGAAAGCCATATTGCCCTAATTCTTTAGATAAAAGATCTGCGACATATTCCTGAGTCACATGACAATCGTTGGACTGGTGCGACATATGATTATGCTTTTCACAGTTTGCAGTAAATTGTAATTTTCTCATCTTTCTATCCAAAGGCATTCTTGTTGTAGGGTTTTAGAATAAGCAATAAAAACAAAACAGCCAAGCAAAAGCTTGGCTGTTTTCTAACAAATATACAAAATTAGACTAATTACTCACTGACTAGAATCTCTAATCCGGCTTGATTGGTCAATTCAGTGAAGGTCGGGAAACTGGTGGCTACCGTTTCTGTACCAACAATTTTGATTTCACCTGAGGTACGCAAGCCTGCCATACTAAAACTCATGGCAATACGATGGTCATGATGGGATTCTATTTCACCGCCAGTGAAAATTGCAGACCAGTCACCTGATTTACCCTTACCTTCAATGATGATGCCATCATCGGTTGGTGTGCAGTCGATACCCATGGTTTGCAAACCATCAGCCATCACTTGAATACGGTCTGACTCTTTTACGCGAAGTTCAGCAGCACCGGTCAAAATGGTTTGGCCTTCTGCACATGCAGCCGCGATAAATAGTGCCGGAAATTCATCAATGGCTAATGGCACTTGATCTTCCGGCATATGAATACCTTTTAAAGTACGCGATCCTTTGATACGAATATCTGCAATTGGCTCACCACCAGCAATACGTTCGTTTTCTACCGTTAAATCTGCACCCATTTGTTTCAGAATTTCAATAATACCGGTACGCGTCGGGTTAATCCCTACCGCTTCTAAGGTAACATCAGAACCTTCGGTAATGGCTGCACCGACCATAAAGAACGCCGCAGATGAAATATCGGATGGCACTTGAATATCGGTACCCACCAACTTGCCGCCACCTTGCAATGAAATGCGGTTACCTTCCGTTTTCACCTCATAACCGAATGCACGAAGCATACGCTCAGAGTGATCACGGGTCGGTTCTGGCTCTGTCACTGAAGTTTCACCATTTGCCCAAAGACCTGCCAGTAAAATACCTGATTTCACCTGAGCCGATGCCATAGGTAAGTCGTAGTGAAAACCTTTCAGGTTTTGGCTACCGGTAATTGATACTGGCGGTGTACCGCGTTCACCTGTAGTTTGAATCTGCGCACCCATTTCACGTAACGGTTTGGCAATACGTTCCATTGGACGTTTAGACAGTGATGCATCACCGGTCATCACAGAATCAAATTTTTGTGCACACAACATCCCGGCGAGCAGACGCATTGATGTACCCGAGTTACCCATGTATAAGGCACTTGCAGGTGCTTTCAAACCATTCATACCGACGCCATGAATAGTCACTTCACCATTTTTAGGCCCTTCAATGCTGACGCCCATGTCACGGAATGCTTGAAGCGTTGCCAATGCATCTTCACCTTCCAAGAAACCGGTCACATGCGTAGTACCTTCTGCAATCGCACCAAACATGATGGAACGGTGTGACACAGATTTGTCACCTGGCACGGTAAATTTACCTTGGAATTTTTTAGCACCCGGCAAAATGGTAAATTGTTGTGTCACTTTATCGTTCTCCATCAAAGGTTTCTTAGAAAGCATATGATTGAAATGCTGACGTGCCGCTTGAGCATGTTCAAGCAATCCTATCAATGCTTTGGAATCTTCATTTTCAATCAGTTTACGGATTTGAGTCAGTTGCAGCTCGAAACCATCGACCGCATTTAAAATCGCTTTTTTATTAGCAAAAAAGATGTCATGCCACATCTGTGGATCACTGGCGGCAATGCGTGAAAAATCGCGGAAGCCCCCGGCAGCATAACGGAAAATATCGAGATTATCTTCACGGTTGGCCAGTTGCTCAACCAGGTTAAATGCCATTAAATGCGGAAGATGGCTAGTATGGGCCAGCACTTCATCATGCTTGTCCACATCCATGCAAATCACTTCTGCTTTTGCAGCTTGCCACAGTTGAATCAGTTTATCCACGGCCCAGTCGCCACTACTTGAAAGCGGTGTCAAAATGACTTTATGGTTGGCAAATAAATCAACCTTACCGGCATGTACACCAGTATGTTCTGCACCTGCAATTGGGTGACCCGGTACAAAACCTTCTGGCAGGTTTTCACCATATACCGCTTTTGCAGCATCGACTACATTGCCTTTGGTGCTACCGACATCGGTAATGATGGTTTTTTCTGACAGATACGGCTGGATAATTTCCAGTACTTTTTGCGTTGCGCGAACCGGCAAAGCCAAAACCACCAGATCGGCACCTTGCACGGCATCGACAGGATTGCTATAGCCTTCCTGAATCAAGCCAAGTGCTTTTGCATCATCCAGGGTTTTTTGCGAACGCGTTGAGGCAACAATTTGCTTTGCCAATTTTTCAGCAATCATCACACGAGCCAAACTTGAGCCAATCAGCCCAAGCCCAATAAAGGCAACTTTTTCAAACAGTGGCTGAGACATGACTTAGGCTTTTTCCTCTACCGCACTGCTGGTCAAATCCAATACTTTGCCAAGTGCTGTCAAGAACTTGGCATTTTCAGCTTCAGTACCAATCGATACACGAAGATGATTTGGAATTCCAACTGGACGCACAATGACACCTTCTTTCAACAATGCAGTGAAAGTCTGCGCAGGGTCAGCCTGTACATCGACTAAAATAAAGTTGGCGCGTGAAGGCACATAATTTAAACCTAGCGCATCAAAGCCTTGCTCTAATTGCTTCATACCCGCTTTATTGACAATACGCGATTGTTCAATAAAATCTTCATCTTTCAATGCGGCTACAGCTGCGACCATTGCCAGATGATTGACATTAAACGGCTGACGGATACGGTTCAGGTAATCGGTCACTTCTGTCGATGCCAAGGCAAAACCAACACGTAATGCTGCCAAGCCATAACATTTAGACAAGGTACGGCTGACAATAATGTTTGGATATTGTTCTAAGAATTTCAGGCTATTAAAGTTTTCGGGGAAATATTCCACATAGGCTTCATCCAGAACCACAATCACATTGGCCGGAACTTTTTGCATGAAGGCTTCAAATTCAGCTTCTTCAAACCAAGTTCCCGTCGGATTGTTTGGATTGGCAATAAATACAAGTTTGGTATTGTCTTTAATTGCCGCTGCCATAGCATCCAAGTCATGGGCAAAGCCTTTTGCAGGCACTTCAATCGCTTCTGCATTAATCGCTTGAGTCACCAAAGCATATACCGCAAACGCATGCTGGCTATACACTACAGAATCGCTTTCTGACACGAATGCACGGGCAAACATTTCAAGCAAGTCGTTTGAACCATTCCCTAAAGTAATCCGGTCAGCAGTCACGCCAAACTGTGCCTGAATCTGGTCTTTTAAGATAAAACCGCCACCGTCCGGATATCGTCCGATTTCTGCCAGTTCAGCAGCAACTGCCGCTTTAACCTTGTCAGAACAACCCAATGGATTTTCATTCGAGGCCAATTTAACGATATCAGTAATCCCTAACTCGCGCTCAAGTTCACTAATGGGTTTACCTGGTTGATAAGGCTTTAACTTTGAGATGCCTTCATTGGCAGGAACAAACGACATGTTACTCTTCCAGTTATTTCAAGTGATAAATGTGGTCAACTTCAATGCAAAAATTGACCATCGCTTTGATGGATAAGATTTACAATACTGCAATCGGGTAAGAACCCAGAACTCGCACTTCTTTTACCAAAGGACGAATTTCTTCAATTGCCGCCTTCACATTTTCCTGATCGACATGGCCTTCCAGATCAATAAAGAAAACATAGGCCCATTTTTCAGGCAAAGCCGGACGGGTTTCAATACTGGTTAGACTAATGTTGTGTTTTGCAAAAGGTGCAAGAATTTCCAGCAATGCACCGGCACGGTCATGCGCAGAAATCAATAATGAAGTTTTGTCATTACCACTTGGCGGCACTTTTTCACGGCCAATCACCAAGAAACGCGTGGTATTTTCCGGATTATCTTCGATGTTGCCATGTAGAATTTCCAGGTCATAAATGCTTGCAGCCACTTCAGATGCAATTGCTGCTGAATGCCATTCATTGCGAATACGGCGTGCCGCTTCGGCATTTGAACTAAGGGCAACACGTTCTACACCCGGATAATGTGCATCTAACCAGCCACGGCATTGCGCCAATGTTTGCTGATGTGCATAAATCTGTTTGATGCTGTCTTTACGGGTATTGGATGAAACAAGAAACTGGTGATGAATACGCAGTTCCACTTCACCAATGACATTTAAATGTGAGGCTTTAAAACAGTCTAAAGTATGGTTCACCACACCTTCAGATGAGTTTTCAACCGGCACTAAACCATAATGTGCACTGCCCGCTTCGACTTCACGGAATACTTCATCAATGGTTGGCAGTGGACGGACAATGGCATCTTGTCCAAAATGCTTAAGGACTGCTGAATGAGTAAACGTTCCAACAGGACCCAAGAACGCAATACTTTGCGGAGCTTCAAGCGCCAGGCATGCTGACATGATTTCGCGGAATAAACGCGCCATGGTCACATCAGACAATGGCCCTTCATTACGCTGCATAACATTACGTAAAACTTGTGCTTCACGTTCAGGACGGTAAAACAACGGATTCTCTTCAGAAGCAAATTTTGCTTTTGCCACTGCTTCTGCCAATTTCGCTCGACGATTGATAAGTTGTTGAATCTGCTGATCTACAGAGTCAATATCCTCACGAATTTTAGCCAGGTCAAGAGAAGTCGTGGTGTTTTGATCGTCGTGGATCATTGTTATGTCGCCCTTCGAAAACATTATGCAAACAGTATAACAATAGTTAGCTTTCAAATGTTACGCAATAAGACTTTGATTGATTCAGTCTTAAAAACATACAGTTGATTTAATCAGTAATTTTATTGCTGAGGTTTTTGCCATGAATATTTAAAATTGATGACTTTTTGCCAATTTGCTCAAAATTTCGCAGCAAGTGTAGATTTTTAAATACACAACAGTCATGCCGATTTTATGGCATTTGATTAAATTCATTTATCGGCATTTGCAAATAAGGTCAGATTTCAAAGCTCTTAATGATAATTATTTTTCTCTAGTTTTTTTCAGTTTCCATCCCACTGATTGGCAGACTTGATCATTGCGAAAAATACCTGTTTACTCGATGTTAAAAGACCAATGTCAGGACTGACATAAATAATCAAAACGAAGTTTAAATAAATTTAAGGATAATCAATGAGTCATTACGCACAGCGCCCATGGGAAAAACATTTACCTGCATCATTACATGGCTACCAACTTCAACCAGAGCAAGTTCGAGCTAATCTGGCAGAATTACTCACCCATACCACGGCGCAATTCCCCCAATCCCCCGCATTCAGTGTGGTATTGCCGGTTGGCTTAAGCAAGACTTTAACGTTCCAGGAAATTGATGATCTCTCGACTGCATTTGCCAATTATTTACAACATCATCTTCAGCTTCAAAAAGGTGATGTGGTCGGTTTGCAAATGCCGAATTCCCTGCAATACCCAATTGCAATATTTGCCTGCTGGAAAGTCGGGCTGATCATTACCAATATCAATCCGCTGTATACCCCACGTGAGCTTAAGTACCAATTGACAGACAGTGGTGCAAAAGCGCTGATTGTTTCCGAGCTGTTTTTAGCGACTTTCGAACAGGTAATTCAAAAAAACCCTAAACTTCAATCGCTTGCCTTAGTCACAGCAAGTTTAAGTGAGTTTTTTGATGAACCGTATAGCGGCATGATTGCACAAAAGATGCAGGCAGATGCCGAAACTCAAGGTCGCTCACTCAAACTAAGTATTGAATATGCCACCTTCGCAGATGCGTTAGCCATTGGCAAAACTTTAGAGCAATACATTCCTATTCAACATGGTATTGCCCTGTATCAATACACAGGCGGCACCACTGGACGCAGTAAAGGCGCGGTGATCAGTCATCAAAATGTAGCGTCACTGATCAAAATCACCGGTGATTATTTACGCGCACATCAATCTGGATTTAATCAGCAGGACTGTATTTTAACTGCCATTCCGCTGTACCATATTTTTGCTTTTAGTGTAAATTTTCTGATGTTCTTTGAAGGTGGTTCACATAATTTACTGATTCCATCACCACGCCCAGTCAGCAATTTAAAACCCGCTTTTGAGAATTTTAATGTTACTTGGCTAACAGGGGTAGATACTTTATATGCAGGTCTTTTGGCAGAGGACTGGTTTGTACAAAATCCACCAAAACTTACCTGTGCGATTTCAGGTGGAACGGCACTGCGCCCTGCAACTGCTGAAAACTGGAAGGTCAAAGTCGGCACAATTATTGAAGGTTTTGGCATGACTGAAACCAGTTGTGCAGCGTTACTGCATCCCCCGATCAGTGAAATTCGCCAAGGTTCTGTCGGTTTCCCACTCCCCGGCTCAGACATTAAAATTGTGAATGCAGAAGGTCAGGAAGTTCCATTGGGTCAAGCCGGTGAACTTTGTGTGAAAGGACCACAAATTGTCTTGGGTTATTTAAACCGCCCAACTGAAACCGCTGAAACTTTTGTAGATGGCTGGTTACATACTGGCGATATCGCAAAAGTTGATGAAGATGGGTTTTGTTACATTTTAGACCGCAAGAAAGATATGGTGATTGTTTCAGGTTTTAATGTTTATCCTAATGAAATTGAAGCCATTCTTGTAGAACACCCTGATGTCATTGAGGCTGCAGTTATTGGCATACCGGATAAACAAACAGGTGAATCAGTTAAAGCTTTTGTTGCGTTAAGCAACCCTCATCTTTCTATTGATGACATTTTAAAGCACTGCAAAGAAAACCTGACGGCCTATAAAATCCCAAAATTCATTGAGATACTAAGTGAATTACCCAAGTCAACCGTCGGAAAAATTCTACGTGCTGAACTTCGACAAACAGAGCAACAAAAAAATATCGCTTAGATTCGAATCATTACACGCTTAAATCCGGCCCTGAAGCCCTGTCTTCGGGGCTTTTCCTTTTGCAATAGCTCTTTACTAAAGTGCATCACAAAAGTTTAAGCTTTGATCTATATTCTTTTAATAAAGCAATTCGGAGAATAATAATGTCAAAAAGAATCGCCGTTTTAGTGACTCATGATTTTGAAGATATCGAATACTCAGAACCTGTACAGGCCTTTCGCGCAGCCCGTCATAGCGTTTTAAATATTGAAAACAGAGCAGGCAATATTGTCTACGGTAATAAGCGTAAATTTGCAGTGACCATCGACCAAAGTATAGATGATGTTTCAGTGCATGATTTTGACGCCTTACTTATTCCTGGTGGCCATTCACCTGACCGACTGTGTAATGATGATCGTTTTATTCATTTTATACGTAATTTTGCCCATGCAAAAAAGCCAATAATGAGTATTTGTCATAATCCCCAGCTACTGATTACCGCAAAGGTAGTCAAAGGACGATTAATGACTACGCTTAAAACTTTCGCTACTGATCTGATCAATGCGGGTGCGGTGTATTACGACGTAGAAGTCGTGAATGATAATAATCTGTATATCTCTTCACGTTCGCCTGAAGATTTACCCGCCTTTATCGAAGAAAGCCTGATGGTCTTGAATCAATAAAAAAGAGCCATCTGGCTCTTTTTTATTGTAAAACTTAGCGACCCAATATACTGCGAGCCACAATCTCTTTCATAATCTCATTGGTTCCACCGTAAATGCGCTGAATACGGGCATCAACAAAGAAACGTGAAATTGGATATTCAGTCATATAACCATAGCCACCGAACAGTTGTAACAGGTTATCAGCAATTTTCATTTGCATATCCGTTGCAAAACTTTTTAGTGCCGCAGCAGTTTCTACATCAAGTTTACCTTGCATGTAGAGTTCAACATTTTGATTATAAAACGCGGCTGTCGCCAGTTCATCAATTTTCGCTTGTGCCAAAACAAAGCGGGTATTCTGAAATTGACTAATTGGCTGACCAAACGCTTGACGCTCTTTTACATAAGCAACAGTGACATCAATTGAACCACGAATCGCACCAATCGCTGTTGAGGCAATCGCTGTACGTTCACGTGGTAACTCTTGCATTAAATAGGCGAAACCTTGACCCGGCTGACCGAGTAATTGATCCTTTGGCACTTGGATATTATCAAAGAATAATTCGGAGGTATCTTGCGAATGCAAACCGATTTTGTTCAGGTTGCTGCCCTTTTTAAAACCCTCCAGATGCGTATCGAGTAGCAATAAGGACACACCTTTTGCACGTGCTTGCGGGTCAGTTTTTGCGGCCAATATCACTACATCTGCATGTTGACCATTTGAAATAAAGGTTTTCGAACCATTTAAAAGGTAATAATCACCCTGCAAAATGGCATTGGTACGCATAGCTTGCAAATCTGAACCCGCTCCCGGTTCAGTCATGCCAATGGCACCGACCACTTCACCAGAAACCATTTTCGGCAACCAGTATTGCTTTTGCTCTTCACTACCAATATGCAAAATATACGGCGCTGCAATTTCAGAATGACAGGAAATACCGGTAGATAATGCGCTAAACCCTGCGCGTGCAGACTCTTCAACCAGCATCAGTGAATAATGGGTTGGAACGCCGTAACCACCATATTCCTCAGGTACATCGACACACAAGAAACCATTTTCGCCCAATGCATTCCAGATCGAACGCGGCATAATGCCTTCTTGCTCCCACTGTTCATAATGAGGTGCAACATGTTCATTCATAAAACGTTTAAAGTTATCGCGAAACAGTTCTAAATCTGCATCATAAGCCAACATATAGCATCCTTGTATGTGGTTGTTGTATTTATTCCTCTCCCCCCATCCTATTCATTTTATAAAGATCTGTCATGTTCTATAGCCTCCCTATTTCATGACTTTTGGGTCAATAAAAAAGGAAGCCGAAGCTTCCCTTTTAAGGTCAAAGAGAATTAAGCGTGGGGCTTAACTTCTTCTTCCATCATGTTATCAATTTCAGCTGGATTTGCTAATGCATAATCAAGCTTGTTTTTGTCTAATTGTCCGACCCATTTTGCAACCACTAAAGTTGCCAATGAGTTGCCCACCAGATTAGTCAATGCACGCGCTTCTGACATGAAACGGTCAATACCGAGAATCAATGCCAGACCTGCAACCGGAATATGTCCTACCGCAGACAAAGTCGCAGCCATCACAATAAAGCCAGAACCTGTTACACCCGCCGCACCTTTAGAAGAAATCAATAACACTACAAGTAATGTAATTTGATGTTCAACATCTAACGGCGTATTGGTTGCTTGAGCAATAAAGATTGCAGCCATGGTCAAGTAAATAGACGTACCATCCAAGTTAAATGAATAACCTGTTGGAATGACCAGACCCACCACCGACTTTTCCGCACCCGCAAGTTCAAGCTTCTTCAACATACGTGGCAATACTGATTCTGAAGATGATGTACCCAGTACAATCAACAGCTCTTCACGAATCAGGCGAATCATTTTCATGATACTAAAGCCTGAGATACGCGCAATCGTTCCTAAAACTAGGAAAATAAACAGCAGACAAGTAATGTAGAAACAGATGATTAACTGGGCCAACTGCGCCAGTGAACCAATACCGTATTTACCAATAGTAAATGCCATCGCACCAAACGCACCAATCGGTGCTAACTTCATAATCATGTTTACGATATTGAAGAATACATGGGCAATTTGGTCGACCAGTTTCAATACTGGTTTACCGGCATCACCAAGTTTATGCAGCGCAAAACCGAACAGAATAGCGAAAAGCAATACTTGTAGAATTTCACCTTCAGCAAATGCACCCACCACCGTATTCGGGATGATATTCATCAGGAAATCGAGAGTCGATTGCGATTGGCCTGATTCTACATATTTAGAAATACCTGAGGTGTCTAAAGATGCAGGATCAATATTCATACCTACACCCGGCTTGGCAATATTAATTACCAATAAACCGATGAGTAAGGCAATCGTTGATACAATCTCAAAGTAAAGTAAAGCAACGCCACCAGTTTTACCTACTGACTTCATGCTTTCCATACCAGCAATACCGCTGACCACTGTACAGAAGATTACTGGGGCGATGATCATTTTAATCAAACGAATAAAAGCATCACCTAAAGGTTTAAGTTGTTCACCTAAGCCTGGAACATATTGTTCTGCACCATTAATTATTTGCGTTCCGCTTGGCGAAAAGTGACCCACCAGAATACCCGCAATAATGGCAACAATCACTTGAAAATAGAGTGACTTATAAATTGGTTTTTTAGCCATGACATTACTTCACGATATATTTCTAAATAAGAAATATTCAGTTTTTGTCTATTTTCAACAAATAAACAGCCCAAAACCCTTTTGCCAAGCAAAAGAGCACCAAAGCATTGAATTCATTCAATACTGAACAATAATACGTATTATAAATGTGATTAAAACCACGATATTCTGAACTTTTCCAAATTCAAAACTGTTAGATAAGCAGGATTGAAATGCAACAAAGGTCTAACATAGGTCAAATTTTACCTAATTTTTTAGCTTTTGTTCTCCCTTATTTGTTAATAAGACTAAATAATCGCCTATTTTTTATTAGACATTGGTCTAAACTCGACCCATCAAGTTTTGTTTGAATTTAGCTGAAATATTTCTATCAACTTTATAAAATAACCGCATACTTATTTTACTTGCCTATTTAAAGTCAGTCTTATGCAAACCAAAAGAAATATCTACAAAGATTTTGAACATCCTTTTGCACAATATGTCCGTATTGTAGGTAAAGGAAAAAATGGTGCACGTTCGCTTAGCTATGAAGAGGCTTATCAAGCCTTTAGCATGATCTTAAAAGATGAAGTGCTGGATGTTCAGCTTGGTGCTTTTTTAATGCTATTACGCGTTAAAGAAGAATCTGTAGATGAACTGGCCGGTTTTGTACAAGCCACCCGTGATCAACTCAATTTTAAAAACTTAGATGTTGACTTAGATTGGTCATCTTATGCAGGTAAGCGCAAGCATTATCCATGGTTTTTACTGGCTGCCCTGACTTTGGCACAACAGGGCTATAAAGTGGTGATGCATGGTGCATCAGGTCATACCATTAACCGTCTTTATACTGAACAGGTATTGGAATACCTCGGTTATGCTATTTGCCAAAATGACACAGATGTGGAACAACAATTACAACAACGCAATTTTGCCTATCTTCCTTTAGAAGCAATTTCACCTATTTTAAGTGACTTGATTGCCTTACGTAACGTGATGGGCTTACGCTCCCCAATTCATACCCTTGCCCGTTTGATTAACCCTTTCAATGCCAAAGCAACGCTGCAAGCGATCTTCCATCCTGCCTATCGTGGTTCGCACCAACAGGCGGCTTTTAAATTAGGCTATAACAATAGTGCGGTCATTAAAGGTGAAGGTGGTGAATTTGAACGCAATCCCGATGCTAAAACTTTAATTTGCGGCATTAAAAATGGCGAGCTATACGAGCACGAATTACCTAAATTGACTGAAAACCGGAGCCCGATTGAAGAAGAACTGAATTTGGCAGTTTTTAAAGCCGTTTGGGAAGGTAAGCAAAGTCATGAATATGGTGAAATTGCCGTGACTGAAACCATTGGGATTGCCTTATATACAATGGGAGCATGTGCTTCTTTTGATGATGCAATGTTAAAAGCCAAAGAGCTTTGGGTGAAACGTCTCCAAGTTATTTGATTGGGTATGTCGATAAATGCCTGAGCAAGTGATGCGCTATTTTTCCTTATTGTTTTTTAGACGTTAAAATAGCATTTAATCACATGAGATCGGCAGGATGCCGATCTCATGTGCTGTGATACAAGGATGTATCATGAGTACAACAAAGGCTTTTGTTTACTTTTGCCCTGTCAAAAGTAAAACTTGCCTATGCAAAGCCATTTGAAGACTTGAGACTTCGTGTGGCCGTGATGTGCTTTAGTTTAAGCTAGGGATCAATAAAAAAGACACCGCAGTGTCTTTTTTTATAACGAAGTACTTAAATAAAACGAATCGGCTTGAATTCTTCGTCTTGCTGTGGGTCATGTGAATCACAATGTTCATCTTCTTCTTTGGTACCGCGGTCAATATAGCCACTACGTTCAGTTTCAGGCAAATTTTTCATTTCCCAAGCATAAACTGCCTGCATACAGGTTTGACGCTGTTCAGCCGTCAAAACAATCCCGTTAGGCCATTTACCAATTTCTACTGCTGTTTTTAAACGCGAAACAATTTCAGGATCGAGTACGGCCAGCATTTGTTCAATATTCATCATTTAATCCTGCTGTTGTAAAGAGTCAAAATCTTGATTCCACCCCAGTTTGGTACGACATGCCATATAGAAGTCATACCCTGGCGGATGAAGTAAATTCAATTTAAATGGATGTTTACGGATATGTAAACTATCACCGACATTCAATGAAACGCTATGCTGACCATCGGCACTAACCATGGGTAACACGCGATTTTCACGAATTATAATCTTAATTTCACTATGTCCACCGACCACAATTGGACGTGAAGACAACGTATGCGGATGCATCGGTACTAAAGAAATAGCATCCATACCCGGATGGACAATCGGCCCACCACCCGATAAGGCATATGCCGTAGAACCTGTAGGTGTCGAGACAATCAGACCATCACTATGCTGACGATAGACATATTGACCATCAATATTCAATTCGAAGTCAATCATGTGAACAGAGCGACCGGAATGTAAAACTATATCATTCAGAGCGATGGCATCATAAATACTCTCACCTTTAGAGCGAATTTCCATTTCCAGCAAGAAACGGCGATCCAGCTGAAATTCACCCTTCAGCACCTGATCGAGTTTGAATATAACTTCGGTCGGCTTAATATCGGTTAAAAAGCCCAAACGACCACGGTTCACGCCAATGACAGGCGTATTATGTTTTACCAGTGCACGTGCGGCATGCAATAAAGAGCCGTCGCCACCGACCACAATCACCAAATCAACCACTTCCCCCAGTAAAGCACGACTGACAGTTTGCGTATTGGGATATGGCACCAGCGCTGCTGTTTGAGAATCAAAAACAGGATGAAGTCCTAAACTTAAAAGATGGTCATGAATGAGACTTAAAGTTTCAACGACGGAGGATTTATCTGGACGTCCTATTAATCCGATGTTTCGAAAAGTTTTATGTGAAATTTGCACCTGAGTGATCGCTCCGCTACGATTCCTGCCTATCATAGCACTAACCCTATTCATTTTAAAAAACTTTAAAGTTGGATATAACCCGTTACCTAGATGAATATGTTACTCAATAACGATTTGCTTTCCCCTACATAAGTGAAGTGTAGTAAACCTCCTGACTGGTTTAGGCAATATTGATTTTTTATGATAAAGATCACATTTTATCAGCGGCATCTTGAAACCTATAATTTTGCCTGTCTCCCCAGAACGAATAATGGGTTTTAAAATTGACCCGATTTTGCCCAATACAGGCTGTACTATAAAAACAGTATCTTATTTAAAATCAAAAGTTAATTATAAATTTTCTTACTTTTTAATTATTATATTTTCTCTTCATTCACAGATTAATTATTGCAAAAAAATTAAAAGCTTCGCATGATTAGCACAATTTATCAGGATCTTACAATAATTGATGAAGTCTGAACGTGGTATCGGTTTACTAGCGCTTATTTTTTCAATATTAGTCATTGGTGCTTTCTTGGCCTTTAGTATCTATTTAATCCGAATGGATAATATTGTGCGGAATAAGTTTGAAGGACAACGCTGGGATATTCCTGCGAAAGTATTTGCGCGTCCTTTGGAAATTTATACCAATGCGCCGGTTAATCAGACAGACTTTACTCAAGAGCTGAAATTACTTGGCTATAAAGGCTCTGATAGCTATACCAAATCAGGTAGTTATGTCACTTCAGGTGATGCACTCTATGTGCATACCCGTGGTTTTGATTTTGGCGATAGCGCAGAACCTGAACAAGTTTTAAAAGTCACTTTTAACAATAATCAAATTGCTGAAGTTAGTGCGACAAAGCCCTCGTCTACCGGTATTGCTCGTTTAGAGCCTTTGTTGATTGGCGGTATTTATCCGCAGCACAATGAAGACCGTATGCTGATTAAACTCGCTAAAGTCCCTAAACCTTTAATTGAAGCACTCATCGCGACGGAAGACCGTAACTTCTATCATCATTATGGCGTTTCAGTCCGCGGTACAGCACGTGCTTTAGTCAGTAATATCACAGGTGGTAAACGTCAAGGCGGTTCAACCCTGACTCAACAATTAGTGAAAAACTTCTATTTAAGCCCTGAAAGAACATTGAAACGTAAAGTTAATGAAGCTTTGATGGCTCTGCTAATTGAACTGCATTATGATAAAGATGAAATTTTAGAAGCTTATTTAAATGAAGTAAATCTGGGCCAAAATGGGAGTTACTCTATTAATGGCTATGGTCTGGCTTCACAATTTTACTTCGGTTTACCACTGAGAGAATTAAATATCGCTCAACAAGCCTATTTAGTCGGTTTAGTTCAAGGACCTACTCTTTTTAATCCGTGGAAAAATCCTGAAGGCGCAAAAAAACGTCGTGATATTGTTTTACACAATATGCTGGTTATGGGTTATCTCACTCAGGAACAGTTTGAGCAAGAAGTCGCACGACCTCTCAATGTAATTGCAAAACCAACCTTAGGCCCGGCTCGCTTCCCCGACTTTCTGGATATTGTCCGTCGCCAACTGCGTACCGAATATCAAGAAGGTGATTTGACCAATCAAGGTTTAAGAATTTTCACTACGCTTGATCCAATTGCCCAAACTAAAGTCCAAGAGGCGTTTAAAACATCTGTTTCCGGTTTAGCCAATGCCAATCCTAAACGCTTAAAAGATTTACAGGGTGCAGTTTTAATTTCGCATCCTGAAAATGGTGAACTGGTTGCAGCAGTAGGTTCTACACAAGATTTTACCGGTTTTAACCGTGCTTTGGATGCCAAACGTCAGGTGGGCTCTTTACTTAAACCAGTGATTTATTTAAGTGCGATTGAATCGGGACGCTATACTTGGGCCAGCCCTATTGAAGATAGTGCGCTGAATATTGCAAGTGGAGGAAAAAGCTGGACGCCTAAAAACTATAGCGGTGGCGAGCATGGTGTAGTTCCCATGGCGGAAGCGCTGGCAAATTCATACAACCTTGCTGCAGTGCGTTTAGGTCAGGAATTTGGCGTTTCAACTTTCAGTAATCACCTGAAAAAGTTTGGCGTAACCTCAGACATTCCTACTTATCCATCTATATTCCTCGGTGCAGTTGATATGTCACCGATGGAAGTAATGAGTATTTATAGCAACTTTGCTACGGGTGGATTTAAATATCCAATCAAATCGATTCGTTCTGTGGTGGATTCAAATGGGCGTTTACTAGACCGTTATGGACTGACCGTACAGCAAACTATTGATCCTTCTGCCGCCTATATTCTGAATTACGGCTTACAACAAGTGATGAGTTCAGGTACAGGTCGTTCGGCTTATAACGCCTTATCTGGCGATTTGAAACTGGCAGGTAAATCGGGAACCACCAACGATACGCGTGACTCATGGTTTGCAGGCTATTCTGGTAATTACCTAAGTGTGGTGTGGCTAGGCCTGGATGATAATAAAGTGACTGGCCTAACCGGTTCATCAGGTGCTTTGCCTGTTTGGACCAATGTCATGAAGCAACTGCGTCAGAAACCTGTAAATTTACGTCAAACAGAAAATGTGCAATGGCACTGGATTGACCGCGCAACTGGGCATTTGTCTGCACAAGGTTGTGAAGGCGCCATGTACATTCCGATACTACGCAATAATGTGCCACGTCAAGCAACCGGATGTGGTTTACCTTATTACCAAGTAGAACCGGTTTACAATTCTGACACTGAAAACAATCAGGCCGAACCTGAACAAAACGATAGTATTGAAAACTATATTCGTGAAAGTGAAACTGAAATGCCACGTGACTCTTCTAATAACAGTCAGGTCATTTCAAGCGGTAGCTATGATAACTAGTGGTGACGATTCAATAATGAAGCTTCGATTCAACATGTATAAGTTGGCTGTGATCGGTTTAGGTCTAATAGGTTTGGTGGGCTGTCAAAGTCTGCCAACGCCTGAGACCAACAAAGCAGAACCCACACCATCTTCTGAAAAGAAAGAAATTAAAACTCCTTCTGGTGTGGTCATTACCCCTTATGACCGTGAAGAAATTCAACGTAAAAAAATGCAAGTGGTGATTCCTGAACAAAGAAGCAGGCAACAATTTGATGATGGCCGAAAACTTCCTGCATTTAAAAAACTCATGCAAAAATCTCAGCTTGCTTATAAACAAGGTCAATGGAATCAAGCTGAAGCTGCAGCACTCCAAGCACAGCGCTTGGCTCCCCAAGCTGCCGAGACTTATTTGTATTTGGCTTTGGTGGCGAACAAGAAAAATAAACCCGCAAATGCAGAGGCTTTAGCGCAACGTGGGCTGAGCTATGCTCAAAGTAATGCAATGAAGAAACAGCTCTGGTTAGCCATTTTGAAAGCTGCACAACAGCAAAAAGACCCAAAAACCATTCAACAAGCACAAACGGCATTGAAAGGCTTATAACTTTTAAGATGTATTGAGTCGTTAAAGCCTAGCTCAATACATCTCCTTCTGTAGTTTATAAATTCTACATTTTATAAAAATCGAATACCCGCAATTCCATAAGCACCCTGCTGCTGAGCTTCTGGCAAATCACCTGCTTGCATTCCACCCAAAGCAAAAACAGGAATTTCGACTTGTGAAGTAAGAACTTTAAACTGTGCCCACCCTAATGCTCGAGTCTCTGGATGCGTTTCGGTAGCGACTACTGGACTTAACAGAATTGCATCACAACCAATTTTCTGCGCCTGAGTCATTGAAACCAAATCATGACAAGCAGCGATATAACGCTTACCGATAATTAAATCGCCTTGCATCAAGGACAGCACTTGCGACTGTTTTAAATGAATGGCTGAAATGGCTTGCTGTTGAATTGAATTTAACTGTTGATAAAGGTCAATATTCACAATCAGTTTAGATAATTGTTCAACGCTTAAGCCTGAAATTTCAATGATCTGTGCCTGAGTACCCTCAACACGCCAATACATCAACTGGTTTGAGTGCAAGTGGTTTAATGCACTTAACTGATCTGAAATTTTAATCTGATGTGCCCAATACAATCGTTTAATCATGGCTTGATTGGCTTTGGGGAAATTTAAACTCAGTAATTCATCACGGCTGTACCACGTCCAGGGCTGTTGAATTTCATTCAAGAGTGCAGTCGGTACGATGGCATGAAATAAATGCAAATTGACGATCACATCATCGTATTCATGGCGAATCACATTAAAAGCATGCCAGTCCTGCAGCCCAATACCCACTTCTTCATAAATTTCACGGCGACAGGCGGCTAAGGGACTTTCTGCTTCTTCAACTTTACCACCTGGAAATTCATGCTTATTTCCCTGATGCTGTTTTGCTTCACGCCATCCTACAAGTACCTTGTTCTGATGCAACAAGATTCCAATTGCAATATGAATCGTAGGTTTCGACATTCCGTACTCCTTTGCGTGAAAATATTACAGAGTGTAAGCAAATTTAGGTTTTTTATAAAATCTTAAATAATTGATTGACAGGTCTATTCGATAATGATTATCATTTAAAAAGTTCACTATATACCACGGAGTCGAAGGAATGAACGCACCATTTAGCTTATTTACCCGTAATAATGATGTAGCACAGTCACTACCGATGTTGCATTCCAACAACTTATTTTCCTTGGGCCGAGAAATTCGAATTATGCATGCTGGCGAAGAATACCGTTTACGTTTAACCCGTAACAATCGACTGATTCTGACCAAATAAAAGAATAACAAGCCAATTAATAATATTCGTGGAAACAAGCAGTATGTATACAAACATACTGCTTTTTAGCGGTGGATATTCACCGGAAATTGCAGTTCAACTTTTAATCCACCATGACTGGATTGAGAAAAATGCATTTCGGCTGCATGCAATTCAATAATTTTCTGACAAATCGAAAGTCCTAAACCTGAACCTTGAGTTTTTGTACCTAAAGCACGATAAAAGCGTTCGCCCAAGCGTCGCAAGACCTCTTCTGTCACACCCTGCCCATCATCCTCAATCGTCATCGTTAGCTTTTGATGCTGATGTTGCACATTAATAAATACATGACCATTTTGCCCGACATATCGAATGGCATTATCCATCAGGTTTCGTATACAACTGAAAATAAGTTTTTCATTAGCCAAAATAGCAAGATGAGGCGAAAGCTGAGTCTGGATTTGAATACTTTTCTTGGTAGCAAAAGGCTGTAAAGCCTGAACAACATCTTTTACTATCACCTGCAAGTCAATTTCAGTTTTTGGTAATTGACGGGTATTGGTCGGATCAAGACGCGCTAGTAAAAGTAGGTTTTCCAAGACTTGTGTGCCACGATTGACATCATTTTGAATACTGACCAAGTCCTGAGTTAAATCTGGATATTTACGTTTTAATACCTGCAAACGCATTTGAATAGCCGATAAAGGCGAACGTAACTCATGCGAGGCATCCGCAGTAAAGCGCTGCTCTGCAACCAAGGATTGTTTAAGCCGCTGCAACATTTGATTCAGTTGCCAGACTATCGGTTGTAATTCTTTTAACTCGGGCACTTGCTGCTGAATCGGAGTGAGATCATTGGCATTTTTTTCAGCAATATTTTTGGACAATTGATGAATGACTTTAAATTGACGTTTCACTGCAAAGTGTAAAATCAGCCACTGCGTCAACCAGAGCAAGACCAATACCAGAGCATAACCCATCACATTCTGAGCCAAATCTTTAAAACGTTCTCCTAGCGGTTGTAACACCAATACCGACATATTCAGCTCAGCATCTTCAGCTCTGTACATACGCCACAATTGCAGGTCTTGCCAAAGAAAATCATAGCCTTCAGATACATTATTTTTGATCTTTGAGGACTGTTCTTCTAAATGGAAATCTTTTGATGCAGTCAGCACCTGCTGCTGATCTTTGAGTTGATATTGAATATCAAATTCATCGCTGAGTTCATCCACCTGTTGTCCTGAACTCGTAGTCACATCCGAAATTAACAGCATGTCTGCAATTTCATTCATGAGTTGATCTTGCACCTGCATGGTCTGATAGAGCGAAACCCCCACAAAAAGCAGCAATGCCAGCACACCCGCCACCATTGAACTGAATAATGATGTCCTGATCAGACGGCTTTGTAGAGACACGGCTTGCGGCATATTAATCCTGACTCATACGATAGCCCAAACCACGAATGGTTTTGATATATTGGCTGCCAATCTTTTTACGCAATTGATAGATAAACACTTCTATCGCATTACTTTCAATTTCATCGCCCCATGCATAGAGTGATTCTTCCAGTTGCTCACGGGTCATTACATGTTCAGGTTTTTGCATCAGCTTATGCAAAATCTGAAATTCCTTGGCAGTTAAATTGACAGTCTGACTATCTTTAATCAGTGTTTTGGCTTGCGGGTCTAACACCAGATTTGCATAACGCAAATATTGATCTGCACTGCTTTGATGCTGTCGTAATTGTGAACGCACGCGCGCAGAAAGCTCTTCCAGACTAAACGGCTTGACCAGATAATCATTGGCGCCTAAATCCAGACCTTCGACACGATCTTGAATACTGTCCCGAGCAGTGATAAAAATCACAGGCGTTTGCTGCTGCTGCGCTCTTAACGTTTTAAGAATTTCATCACCCGTGGCTTTGGGTAGCCCCCGATCGAGCAAGACACAATCATACTGATGCTGCTCAATGGCTAAAATGGCGTGATCACCACGCTCGACCCAGTCAATATTATAACCATCCATTTCTAACCAGGTTTTGATGCTCTCTGCCTGGGAAGCATCATCTTCTGCCAGTAAGATTCGCATATGTTGTTCTCAAGTATTTGGCATGATTGGCTTTTAACATAGCATGCTTTGAAAAAGAGCTTAAACCAAAAGACCACATGAATCATTCATGTGGTCTTGGAAAGAGGCTATGTAAGCCACTGATCGCTTTATTTCAACATCTCAATTATTTTAAAATTGAACTGCATCTACATCAATTTCAACACGTTTTGCAGGTTTGTAATCAATATCCACTTCACCAATCAAAGTAAGTGGAGTTTTGGCATTTATAGGTTTACCTTGCCATAACTCATCATCAATATCGACTGTAATGGTTCCAGTGTTATCACGGAACTGGTATTTTTCATCACCGACCGCTTTCACCACATAACCTTTAAGCTGTACTTTCGTATCATCTTTCAAGCCTAAAGCCTGTTTAACCGAAGTAGTAGTTGTCGGTGCAATAGCCGTTTGATTGATTGCGTTATTTGCCAAAGCAAAAGTAGATGCACCGATCAAACCGGTAATTAAAGCTGCTTTTGAGATCATGTTCATATTGAAGCCCTCATCTTTTTCTTCATCATTTCGATAAAGTGATTAAAACAAATTAAGATGAGGTGAATCTTAAGATTTCTTCATCTTCAAAAATACTTAATTCAAGGGAACAACCCGCAATACCTCTTCCAAAGTGGTCAGTCCATCCAAAACCTTGCGTGCACCTGCAATACGCAACGGTTCTACCCCTTCTTTCTTGGCTTGCTGACGTAATTCATTTAAATTGGCATTTGCACCAATCAGTTGCTTGGTTTCCAGACTTAAAGGCATAAATTCATAGATGCCGACACGTCCTTTATAGCCTGTATATCGACACTCTTCGCAACCGACCGCTTGGAACACAAAGTCTGGCATAGCAATATTAAAGTCGTAGGTCAAATGCTTCCACTCTTGCTCATTAATAAAAGTTTCTGCTTTACAGTGCGGGCAAAGTTTTCGTACCAGACGTTGTGCCAACACCCCTAAAATAGTCGCTGCAGTTAAAAATGGCTGCACACCTAAATCATGTAAACGAGTCAGACTCGATGGTGCATCATTGGTATGTAGCGTGGATAACACCAAATGACCGGTTAATGCTGCTTGAATCGCCATATTAGCAGTATCATGATCACGAATCTCACCGACCATAATAATGTCCGGATCCTGACGCATTAAAGCGCGCACGCCATCGGCAAAACCCAAGTCAATCCCTTGATTAACCTGCATCTGGTTAAAGCTTGGTTCTAGCATCTCGATCGGATCTTCAATGGTACAGACATTGACTTCTTCAGTCGCCAGCTGTTTAAGCGAAGAATATAGTGTCGTGGTTTTCCCTGAACCGGTCGGACCAGTCACCAGAATAATCCCGTGACTATGTGCAGTTAAAGCCCGCCAATCATTCAGCAACCCCCCTTCAAAACCCAGCTGCTGAAAACTGCGAACCAACACTTCCGGGTCAAAAATACGCATCACCAATTTCTCGCCAAAAGCAGTCGGCAAAGTCGATAAACGTAACTCGGTTTCTTGTCCTTTAGGCGTGCGGGTTTTTAATCGACCATCTTGAGGTTTGCGTTTTTCCGCGACATTCATGCGACCTAGAATTTTAATTCGCGAAATCACGGCAGTCAGTGTATTGGCCGGCATTTTATAAATAGTATGTAACACACCATCTATTCGGAAACGTACTTTTCCGGCATCTTTACGCGGCTCGAGATGAATATCACTCGCTCCTTGCTCAAAAGCGAACTGCAACACCCAATCGACAAGTTTTACAATGTGTTGATCATTGGCATCCGGGTTTTGCGTATCGCCCAATTGTAAAAGTGCTTCCACACCTTTGTTATCACGATCATAAGCACTGGACTTTTGTGATGAATTAACTGCACGGCTGACTTGATAATATTCGACCAGATAACGCTGTAATTGATCCGGGCTTAATAAAACACGCTGAATTTTTTTTGGTGCAATCGTATGTTCAAGATTAGCCACCCATTCCGTTTTAAAGGGCTGATCTGTTGCAATCAGGACTTTGTCTGGCTGAATTTCTACCGCCAAAATTTTATTACGTACGGCAAATTCTTGCGACATGATATTGGTTAAAGCACCCACATCGGCTTTTAAGGGATCAATAATATAAAAAGGAATATTGGCTTTTTCTGCAATCCATTGACACAATCGGTTTAGGGTTAAGGTAGATTGCGGATGGGATAGATCGACCAGATTAAAATGTGCAATCCACTGCAAGGGATGCCATTTAAGTTGCTCACGCTGGCGGTGTGTTGTTTGTATCAGTAGCTTGTTACGCTCGGTAATACGTCCATCTTTTTGTAGTTGTTCCAGACACCAAGACGTGTCCATTTCAAAATTAAAATTCATTGTTCTAAGCCCCAAAACCTAAGCACACTATAGCAAACTAAATTTCATCTGACTTATAGCAGTTTTAGAAAAAAAATTTCCTTAGACTTTTTAAAGCCAATCCAGCGTATAGGTCATTCAAATGAAAACTATAACTTTTTTGGCAACTATGATGCTTTTACTTTCACTCATTAATAGCCAATAATACTAAATATGCTGATGAATTAAGCAACTGAACTTTCCATACAAATACTTGGATAAACCCTTTGAATAATATGCTCAATCAGTCACTGCAAAGTACCTCATTTCAAGAACTGCTAATGATGATGGCAGCAGCTTTAGGCTGTGGTTTGCTGATTGGTTTAGAACGGGAACGAAGCAAACAACGTGAAAACCAGCACAGTTTTGCCGGAGTTCGCTCCTTTGTAATCTGTGCATTACTTGGTGCACTATGCTTTAGCTTTGGACCTATTTTTGGGGTTGTAGGTGCAATGAGTGTGGCTGCAATTAGTATTTTTTCGCTTAAAAATCAGCTAAAAGATCCGGGAGTAACCACTGAACTGGCTTTCGTGATGACCTATTTTATTGGCGCGCTGTGTATTTGGAATGTCACACTGGCTGCCAGCTTATCCGTAGTACTTACCTTTATTTTAATGATGAAGCATTCGATTCATGGGTTTGCAGGCAAATGGATTACTGAAGCAGAATTTAAAGATGGTTTATTTTTACTGGCACTGATTTTAATTGGTCTACCGCTCACCCCCAATGTCCCTTTATGGGGTGCAGTGCTTAACCCGCATATTATTTTAAAACTGCTTACTCTGATTCTTGTTGTTCAAGCATTGGCACATATTGCTAAACGCTTACTTTCAAAAAAAAGAGCACTCATTCTTTCTTCAATTGCTTCGGGGTTTGTATCCAGTACCGCAACGATTGCGCATTTAGGCATGCAAGTACGTAATGAAGGGATCGATGCCCGATCAAATGCCGGTGCAGCACTGATGTCCTGTATTTCAACTTTGCTACTGTTATTCATTGTGGTAGGAGGTGTCTCTTTAACTTGGCTAAAATTACTGATATTTCCCTCACTCATTGCTATCGCTATTCTAGCGTTTTGTGCTTATTGGCTTTTACGTAAAGCAGAACCTGTCGAAGAAATAGAGCCTGAAGATAGTCCCATGTTTAGCTTAAAAGAAGCCGCGATTATTGCAGTGACTTTAACCATTATTCAGGCTGGCGTGTATGGGCTAGAAATTTTACTCGGTAATTCCGGTTTAATTGCAGGTACGCTCCTGGCCTCACTGTTTGAAATTCATGCCGCTGCGGCGGCTGTAGTGATTCAAGGTGAACCCACAAACACCAGCTTGATGTATGCAATGATGATAGGTCTGGGTGCTCATGCGGTTTCTAAATCCATTAATGCAGCTATCAGTGGTGGCTTAAAATTTGCACTCTATTTTGCACCTGTACAAATTCTACATATGACCGTTTTAATTGCTGTACTTTGGTGGATGGTACAGCATTAAACTGAAAGTTCAATAATTTCTGTCACAGTAATTGAAGCCAATCCCACCCTAAAACTGACATCAAAATGGGCGAAATTCATTTTATAAATACGCTCAGGATCCTTTTGATAAGCCGGTCTTGGATCGAGCGATAAAACCTGTTCCAGTTCATTCACAATTCGGTGATCTAGCTTTTTACATTGAATTAATTCTTGCTTTTGCTGCTCAGCACTTTCTGTCCAAATCACTGGTATTCGCGCAGGTTCATCTTGTGCATAACCACTTTGTGCATTCAGTACTACATCGGAATACTGAATATAAGGCTTGATATCTATAATGGGTGTGCCATTCAATAAGTCACTGCCTGTGACATAGACCCGAACTGACTTACCGACTTTCTTGACTTCTTTGAGTTGAACCACAGACAAACCCATGGGTGCAGGACGGTACATGCTGCGTGTCGCGAACACACCTATTTTCTGATTCCCCCCTAAACGCGGTGGACGGACTTGAGGGCGAAATTTTATCCTATCTTGTTGATTTTTATTATCATGGAATTGCCAGATAATCCACAAATGACTGAATTCATTGATTCCCTCAAATGCAAGTAAATCATTATACGGTTCAAGCATTTCAATATAAGATTCGACCTGAACCAGATTTGGCTGTCTAGGGATGCCAAATTTTTCACGGTAGGGAGAATTCATATACCCGATTATTGGCACTTTAATCTCAGTCATAATCACTTTTTCTGATAAGGTCAATTAAATATATTCAGTTTATCGAGAATGTTTTTAGATTAGAATAGTAAGCTGTTCTAATTTGATAATTTATTGAGACCTTTAATGGCTGCTTTCAACGTCGAAAAGATTACTCACGTACACCACTGGAATGACACATTATTCAGTTTTAAAACCACTCGCGACACTGCGTTACGTTTTAAAAATGGTCAATTTGTGATGATTGGACTGGAAGTAAATGGTAAGCCTTTAATGCGTGCTTATTCTATTGCTAGCGCTAACTATGAAGAAGAGTTAGAGTTTTTCTCTATTAAAGTGCCAGATGGTCCTTTAACTTCTATTTTACAAAAAGTAAAAGTGGGCGATGATATTTTAGTCTCCCGTAAACCGACAGGAACTTTGGTTCTTGACGACTTAAACCCAGGTAAAAACTTGTACCTTCTTTCTTCTGGTACTGGTCTTGCGCCGTTCTTGTCAACGATTCGTGACCCAGAAACCTATGAACGCTTTGAAAAAGTGATTGTGGTTCATGGTACGCGCTTTATCTCTGAATTGGCTTACCAAGACTTGATTCTAAACGAACTTCCAAATCACGAATTCTTTGAAGAACTGGGTATTAAAGACAAATTGATTTACTACCCAACAGTAACGCGTGAAGAATTCCACACTCAAGGTCGTGTAACCACTGCTATTGAATCTGGTCAACTGTTTGAAAAAATTGGTTTACCACGTTTCAACCCGGAAACTGACCGCGCAATGCTTTGCGGTAGCCCGGCATTCCTAGACGACGTAGTTACTTTGCTTGACCAGCATGGTCTAAAAGAATCCCCTAAAATGGGTGTTCTTGGCGACTATGTGATTGAACGTGCATTCGTTGAAAAATAAGATGACGTGTTATTTCCAATAACACCGAATCGAAAAAACCGAGCGACATCGCTCGGTTTTTATTTACTTATTGCAAGCATTTCAATAAGATCAGAATAAGAAAAAAATAATTGATTATTAAAACAATGAACTTTCCAAATTTAAAATTTCAAGATTACTTACATCTACGTCCAGAACCCAAAGGCCTTGATGTTGTTTGTAAATTACAGCATTTTGCTTTAATTACCTATGCCATTGACCCTGCACGTTTTAAAGACATTATTCCAGCACGTTTTAAGCTCGATACCATTCAATATCAAGGTCAAGAAAAAGCGCTCATGTCGGTGGTTCCTTTTATTGATGTCGATTTTACTTCTGCAGTTTACCCATTTCCTAAATTTCAAATGGGACAAACCAATTACCGTATTTATGTGATTGATCAAGAAACCCAACAACGCTGCGTATGGTTTTTAGGAACAACTTTAGATTCGTGGACAGTTTTTGTACCCCGGATTGCCTGGATATTACCTTGGCATAAAGCTGTCATTTCATTCGACTGCCAGCAAGATGAACAGGGACTTTATCAAAAGTATCACATGACCACTCAATGTGAATGGGCAAGTTCAGAAATTCAGCTGATTCAGTCTTCAGAAGATGTCTGGCAATTTGAAGGCTTTCCCGATCTGGAAACTTATCGGGTTTATTTAACTCATCCTCTAGCCGGGTTTTATCATCGTCGTGACGGTAAATTAGGTACATATCGGGTCTGGCATGACCGCCTGCAACCTAGGCCAGCCAAACTGCATCATGCACGTTTCGAACTTTTGGCACGCATGAATTTGGTTTCATTTGAAGATCAGTTACAGCCCTATAGCGTGCTAATTGAACCGGTGAATGAGTTTACGATTTATTTACCGCCCACAGTGTTGGGATGACTTAAAAAAGAGGGTTTTTCTGCACTACTGTCCCATAGTTGAAGTCCATATCTTCGATTCGCGAGTGTGGCAGGGATGCCACACATTCTCCATCACGACAGGATGTCGGGTTTGGGGAATAAAGACTTTTGCCTACTTTTGGTCTGTCAAAAGTAGGGTTTAGCCTACACAAAGCCATTTAAACATCTAAAGAAAAGACAAGGCTGTGAAAAATATAAATATCAAATATTTAAAGATAACAAATTATCAGGCTGGTTCAGTATTTAAATAAAATTTAAATTATGGGACAGCAGTGGTTTTTCAGCCCTCTTTTTTTATTGATACGATTAAATGTGTTCAATATTTTTATAGGTTTCGCGCTCCTGTAGCGCTTTCTTCATTACCTGATAGCCACCGCTTAAACCTAAACTCGCCATAATCACTGCCACCCCAATATCCGGCCACATGCTTCCTGTACCCAATATTCCCACCGCAGCTAAAACCACTGCAACATTACCAATTGCATCATTACGGCTACATAGCCAAACTGAACTCATATTGGCATCACCATCACGGAAGCTATATAAAATTAAAGCCGAACTCACATTGGCAACTAAAGCCAGAACCCCAATTGCCCCCATAGTGATCGCTTCAGGTGGAATGCCCTGCACATAGGCAAAAACCGTTTTTCCAATCACTACCACACCAAACAGTGCCATAGTTACACCTTTCACCAACGCAACTGTGGCTCGCCAATACAGGCTTGCCCCCAATACTGCCAGTGATACCCCGTAGTTTACGGCATCCCCAAAGAAATCGAGGGAATCTGCCCAAAGTGCAGAAGAATGTGCATAAGCCCCACCAATCAATTCAATCAAGAACATCACCAAATTGATACATAATGCAATCCATAAAGCCATTCTAAATTTGCTGTCCGGTTTGGGTGGTGCAGGCTCATCACAACAATGGTTACACGCCATAAGATCACTCCAATTCAAATGATTACCATTTTGTATTATTCTTATTTAAAACTATGGAGTAACTCCAAGGTCAAGTATGAATATATCTAAATATTATTTAATTAAAGATTTAGCACTTAAAACTGGACTCAGTAGCGACACCATTCGCTTCTACGAGAAGAAAAATCTGATCAAACCCAGCTTCCGTGGCGATAATAATTATCGCTATTATGATGAAAATACATTCAAACGACTGGTATTTATTAAACGCTGTCGTGCGTTAGATATTTCATTAAACGAGATTGAAGTGTTGCTTGAATTGGAACAACAACCCTTACAAAGCTGTCATGCAGTGAATCAACTGATTGAACAACATATTGAGCAAGTAACTGATAAAATTATAGAATTAAAAAAATTTCAACAACAGCTCATCCAGCTACGCGCCTCTTGCAATACCACGGAAACCATTGATAGTTGTCAGATTTTAAAACAGCTTGAAGCCTAAAATAAGTAAAAATCCAACTAAAATACTAGGTTGAATCATTTTTTTAGATCCTTACAATAAAGCCATAAATTTTTTATGCCTTTATTAACATGACCATTTCGCACGTAACCGAACTTCTCTCTCCTGCCGGCTCACTGAAAAACATGCGCTATGCATTTGCTTATGGTGCAGATGCCGTATATGCAGGTCAGCCACGTTATAGCTTACGTGTGCGTAACAATGCTTTTGATCATGACAATTTAAAAATTGGCATTGAAGAGGCCCATGCTTTAGGCAAAAAATTCTATGTGGTGGTGAATATCCAACCGCATAACAGCAAGCTAAAAAACTTCATTCGTGACTTGGAACCTGTGGTTGCCATGCAACCTGATGCCCTAATTATGTCTGATCCGGGTCTGATCATGATGGTACGTGAACATTTTCCAGACATGCCAGTACATCTGTCTGTACAAGCCAATGCAGTTAATTGGGCAACGGTAAAATTCTGGAAAAACACGGGACTAACGCGTGTCATTTTGTCGCGTGAACTTTCTATTGAGGAAATTGAAGAGATTAAAAATCATGTGCCTGACATGGAAATTGAGGTTTTTGTGCATGGCGCATTGTGTATGGCTTATTCCGGTCGTTGCTTACTTTCTGGCTATATGAATAAACGTGATGCCAATCAGGGTGCATGTACCAATGCCTGTCGTTGGGATTATAAAATTCACGATGCAGCTGAAGATGAAACTGGGGATGTGATTCCAGTTCAACAAATTGAAGAATCACTTAAACAAACCTCATGCTGCAAAAATAAAGATGCCGATGAGCAACACGCCCTAGAACAACACCAATTTGGCGAGCCGGTTTTATTACAACGCAATGAAGAAGACATATTTGCCGCTGAAGAAGATCAACATGGCACTTACTTCATGAACTCTAAAGATTTGCGTGCAGTGCAGCATGTCGACCGTTTAACCAAGATGGGGATTCATTCGTTAAAGATTGAAGGTCGTACCAAGTCTTACTTCTACTGCGCCCGTACTGCACAGATTTACCGTAAAGCGATTGATGATGCGCTTGAAGGCAAACCTTTTGATCCAGCATTAATGAGTCAACTGGAAGGGTTGGCGAATCGTGGCTATACCGAAGGTTTCCTGCGCCGTCATGTGCATACTGAATATCAAAATTATGAAACCGGTTCATCACGTTTTGACCATCAACAATTTGTCGGTGAAGTGTTGGAGCGTAACGGTGACTACATTAAAATTGAGGTGAAAAACCGTTTTGTGGTCGGTGATTCGCTTGAGCTGATGACCACTTCAGGCAACATCACTTTTACCTTGACTGAAATTAAAGATAAAAAAGGCAATTTGATTATTGACGCAAAAGGTTCAGGCCATGTCGTCGATATTCCAGTTCCTGCCGATGTCGATATGTGCTATGCCCTGCTGATTCGCAACTTGCCGAATTCAACGGCTGATATTTCTGCTGCGTCTTTGGCTTATCAAGCCGTCTAATTAGAGAGATTAGGATGGCTTTGCTGATTACTGATAAATGCATCAATTGCGATATGTGTCTACCGGAATGTCCGAATGATGCGATTTATGAAGGGACAAAAGTATATGAAATTGATGTTGATCGTTGCACTGAATGTATGGGCTTTTATGAACATCAAACCTGTATAGCCGTGTGTCCAATTGAGTGCATTATTCCGCATCCTGAGCATATGGAAACACAAGAGCAATTGATGCATAAGTTTAAGGCTTTGAATTTATTTAATTACTTATCCAATAAATGAAAATGGAACAAAAATTGCTGTTTGTAATAAATCAACCTTGGAGAAAGAACAATAAAAGGGCGTAAAACAAAAAAGGAAAATGCAAAATGTAAACCGTCCAAGTATGTGGGGATACTTTAGCTGGTGGCATATTGCAGGCATAAAAAAAGGAACTTGGGTGTTAGCCTCCAAAGTTCCTATAAAACGAGAATATTAAGAAAAATAATATTCAAAATAAAGCGCTAATCAAGGTCAGTGTGCTTGGGGACACACTGACCTTTTTCTTTTATTGCCCGGAACGGATAATGTAATCAAAAGCAGACAGGGATGCTTTGGCGCCTTCACCCGTTGCAATGATGATCTGCTTGTACGGTACTGTAGTACAGTCACCGGCAGCAAAGACACCCTTCACATTGGTTTCGTTACGATCGTTAATCATGATCTCGCCACGATTGCTCAGTTCAACTTTTGACGCTTTCAGGAAATCCGTATTCGGCAACAAACCGATCTGTACAAAGATCCCGGCCAATTCTACCGTGTGTTCAACATCGGTGGCACGGTCTTTGTATTTCAGTGCAGTCACCTGTGAACCGTCACCGACCACTTCAGTCGACAAGGCATTCTTGATCACGGTGGTATTTGGCAAGCTGTTGAGCTTGTCCTGCAAGACTTGGTCGGCACGCAGTTTGGTATCGAACTCAACCAGTGTTACATGCTCGACAATCCCGGCCAGGTCAATCGCCGCTTCCACACCCGAGTTGCCGCCACCAATTACCGCAACACGTTTGCCTTTGAACAATGGACCGTCACAGTGCGGACAATACGCTACACCGCGGGTTTTATATTCCTGCTCACCTGGAACATTCATCTCTCTCCAGCGGGCACCGGTCGACAGGATGATGGTTTTCGATTCCAGCTTGGCACCGTTCTCCAAAGTCACTTCAACCAGACCGTTGGCGGTTTCATCGGCACCTTTAATGGCTGCTACTTTTTGCAGGTTCATGATATCGACATCATAAGCACGTACATGCGCTTCCATTTCAGCGGCAAACTTCGGACCTTGGGTTTTCTGTACCGAGGTATAGTTTTCAATGTCCATGGTGTCCATCACCTGACCGCCAAAGCGTTCAGCCACGATCCCGGTCTGGATGCCTTTACGGGCTGCATAGATTGCAGCAGTGTTGCCCGCAGGTCCGCCACCAATCACCAACACATCAAAGGCGCCTTTAGCATTGAGTTTTTCTGCATCTTTGGCTGATGAACCCGAATCCAGTTTGGCCACGATTTCTTCCAGGGTCATGCGGCCCTGACCAATATGCTCGCCATTCTGGAACAGCATCGGAACGGCCATGATTTTGCGCTGTTCCACTTCTTCCTGGAAGAAAGCTCCGTCAATCATGGTTGCTGTTGCGCCCGGATTGTAAATCGCAATCAGGTTCAGGGCTTGCACCACGTCCGGACAGTTATGGCAGCTTAAGGAAACAAATACATCAAAATCATCAGTTAAATTTAAACCCTTGATTTGGGCTAGTACGTCATTCGACACTTTCGGTGCATAGCCGGAAACTTGCAGCAAAGCTAAAATTAAAGAGGTAAATTCATGTCCCATCGGCAAACCGGCGAAGTTGACGCGTGGCTGTTCACCGACTTTGGCAATCCCGAAGCTTGGTGCACGTGAGTTTGTACCATCAAAACGGGCGGTAACCTGATCAGACAGCGCCGCAACTTCCGTGACCAGTTCTTTAATTTTGTCTGACTTGTCAGAACCGTTCAAAGTAGCCACAATTTCAATCGGGCTTTCCAGACGTTGAAGAAGTGTTTTTAACTGAGCTGAAGTATTTTGGTCTAACATGGCTAACGTCTCCAAGGGAGTAAATGTTTATTTAATAAGGCTATACTAAAACAAATGATGAAATAGGTAAAACGATTCATTTTGATATTTATGATCGGATAAATAGATTTTAGATTCGTTTAGATGGATAAGTATTCGATGTTAAGGATGGGGGTTAATTAGAATATTCACATATTTATTTGGTATTTAAGGGAAAGAATTAAATTTGTGTCAGATCAATAGAAATTTTGATTATGATAAGGATGATTTTTTTAATAGGTAAGGGTAGATGAAGCTTAAATCTGGAATTTATCAACATTATAAGGGCAATTTATATCAGGTTTTTCATGTGGCAACGCATAGTGAAACACATGAAAAGCTTGTAGTCTATCAATGCTTATATGACGATTATTCTATGTGGGTGCGTCCTTTAGAGATGTTTCAGGAAACAGTCACTCTCGCTAACGGTGAAGTGTTGCCCAGATTTAAATTGATTCAAGAAACTGCTTAGATATAGATTTTTGTCATAGATCAGTTAGACTCAAAATAACTGTAATGGATAGGGACATCTGATATGAGCATGGATTTGGCTTTTCAAACACGGATGCATGAGTTGTATCAAGGTTTTATCAAATTTGATGCCTTACAACATGACCGTATTCAGCGTTATAGAAATATTGAACCTGATTCTGCATTATTTTTAGCGATGCAAATTCGTATCCAGCAATCGAAATCAATTCTAGAAATCGGAACCTCTACAGGTTATTCGACTCTATGGTTGGCAAATGCAGCGCAAACTACACAAGGTCATGTAACCACACTTGAAATAGATCTATCACGCACTGCTCAGGCGCAACAATATGCGCAAGAATTAGCCTTGGATCAGGTAATTGATTTTTGGGTAGGAGATGCGCAAAAGTTTCTTGAAAAATGTACCCATCAATATGATTTCATTCTGTTAGATGCTGAGCGCGATGCGTATGTCGATTACTGGGCTTATCTGCAAAATATGATTCATCCGCAAGGCGGCGTTCTAATTGTCGACAATGTTATCTCTCACGCAGCGGAAGTGAAAACTTTTATCGAACTGGTTAAAAATGATGGACGTTTCCTCACCCTGACCCTATCAAAAGGAGCGGGTTTGTTTATAATTTGCTATAAATAAAATAATAATACAAAACTGGTTAAATCATAAATCAGGGAAATTGCCCTGATTTATCGTATTTGATTTATTGAATTGAAATACGGGTAAAATGCACATCGTATTCCAAGTATTTATGTACAAAAGCGGTTTTATCATTACAGCGCAGTAAATTATTATAAATGAATTCCGGCACAGGATGATAAAGCTCTCCAGATCCATTGCTATAAAAAATTTTTAAATAGCGTGAAGATGCATTGTATTTATAAGAAGTGACGACAAGCATTGTTCCCATAAGCGCCCCTCATTTTGTAGGGATATAAAGTAGCACGCATTGACTACATCCTTTGAAACTATGATAAAAAGAACAAGGTATGTATAGCAGAATTGTAATATTTCTAATCAATGAATACGGTTATATCAATACTCGGGATGCCTGGAATCTATTGTTACGCAATTTTAATTGAGCTGTAGAATTGAATACTGAATGTTTCATATAATCCATAAAAAACCACGCTAAAAAGCGTGGTTTTTTGAATCAGTTTAATCTAATAAAAATTAGATTTTACCTACTAGGTCGATTGAAGGAGCTAAAGTAGCATCGCCTTCTTTCCATTTAGCTGGGCAAACTTCGCCTGGGTGAGCGTGAACGTATTGAGCTGCTTTAACTTTACGAAGAAGTTCTGAAGCATCACGGCCAACACCACCAGCATTGATTTCAACGATTTGGATTTTACCTTCTGGATCGATAACGAAAGTACCACGATCTGCAAGGCCGTCAGCTTCGATTAATACGTCGAAGTTTTTAGCAAGTGTCCAGTTCGCATCACCTACCATTACATATTGGATTTTTTTGATTTCTTCTGAAGAATCATGCCAAGCTTTGTGAGTAAAGTGAGTGTCAGTAGAAACTGAATAGATTTCAACACCTAATTTTTGGAATTCAGCATAGTTGTCTGCAAGGTCGCCAAGTTCAGTTGGGCAAACAAAAGTGAAGTCAGCTGGGTAGAAGAATACTACAGACCATTTGCCTTTAAGATCAGCTTCAGTTACTTCGATAAATTGACCATTTTGGAATGCAGTTGCTTTAAATGGTTTAACTTCTGTATTAATTAAGCTCATCATTGTCTCCATGATTGAGGTTTATATTTGATATCCAAAAGAATAGCGAATTTTTTGTTATTGATGAAACAGTATTTTTATATAATTGAAATCGGAAAAACCGAATTAACAAAGATAAGGGTCACTATTTCACCAAATCTGATTTATCCATCTATTCAGTCCTATAAACATGAGGACTAAATGACAAAAGATCAGTTTTTCAGCTTGCCTAAGAAGATGAAGGTGCAAGGACTAAAATTCAAGGGCAAATTTTTTTTAATTCAACTTATTTTTCTGGAATAAATTATTGGCGTGCTAAGTTATCATCATAAAATGAAGTATTTGAATATCTTTAAAGAATATAAACAGTCGATTTAGCTTTACTTGAAATCTATTTTCCATAGTTTTGAAATTCTTTACATCAAACATTATGAATAAACATTTGCTTGTCTTTCTCTCGAGAGCGTTACAGCGTAAAATATTCAGTTCAATTTTTCGTTTTGGGATAGATTATCTGTGTTAAGTCATTTAAATGTAGATCAATGGGTCATGGCACGTGACCGTCATCGTTTAAATCGGCTACGCAAAGGTAAAGATGCCAGTGAGGCGCAATATCAAGAATTATTAGAAAAATCGAATCATAAAGTTCGTGAGCGCCTGTCCCGTGTACCGAACATCAAACTGAATCAAGACCTGCCGGTTACCCAATATAAAGACAAGTTGATTAAAGCAATTCAACAGCATCAAGTGATTATTGTGGCAGGTGAAACCGGTTCGGGTAAAACTACCCAGTTACCGCAAATTGCCATGCTTGCCGGGCGTGGTTTAACCGGCATGATAGGGCATACCCAACCTCGTCGACTGGCTGCGCGTAGCGTGTCGCAGCGTATTGCTGAAGAAGTCGGTGAAAAACTGGGTGAATCAATCGGGTTTAAAATTCGTTTTAATGAACAGGGTTCACAAGACTCCATTGTCCGTTTAATGACCGATGGTATTTTGCTGGCTGAATTGTCCAATGACCGATTCCTCACCAAATACGACACGATTATTATTGATGAAGCGCATGAACGTTCACTCAATATCGACTTTATCATGGGTTATCTCAAACAGCTTTTGCCTAAGCGTCGTGATTTAAAAGTCATCATTACTTCAGCAACCCTAGATGTGAACCGCTTTAGCAGTTACTTTTTTGATGCCCCGGTTTTTGAAGTTGAAGGACGTAGTTTCCCGGTAGAGCTGCGTTATCGTCCGATTTCAGAAATGACGATTGGCGGCAGTGATGACGATGAGTTTGATGACTTTGAAGAGAACCTGCCACGTGCAGTGGTTCAGGCGGTCAACGAGTGTTTTCAGGATGCTCAGGATAAAGGTCATCCCGAACATGCCGATATCCTGATTTTTGCCAGTACCGAACAGGAAATTCGCGAACTGCAAGAAACTTTGCAAAAGCATGGTCCGCGTCATACCGAAATTTTACCTTTATATGCACGCTTGGCTTTAGCTGAACAGCAAAGGATTTTTAATCCGGGCGGTAGTGGGCGACGCATTATCATTGCCACCAACGTGGCCGAAACTGCTTTAACGGTTCCCAATATCCGCTATGTGATTGATAGCGGTTTTGCCCGTATTTCACGCTACAGTTATCGTTCTCGTGTACAGCGTTTACCGATTGAAGCTGTGTCGCAAGCGGCAGCGAATCAGCGTAAAGGGCGTTGTGGCCGTATTGCGCCGGGTGTGTGCATTCGACTGTATTCTGAAGAAGATTTTCTCAGCCGTCCTGAATTTACCGAACCTGAAATCAAGCGTACCAATTTAGCCTCTGTGATTTTACAGATGCAAAGTCTGAATCTGGGCGAGCTGGAAAGTTTCGATTTTATTGAGCCGCCAGATCATCGCTTGGTGAATGATGGCCGCAAGCTGCTGATTGAGCTTGGGGCAATGCATGAGAAAAACTCTCCTAAAGCTGAGGAAGAAAAATTATCCTCAAAATCTAGTACTTCTAAAAAATTGGGAACACAAGGCGGATTAACCAAAATCGGTCAGCAAATGGCGAAGATGCCGATTGACCCGCGTTTGGCCCGCATGATTTTGGGTGGCGCGCATTTTGGTGTGCTGAATGAAGTGCTGATTATTGTGGCTGCGCTGGCAGTACAAGACCCACGTGAACGTCCGGCCGATAAACAGACCCAAGCCGACCAGAAACATGCCTTATTCAAGGAGGCTGATTCTGACTTCCTGTTCTACATCAAGTTATGGGAAACCTTGCAAAATAATCGTGCGTCTATGAACGAAAATAAACGTCGTAATTTTGCACGTCAGCACTTTTTAAGCTGGTTGCGTTTGCGTGAGTGGAAAAAAACCCATGAACAATTGACTGAATTGGCTCAAGGGTTAAAGCTTTCCTTTAATGATAAAAAAGCCAGTTATGAAAATCTACACCGTGCTTTGTTGACCGGTTTGCTTTCGTTTATTGCTAACAAAACCGATGAACGTAATGTGTTTATGGCAGTGCGCCAACAAAAAGCCCGTATTTTTCCCGCTTCGACCTTGCATAAGAGCAATACGCCTTGGGTCATGGCCTTTGAGATGGTAGAAACCTCTCAGGTGTATTTGCGTACGCTCGCCAAAATTGAACCTGAATGGATTCTGCTTGCAGCGCCCGATTTGCTCAAGCATCACTATTTTGAACCACACTGGTCGAAAAAAGCCGGCATCGTCAATTGTTATGACCAGATTTCATTGTTTGGTTTGATTATTGAGCCTAAACGTTTGATGGATTATGAAAAAGTCGATCAGCCGGCAGCGCACGAAATTTTTCTGCGAGATGCCTTAACTACGGGGCATTTAGGTATTACACCACCATTCTTGAAGCATAACTTGCTTAAGCTTGAAGAAGTCGAACGGGTGGAAGATAAACTGCGTCGTCGGGATCTGGTGGTGGACGAAGAAACCATCTATCAGTTCTATGCATCCAAAGTGCCGGAAGAGGTCGCCAGCCGTCGAACCTTTGAAGACTGGCGTGCCACGGTTGAACCGCAAAATCCACGCTATTTATTTGTCGATGATGATGCGTTGTGGATGAATGATCGTCCCACCACGCAGCAATTTCCTGACTATCTGCACAACGGTTCTTTACGTCTGGCTGCGAGCTATCGCTTTGACCCGAGCCATGATGAAGATGGTGCAACGGTTAAAATTCCGGTACAGGCCTTGCCGCAGGTGGATGAAAATATCTGGTCATGGGGGATTCCGGGCTGGCGTCAGGATTTGATTGAAGCATTGTTAAAATCACTGCCTAAAGATAAGCGTCGTAACCTGGTTCCGATTCCGGATACTGCGCGTAAGCTAATGAGCGGGATAGATGCGGTACATTTACGTGAGCACATTTTCAATTATTTAGCTTTTCAGTTACGTGGTGAACAAATCACCGCAAAAGATTTCTCCTTTGATCGGGTTGATCAGTATTTGATGCCGTTCATTAAAGTCATTGACGAAAAAGGCCGGGTGCTTGAAAAAGGCCGCGATCTGGCTGAACTTAAAGCACGTTGTCGTACCGAAACGCATAGTCCAGTGAAGCAACTTAAAGGTGAGTTTAAAACCTTCCCGGACAATTTTACTTTTGAAGCATCGCAAAAAGTGACAGGGGTGATTGTTAAGCAATATCAAGCCTTGGTTCCGACCAAAGCATTTGCAGAACTGGATGCAAAAGATGAATCTGGTGTGGTCATTCAAACCTTTAATGATCAGGCTGAAGCTATTCGCCAGCATCGTGAAGGGGTGATTCGCCTGGTTTACATGCAGTTGGGTGATTTGGTTCGTCAACTGAAAAAACAGATTTCAAAACCACTGGCTTTGGCCTATTCACCACTCGGTGACAAAGCTCAATTAGAACAAATGTTAGTGTATGCGACACTTCAGATGACAATAAGTGAACTTCCTGTCAATGCTGAAGAGTTTCAAAACTTGCTTTTAAATGTAAAAAAATCTTTCCTAACGAATGGACAAGAGGCATTATTAGTACTAAGTGATATTTATATCCAGTGGCAGGATATTCGTCGGAAATTGTTGGTTTTAGACGATTCTCTTTTTGGGAAAAATATCGATGACATTGAAGATCAGCTTGATTTAATGAATCTTTCCAACTGTGTGTATGTGAAATCTACGGACATCTGGCAGGAATTTCCCCGTTATTTGAAGGCGTTAGTTTTGCGTTTGGAGCGCTTGCCCAATAACTTACAAAGGGACAATTCTGCCATCGATCAAGTTGATCCATGGATGGAAAGATTATTTAAGTTTAAAAATGATGCTCGCCTGAAAGAACTGTACTTCATGATTGAAGAATTTCGCATTTCTTTGTTCTCCCAGCCAATGAAAACAAAGATGCCGATTTCTCCAACCCGATTGCAAAAAGTATGGAATCAATTAGGCATCAGTTAACATAGCGGGATATTAGCAGGAGTTTTACATGGGCATTCGTATTACAGGTACTGGCCTTTATCACCCAGAAGAAGCTATTAGTAATGAAGAATTGGTTGCAAGTTTAAATGCTTATGTGGAACAGTTTAACCACGACAATGCTGAAAAAATCGCAGCGGGTGAAATTGAAGAACGTCTTGGTTCAAATGCTGAATTTATTGAAAAAGCATCGGGTGTTAAAAGTCGTTATGTGGCTGAAAAGTCAGGTATCCTAGATCCAAAACGTCTATATCCACGTTTACGTGAACGCAGCAACGATGAACTTTCCATTCAGGCAGAATGGGGCGTTACAGCAGCCAAACAGGCGATGGAAAATGCCGGTGTTACAGCCGAAGATATCGATGTTGTGATTCTTTCATGTTCTAACATTCAGCGTGCTTATCCTGCTGTAGCCATTGAAATTCAAACGGCTTTAGACATTGAAGGTTATGCCTATGACATGAATGTCGCCTGTTCTGCTGCGACATTTGGACTAAAACAGGCGGCTGATGCCATCAAATGTGGCGCACGCCGTGTACTGCTGGTGAATGTAGAAATTACTTCCGGTCATACTGATTTCCGATCACGTGACTGCCACTTCATTTTTGGTGATGTCGCAACAGCCTCTATTATTGAAGAAACCACCACTAAAACCGGTTTTGAAATTCTAGATACGCATTTATTCACCCAATTTTCAAACAACATTCGCAATAATTTTGGTTACTTGAACCGTAGTGAAGATGCAGTTGTAGATGACAAACTTTTTCAGCAAGACGGTCGTAAAGTCTTTAAAGAAGTTTGTCCACTGGTTGCGAAAATCATTACCAAGCAACTTGAGAAAAATCAGATTGCACCGACCAATGTGAAGCGTTTCTGGTTACATCAGGCTAATGCCAGCATGAATGATCTGATCTTGAAATACGTGGTTGGTAAAGATGCTGACCGTGCACTTGTGCCTATTATTCTTGATGAATTTGCCAATACGTCTTCTGCAGGTGTAATTATTGCGTTACACCGTACTGCACATGAAGTAAATGACGGCGAATACGGTGTACTTTGCTCATTCGGTGCAGGTTATTCTGTCGGTTCAATTCTGGTACAAAAACACGTTGTTGCATAAGGAACACTATATTGCAGGTTGAGCATGATGCAAAATGGATCAAATGCCTAAGTGCGTTGTCCAAACAGTATTTTACACCCAGCTTCTTCGGTGCTGAACATATTGATGCATCCAAACCTGCAATGTATGTCGGTAATCACACCCTGTATGGAATATTTGATTCACCCATCCTGATTGATTACCTCTATAACAAGCATAAGGTGGCTGTGGTCAGTATTGCTGATCATGGTCATTTTTATTTGCCAGGTTGGCGCACCCTGTTTAAAAAATTTGGTGCGGTCGATGGTAAAAAAGAATATATCCGTGCTGCGATGCAACAGGGTTATTCAATTCTGGTCTTTCCTGGCGGAGGGCGAGAAGTCCTAAAAAGAAAAGGTGAGGCTTATCAGCTGATCTGGAAGCAGCGTTATGGTTTCTTAAAACTGGCGCAAGAGTTTAACTACGAGATTGTTCCATTTGCAACTTTGGGTGGGGATGAAGTTTTTGAACTCGGTTTTGATGCTAATTTGATTATTGAAAGTCAATGGTTTCAAAAGCTTTTGAAAGTACCTCAACTGGATAAATTACTCCGACATGGCGATGTGATTCCTTCCTTGCCTAAAAATATTATCCCGAAACGATTACCTTTTTATTTTCAATTTATGCCGCGACAAAATTTAATGCATATTAAAGATACTGAACAATTGAAAGATTTTCGCGATCAGATTCAGCAACAAATTTATGCCGGTTTAGAACATTTAAAACAACAACGTGAAGTTAAGAAAGTTTGATTAAACTCTTAAGTCAGCATAGAGAGTAGCTTTACTATATTATTAGGTACATCTCAGGATGGTTGTTTAATTTGAGGCGAGTATGAAACAGGATCGTTTAGTACCGCAGTATCCATTGATTGCGAAACAGTTACTCAGAATTTCTAAAAGTCTAAATGAAATTTTTCAAGATCAGCTCAATATTGTCGGTGATCTGAATGTGCAAAATATGTTTCGTATTGATCAAGAGCGGCATGTCGTAAAAATAGCCAATGGTTTGTTTCAACTCGAATTTCATTCGCCCGCCTCAGATCTGAAAAAAATCTTGCAGTGTGATTTTACTTATTTGGGGCAACATGCAGAATTAGTTGAAGAATTTATTCTGCATGATCTATATTTTTTAACGGGTGATTTAAAGCTCCAACATTCATTATTTTTACGCCAAAAAGCCCAGCAACTTCGGCAACTGTTACTCGATCAGGCTTATTTATGGGTCAATGGAGCAGAACGGGTCAGTGCCTATTTAAAATGTCTGTGTGTAGATGAAGCTGAAATTATCGATCAGCTGATGATGAATGCAAAGATTTATCACTCGAAAGTGCTGACCAATTATGTCATGAAAAAAATGGCTTTGCCTGAAACTGTTGTACAAATGCTGCAACAGGTTTGCTCGATTCAAATTGTATGTGGTGAGGAGTTTTTACCGATCCAGCCCTTGATGGAATGTCTGGATGAATTCTGTTTTAGTGCGCAGCAGTTTTTACCTGCTGCCATGTATCGAATTATGGCATTGTCATTTGAAGAGCGCTTTAATTTAAATGAGTTGATGGAACATCAAGATGATATTCAGTTGTTATATCGTCATGCAGAAGAAAAATCACACTTATTAGGCTTCGTACGGTTAATGCGCCGTGAACTTTGGCAGCGTGATGATTTATTGTCAAAGCATAATTTTCTTTATGCGACCTCTACAGTTTGGCAAAAGAAAGTCGCAAAACAGCCAATATTTGACTATCCTCGTGCGGTGAACTGGTTGTTTAAACAATCGGGTGAGGTGGTGGATTGGCTCAGTCGCCATATTCAACACAGCAGTGTCAGGGTAGCGGTGACAGCTTTAAGTTTTGTGGATACCAGTCAAGTTCATCCGCAGGTCATTTTAGCTACCTTGCAGTATTTTCAGCATTCTTCAGCACGTATGTTCATTTATAGCTGTCACTATTTTGCGATGCAAGAAGCTTGGTTTGAGCATAAAAACAATCTTACTCTAATGCTTAAAGGTCAGAGACAAGCCTTGGATGATCATCGTATTGCAATCAGTCCTTCTATTTTGTACTTGGATGAATGGATGGAGCTCATGCGTAATGTTGTGAGAGGGAACCAGCAAATCGTAAAAAGGGTCTATTTACGTTTAAGTTGGGTAATACAAGCTTATATGTTGTATCTACAGAAAATAACGCACGCCTTACCTGAAGACTTAATGTTATATATCCGCCCTGAGACCCATCAAAATCGTGATTTTTATATAGTATTACAACGCTATAAAATGCAGCCGGATAAGTTTCGGCAAATCTTTTATTTACGTGAGCGACATGTAAAAGTGTCAGTTTTTGATTCCTATGTGCGGGATTATTTGGTTGATTATTTTAGCGACAATAAAATGGTGCTCAAAAGTACCAGATGGATGGGGCTGTTTCATCAAGCGATTCATTGGCATGATCACATCCAGAAACAGGAAATTATTGCGCAGTTAAAGAAAAGTTATGTCGAAGTTGTATGGCAACCGCTGATGGTTGAGAAAAAGATTCAGTTCGCAGGTTGGAGTTTTGAAGAGTTGGCAGACTTAGATCGAATTATTGAAGAATCAACATGGTGTCATCACTGCCTAGCTGTCAGCTATGCACAGCGAATTATTGATGGAGAATATGTGGCTTTTCATATGACATCTGAAACAGGTATGCATCATATGACTTTAGGTTGTCACTTACAGGGCGGGCAATTGGTCTATGACCAGTTGGAATATTCACATAATCGAAAAGCTGAATATTTTTTTGTGAATGTCGCTTTACAATTTATCTCCTGGTTAAATACACAGTTAATATCGTTTAAGTGACAGTTACTGTCGTTAAACTTTTTTCTGTGCTTAACTTTTAGGGAAAAAATCGTTAGGCTATAGCCGTTAATTTACGGTTATAGGTCTTATGAAACAAGAAACTGCACTCAAGCTTTTAAAAGCGGGCGAAAATGTCTTTTTAACAGGTTCGGCTGGTGCAGGGAAAACCTATACTCTCAATCAGTACATCAATTATTTAAAAGTCCGTAAAGTACCGGTGGCCATTACTGCATCGACTGGTATTGCTGCAACACATATGAACGGCATGACTATTCATACCTGGGCCGGGATTGGGATCAAGGATTTTTTATCCGATGCCGATCTAAAGAACATGAAAGAGCGTAAATATTTAAAAGAGCATTTAGAAAATGCCCAAGTGCTGATTATTGATGAAATTTCAATGTTGCATGCCAAGCAGTTGAATCTGGTCAATCAAGTTCTCAAATATTTTAAAGAAAGTGATGAAGCCTTTGGTGGCATTCAGGTCATTGTCGCAGGTGACTTCTTTCAGTTGCCGCCAGTGGGTAAAAATGATGAACGTAATCGTGATAAATTCTGCTTTATGTCAGATGCCTGGGTTGAAGCAAAATTTCGGGTCTGTTATTTAACAGAGCAACATCGTCAAGGCAATGATTATTTAAATGACATTTTAAATGCAATTCGTAGTCAAAGTATTACTGCTGAGCATTTAAAAGCTTTAGAACAAACCCGCCAGCAAGATATTGGTGAAACCTTCACGCGCTTGTATACCCACAATATGGATGTGGATGTGATTAATTTTAAGCATCTGAATGCCATTGAAGCGGATGAGCGGCAGTTTGAAGCCGTGTGTGATGGTAATGACAAACTGATTGAAACTTTAAAGTCGTCAGTGCGTGCGCCTGAAAATCTCACCTTAAAGAAAAATGCCAAAGTGATGTTTGTAAAGAACAACTTTGACATGGGTTATATCAACGGTAGTTTGGGCGAAGTGATTGGCTTTGAAGAAGATGATGATCATGGCATTTTACCTAAAGTGAAGCTCACTGATGGTACGGTATTGATTGTTGCGCCTGAAACTTGGTCGGTGGATAACGATGCCGGTAAAACCATTGCCAGTTTTCAGCAAATTCCACTGCGTTTGGCGTGGGCGATTACCATTCATAAATCTCAGGGCATGACCTTGGAAGCGGCTGAAATCAATCTGGCTCACACTTTTGAAAAAGGTCAGGGCTATGTCGCAATATCGCGTCTAAAAGCTTTAAGTGGATTAAAACTGCTCGGAATTAATGAGCAGGCTTTGGAACTGGATAGTTTAGCGATTAAAGCTGATCGACGTTTTCAGGAATTATCCAATGAAGCAGAAAATCACTTTGAGTCGATTGATTTGGCGCCGCAACATAAAGCCTTTATTCGTCATTGCGGCGGTACCTTGAATGAAACTGAAATTCAGCGCAATGAAAAGAAAATTGCAAAAAGTGGCGGCAAAACCAATTATGCCACTGCGACCCTGGATGAAACACGTGAACTTTTCGTTGAAGGTTATGAAATTCAGGATATTGCGGTTGAGCGCGGATTAACGCCGGCAACCATTATTAATCATTTAGCGAAATTGCATAAAGAGCAGGGCCTGGATATTTCTGTCGCTCACCCGGGTGAAGAAGTGGTTGAACAAGTGCGTAAAATTTATAAACGCTTAATGAAGCGTCAAAGTCCTGAACATTTTAGTGAAGATGGTGTGATTAAACTGCGCCCAATTGTGGAAGCGACTACACCGCGTATGGGTTATGATCAGGTGCGCTTGGCTTTACTTTTTGTTGAATAAGTTTCAATGCTTCGATCAGAAAAGGACATCATTCGATGTCCTTTTTATTTAAATGAGTGCTGCTAGATGAATGTTTATGACTTGATAAAAGTTTATGATTTGGGTTCAGCGGTCATCATGCCCATACCTGCAATCCATTCCTGAATCGGCTCATAATAATGCACCTCCGAATCATATTCGCCACTTGCAGAAAGTGCAGCAAAAGCCGCAATCCAGGCACGGATTTCCTGACCACCCCGTCCGCCATCGCGACGAATTTCTTCATTGCTCATACTGGCTAAATAATCAAAATCTGCATTTTTAAAGCGTTGCAATAAGTCTTTATCCCATTCCGGGTTCAATGGAAGCGCAGCTGATAAGTCACCATCGGCTAGGCGTTGTCCGACTGCAATGACTTTGGATTGGCGATGCTCACGTGCTTCTGCTGTCGGGTTGCGGCCCGCAATTAAGAATTCCTGAACTTCGGGGGGGGCAGTGCTAATTTGAGGGGTCGGTGGATCATGGGATAAACCACCGGAACCAATAATTAAAACGCGCTCATCTAAGGTTTTAAGATATTCACCAATTACCTTACCCAGTTCGATTACACGCTTGGTCCGTGGCATCGGTGCAGCAGCGCCATTAATAAATACCGGAATGACGGGATAACGATCGAGCTGACCTTCACAGAGTAAATCTAGCGGTTGGGTAAAACCATGATCGGCTTGCATACGATATGAATAGGAAACGTCAACATCATGTTCTAAACAGTGTTCAATTAAACCGAGGGCTTTATCTTCTGGAACATTTAATGGGGCAGGTCCATAATTCCAGTCACCCGCAGCAGTTGCACGTACACCGACACAGAAACTTGGCATCAGGTCATAAAAAAAGCCATTAAAATGGTCTGGACCAAAGACCACAATTAACGTGGGATCATAGGCTTTGACTTGTTCTGCCAGTTTTTGAAATGTTTGACGTGCAGCTGCTTCTATATCTGCAGGAGGAGATGCAAAATCCAGTAAAGGTGTGTGCGAGACACAAATGAGTTTTATCGGCATTGTTTTCGCTCAAATCTGCATTGATCAATGATTTGAGCTTAAATATAAACGGATAGGTAAATACAATATTTATCTTTGATCGAATCATAGTAAAAATATTCAGATTAAATAGAGAAAATTGGATTATTTGTTTTAGAGTATTGAAATACAATATTTTATTTTATTAGTGATGGATGTTAGAGAGAGAGTCTTGAAAATTTCATCCTAAGTTTAGTTTTAATTCTTGCATAGCTAAGACCAAAGTTTTAAAGATGTTCGGATTCTTAAAGGCAGTATGAGCAAGATTATTTAACATTAAATTTAAGACATTAGAAAAGTAATACTTTGAGTTGAAAAAAGAATTTGCTATGGTGTTTCTGAATAAGAACAATTTGAATAAGTTTTAAAATAGAAAACAGGATGATTTTTTATATTATTCGAGACAATTAAAACAATAAAAAGGAAGAATTTATGAAACAGTATCAGAGAGCAGCCTTAGCTTTAGTAGTGGCAAAACTAGAGTTTGGCAACACTAAATCCAATATTTATGATTATAACGAAAGCCTATATCCTCAAATTAGCGGAAATGTTAACGCACAGGAAGCTAAACTTTTTGATTATCAGAGATCGGTAATTTTTGAAGGACGACATACCGGCCGAGAGTTTAATTTATATGATTATGGTCATAGTGAATTTATCAGTTTAAAAAAGAAAGGAATAAAAAAGTACGAAGGTTATCATTATGGAAATTCAAGTTATTTCGAGATTACGATTTCGGGTTCTACCATAAATTTTTATGACTTTAGTACTGCACAATATTATCGCTTTTCTTAACAGATAATTTATTTTATTTCATATAAAAATAACCCCTAAAAAGGGGCTATCTTTGCTGTGAAATAGTTACCTGCAATTAATTAAGCAGCTTCAGTCAACTCTTCATGAACTTCTTTCGCTATTTTCATGCATGCAGCCATGCTGTTTTTGTTTCAGTTCACTTAAGTGTTTTTAAACCAAAGTCTGGATTACCTATAAGCGTTCAGCAGGGATGGTTTATAAAGTTTCATTAATCACTAAGTATGTTGTCGAACTTTGAATATCAGAGATACTCAGGACTAATCGCATTTACATAGCTCCTGTTCATGGCAGACTTTAAGAAGCGGTAGACCAGAATGTAAGATTTCAAGGGGGACGATATCTGTATCCATAGTTGTGATTTATGACAAGTGGTCTTGAATGTCTCAGTAAAGTAAGTTTTTGCTTAGGCAGAAAATTCGACTTGAGTAAATGCATCTTTCCAGTAATTTTTCATGAGCAAATTTAAATTTATGTTTTACTTCAATATGTAGATAGCCAAGAATGTGACAAAGCAAGACTCATGATTTTTTCCTACACAGAAATTATTTTGGTTAAAACACCATCGAATAAAAGTTAACATGAAGAAAAATAATTAATTTTAAGGTATGATGAATTATATTCATTATTTCTTGGATTTTATCTGAGTGTTTGTGGTTAAGCAAAATTATTTTTATAAGTTTTCTGCACGTATATTAAAGCTAGTCTATCTTGCACTCGGATAAGTTTCATTTTTTATATTCATAATATTTTCAATAGAGTTGAAAATATTATGAATATCGTTTTTATAGGTTCGTCTGATTCTTGCCACTCGAAGCATAGCATCCCGTGTTGCATTCAGGCAGTGCTTACTTTCTTTATTGTCCTTCGCACTTCCAGCATAGCTGTAAGTCTTGCGCAAGGGCAAAACGATGTTTTGCTGGATCCTTGCTCATGTTAGAAATTCGTCATTTAAAAACTTTAACTGCCTTACGTGAGCATGGCTCATTGGTGGCTGCAGCCAATGATTTGTGTTTAACACCGTCAGCAATTTCTCATCAACTTAAAGAACTAGATCATTGGTATGGGGTAGAAGTGGTAAATCGCCGCAGTCGTCCAGTGACTTTTTCTAATGTTGGACAGCGTTTGCTGAAATTGGCGGATGATGTATTGCCACAAATTCAAATTGCCCAAACAGACATTACTCGTATTGTACATGGTCAGACCGGGCGTATTATTTTCTCATCTGAATGTCATAGTTGTTTTGACTGGTTAATGCCTTTACTTAATCAGTACCGTCATTTATATCCAGATGTAGACCTGGATTTTGCTTCAGGTTTTGAAGCCAATCCGCATGAGCTTTTGCAAAATGCAGAATTTGATCTATTAATTACCGCTGACCCGATTGCGTTAAAAGGGATTGAATATTTCCCGATTTTTGAATATGAATCACGTCTGGTTTTATCCAATACTCATCCACTCGTACGTGCAGAACGTATCACTGTGCAAGAATTGGCTGAGGAAACACTGATTACTTATCCGGTAGACAAGCATCGTTTAGATATCATGGCGAAACTGTTTATTCCTGCAAATATTCAACCGAAACAGATACGGACTACAGATTTGACCCAGATGTTGATTCAATTGGTGGCCAGTGGTCGTGGGATTGCTGCATTACCAGATTGGGTTGTAAATGAATATGAACAAAAGGGCTGGGTCTCATCACGCCGTTTAGATTGTGTCTCTGCTAGTGGTTTGCGCCGTACTTTATATGCAGGCTATAGGACCGAAGAAAAAGAGAAAAGTTATTTTGAAGGTTTCTTAAAGCAATTGGCTAAATTTTCTCAAAAACGGAATCAGTATTATATGAATTGATCTGTACTTGAATACTTTAGCTGGGCATATTCAATACGTTTGTATATTGCGTATGCCTTAAATTGATTATTTACGGCTCAATACATCTGCAATCAGATTGGTGCGCGTAAGAATAAAGATAAATATCGAGAGAAAGATTGCCATAATGGCTAAATATCGAGTCCATGAATATTTGGAACCTTTTCCTTCCCAAACTTGTAACTGCACGCTTTGAAACTGAAAGTTGCTGCGCTCGGTAATTTCAGCATGGGTGGCAAAACTTGAGTCTGATGTATCTTGTGTAGCATCAACAGAAAATGGATCCGAAGCCAGTACCAGTAAGACAGGCTCGTTGGCTTTATAATTATGAGTATCATCTTCACGGAAAGCTTCTGGGTGATAGCCATTTCCGCTCATTCTTTCAGTTCCTCCAATAAAGCGTAATTCTACTTCACCATCTGCAATAGCATAGCCACGTGCTACCATAACAAAACGGTAAGGGTTATTGGCTGCTGTTGCTTCATAGCCGATTGAGAGTTTGGGGCGTTTATCTATATCGGGTTTAGGCATTGTGGTGTTGTTGAGTGCCTCAATTTCTTCAAGGGTGAGGTCATAGCTACCTATGAGTTGTTGTCCATACTCACCAGGTTTAGGTTCATGAGAAACTTTAGCGCAAGCAGTAAGAACCAGTATTAATCCCCCAAACAATAAGACCTGCGTTTTTTGTAAAATATTTATATTTTTTAAGAGTTCCATAATTATTCCTTTTATTAGTGCATATTAGGTTTAAAAAATAACAAGCGAGTCATGCTGTTTGAAGAATAGACGCAATGCTGCACTTTGTTGTTGTAGTGTTGGACGACTTAACATCACCTCAAGACTACGTATAATGACGTCACAGCTTTTTGGATTTTCCCCAGCAATATCATGCAATAACCAAATATCATCACCAAACTCAGAACGAAGGTCTCTAGAAATTTCGGACCATTGGCTTTTAGCGAAATTTTCATCATAAGGCACAGATGCTTGTTTGTGCTTCAGTACTGCTGTGATTGCCAGTATGGTTTTTTGCTGTGTGGATTCAGAAATGGCATTCTGAACTTGAGCAATATCTTTATTATGGCCAGGTGAGGTAATTAGAGCACATGCTTTATTGCGCCGGGCATCACGCAGTTGCTGAACATAAGCTTCAGACCATTGCACAAGTACAGTATCGGGTAGTTTAAAAGGAATCAGAGGATCGATATTGTGATGTAAGATTGAAGAAACAAGAGACTTAAAGTTTTGATCATCCATGCTATTGTTAGGTAGTTTAATTAATTCACTGTAAGCAACCGAATCACCAGTTTCAAAAGCCCGCAGGATTTTGAACTGTTGTAATATTTCTTGTCTGTGCTGAATTGGACTATCACTGTATTGATATTTATTTTGTTCCTGTTTGGCTTGATATTGATTGATTCCCCAAAACAATAGGCAAAAGCCAATAACGGTCATAGTGATGAATTTCATAATGATTATAAGTGTGCTGTTTTTATAAGTGAATAATATAATATTGTTTGAAATTTAAACACATGTTTTATAGGAAATTTTCGCTTAATTCATTATATTATTCACTATGCAAAGCACAGATCGATCAGACCATAGAGCTATCCTTTCTTCATATTTTGGCAATCAGAAAATAGAAAAATTAATCACGTGCCTTAAAACAGCTAAAACCAGTACCCTGACACGGAGTTAGCCTATCCAGTTTCTTCTAAAATTATTAGCACTTTTTCTTTAAATCTCCTGCATTTTTTTTGGTCGCTTATGTCTAAATCTAAAAGACCTTCGCAAGAACTGATGTCAGTCATTTAGCCACAAATGGCTATTTTGAAGCTTGGACTTGATCTGAATGCAGTTATGACATTGGTGGCTGAGCAAGCTCAAAGCATTACCCAAGCCAAAGGAGACTGTGGTTAAGTTGGCTGAAGACGGGGTATGGTGTGCTATGCTGTATCGGGTGGTGCTTCACAGTTTCCGGGCTTGCAGCGGAAACTGCAAAATAGTTTATCTGACTTATGGATTGCGCAAAATGTAACCTTTTATTGTCAAGATAGTGAGGTAGAGATGCTTTTAAAGTCGGTGAGTTACAGATTTTAAGCTTGATCTTAGAGTTGATCGCAGCTGCGATGTAGCATGTAACACAGTTTGGTGCGCAGGAACTTTATAAACTGGCGACTCAAGATAATCTCACTGATTCAGCTAATCAGGCTCACTTTTTCAAGAATGTCCAATAAACAGGGTCAATATACCGGCGGCAATTAAAGGACCTACAGGAACACCACGCAATACAGCAACACCTGCAACCGTACCAATCAGTAAACCTGCAACTACATCAGGTTGATTGCTCATCAGCTTAACCCCGCGCCCACCTAACCAGGCCACTAAAACACCAATCGCAATAGCCAATAATGATTTCCAGCTCATAAAGGATTTTAAAATCGCCTCTCCCGGAATTTTTCCACTAGCAATAGGCGTTAAAACACCAATGGTTAAAATAATAATGCCAATATTTAAACCGTGTTGTTGCAAATAAGGAAAAAATTCACTCAGCGGGGTAATGCGAAAAACAATTAAAACACCGGCAGCAATCGTGACTGCACTATTATGACTAAAGATACCGCAAGCCAATAAAGCCAGAAGGACGATCAGATTTAAATCTAAATTGGACATTACTTTCAGGGAGATTGAAAAAAATAAGCTCTATTGTATCGGGTTTTGCGCTTAGATTTACTTTAAAGCCTAGGAACAATAAAATTAGTCTGTAATTCAGTATAGAATGCGCTTTTTATGTTAGTGAAAAGGTTAGGTTTATGTTTTTGGAAAAGATGTTGCAATCGCAAGGTTTTGGTTCGCGTAAACATTGCCAGCAGCTCATTAAAAATGGAGCGATTGCCGTCCAAGGTGAAGTTATCACCAATGCAAAACATAAACTGAATTTAAAGAATTTAAGTTTTTCCGTCTATGGCGAAAGCTTTGATTATCGTGAAAAGGTTTATATCGCTTTAAATAAACCTCAAAATTACGAATGTTCACATCAGGCCACTCATCATTTTAGTGTGTTTGATCTTTTTGATGATGCTTTGATAAACCGTGGTTTGCAATGTGTAGGACGTTTAGATCAAGATACCAGTGGGCTTTTATTGCTCACGGATGATGGACAATTTTTACAAGCACTAACCCATCCAAAAAAACATGTAGCTAAAATCTATCGAATGCAAACCGCCGATCCTGTGACAGAGCAACAAATTCAGCAATTACGGCAAGGTGTGGAATTACGTAAAGAATCAGGTGTTTTTGCAGCGACAGAGGTGATTCAACATGCAGAAAATGAATTACAGTTGACTATTCATCAAGGTGTTTATCATCAGGTGAAACGGATGTTGGCAGCGGTGGGAAATAAAGTTGAACGACTGCATCGTCAGCAGATTGGTGCTTTGGCACTTCCTGAATTAGAACAAGGGAAGTGGATTTATTTAACTGATCATCAAGTAGAGCTGGCCAAAACACGTATGTCTATTTAAGGAAGCAATGATAAGTTTGAAATTCATCATCTTTCACAAAACCCATTTTTTCATATAGTTGATGTGATTGGTAATTGGTTTTTTGCGTTTCTAAGCTAATGCGTAGTGCATTTTCATGGCGTGCAAATAAAATGGCTGTATCAATCAGTTGTTTTGCAGAGCCCTGACGTCGAAAGGTCGGGGTCACATAAACATCATCTAAAATATAATAGATGGAACACGCTACTGAAGAAAACCCTAAGTAAAGTAAAACGAAACCTGTAAAGACATCGTCTTTAATATGAATAAAAATTACACTTTCCTGATTTTCAAAGCGTTGTTTTAAGAATTGATAAGATAAGTTTAGGTTGGAAGAAGCACCATAAAATTGGCGATATTCATCGAATAAAACTGAAAGTGGATGTAAATCTTCTAGAGTTGCACGTCTTACGATCATTCTATACTCCATGCTTTTATTGCTTTGCATGAAGCATAACTAATTTTTTATATTCGTTTTTTTTAAATTTGTTTGTAAATGCAACACTGTTAAGTTTTGTCACTTTCACCCAGTATGGCATTTAGTTCTTCAAACAGGTCTAAATGGTCATCATCTAAAATAATTTCTTCGTCAGCCTCCACGGATTGATTTGCTTCACCGTCTAACGTACTTTGTTGTTGCTTTAATTTACGGATTTTATACAGTTGTTCAATGTTAATATTTTGATTTTCAATAGAAAATGGAATTGATTTGGTTATCACGACTTGTTTGAAAAATAGTCGAATTGCTTGTGCTGGCGTAATCCCCAATTGTTTAAACACTGCAAAAGCATGTTTTTTTTCTTGGGAGTCAAGTCTTATTTGATAAACTTCTGTTTTTCTCATGATTTTTAAATACGTCTAATTACTTAACTTTTCAGCATTTATTTTAATCAAATCTAGTACGATTTCAATATTCATACACTATATTTACGAAAATAATTTGTAATGACAAGAATATTACAATGTCAATTCAAATTTAGATGAAAATTCCATCTCTTGATTCGTGATTGGGTCATTGAAGCGAATATGTTTGGCTAAAAGCTGAAGTGGGGTTGAAAAATCATCCTCTCTTTTATGCTGTACCGCAGGATAAAATGGATCATTTTTTATCGCAATGCCCAAACTGCTTAAGTGAACACGTAATTGATGTTGCTTACCGGTGATCGGTTTAAGTTCATATTTCGCCCACGCAGAATCATGTTCGATTAAATCAATTTCCGTTTCACTATTTATTGTACCTTCAACCACTTGCATAGTGTAAAAGGGTTCGCCTTTTTCCATTCGATAACGGGTATAGCAGGGAAATGTTATATCGGCATGAAAAGGTGCAATCGCATGGTAGGTTTTTTTAACTTGGCGTTGTGCAAACATATCTTGATAGATTGCTCGAGTAGACACCTGTTTAGAGAATAAAACTACACCAGCAGTTTCACGATCGAGCCGATGAATAGGGGTTAAAAATTCATTACCCGTTTGTTTTTTTAACCGCACTAACAGGGTTTCTTGAACATATTGTCCGGTGGGACTAATGGTTAAAAAATGCGGTTTATCGATAACTAGTAAATTTTCATTTTCAAATAAAATTTCATGTTCAAAAGGTACATGTATTTCATGGGCTAAAAAACGATAATAAAACACGTGGCTATTTTCAATATAGGGTGCATTACAGGTTAAGACATTACCCGAAGCATCATAAATTAATCCGTCAGCAAAACGTTGTTCCCATTCAGATCCATCAATATGTGGAAACTGTTGACATAGATATTCATACACACTATTGGGTGTTAGAGCCGTTTTGGGAAGGAACACTTTACTTGCGCTTACACCCGCAATCATAGGCGGAATAAATTCAGTGTGAGTCATATGATTTGTCGTGGATTAATCAGTCGTGTATAGAAATCAAAGCTATCTACAATGAAATGTAGGAAAAGTTACACATTTAGAAGTGCGAGCATGGGCAATAAAGCAGTGCGATGCTATCATAATTGTTCTTTGGAATCATGTCGTGAGTAATATGCAGTATTCATTTAATTTGGCCTTAAACAATGAAAACGATACCCAAAATCTAGCACAGGTTTTGGCGCAGCATTTTAGCACGGGGGTGGTTTATTTAATTGGTGATTTAGGCGCAGGAAAAACGACACTAACACGTTATTTTTTGCATAGTTTAGGGCATCAAGGTGCGGTAAAAAGTCCGACCTATACCTTGGTTGAACCCTACAATATTAATGGTAAAAACATTTTCCATTTCGATTTATACCGTTTAAATGATCCTTATGAAGTGGAACTGATGGGTATTCGCGATTATCTGGAAACACCGAATGCGCTATTTTTATTTGAATGGCCTTCAAAAGGTGGCGATGAAATTCCACCCGCTGACCTGATTATTAATATTGAAAAGTCTGAAGATGAGCTGACGCGTACAGCAAGTTTAAGTTTTGGATCACCAGCATTAAACCAAGCATTAGAGAGCCATTTTAACAATGCGTAATGATTTAAGCGAACGTCGTATTCATACCCTTAATCCTGCACTGGCGAATCAAATTGCGGCAGGCGAGGTGATTGAACGTCCAGCGTCGGTAGTGAAAGAATTATTAGAAAATTCAATTGATGCGGGTGCGACTGAACTTATTGTTCGTGTCGAACAAGGGGGTAGTACCCTAATTGAAATCATTGACAATGGTCATGGGGTTCATCCAGATGATTTAGCGTTGGCCGTCATGCGTCATGCCACCAGTAAAATTCAAACGGCGGATGATTTACAAGCCATTGTCAGTTTGGGTTTCCGCGGTGAAGCACTGGCCTCTATTGCTGCCGTTTCCCGTTTAACCCTGACCAGCAGCCAGAATGATGAAGGTATCGGTTATCAGGTGGAAGTAAATGGTACCGCTTTTGATCATCAGGAAATTCAGGCGGTAGCGACTCAAAAAGGCACCCATATCCGGATACAGGATCTGTTTTTTAATGTGCCAGCTCGTCGCAAGTTCTTAAAAAAACAGGGGACTGAATTTGGGCATATTGAAGAAATTGTCCGCCGTCTGGCCTTAACCCATTTTGATATCCGTTTTGTTCTGGAGCATAACAATAATATTCGTTTGAACTTGCCGGTTGCAGATAGTGGCGAACTCCGTTTTCAGCGTGTTCAGCAGTTATTAGGTCGCCAATTTACTGAAAATGCCTATTGGATGGATGCAGATAGCATCAGCATGCGTCTATCTGGCTGGCTCGGGCATCCATCCGATGCACGTTCACAAGCAGATTTGCAGTATGTCTACGTGAATGGACGTATTGTGAAAGATAAAACCATTTCACATGCCTTGCGTATGGCTTACGACGGGATTTTGCATGGTCATCAACATGCGGCATATTTATTGTTTCTAGAAATTGATCCTGAAAATGTTGATGTCAATGTGCATCCAACCAAACATGAAATTCGCTTTCTAAATCAACGTGAAGTGCATGAATTTGTGCGTCATTTTGCCAAAGAAACCCTGTCTCAGTTTCAAACGGCAAGTGCTGACTTAGCGCAGGCCATGAAAACGCAGGATGAAACTACTCAGAATCCTCCAACGCAACATCCGCGTTATCAGGAACAGTTTCAATTGCATCGTGCTGTGAAGACTCTACAACCTGCCATGTCAGTTGAGTCATCTACTGAATTATTAACTGATTTTAACGCTAGCAGTCCACAAACTGTTCAATATTCATCTCAGTCTTCACAAAGTCGCTATGCGGGATCCCAGCAACTGAATAATGCCTTGCAAAGCTATTTAGCGCCATTACGTGAATCAACATCATCAACTGCCAATGCAGCGTTGAATCACTTCGAACAAAGTACAGCAGTTCATGTGGATGAGCATCCGTTGGGTATTGCGATTGCACAATTGCATGGGATTTATATTCTTGCGCAGAACACTGAAGGCTTAATTATTGTAGATATGCATGCCGCACATGAGCGGATTGTATTGCAACAAATGAAAGCCGCTTGGGATAAACCCGAATTCTGGACTTCACAGCAATTACTGATTCCCAAAGTTATTAGTACCAGTCGTATGCAAGCCATGCGGGTGGATGATCTGAAAGATCAGCTCGCACGTTTAGGTCTAGAAATTGACCAATATGGCGATGAACAGGTGATTGTACGTGGGGTGCCTGCCATTTTGCATAAGGCCGATTTTGAATCTTTAGTACCTGAATTGCTAAATGATTTAGATCCAAGTGATAAAGCCCAAGGCTTGCTGCAAAAGCGTGATCAAATTTTGGCGGGAATGGCGTGTCATGGTGCAGTTCGTGCGCATCGTATACTCAGTCTTTCTGAAATGAATGCTTTACTGCGTCAAATGGAACAAACTGAATTTGCCAGTCAGTGTAATCATGGACGTCCAACCTGGCGTGCATTTCCACTTTCACAATTAGATAAACTTTTTGCTCGAGGAGAGTAGGTGTACATGTCAAATCAATTGCCGGTCATCAATTTAATGGGACCAACTGCAAGTGGTAAAACCGCTTTGGCATGTGAACTTTATGAGCAAGGTCATTTTGAGCTGATCTCCGTCGATTCTGCGCTGGTTTATAAAGATATGGATATTGGGACAGCCAAACCGACCAAAGAGGAACAGGCACGCTATCCGCATCATCTGATTGATATTATTACCCCTTTGGAAGTGTATTCGGCAGCTAATTTTGTCGAAGATGCCTATGCATTGATTGATGATATTCATGCGCGTGGTAAAACCCCGATCTTGGTGGGTGGAACCATGCTTTACTTTAAGGCATTGCTAGAAGGCTTATCTAGCAATTTACCCAGTGCAGATCAGACTATTCGAGCTGAAATCCAAGCGCAAGCAGAGCAGCAGGGCTGGGAGGCAGTTTACGCAGAATTGTGTGCAGTAGATCCATTGGCTGGCCAGAAATTTAAAAGCAGTGATAAGCAAAGAATCATTCGTGCATTAGAAGTATTTAAGCTCACGGGACAGCCGATTACAAAACTACAAGCTGAACAACCTAAAAATGTACCATATCGTTACACTTTTCATAATCATGCTTTGTTGCCTGATCGTGTAGAATTGCATAAACGTATAGAGATGCGACTTAAAACTATGTGGGATATCGGATTTTTACATGAAGTAAAAGGTCTGATTGGAAAATACGATTTAAATGATAATTTACCCTCAATGCGCTCCGTCGGTTATCGTCAAACTTTAGAATTCCTGCAAAAAAGTGATCAAAGTAACGAAAAACGGCAAGAAATGGAGGATAAGTCTTTGTTTGCGACACGACAACTTGCAAAACGTCAATATACTTGGTTAAGATCTTTGCAAGAGTCGCATAATTTTAAAACATATTTGACGATAACGCAGGCTCAAGAAGACTTGCGAAACTGTTACGGATAAAGCAAAATTTAGTAACTATCTTTTTATAATTTTTATTGAAAAATAGAGATAGTTTTTTGCGCTGATTTTTAAATTTTTTTGGAGTTATAACATGTCTAAAGGTCAAACTTTACAAGATCCATTCTTGAACTCTCTCCGTAAGGAACGCATTCCTGTTTCTATCTTCCTTGTTAACGGTATTAAATTACAAGGTCATATTGAATCTTTTGACCAATATGTCGTTTTATTAAAAAATACTGTAAGCCAAATGGTTTACAAACATGCGATTTCTACAGTGGTTCCTGCGCGTAATCCACGTCCTGCTGGTGCTCCTGCTGGTGCTCAAGGTGCTCCAGGTAGTTTTGGTGCTCAAGGCGGTCAAGGTGGCTTCGGCGGTCAAACTGGCGGTTTCGGTGGTCAAAGTGGTGGCTTTGGCGGTCAAGGTGGCTTCGGTGGT
>NZ_SJOH01000008.1 GCF_004331285.1 Acinetobacter sp. ANC 3781
ACGGTACATGAAGAAAACCAGCCGGCGCATTTGAAGCTAACCGATGCTTCAATTCCAGTCAACGTCAACCTGCCGAAATGGGATGAGCCTGCTCAGCGCTATTGCCCGGCGGGGGTTTATGAAATCATGGAAAACAATGACGGCTCGAAACGTTTTCAGATCAATGCAGCCAACTGTGTACACTGCAAGACCTGTGACATCAAGGATCCCTCTCAGAACATCACCTGGGTAACGCCGGAAGGCGGTGGTGGTCCAAACTATCCAAACATGTAATGTCCTTGCGGCAGGTTAAAACAGTGTTTTTCCCGCCGCATCTTGCGAAGCAATACTTCTCATATCCAAGCATGTAACTTTTAATAACCCCCCCCCTTTCGAGGGGGTTTTTTATGTCATCTTAAAATGAAGACTAAAATATTCTGAATTAGCCTTTCTTGACCAAATAATGAAATTCTTTATTACCAGCTTCATCCAGCACTTCTTCTTGTAATAATAATTCATGACCCAAATGTATACAGAATTTTGGAATATCCCAAGACGTCGAATTATCCGTAGCATACACTTCCACCACATCACCCGATTTTGATTTACGAATCGCTTGATGCAACATCATTACAGGTTCAGGACAACGTAGTCCTCGTGTATTTAGCTGAATAGTGGGAGTAACAAGCGGTTCAGACATTCTTAAACTCGGTATTAAAAAATCATGGCTATTTTAACATAAACTTGAATGTCATCTTTTGCTTTCAAACGTCATCTCAAAATCACAAGAAATGATGACTCAAGCATTCATGGAATACAGCTATTTTATAGATAGACATCTATATTTTCTCGGGTATGATAAAATTTGTTTTTTTAGATATTAAGAGTCTTTAGGAAAGATCATGCACGAGGAATCAGGCCCGTCGTGGGGCATGCGCGGCTTACGTAAATGGTTAAGCACTGCACCCGAAACTCGCGACGAACTGCTAAAATTAGTACAAGATTCACGTCGTTTTTTAGAACCCGATACTGTTGCAATGCTTGAAGGCGTACTTGACCTTCCTGCGACAAAAGTCCGTGAGGTCATGACCCCACGTACATCGATGATTAGTCTACAAGAAGATGATCAGCTACTCGACATCTTGCATACCCTTGTAGAGTCTGCACATTCTCGCTTCCCGGTATTTTCATCTGACCAACCCGACAATGTGGTCGGCATTTTATTGGCCAAGGACTTACTGCCATTTTTGACAGAACCGAACAATAAAGTCGATATTCGTGCGCTTATGCGCCAGCCGATCTTTGTTCCTGAAAGTGCCCGATCCGACCAAGTCCTGCGTATGTTAAAAAATACCCAGACTCATATTGCAGTTGTGATTGATGAATATGGCACAACTTCTGGAGTAGTGACTTTAGAAGACATTTTAGAAGAAATTGTCGGTGAAATTGAAGACGAACATGATACGATCGATGAAGAGGCTCAATACATTATTCCGGATAATGACCCTCAAACGGCGAATACCTGGCTCGTTCAAGCACTTACACCAATTGAACATTTTAACAATGTTTTAGAGGCTGAATTTTCTGATGATGAAGTAGAAACTGTCGGCGGTTTATTGCTTCAAGAAATTGGTTTAGTCAGCGATTTACAAGGTCAAATCATTGAACTTGAAAATTGGGAATTCACCATTGTAGAAGCAGATGCACGTACTATTCATCTGATTCGAGCTGTCCGTAAATGAGAACATACTTTGATAAGCTGTTAAATTCCTCTCAACAAAAAAATCAGCTCCCGTTTATTTATCCCTTTTTAATTTCGTTGTTTTCAGGTGCCATGTTCAGTTTTGCGCTGGCACCGTATTATTACTGGTGGCTTGCACTGCTGTCCCCGGCCTTGCTCTATGCATCACTGCGTAAACGTTCGGCAAGACAAGCCTTTGGCATTGGCTGGGCTTACGGATTTGGCTTATGGTTTGTCGGTGCATTTTGGCTCTATACCTCTATCCATGTTTATGGTGATACCAGTGCCTTTTTAAGTGTACTGATGATTGCTTTTATGGCTTTGGTGATGGGTTTATTTACGGCCTTGCAAACCTGGATTTACCGTCGATTCTTCCCGGAAACACCGCTGACTTTTGCCCCACTTTGGGTGCTGTTTGAATGGACAAAAACCTGGGTATTCACCGGTTTCCCCTGGTTATTTGTCGGCTATGCCTTCACCGAACGCTTTTTGGATAGCTATGCGCCGCTATTCGGGATCTTCGGTGTATCATTTGTAGTGATAATGCTGGCCTGTGCGCTGGTTGAAATTCTGAATAGACGTGTATTCTGGATCATCCCTTCGGTGATCTTGCTGCTAGGTGCTTGGGCAGCGTCATATCTCAACTTCGTAGAAAAAAAGGATGAGAAGCCACTTTCAGTTTCCCTGATTCAAGGCAATATTCCGCAAGATTTAAAATGGCTTACAGAATATCAAGTCAAAACCTTGATGATTTACGCTAATTTAAGTCGTACAGAATGGGGACGTGACCTGATTGTTTGGCCCGAATCTTCCATTCCCATGTTCCAAACCGATATTGAACCTTTCTTGGATGCCATGAAAGTTCAGGCGGAAAAATCAGGCACAGCATGGGTCACAGGTCTTCCTTATTGGGATTTGAAAGAATCTAAATCTGAAGGCATGCCAATGTACTACAACAGTATTATGGCTATGGGTGACGCGTCTGAAGGGTTGTATAAGAAGCAGCGTCTGGTTCCATTTGGCGAATATGTGCCTTTATCTGGCTGGCTCAGTTGGGTCTTACCCGCATTACAAAATGACCCGTCAATGAGTGGTTTCTCTCGTGGTGCGCGTGACCAAAAACCATTAGATATAAAAAACCATGCTCTTGGCGCGGCTATTTGTTATGAAGTGGCTTATCCAAACCTGACGCGTCGTAATGCCAGTCAAAGCGATTACTTGGTCACTGTCTCTAATGATGCATGGTTTACCGGTACTGCGGGACCTTGGCAACATTTACAGATGGTGCAAATGCGTGCCAAAGAAAATGGACGCTGGTTTATTCGTGCCACCAATACTGGTGTAACGGCCTTTATTGATCATAACGGTCATATTGTGAAACAGGCACCGACGGATCAAACCGCAGTCCTTCGTGGCGAACTGCCTGCAATGCAAGGTAAAACCTTATATACGCGTCTGAGTGACTGGCCGATTCTTGGTTTCTCATTATTATTGCTGATTTTAGGTTGGATTTATCGTCCGCGTAAAATTGATATTTCGTTTAAGTCACGGCGTTAAGGTTTAAATTCTCTATCCTGAACGAGCTTTAAAGCATTGCTTTTAAAGCGAAGTGCAAGTGAAGGCTTAGAGAGACCCTTAAAATCGCCCCTCTCTTTAATCCTCTACCAAAGGTAGAGGAAACTCCTCCCTTTAAAAGAGGGAGGTGGAGAAGGATGAAATAATCCCTATACTTAATAAAACAAAAAACCGAGGTCAATGCCTCGGTTTTTTGTTTCAACTGATTTTATAACTGGGTAACTAAATAAGACATCATGGCTGTTAAAAACAGCATGGGGATATAACGATAAACATTGACAGCACCTTGTTCTAAAGCTGAAATCTGTTGTTGTTTTAATTTTAGTACAGTCGTTTTAAGTGCCGACCAAAAGCACAGAATAAACAGTGCGCTGAATAAACTGATAGCAAAAAAGCCCACCATAATCTGGCTACTTCCTTCTGTGGCATGCCATAAACTTAGAATACCTTGACTGATCGGAAGCAAACTCAAAATTAAAAGAACAGACTTGAGCATTGCCCAATGAAATTGGTTAATTTCATCCGATATAATTAATGCTTTCATTCCATTCTCCCCGGTAAAATCTTTACCATTCAGAACATTATGCAAGCTTTTTAATAAATGGAAAGTCTATTTTTATTCATAAACCAGTCTTATTGTAACCATCAAACATGGTAATAATTCTTATTATAAATCTCAAACAGGGATTATTATTTAAATATATTAAAATTCAATACCTTATTATATATTTTATAATTAAGATTTATTATCACTTCACTTAGTAATAAACAGTTAGATTAAGTGAAGTGATTATTCTATTAATTCAGAATAAATCATGCTTCTGAATTAAGGCTGATAATAAATATCGGCATTTGTTCCATCACCGCCTTCTTTACCATCGGCACCAAAAGAATATAAATCGAATGCACGACCTTCGGCACCGGGAATGACATATTGAATATCATTATCCCAACTGTCTTTTGGATAACCACCTTTGACATAGCCACCCTGCATCCAGTTTTTTGCTGAAGCCGGCTGATTCACCAAGGCATCTAACCCTCCATCCTGCATGGACGGATATTTACCGTTATCCAGTTTGTATTGATCTAAAGCACCCGCCACCCCTTTTAAGGTAATGGCAGATGTATCCACCTTGGCTTTTTCACCACGTCCCATAACATTGGGTACAATCAGCGCAGCCAATACGCCCAAAATCACAATCACTACCATGACTTCAATCAGGGTAAAGCCAGTCTGCTTGGCTTGATATATTTTCCCTTGCATATAACTCTCTCGCAAAAATCGTTATCTTTATAAGATGGATTAAATCATATTATTCATATTTACAATCGGCAGCATCACCGCAATCACAATCACCAGGACAATACTGGCCATTAACACCAACATTAACGGTTCAAGTAAAGCCAAGAGTGTTGAAATGAGGGTAGTGACCTCCCGATCCTGCATGATCGAGGCTCGTTCCAGCATGCGATCCAGCTCACCTGACGCTTCGCCACTTTTGATCATTTGTACCATCATCGGTGGGAAATAACCACTGCGTTCCAGTTGCGTTGCAAGGTTGCCACCTTCGGTGACTTTCTCGGCAGCCAGATTAACTGAATCACGAATCACCCAGTTATTGCTCACTGCGGCACCAATTTTAAGTGCATCCACCAATGGTACGCCCGACTGGGTCAAAATAGATAAAGTACTGGCAAAGCGTGCGGCATTTATACCACGCGATAATTTACCAAATAATGGCAACTTGAGTGTTAAACGATCAAACGCATAATGCCCGGCAGAAGTTCTTAAAAAACGCGCCAAAGCAATAAAACCAACTACACTGGCTATCAGTAAAAATGGCCATGCCACGCGAATAAAATCACTGGCCTTCATCAGTGCCACTGTAATCCAGGGCAGTGCATCTTTATTTTGGTCAAAGGTTTTGACAATATCTGGAACCACGTAGGTCATGAGGCCCATCACTATTGCAAAGGACATCAGCATCAGGATAATGGGATAAATCATTGCGCCCTGTACTTTCTTTTGCATGGCAAAGCGGTTTTCGGTGTAATCTGACAACTGATCCAGAATTAAATCCAGATGTCCGGAGCGTTCACCGGCAGCAATGGTGGCAATATATAAGTCAGGTAAACGTCCGGCTTGCTGCAAGGCATTGGCTAATGAATGCCCTTCCATGACTTTGGAACGTACTGACATCAACAAATTTTGCACATGGGCTTTTTCACTTTGCTTGCCCACGGCGCGCAGCGCTTCTTCCAAAGGAATTCCGGCAGCCACCAGAACTGAAAGCTGCCTGGTAAACAAGGCCAAATCATAAGCAGTGATTTTTTTCTGAAACCAGCGGGTGGAATTGTGCTTATCTTTTTGCTCAACAGGATCGACAGTCACAGGAATGAGTTCTTTATCTCTTAACTGTTGACGAATCTGACGTGCTGAATCTCCTTCCAACACGCCTTTTTGCTGCTTCCCTGAAGCATCAATGGCAGTAAATTGATATGCAGGCATTATGATGCTCTAATTTTCCAAAAATTGCTTCAGCGCTGTTGCGTCTGACCACCAAAATCATTCATATTCTTGGATATAAATGATTCGCTCACTCTAACATAACTCGACCTTTAGCACGACGAAATTTGATCAGGACGCTTTGACCCCAATTTATGCCAAATACACCATCGACTTCATCCGACCTTTATCGCATTCGTGTTGCAGTACCGGTCTATATTTATGACTGTTTTGATTACACTTTAACAGCTGAACAATACCAACAAGCTGAAGTCGGCGCGCGTGTTCTGGTGTCATTCGGACGACAAAATCTGGTCGGCATTATTGTCGAAAAATTAACCCAAAACACCCCGGTTGATCCGCGTTTTAAACTTAAAGCCATTACCGAGTTGCTGGATGATGAGGCAATTTTAGATTCGAAAATCTTAAATTTACTCACTTGGTCAGCTCAATATTATCAATTTCCGATTGGTGAAGTTTTTCAGAGTGCCTTACCCACCTTTCTACGTCAGGGAAAGCCATATAATTTATTGGCGCGAATGTGGAAAGTGCTGGATCTAAATGCGGAAACTAAAGTCACTCGCTCCGAAAAACAGCAACAAGCGTATAAAATTTTAAAACTGCATCCTCAGGGCACGACAGAAAATATTTTAAATTTAGCCGGGATTGAAACTGCAACACTCAAAGCGCTGGAAAAAAAAACCATTGTAGAATGTGTTCTGGAAAATCAGGATTTTAGTCCGCAGCCGGTGACGTTGGCGCAAATGCCGTTAACGGCGAATGAAGACCAAAAAAAAGCGGTACAACAGGTGCTGAAAGCACAAAAAAAATATCAGGCTTTTTTACTGGATGGTTTAACCGGTAGCGGCAAAACCGAAGTCTATTTGCAAATCATGCAAGAGGTCCTGAAACAAGGCAAACAGGTCTTGGTTTTAGTGCCTGAAATTGGGCTTACTCCGCAAACCATCAGCCGTTTCCAGTCGCGCTTTCATGGCAATATTGTGCTGCTGCATTCAGGACTGAATGATTCAAAACGCTTACAAGCCTGGCAGGCTGCACAAACTGGCAAAGCCTCGATTATTTTAGGCACACGTTCTGCCATTTACACCCCACTACCAAATTTGGGTTTAATTATTTTAGATGAAGAACACGACCTTTCGTTTAAACAGCAAGAAGGTTTTAGATATCACGCCCGTGATGTCGCGATGTATCGTGCACATTTAGAGAACTGTCCGATTATTTTAGGTTCAGCTACACCGAGCATTGAAAGTTATGCTTTAGCAGATTCCGGAAAAATGACGCGTTTGGAGCTGAATCAGCGAGCGGGTATCGCACTGATGCCAAAGATTCATCTGATTGATTTAAAAATTGCGCAGAAGCAAAATGGGATTAGCCAAAACCTGATTGATGAAATTCAAAAACGCTTAGATAAGAAAGAACAGGTTCTGGTTTTTTTAAACCGCCGTGGGTATGCACCGGTACTGATTTGTGAAAGTTGTGCTTGGCAAGCCAAATGTCCACATTGCGACGCTAACTTTACCGTGCACCGCCAGCCTTATCAGCATTTGCATTGTCATCACTGTGGCAGCATTCACCGCATGCCCGATCATTGTCCGCAGTGCCAACATACGGAACTGAAATCGATTGGCATGGGCACGGCTAAAGTTGAAGAACACCTGCAACAGCTTTTTCCCAATTTCGATGTGATTCGCGTAGACCGAGATTCCACCAGCCGGGTCGGTAGCTGGCAAAAAATTTATGACAAGATTCAGAAAAGTGAACCGATTATTTTACTTGGCACACAAATGCTGGCCAAAGGACACCATTTCCCTTATGTCACTTTAGTGGCTATTTTGGATATTGATTCAGGCTTGCTCAGCGTGGATTTTCGTGCCACCGAACGTACTGCTCAACTAATCGTACAAGTGGCTGGTCGTGCCGGGCGCGGTGAACGCAAAGGTGAAGTCTATTTACAAACCCTGAGACCCGATCATCCCCTACTCAATACCTTAATTGACAAAGATTACCGGCATTTTGCCAAGCAGACCTTAAAAGAACGTCAAGCGGCACTGTTGCCACCTTTTCGGTATGCCGCATTGATTCGTTGCGAATCAAAAAGTCAGGAGCAGAATCAGGAATTTTTACAACAGCATGCTCAAGCCTTAAGACAAATTTCTGAACATCTAATTGATATCTGGGGACCAATTCCAGCGCCGATGGAACGTAAAGCCGGGCGTTATCAGGCGCATATGGTACTGTTATCGCATGATCGTGCCCGATTGCACTTTTATATTCGTGCCTGGTGGCAAAACATGTTGCATCAAAAGCCATCAACCATGAAACTTACACTGGATATAGACCCTCAGGAATTAAGCTAAGCCAAAGTTTGTGCTTTGCTTAAATTTTTTGAAATTAGAATAAATTCTAGGACAGACCAATGTCGCTACTGTTACAAATTACGATTTTCCTTGGTGCTTCCCTACTCTTGGTTCCCTTGGCCAAGCGCTTTGGAATTGCCACTGTACTCGGCTATTTGTTTACCGGTATTTTACTTGGTCCCAGTGTCTTTAATATTGCCAGTGACCCGGAAGCGATTCAGGAACTGGCGGAATTTGGCGTTATTCTGTTGATGTTTATTATTGGGCTGGAGCTGCGTCCGCAACGACTGTGGGAGATGCGTAAATCCATCTTTTTGATGGGTAGCCTGCAAGTCGGCATTACTGGCGTTATTCTTGCCAGCCTTATCTTTTTTGCCTTAAACCAGAGCCTTTCTGCCAGCTTTGTGATTGGCATGGCACTGGCACTTTCCTCTACGGCCTTTGTGTTACAGCTTCTAGCGGAAAAGCAGCAGCTGAATACCACCTTTGGGCAACAATCCTTTTCTATTCTACTGTTTCAGGATATTGCTGCCATTCCCTTGCTGGCGATTATTCCATTATTGGCCGGCACCGAATCGACCCATCATGGGGTTGCCTATTTTGCAGCAATTATTGCGACCTTTAGCGGTTTGTTTTTGTTTAGCCGCTATATGATGCGTCCGTTTTTTCGTTTCGTGGCCAAAAGTGGTGCGCATGAACTGATTACGGCAGTGGGCCTGTTTATTGTCTTGGGCGTGGTTACACTGATGGATGTGCTCGGAATCAGTACCACTTTGGGAGCTTTCTTAACGGGCGTCTTGCTCGCCGACTCTGAATTCCGCCATGAACTTGAAGCCAGCATTGCGCCCTTTAAAGGACTGTTGCTCGGTCTGTTCTTTATGACTGTCGGCATGACCACCCAGTTATCCCTGCTGGTGGATATGCCTTGGCTGATTATCGGTGGTGCATTCATTTTAATGCTGATCAAAAGCATTACTCTGACTGTAATTGCTCGTTATTTAAAATATTCATGGCGTAATAGCTTACTGCTTGCCACCTGCTTATCTCAAGGGGGTGAATTTGCTTTTGTGGTGCTCAAAGTCGCCAGTAGTGAAAAAGTCATCACCCAAGCGATTCTTGAGCCTGTAACCTTGATTGTTACACTTTCCATGGTGCTCACCCCAATGCTGTACTGGCTGATCAGCAGCTGGATTATTCCTTTAATTGATAAAGAAAAAGTACCTGTTTATGATGAAATTCCAGATACGCATAACCCGATGATCATTGCCGGCTTTGGTCGTTTCGGACAGATCATTGCCCGTATTGCCCATTTACAGCATCAATCCTTTACCGCAATTGATAGCAATTTAGAAAAAGTGGACTTCGTGCGCAAGTATGGCGGTAAGGTATACTATGGTGATGCCACCCAACCTGATATCTTGCGTTCGGCAGGAATTGAACAGGCCAAAGTTTTTGTACTGGCAATTGATGATATTGAAGACTCGATGAATGTCGCACGTCATATTCGTTTAAACTATCCAAACCTGAAACTTTTAGTACGGGCACGCGATCGTCATCATGTGCATTTACTGCGTGATTTAGGGGTAGCCCATATCTGGCGTGAAACGTATTTATCTTCATTGGGAATGGCCTACCGTGCCTTGCGCGAATTGAATATCAGTGAAGAAGATGCGAATAAAAGTATTGAATTGTTCCGTGATTACGATGAAAAGTTATTGCTTCAGCAACAACGGGTCTATACCGATGAACAAAAAATTTATGAAACACATCGTAATGCTTTAGCAGAGCTTGAACACTTATTTGAAAGTGATGCCCAGATTCGTCAAGAACCTACTGGCGTCAATTTACAACGCGGCTTAGCACATCAGCGTATTGATGTCACAAGAGATGATAGTAACTAGCTTGTGTTTTACAATGTAGACACCATTAACACCGGCTATTGGAGAAATTTATGTCTGAATTACGTCAACGCTTTTATATTGAGAATTGCCCGGTTCGTGGTGAAGTGGTGCATCTCGAAAAAGTTTTGCAAACCATTCTTGCTCAACGGGATTATCCTCAAGCCATAGAAGTGCTTTTAGGGGAAATGCTCAGTGCTACAGCTCTGCTCGCCAGCACTCTTAAAATTAAAGGCCGGATCAGCCTGCAAATTCAGGCAGCTGGAACATTCAAGTGGGCAATGGCAGAATGCGATCATTTGGGTCAGCTACGCGCTTCAGCAGATTACGAAGAAGATCCACGTTTCTTTCAAGCCAAAGACAGCAGTACTATTTTAACGTCTCTGGTCAATCCGGTGCTGTTTATTAATATTGAACCTGAGTTTGGTGAACGCTATCAAGGTATCATTGCCCTTGAACATCCTACATTAGCGGGTTGTTTGATGCAGTATTATGATTTATCTGCACAAATTCCGACAAAAATTCGCTTGGCCAGTACTGCAAAACAATCTGGCGGCTTACTGATTCAGCTGTTACCCCGTAATAGTGAAGAAGAGCAGCACTGGGTAGATGAAGATCTCTGGCCGCGTTTGACCCTGTTAACTGAAACCTTAAAGCCAGAAGAGTTAACTGAGCTTGAAGCAACAGAAATTCTTTACCGTTTATATAATGAAGAAGATGTACGCTTGCCAGAAGCCGAGCACTTAAGCTTTGGCTGTACCTGTTCCAAAGAGCGTTGTGCCAATGCATTGATTCAAATTGGGGTCGATGCGGTTCGTGAAACCTTGGAGTTTCAAAATCCAATTACCATGGACTGCCAGTTCTGTAGCACCCGCTATACCTTTACCGCCGAAGAAGCGTTTGGGTTATTTGGCAAACATCTAAGCTAAAGTTAGCTCCAATCGTTAAAACAAGAGTGGCAATATAGCTGCTCTTTTTTATCAGAAAATTTAAGCTTATATTCCTGTTGTGGTCTTATCTAAAGCTGCGTAGTTGTAGTCTGGCTATTTTTGAGGAAAATCTTCCTACAGATCAAAGCAAAAAATGACAATAACCCTTTATGTCTACAATATAAAAATAATCAATTGCATTCGGAATATAGGGATGAATAAAAAATATTTTTTTGTAGATTATTGCTTGTCAACACAGCTTTATTTATGCAGCAATCTTGAGCTTCACCAATAGATGAATACCCCTTGAAGACGAAGTAGAATATGCGCAGACAAACGTATTAATGACCAAACAAAGAATGGAGTTTATGTGGGAAGGATTATCAATGTGCCTCCTATTCCCTGTCGAACTGCAATTGATCATTAGGAAAAATATAAGGCTGCCTTAAAAAATGCACCACCGATTGTTCTCCACCTTCCTCTCAGGCATTCAACCGGACTTCAAAAATAAAGACGACCTTCTTAATGATCATGTTCTAGCTTTCAGGTCATACCTACCAAAAAAACGCATACTGAAAGTAGCAAAAAACCCGATGATTCTTATGAAGGAATCATGGTAACCACCCGAAATGTGCGAGGGGTAACAAACAAAATGACGATCCGTTCTAACTGCCCAGGTAACTTAAAAATAAAGCCTTTCTGGATTTACCTTTTACCGGAGGGCTTTAAACAAATTCTGGATAACTCAGATGAACTTAATCATGATCGGGTTATAGATCCTATCAATAATACTCTACAAGGCAAGTTACCTCTAAGTTCGAGTGACAAACAGTTAAATGCTCAAAGCTATGTTGGGGTTTCAGTAATTGGGCCTAGTGCAGCCTGGATCAGATATTGATCTTATTCAAAATTTCTAAAGGCTGCTCACTGGGAGCTTTTTTGTCATAATTTGAAACAATAAGGTACAGATCTACACTATTTCAATTTTATTAAAGGTTCAATAATGATTAAAACCTAACCAATTTTAGCTTCCTATTTTTATGCCTAAAAGTCATTATGAAGTTCTTGGCATTACGCGTAATGCCACACCCGATCAAATCAAGAAAGCCTATCGAAAATTGGCTCGAAAATATCATCCCGATGTAAGTAAAGAAGCGGATGCGGAAGAGAAGATGCAAGGCATTAATGTTGCCTACGACACTTTAAGCAATGAAGAGAAAAAAGCTGAATATGATTTTCAGCTTGACCATCCTGAAGCTTTTCATCAATCGGGGACACAGACAGGAACCGGCGGTTTTGACAATGCCCACTTCTACCGCCAAGGATTTAACCAGCAAGACCATTCAGAATTTAGTGGCTTTGAAGACCTTTTTGGACGTTTCGGTTCAGGCTTTGGTGGAGGGAATTATCAATATCAAAAGCAGCAAAGACAACAGCAGCGTAGTTATCAAGGTGAAGACCAACATGCCAGTATTGAAGTTGATGTGGCGGTTGCATACCATGGCTCAACTCAACAGATCACTTTGCAGATTCCGACTTTAAATGCTTTTGGCGAAGCTGAAGTTCAGCGCAAAACTTTACAGGTCAAAATTCCTAAAGGAATGAAAGAAGGTCAAAGTATCCGTCTTTCCGGACAAGGTCAAACGGGAATCAATGGCGGGAAAAATGGCGATCTTTATATTGAAATTCACTATAAAGATACTGAGAAAATTAGAGTGGAAGGTGCGGATATTTACTACACCATCAATGTTACACCCTGGGAAGCAGCCCTAGGACAAACTATTGAAACTTCAACACCTGAAGGAACAAAAGTTCAAGTAAATCTGCCTAAAAATGCCAAGACAGGTCAGCAACTTCGGCTAAAAGATAAAGGGATACCCAGTAAAACACCCGGTCATTTATTTCTGGTATTAAATATCGTGTATCCAGCTGCGCAAACTGAACATGAACAGCAGGCTTATCAAGCTTTTGCAGAAGCTTTTTCAGCATTTAAGCCTCGCAATGGTTAAGGAGACAATCATGACCACTATTCATTATCGTGAAATTGTATGTGATGGGTTTAATCATGCCGAAGTCATTGATGAACATCATAGTTTTGATTTAAAGCATTTTGCTGATGCGTGTGGACAAAGTCCGGAATGGGTTTTACAACTGCTTGAATACGATATTTTAGACACCCGCCCAGAAGAACGCATTCACCAGTTCTTTGGTGATGATGTGTCTCGTGCACGTCGGGCTTATCGTTTACAACGCGACTTTGATGCCAGTCTTTCTGCGGTGGCGATGATGCTGGATTTAATTGATGAAGTCCAACATTTACGCAAGCAAGTTAGACACATGAATGTAAAAGACTTTTGATTGAGTCTTTGAAACTGAATCGTACTGCTATATAGGGGCAAGTACATAGTTGTTATTTTTATCCTGAAACCAACTTTTTTGTGAGAATAATCTAGGCTTATGAAAACCAAAGAATGCAATAAAAAAGTGAAAAAGATGTTTCCAGAGCATCAGGAACTCATCCATAAACTGCGTCATGATGATCCTCATTTTGCAAAAATATTTGAGAGTCATCAGGAACTGGATAAAGAAATTGCTCAACTTGAACTCAATCCGGTTCATCTGATCAATGATGATATTGAGTCAATGAAGCGCAAAAAACTTAAAATAAAAGACGAGATTTATAAAATACTGACGCGAAATACTCAAGTGGTTGATCCTTCTTAATTTTTAGTTTTAATGAGAAAAGACAGATCATTCCACTTAGCTGATTTTAAGTTTAAAGCAACTTATCGAGTGGCACTTAAAAACAGGATTTCTTTTTATAAAAAGTGATTTATAAAAAAGCAAATCCCTATTTCAACTTGGTCATTTTTTCAACTCCTTTTATGGTTTCTTTAACAGATTGCTTAATTGGCTCATAGTCCAGGAACCAAAATAGATTCACGTGTTGATCTTTATGTTGTTGTGCCAACAGATCAATTACGCTCCGCTCCCCTCGCCCCACCAAGTGTCTGCGATAAAAATAATAAATCAGCAACACCGTGGTGATGAGCATGACGATTAACATACTCCAAAACCCGGTTGGGGATTTTAAACCTGGAATAAACTCAAAGTTCATTCCATAAACCCCGGTTAATAAAGTCAGCGGTGCAAAAATAGCGGTGATAATGGCCAGGATGCGCATATTTTCATTGGTTTGATTGGCAATGGCCGAAAAATGTAAATCTATTGCTGCTTGAATGGAAGCACGGAGACGAATCGTATGTTTTTGAATTCTTTCTACATGGCTGACCAAATCATTCATACGGACCAGCACAATATCCTGTCGTTCAGACTTCTTCTGGCCTTTTAAATGTGGGTAATTATCGACAATTTCATCTCTTAGTTCTTGTAAAGCATCAATTTGTTCTTCACAAAGATTTTCCACTTGCTGGAAAGACATACTTTCTTGTAATAACTGATTCCACTTCGCAAACCGGCGATGACCTTGCAACAATTCCTGCTGCCAAAACTCAACCCGTCGGGTGAGTGGCACACGCAAATCCAGATAACCATCCACCATACTGTTGAGCAAGCGCAAAGATAAATCGAGTGGTGTAACTGGAAGTTTTCGTGACTTATTCTGTTCTTGAGTAGAACGGATAAAATTGGTTTCAATACGGGAAATATAATTTTCTATTGCTTTATTACCTTGCTCACGCACCGTAATCAGCACTTGAGGTGTCATGATAAAACTAATCGGTGTGGTGGCTAAACCAAAGGTGTTTTCATGCTGTTCAAGCGCCTGCTCACCCGTTTCTATTTCATCATCTGGGGTAATCAGTTTACGAAAAATAAGTAAATCATATTCATCCATAGTATCAAATGCGCAAGGATGTTCTAAATTCAGAATATCCCTGATATGAAATTCGTTTAAGCACACAGGTGTATGCTGATTTATTTCTTTTTGCCATACTTCCGCACGAGTGACCACATCAGCCCGAGTACAATCGATCCAGATAAATTCCGGTTCAGCTTCAGTGTTTAGCTGTTTTTGTACAAAAATATGATGTTCTGTCGGATGTTGATAGAAATAATAAACCTGCATTAAAACAATTCTCTATTCACAATTTTGCTTTTTTGTTGTTACTCGATAGAAACCTGAGCAACTCCATCTATCGGTCTTAAAATTATGAGCTGCGCTGCAAACTTAAGCAATCAAATAACGTTTTATTTCTAGATCTCTCAATCTAAGTCAACTCTCAAAAAAAAGCCCCGAGCAAGTCAAAGTTATTCCTTTGACCAAGCTCAAGGCTTTTCATATATTTTCGTTCACATGAATTAACTCATGTGAATATTCAAGACATTAAACTTGTTCGATGTCTTTCATAGTCAATTTAATACGACCACGGTTATCTACGTCAGCAACTTGTACTTTAATTTCCTGACCTTCTGTCAATACGTCTGCAACATTGGCAATACGTTCGTTAGAAATTTGAGAAATATGAAGTAGGCCGTCAGTACCTGGCATGATGTTTACAAACGCACCGAATTCAACAATACGAATCACTTTACCTACGTAAATTGTACCTGGCTCGATTTCAGCAGTAAGTGCCTGAATTTTAGCAACCGCAGCAGCTGCAGCCGCTTTAGTTTCACCAAATACGCGAACTGTACCGTTATCTTCGATATCAATTGCAGCTTTAGTTTCTTCAGTGATTGCACGAATAGTCGCGCCACCTTTACCGATCACATCACGGATTTTGTCCGGGTTAATGTTAATCACTTGGAATGTAGGCGCATGCATAGAAATTTCAGGACGAGCGCGTGAAATCACTTGGTTCATCTCGTTCAAGATGTGCATACGACCCGCATATGCTTGGTTCAATGCAGCTTCCATGATCTCTTCAGTGATACCTTCGATCTTGATATCCATTTGAAGCGCAGTAATACCGTTTGCAGAACCGGCAACTTTAAAGTCCATGTCACCTAAGTGATCTTCGTCACCCAAGATGTCAGAAAGAACAGCGAAACGTTCGCCTTCTTTCACTAGACCCATTGCGATACCCGCAACTGGTGCTTTAAGTGGAACACCTGCATCCATAAGTGATAATGAAGCACCACAAACAGAAGCCATTGACGATGAACCGTTAGATTCAGTGATGTCAGATACAATACGGATGACGTACGGGAAGCGGTCAGCAGGTGGAAGCACAGCTTGGACACCACGGCGCGCCAAACGACCATGACCGATTTCACGACGTTTAGGACCAGATTCACGACCCGTTTCACCTACAGAGTATGCAGGGAAGTTGTAGTGCAACATGAAGTTGTCAGTTTTAGTGCCTGACAATGTATCTACCATCAATGCATCACGTGTATTACCCAAAGTCGTTGTTACCAACGCTTGAGTTTCACCGCGTGTGAACAATGCTGAACCGTGTGCACGACCCAATACGCCCACTTGAACATCAATAGCACGAACAGTTTTTGTGTCACGACCATCAATACGTGGCTTACCAGACAAGATGTTGTCACGTACTGTACGGTATTTTAAGTCTTCAAATAATTCATTTACTTCGTCAGCAATACCAGTTTCGTCATTTTCTGGAACGAACTGAGCAACAGCTTCAGCATAAAGTGCATCAAGTGCCGCATAACGGTCTTGTTTAACTGCAATTGTGTAGGCTTCAGAAATTTTTGCTTCGAATGCATCTTTTAATTGACCAAGAAGCGTTTCATTTTTAACTGGAGCAACCCAAGTTGATTCAACCGCACCCGCAGCTGCAGCAAATTCTTTAATCGCTTGAATCGCGATTTGCATTTCGTCATGACCGAAAAGTACAGCACCCAGCATTTGGTCTTCTGAAAGTTCTTTCGCTTCAGATTCAACCATCAATACTGCAGATTCAGTACCCGCAACAACCAAATCAAGATCAGATTCTTTCAATTGTTCGTTGTTCGGGTTAAGAATGTATTCGCCGTTGATTAGACCAACACGCGCGCCCGCGATTGGACCACGGAATGGAACACCTGCAATCGACATTGCAGCTGAAGTACCGAGCATTGCAGCAATGTCGGCATCCATGGTTTTGTCAGAAGAAATAACAGTCGCTGTTACTTGAATTTCGTTATAAAAACCTTCTGGGAACAATGGACGAATTGGACGGTCAATCAAACGTGAAATTAAAGTTTCAGCTTCAGACTGACGACCTTCACGCTTACCATAACCCCCTGGGATACGACCGGCAGCATATTGTTTTTCTTGATAGTTAACAGTAAGTGGGAAGAAATCCTGTCCTGCTTTTGCTTTTGGTTGTGCGACAACAGCAACAAGTACCGTTACGCCGCCCATAGTAATGACAACTGTGTTGGCTTGACGTGCAACACGACCAGTTTCAAGTACAACTTGGTGTTGACCGAACTGAAATTCTTTACGAATAATATTAAACATCGACATGTATTTATATTTCCTAGTTCTTGTGAACAACTATTCTAGTGGAGACCCCTAAGGTTTGGCATTCACATTACTCAGCTGTAAGTATAAATGACAAAGCTTAGAAGCCGACCTCACCAGATTTTCAAAACACTAATTTAAGACACAAAGAAGGAGCGAAACATCGCCCCTTCCCCTTACCTGGTTGGAGCCAGGTAGACTTTCTTTTTCAGTCTGACAGCATTCAAAATGCAATAGTCCGAAAAATAAGTTTAATCGAATTAACGACGTAAACCTAAAGCAGCGATCAAAGCGCTGTAACGAGTAGTATCTTTACCTTTAAGGTAGTCAAGAAGCTTACGACGTTGGTTAACCATACGGATAAGACCGCGACGGCTATGATGGTCGTGTTTGTGTTCTTTAAAGTGACCTTGCAAATCATTGATTTGTGCAGTCAACAAAGCTACTTGTACTTCAGGTGAACCAGTGTCGTTTTCAGCGCGAGCATATTTAGCAACGATCTCTGCGCGATCTGCGTTTGTTAAAGCCATTCGATTTCTCCGAGATGCTTAAAAAATTACATATGATAGGAATCAATTGATTACTCAATTGACTGCCGTGCATCACTACAGCAAGTGCGCTATTTTAAGGGAAAAGTCGGGTGATTGCAAAAATAGAAACGTGTTTTCATCTTTTTATTTCAATTCACTGATCCGCTATAGCCTTTCTTTTTCTATCTGTAAATTTAACTTACCAATTTAGCAATAAAATCACGCCTTACCCTTCCATCTTTTATTATTTTTCTATTTTGAGAAGTATCCTCTTAAGTAGTCGTATCCATTGCCTATATCACACGAATAAAAGATAAAAAAAAGCCCAAGCTAGGCTTGGGCTTTTTTGCGCTGTAGTTTCTTATGTTTTAATAATTATTATTTTATTTATAGTAATAATGTTCGCTTTTCGCGGTTATTATTATAAACAATCCTTGTGTAACTGGTACTTCCCTGTGAAATTGATTTTGACATAAAGCTTTGTGTAAAGAAGTCGCCTTTTGCGTATCTATTTGTAAGCTTTTACGTACATTAATTATTTTTTTATTAATGCTATACTGTGATTAATTTATCATTTCCCTTTAAATACAATAACTAATTGGTCATATACTATCTATTACATACAGAATCTGACATTTGAGCCCAAGTTAAAATACACCGATCAATATTTTTAGTGTTCATAACAGATTAAGTAAATCATATTGTGAAAAGCGGTATTTTTTGCATATAAAAAAGCCCTGTAGTCTCTCCCAAAACTACAAGGCTTAGCGGCTGTAAGTTTCCTCTTTTTACTTACTTCACTGTAAGTTCGCTGTCTTTCGACATTATTATTATATTTTATGGCGATTTTACCCAACTTTCCGTGTTGAGCTTTTTATGTGCAGCCATCATCTCAAAAATGATCTTAAAGCTCTATGCGTCAATTTCTCGAATCGATGTAAGCAATTTCGTACAAAAATAAAGATTAGTTATTTATTATTAACAATCGAGGCAAGAATCCAATAAATTGTTAACCTTCTCTAATACTCCACTTTTCCTCATGGTTTTAACGGTTAAAGATTGTACTAAAGCATCTTGATCTGCCAAAAGACTCACCACCTTTTTGGCACGGGTGATAGCGGTGTACAGTAACTCTTTACTTAATAAATCCTTTGCTGTTTCATCTAAAACAACTGCGGTATGAGTAAATTCCGAACCTTGCGATTTATGAATCGTCAGTACAAATGCCGTTTCTATACTTTTTGGTAAACGGGTAGCCGGCACCCATTTTTCCAAACTGGGGAAATAAACTTCAAATTGTGACTGTCCATCTCGACTGCGTTTAAAGCAGATCCCGATATCACCATTTGACAAACCCAGCTGGTAATCGTTATAGGTCATCATCACTGGACGACCGACATACCAATCCCCTTGCTTGCTCATCTGTAATGATAAAGCCTCCAGTAAGCGCTGTTCGACTTGCAAATTCAGTTGGGTCAAACCCAAAGCGCCATGTCGGATGGCGGCCAAAATCCGATAATCATCAAAAACTTTAACTACTTGCTGCACCCAAAGTTCAGGTTCATCGGCAGTTAAATAGCTTTTCAGTGCATTAACATAAGGCTGATAACCCAACATCAGTTTGTCGTAATAGGATGTTCGATCAAATTGCTTGGACATATTCGGTGGCAGATATTCCAGTTGAATCTGGTCATCCATTTCGGATTGAAGAGATACCGATTGAATTTCACTTGGACGAACCACTTGCTGGGCAAACTTTTCTAGCAATGTTGCGCCATTTTGAGTAGCTTGTTGCGCCTGAATAAATTTCGCCATTTGCCCAATGAGTGCACCTTCCTTAAAACGGCGACTGCTGACCAAGTTCACTCGATTCTCGGCTAAAGCGGGAACTTGTTGTAAATCTGCCAGCACCGAACCGACATCTACAGCAGCCAACTGATCTGCATCACCCAATAAAATTAAACGTGCATGATCTGGCACTGCAGACAGCAGCATGTTGGCCAAACTTAGGTCCAGCATCGAGGCTTCATCAATTACAATCACATCATAGGGTAAAGGTTGTTTGGCATGAAATCGCGGCTGATAAGTCGTTCCTAAACCCAATAGACGGTGAAGCGTAATAGGACTAAGTTGTTTTAAATCATCAGTGACCAAATCTTGTAACTTTTCATCGTTCAGCGAGTTTTGCAGCGCCTCTTTCATGCGCTGCGCAGCCTTACCGGTGGGGGCTGCCATGGCAATGCGGATACTCGGCATCGCCTGGTTCAGCACGGCAATAATACGTGCCAGGGTGTAAGTTTTTCCGGTTCCCGGCCCACCAGTAATGATATTTAAGCCTTGCTTCGCCACCATACTTAAGGCTTTTAGTTGATGTTCATCGCTCAATAAATTTCGATAAGCCGAAATATCAACAGCTTCAATAGCTTGCTGCTTTAAACGCGCAACTTGCTGCGCCAAAGATTGTTCCAGCGCCCAATAGCGATACAAATACAATCTTTGATCTTCATATACAAAGGGAGCGATATGTTGCTGAATATTGGCTACTGAGACTACTAAATCATTCAGGGTGTCGGCTTGCGCTTGAGTTGCAGAAATACAACTGTCGCCTTGTTGAATTGCTTCCAGAACCTGTTCAATAATATCATGGTCATTTTCATCCTGTGCTGCCTGACTAAAAGGCTTCTGGCGAATAAACCGACTCCAAGTGCTGATCCATTCAGCGCTTTGATCATCTTTATATTGTTTATTTTCCACACAGTTATCCTCAAAGTTATCCACAGCTTAATTGTTTGTTTAAAAGCTATTAATTTCGTTAAATTAAGCGATTTTGCTGCTTTTACCTTCAGCAAAATAGCCCAAAATAGCATCAAGACGCAGGACAAATTCAGCATCTGGTTTCCAGTGATAAAAACCCTGTTCAGCCTGTCCGTTCATGCCACGTAAATACAGATAACTTGCACCGCCCAAATGTTTTTCAATGGCATAGTCCTGCATTTGCACCGTTAAATAACGGTGTAATGCCACCAGATACAGGCCTGCCTGTAACCAGTAGCTGGCTTGCGACATACTCTGCCGAATTTCGCCATCAACATAATGCGCTTGATCGGTGCCTAAAAAGTTACTTTTATAATCGGCAATATGATATTGCTGACCATCAAAATAAACCAGATCAATTGAACCGGTTAAATACCGCGCGGAATTGGCCTGATTGAAATCTAGCATTTCAATACCATGTTCGGCATAGAGCTGATGAATACGTTGAATCGCTAAGACATGGTCTGATAGAGACAAATAAAAGGGAAATTCAGCCAGATGTTCATGTTCAGTCAGTTGATTCAGTTGAAAATCCTGATGCAAAGGGGTAGCTAAAACCTGTTGCAACCATTCACTCATCCAGGCAATCAGCTGTTCTTCATCCTGCTGCTGAAACTCTTGTTCATATTTATTTGATAATTCTAACCATAAACCTGGATAGTCATTCTTAAAACGGCGGCGAATTTCCAGAGGCCAGTCCTGCTGATCTTTGAAATCAATATGTTCAAAGATTTCGTGCAGGAAGGTTCCAGCCACGGTTCCCATCGGAAAATTACGCTTGATCCATGACAGCGGTCGAGTCGCTACCGTGGCAACCGGTTCAATCACGTGAATTTCATCTGCCGCGCTGAGCATTTGGTCGGTATTTACCGCTAAGGCATCGATGGCTTGTTTACGCGTTAAATGTTGCGCCAAGGCACTAAAACTGGTTTTGGAACGTGGATAAAAACGCTTTTTTGGAAATTCCAAAGCCTGTAAAGGCAAAGGTGGTTGTTGCTGCTTGACCTGTAACTTGATCGGCTTGTCATTCAGCAAAGCTTCCTCTGCACTGGCGGGATGAATAAAAGCTTGTCCGCGCCAGAAAGCCAAACCATGATTCGTTTTGCCGTCCTGATCTTGCAACATGGCATAGACCCGATGACTGGCTCGGGTCAACGCCACATACCAAAGCCGATGTTGCTCTGCCACGGCACGAGCATTGTGCTGATCAATTGCGCCCTGTTGCAGCAAGTTCTTGTCATTCACCGCCACCACACGCTGCACCTCCACTTTTCCAGTTACCGGATGGACATGTTCTACAGTGGAAAAATTCAGGGTTTTGTTCATTTCCCTGAAGTCTTTATCGGCACCGAGCAAGAATACAATTTTAAACTCCAGACCTTTGGACTGATGAATAGTCATCAGTTGCACCCCTGCCTCATTCGACAGTTTACGCTCCAGTTCCCACTCGCGTTCCGCCGGAGATTGCAGTTGTTTCAAATACCAGTGATAAAGCTTTTGTGCGCCTTGATATTGCTCACTGTGCTGACTCAGCAATTCGGTCAGATGGCGCAAGTTCACCACCGTGCGTTCATTATCCCGGCTTTGGGTGGCGACCAGATTTTTCCAGACTTGAAATAAATTCAGACAATATTGCCACGCGGTTAAAAAGCCTTTTTCCAGCCACATTTCACGAATGCAGTCGAAGTCGTAAATGAACTGGCTTAAGCCATCCGCTCGGGCTTCAAGCTGAATCAGTTGTTGCAAATTAAAGCCCAATAATCGGCTGAGTAAGGCCCGCTTAATTTTGCCTTCATCATAGGGATGCAGGATCGCACTTAGTACCGCGCCAACATCTTTGGCGACTTGATGATCAAACACACTGCGTTTCGACGGGCGATTGACCCGAATACCGAGGCGTTCCAATTCATATTGGGCTTTATCCAGACCATCATGATTTTTCGATAAAATCGCGATGTCATTTTCAATCAGATATCTGGGGCCAGTTTTTTCTGCCAGATAGAGTTTTTCTTCAATCCCCTGATTCAGTAAATCCCGAATTTTCCATGCGACCTGAATCGGCTCTGCTTTTTTATCGCTCAATTGCAACCAGCGTAGCGGCTGATGATTTTCACCCTGTGCATCAATGAGCGGTGGATGGGGACGTACACCAGCCTGAACTGGACTGTAAAACACCTCTTCACCAAAATCCATCTGGCGCTGGAATAAAGCATCGACCGCTTCTACTAGTGCTTTAACTGAACGATGGTTGTGTCGCAAACTGTATTCCTGACCTTGCTTGGACAGCACATCGGCTCGGGCCTTGTTATAGGTCAGCATGTCGCCACCACGAAAACCGTAAATTGCCTGTTTCGGGTCACCCACCATGATCATGCAGCCTTGCATATAGCGCTTCTGATCCCGCCAGATTCGCGCCAGCATATCGTCCTGATCCTGATTGGTATCCTGAAATTCATCCACCAAAATCAAGGGATAATGGGCCTGCACAAACTTTGCAAAACGCAGCCCTTGCTCGCCTTGCAAGGCTTCCGCCAAAGTTCGAATTTGCTGGGCAAAGGTGGTTTCACTTTTTTGCTGCAGCACTTGTGGCAAGCGCTTTTTGACTTCGCGGCTAAGATAAAATTTCAGATAGGCATCCAGTAAATCCAGATCCATATTCAGCTTAGACAAAGCCTCGCAAAAACTTTTCAGTGCTTGAATCAGCCCGTGGTGCTCGAACTGATGCAGCACATCTTCGGCACATTTATTTAAGACTTTTTTAGTCGCCAGATCCGTCAAGTTTTTCAGGGTATTTTCAAAATGTGGTGCAAATAAAGCATAACAGCGCTGTTCAGCCAAAGCCTGAATAAAAGCCGGTAAATCATCACACAACGTACGCTGCATCAAGCCATCAGTACGCCATTTCTTACCAATCACCGAATGATATTGTCCATCAGCCGAATAATATTCGCTTAAGGTGGAAATCAGGCTTAAATCCAGCTGAATAAAGTTATCCACTAGCTGTTCAAACTGGTTTAAATCCAGTTCTGGCGCAGTGACTTCCTGAAACTGTGCCGAAGCGAAGTTCAGGGTGTTTTCCACAACAGGAACATAGGCCTCCTGCGACTTCAACTTTTGATTGAGCAACAGATAATTGACCACATTTTGCGGTTGCAATTGAATCCATTCGCGCAAGACATCATGAATTAGTTGATGGGTATAACTCTTGGCATCATCGGTGATATCAGCCCGTTCAATCTTGCCGCTTTCAAATGAAAACTCGCGCAACAGCTTTTGGCTGAAACTATCCAAGGTACCGACAAACAGTTCATCCAGCTGGTCAATCACCAGTTTCAAACGCTCACTAGCGAAATCCACCCGCGTGGCATAATCGCTTAACACCTTTTGAAATAAAGGATCTGTTTCAGCGGCAATTTTGGCCTGAATTTCAGCATCGGTAAGTTTTTGGCAGCTTTCAAAATAACGTAAGGTTTCAACCAGACGCAGCCGAATCCGGTTTTTCAATTCAGCTGCAGCGGCACGGGTAAACGTGGTAGCTACCACCTGATTCGGCAAATACTGATTCAGGAATATCCGCACCATCAAACTGGACAGGGTAAAGGTTTTTCCTGTGCCGGCCGACGCTTCAATCCAGTGTAAACCTTTGAACTGCATATCCATAATCGGATTAAACGACGGCTTTTTTAATGTTTGAGGATGATTCATTTACTCTTATTCCTCAATCACTTGTTGATGCCAGAACACGGGCTGATAAAGCTGATAGGAAAATTGCGCACAGGCATCTTCTAATAAAGCGGTCGCATCCTGTTCCTGCAAAATAAACTGCCAGTCCCGATGCATTTTAGTCGCTTCGTTATCCGCGACCGAAAAACCGGTAAACTTGCCATCCTCATGCCAGTCTTTATAGAGCACATCCATATCGTCAATGCACATCTGGTTCTGTTCATTGGCTTGCCAGTCATGCTGTTTGTCTTTTTCAGCAATTTTTAGCAGCAAGGCGGCTGGTAAAACCAGCGGTTGGCTTTGCCCATATTTCCAGGCAGCCAGCCAGTGATCCAGCCACTCGCGTGCTTTGTTCGAAGTGACGCCATGACATAAAATGGTTCGGTCACTAAACACTACAATCCGCGTTAGCTTTTCACCGCCTTCACCCATATTCAGATAAGCCAGCCAGAGCAGATATTCCAGCCAGACTTTGGCACGACGTTTGGCACGCGCACTCGATGCTTCCAGACTGACCCATTTTTCTGCACTATTTTTTGGCAGGGTAATATTCATATAGACCTGATCATTGACCTTCCACACCTGCTGCGTGGTCGGTGTGACCTCAGGCGCATATTTTAGCAACCGCGCTTTTAAACGTTCTTGCTCCACCACGCTCATCTGCCAGCTAGTTTGCTGCAGTTTGCCAATCGGCAATTGATCCATCAATAATTCAGGTTGCGCCGCACCCTCCTGCTTTTGCAAGAACTGGCGCACTGCATAACGTGCCAGACCATCCAGTAACAAAGGTTCTTGCACCGCAGGTAAATCTTCGAGGCGCAAATTTTCTACGCCTAGGGTTTTTAAATAGAGCCGTGCAGGGAAAGTCACATCCTGAATCCATTGATGACTGTCCAGCACCTGAACCTCTTGCTGCAGATTTTGATATGGCGTATTCACCCAAGACGAACGCTGTCCCGTGGCATGGCGAAGCTGCCCAGCCACACAGAACCATTGATCCTGATAACGCACCGGTCGAGTCGACTCAAATCCCACCGGATCAAAAGGCAATAAAGGATGGACATGATAAAGTGACTGCAATTGTTCAGGCACTACCACGCCATTAATCTCCACGGTTGCATCCGCTGCTGTATCGGGCTGTTGAGTCTGCACAATAAAAGCCAGATGCTGAACCAGTTCCTGCAACACAGTCGATGGATCACGTACTTCACCATCATTAATATCGAAGCCGTTATAAAACAGCCATAAGTTATTCTGCGCCAACAGCAGATTATCTAAAAATGCGCCTTGATCATCTTCCAGACGGGAACGGTCCCCCAACTGGGGTTTCAGTAAATCCATCAAATCGAAAGGTAAATGCTGGCTGCGATTTGGAAACTTGCCGCTATCAAGTCCAAGCATCACAATCAATTTATACGGTACAGGACGAATCTGCCCGATTTGGCTAAAGGTGATTTGACCGGTCGGTTCAGCATGTTCCAACTGGGTTTCCAGCGTGTTATTAATTTCCGCCAGCAAATAAGGCAAGGGCAAGCTTAAACTGCGTAAGGCATGATGATCATGTTCATCATAAAAACTGGCCAGTGTCAGCATCCGTTCCTGTTTTTTGATAATTTTATAAACCGCTGTTAAGGATTCAACACCACTTTCTTCAAACTCGGCAATGTCCTGCATCAGGTGTTTTAGCCAGTGCTCTACAGGTACAGTTTTACCCTGCTCATGTGCAATCATCCAGTCACGACGTGCATCAAAATCATGATAAATTTGAATCAACTTGGCAATCAACTCAAAGTCGTTTGGCAGGACTTTGGCAAAACTCAGCGTGCCTTGAAACAAGCTATGTTCAGGAATGGCAATGCCCAAAGCCAAACGATCAAGCGCAAACTTAAAACTAAAACGATAGTCCTCATCGCCCTCACACAAACTACGCTGTAAATGCTGGGCATCCAGTCCACGTTTAAAGCCGGCATCTATCAGCAATTCAGTGATTCGTTCAATTGAATTGACTTCTAAAGCGTAGCGCTGCTGGGTGGCACTTAAGCTAAGCCAATCGGCAAAATCTTCGATAGTAAAACGCCGTTGAATCAGCTCAATACGCCCCAGCACTGCTTTCCAGGCATTCAGCGCATCCAGTTGGGTCACGCCGGCAATTTTAATCGGCAGATAAACACTGTCTTTGAACAGTTGATGACTGCTCCCCGTTTTTTGCTGAATCAGGTCGCGTTCACTGGGTGGCGGTGCAAATACACTACGAATTAAGGGTTCAAGCTCACTCAAGCTTGGGCTTAAAACCAAGATGTCATTTGGCCTGCGTGGTGCATCTTTTGTGCCTTGTGCCAGCCAATGAGTCAATTGTTCTTTTAAAACCTCGAGCTGTCGCAAACTGGAATGGCAGACATGGATCTGAATCGAATCATCCTGCTCATCCAAAATATATTGATGCTGTTCTGGTTCGACCAGATACAGCACATCGGACTGAATTTTACCGAGCAGATTACTTTGATATTCATCGACAAAGGCATCTGCCCAGACCCCATCTTCGCCGGAAGACAAGTTGGACAGCAATGAAAAATGATCTCGCGCCTGTTTACCAAAACGGGTCAGTAATGGATGGCGCGATTCACGCTGTTCTGCATTGAAGTTTAAGGTGAATTCCTGAAAGAATTTCTCAATATCGGCATCACTGGCTTGCGGATTTTTGGCAATAAAGCGTTCTTTGACCCGTACGTCGTAACGCGCTTTCCAGTTCGGATCGACACTGTCTGCCCAATATTCCTGTGATGGGTTGTAATGTAGAATATAGATGTCAATGTACTGCCCTAAACGGCGCAAAAATGCCAGTTGCATCGGCGGCAAATCGAGTAAGGTAAAAATTACCAATTGTTGCGGCAGTTTTTTTAAAGCCGCTTTACGTGTTTCAGGATCATCCAGAATTTCCCAGAACATGGCATCAATACTTTGCATTTGCTCAAAGTCCTGATGAAACACTTCCTGCCATAACCAGCGCTGCCACGCTTCCAGTTCACGTGCCTGATTTAAGGTAAATTCGGAAATTTCAGTATTGGTTTTAAAGAACATGTCTTCAATGGAGAGTGCTTTATTTTGCCCCCACGCCTGTAACCAGTTGGTTTGGCAACTGCACATCTTCGGCGGACAATTTTTCTGGCAATGCCCGCGATATTCCATGTAATGGCTAAACAGGCGTGACACCTGTTCTGCCACCCAATACAGCATGCCCTGCTTTTTCAGCTGTTTTTCGATGCCTTGCTCTAAACGGTCGGCACTGTCATAAATCCGCTGCACAATCGAATGTAAAGGGTGATCGTGTACCAAAGAATTTTGTTCAGCCTGAATAAAGGCTTTGAGTGCCTGAAAAACGCGCCACTTAATAATAATGCGCGGGATATTGGCTTTACGGACTTGTTCTTTTTGCTCAGTCAGCACCCATTGATAGGCTGACCATTGAAAACCACGAATACGATGATGAAACTGGGTATTGGCACTGATGCCTTTTTGTTCGGCCAGTTTTTGTGTCAGCCAGGCTTCAACTGCATGCGACGGTACAATAAAATGCTGGGTTTGCAACACTTGAAAAGGCGTACTCGCAGGCTTATTCACGGTCGTCAGCATAGCATGTACCAGTACATCAATACGTTGACTTTGAATCACATGAATTGCCATAAATGAGCTACACCTTTAATGTTAGAAAATGAAATGCCTACAAAACCATAAAAATTATTTACTATACATCTGCATCTGTCTATGTCACTTTTAGATTTCAGCTCGAATCAAAAACATGTTTGAAATTCGCGCCTTAATAATGATTGAATATAAAAACCAACATCAAGTTCAAGGTATTTACATTATGAAAATAGATACAGTTCCAGACTCAATAGATCCAACATTAAATTTGGAAACCATTCGTGCAGAATGCTTAGAACTTGTGAAAAAACGTGCTTATTTTTCTGCAGGTGCTGCCGTCGTTCCCGTTCCGTTTCTGGATGTTGTCATCGACGTCGGAATTTTGTCACAACTCATTCCAGAAGTGAATGCACGTTTTGGTTTAGCTCCTGAACAAATCAGTGTTTATGATCCAGAAACCAAACAAGTACAGTGGAATGAACTGCGTAAACGTGGAGTCGAATTCTCCGGTTTGGTCGTGGCACGTACTGCCGTGAAAAAATCCCTTAACAACGTGGCAGCCAAGGTCATCACCAAACAGGTAACTAAATTTATTCCTTTAGGCGGGCAAATTATTGCGGCAAGTTTAGGTTATTTTGTGATGAAAAAGGTGGCCGAGGCACATGTAGAAGAATGTTACAAAATTGCCAGTGGCATTCAGCAAAAACAAAAAGCCCATGTCGTGAATTAAACCTTATGTGCGAAATCTTACATGATCCAAGCTGCTTATAATCAAAAATAATCTTAAAGCTGAGAGCTTATTCCGCTCTCAGTTGTTTTAAAATAGCGCGTAATACTTCTAAACGCGCGGTATTTTTATCATTGTTGGCAATAATATACCACGGTGCATAAGCGGTACTGGTTCGTTCAAACATATCTGCCGCAGCATTTAAATACTCATCCCATTTTTCACGATTACGCCAATCATCTGCGGTAATTTTAAAGCGTTTATGCGGGGTCTCTTCACGTGCCTTAAAGCGCGCTTCTTGTTCATCCTTACTAATGGCCAGCCACAATTTAATCACCACCGTTTGGCTCTTGACTAAATCTTTTTCAAAACGGTTAATTTCATCATAAGCGCGTTGCCACTCGACCTCACTGGCAAAACCTTCTACCCGCTCGACCAATACCCGCCCATACCAGGAACGGTCAAAAATGGTAATATCTTCATCGGTCTGTAATTTATTCCAGAATCGCCATAAATACGGGTGACGCAATTCATATTTTTCAGGTGCGGCAATGGTGTGAATATCATATTCACGTGGATCCAGATTTTTGACAATCCGTTTAATTGCACCGCCTTTACCTGCCGCGTCCATCCCTTCAAAAACAATAATGGCTTGACGATCATCAAAACGCAGGGCTTCGGCCACTTTTAGGGAGAGTTTTTTCAACTCTTTTTTATAGTCTTCATTACTTGAAGGCTGGTTTTCTGGATGCAATAAAGCCTCTGGAACAATCGCTTGTTTCCATTCAACTTGGGTTTTAGCTAAGTGTTCTGGACAATCCTCTAAGGCAGCTAAAATGATGCGTGCAAATTGCTGATCCCGTGCTTTTTCATCCTCACATTCAATCACCGTCCAGTCATCGGTAAAGCGCTGGCGCAGCTTTTGTACATTGTCATATTGCTTTTTATTGCGCCAGTCCAGACCATGCAATTTATGCCAGTGCACTTCACTCGGATCCATATTGTCGAGTCGTTTCTGCAAAGATTTCCAAGACAGGTCAAACCAGACCTTAATCACATCAACATGATTATTTTTTAAATCCTGCTCAAACGCCCGCATATCTTCAATATAGGCATCAAACACAGTTTCATCTAGCGGTTTAGACACATGCAAGGCGGTGACCAGCAAATCACTGTACCAATTGCCAAACATCACCATGATTTGCCCTTCAGCAGGAATGAAAGGTGCATAAGGTTGCCAAAAAGTTTGCTTCTGATCCAGCATAATCGGTGGATCGGCCTTGACTCGCAAATAACGCGGATCGACCCATTCACGCAGTTGCTTAACCGACTCCCCTTTACCTGCCAATTCAATTCCATTGACTAAAACCAGCACGCTCTTGGCATTTTTTTGGTCGCGGGTATTTTTTAAAAGATATTGCGCTTCAACCAGGCTCAAGGAGAGTTCATCTTCATCCATGAGCTGAATTTCTGTTTTTTCTGAAGGCATCTTATTCTCTAATCTATTGTTCTTCATTGCAGTATAGCGAAGCTCAAAACCACACAACAGAGCAAGATGTTCAGTTTATGTTGCTTAGAATTGATTGTTTCGACATCAAACTGACCGAGTTAAAATCATTTTTCTATCACATTGTCATAGCGACTTCATCAATCTCCCTCTAATATTCGTCTATCTAAAAAATAATAGAGACGCATGATGTCAAAACTGGCTGCATTAGATGATTTATTAGAGTTGTACTACCAATTGAATTATCATCAGAACCCTGACATTTTCCAACGTCTTCGAGATGTGCAAGCCTGGCAAAAACAGCGCATGCAAAACACGCATGTCAAACAATTTGCAGAACGACACAATATTTTAATGTCCGAATACTTTCTGAATCGACTGTATGGCGGTCCAGATTTTGATGCTTTAGCAGAGCAAATTGCCCGTTTAGCCAAATATGCCCATAAAGCAGAAAAGCTGATTCCGGAAAATGCCATTAAAACCGGCACATCTGGAGTGGAACTGGCGATTTTAGCCGTACAGCTAGATGAACAAGTCGCCATGCAATTGCTCGAAGATTATCATCCCCATGAAACTTTAAATGATGAGATGATGCGTCTGACTTATCTTAAACTGAATCAGGGACAACATCGCCTCAAGCAGTTGGGTTTACTGGATCAGCTCGGTTTTAGCCTAGATAAATACATGCGTTCATTCATGGTTTATACCGCATTTAAAATGTGTAAAGGCACTGCTCAAAAATATAACTTTCAGGTGATGTATGAGTTTATGCAGGATGGCTTTTTAGCGATGAAACCGTTAAAGTCGGCAGAGAAGTTTGTCAAAGATTTTACTGCGGTTGAACGTCAAATCATTCATAAAGTTCATGCAGGCGACCCTAATCCGTTTCAATAACGTGATGCTGTGATGGAAATAACAATGAGCTGCGAATAAAAACACAGAGCAGATTTCTGTATATTATTCATAACAATTGCATGCTGATTACTGTACAACGTCTTAGAATCTGTCATCATGCAAGCACTGCAACATTAACCCTATTTTTATGTTAGGAGTGACTCTATGTCTAACGAAAATCAAACGCCTACCTCTACACCCGAGTCGGCACAAAATACAGACAAAGTGAGTCCATTCTTAACTGAACCATTACCGCAAGGGACAGCCCAAGGTCAGCAACACACCTTACAACAACAGTTGACCGATACGCCTGTCACCGGTTCAGTTCCTAAATACAATCTGCCGCGTGGCGCAAACACCGGTAATGTCGGTGAAACCACTCACTTTGGTTTTAAAACGGTAAGCAGCGAAGACAAAGCACAAAAAGTCGCTGAAGTCTTCCATTCTGTAGCCAGCAAATACGACATCATGAATGACCTGATGTCATTTGGTATTCACCGTTTATGGAAGCGCTTTGCGATTAACATGTCTGGCGTACGTCGTGGTCAGCATGTACTGGATATTGCAGGCGGTACAGGCGACCTGGCTAAAGTATTCAGCCGTGAAGTCGGCCCTACCGGTCATGTGGTTTTATCAGACATTAACGAATCAATGTTGAATGTCGGTCGTGACCGTCTAATTGATGCCGGCTGTACCAATGTGGACTTCGTTTTAGCCAATGCTGAAACTCTAGAGCCGTTTGCAGACAACAGCTTTGACCTGCTCACCATCAGCTTCGGTTTACGTAACGTAACTGACAAAGATGCGGCACTTGCTGCAATGTACCGCGTACTTAAGCCAGGTGGTCGTTTATTGGTGCTTGAGTTCTCTAAACCAGTATTTGAGCCGTTCTCTAAACTGTATGACTTGTATTCGTTTACCGCTTTACCGATCATGGGCAAAATTATTGCCAATGACTCGGAAAGTTATAAATACCTGGCAGAATCCATTCGCATGCACCCTGACCAACGTACCCTTAAAGGTATGATGGAAAATGCAGGCTTCCAGAACTGTGATTACCACAACTTAACCGGTGGTATTGTGGCGGTTCACCGCGGCTTTAAACTTTAAGGTTTCATGCTATGTGGTCGATTCTGGCACTCGGTGCAGTTGAACGATTAATTCATCATGTGATTGATCTGGATGCGATTACCCGTATTCAACTGAATGAATTACAAGGCAAAATGTTGCGTGTGGTGATTGATTCACCACAGCTTTCTGTCGATGTATTCTTTGACCAAGACAAAGTTCGTTTAGAACCAACAGTCACAGGTCAAAGCGAGACACCCTCCATCTTTGAACAGCGTCCATTCGATAAAAATGACCAGCTTTCTGAAGCAACGGCGACTTTACAGGTTAAAAATGTGGTCGAGCTGTTGAAGCTGTTACTGGCGGATGAGGTCGGCAATATTCCGCTACAAGGTGACTATCACCTGTTGCAGGATATTCAACGTATCATGCAACAGGCCGAACCAGATTTAGCCTCGCATTTAAGTCCGTGGATTGGTCCTGCCCTTGCGCATGAACTGGGTAAAATCCAGCTGGCACCGAAACATTTAAAACGTACGCTTTCAAGCTATGCGTTCTTTGCCGGAGATGCATTAAAAGAAGATACAGGTTTGTTTGCCCCACGCTGGCAAATAGATGACTTAAATCAAGACACCCGAATTTTCAATCAAAATTTAGATCGTGCCGAAGCCAAAATTCAGCAGCTTCAGGCACAGATTGATTCAACTCAAAACCAGGTATAAACATTTATGATTCCGCACGTTTCACGTTTACTCGAACTTTGGCGCATCGCCGCGCACTATAGACTCGACACGTTGTTTCCTGCAGAAGAATTACCTGAAAAAGCCCGTCATGTTCTCAGCTTGATTCGCATGCACCCTGCTGCCTGGTCTAGCCGTGAACGTAAAAATCCACTCAAGCTGAAAGAAGCTTTAGAGGATATGGGGCCGCTAGCGATTAAACTCGGGCAATTGCTCTCGACCCGCCGCGATTTGATTCCACCCGAAGTTTTACAACAATTGGTGCTTTTACAAGACAAAGTCAAACCGTTTGACAACAACGTTGCCAAAATGCGTATCCAAGAATCGCTAAAAGCCGATGTAAATACCCTGTTTGCCCGTTTTGATGAGCAACCGCTTGCAGCCGCGTCCATTGCTCAAGTGCATACCGCAGCGCTACATGATGGCCGTGAAGTGGTGGTAAAAGTCACCCGCCCCAATATTCGCACTCAAATTTTGCAAGATTTTGAAATTCTGGATTGGCTCGGTGCTGCCTTAGAAAAACGCTTGGAAGCAGCACGTGCACTGCATTTATCGGAAATTATTCAGGACTATCGTCAAATCATTCTGAATGAACTGGATTTGACTTTAGAAGCCGACAACACTCGTCGTATGCGCCATTATTTTACCGGCTCAAGCATGATGTATGTACCTGAAGTATATATGGACAGCAAAGACGTGATGGTGGCTGAACGCATCACTGGTGTTCCCATTTCCGATATTGCCACTTTTGACCGTATGGGCATGAATCGCGCGGACTTGGCAGAGAAAGGTTTAACCATTTTCTTTACCCAAGTATTCCGTGACAACTTCTTTCATGCCGACATGCACCCGGGTAATGTGTTTGTTGAAACCATTAACCCGAGTAATCCACGCTTTATTGCGCTGGATTGCGCGATTATGGGTGAACTGTCCAAACACGATCAAATGACCGTGGCACGCATGTTACTGGCAGTGATGAACAGCGACTTTATGCAACTAATTCTGGTGGTGCATCAAGCCGGTTGGATTCCACCAGGTACAGACCAAGATGCTTTAGCACGTGAAATGCGTCGTACTGTGGGACCCATGGTATCGAAGCCTATGCATGAGCTGGACTTTGCCGGCATCCTGATTCAAGTGATGGATATTGCCCGTCGTTTCCACCTGGAAATTCCACCGCAGTTAATGCTGTTGCTGAAAACATTAGTGCATGTCGAAGGCTTGGGAACAGACCTTTATCCTGAACTGGATATCTGGAAACTGGCGAAACCAATCCTCACCGACTGGATTAAAGCGCAAATGAATCCGCAGAAAAACCTGAAGGAATTGGGACAAAAAATTCCTGATCTTTTACTTGGTGCACAGGATTTACCTAGCTTGATGATCGACAGTTTGAATGGTCTAAAAAATCAGTCTGCTTGGCATTCAAAACAGTTAAATGAATTGCAAAGCATGCGTTTGCAAATGGAAAATCAACAAAAACGCAGCTGGATTTTCGGTAGTTTGATGGCGATCTTATTATCGATTGCGATTATTGCGCCGTGGTATGTTTCGATTCTGCTGATTGTATTTTCCAGCTTACTTGCTGTTTGGCGTGTAGTGAAATAATCAAACATACTTTCCTCTACCGATATGTTTAAACAGCGGGATGATTTAAATCATCCCGCTGTTTTTCTATATAATGACTGAGCAGTCAACAACTGATGACTCTCGCCATTGTTGCCTATATATAACAGCTTAAAATAACAGCACACTTGTATATTCAATGATAGATCATGACGCAAATCCTGCAGAAACGTCCGCCTGCATTAAACTTACGTGCCGGATACCTTGCTCGTGAACTGATTGTAAAAGAAGGTTTACAAGCACGCTTGGTGGATACTATTCCCGGAGCAGCAGGTGGTCCAAAAGGTATTGGCATTCAGGGTTTAGACCAAGCCATTTTTGGCGATTTCTTGGCGCAAGCACCGCAGCGTAGAACTTTGGTTGGTTCATCGATTGGTAGCTGGCGTTTTGCCAGTATTCTTGCTTGGGGTGCTAAAGAAGGCACTGAACGTCTTTCAGAACTTTATACCAACCTGTATTTCCATAAAAAAATGTCACGTCACGATGTGGGCAATATTTGCAGAGGCATGTTGATTGATCTGATTCAAGGCAAAGAACAACAACTGGTGAATCATCCTGACTATCATCTCGCTGTGATTTCAATTAAAGCCCAGCATATTTTTCAGAGTGATCATTCGCTGCCATTACTGGCATCTGTAGCAGGCATTATTGGCAGTAATGCACTCGGTCGTAAACACAATCGTCTGTTTATGCAGCGCGTGATCAGCCAACCTGAAATTGGTACACAATTTAAAGTAGATGATGATTTTGTCACCCATTATCAGACTTTAAATAGCGATAATGTTACACCTTGGCTCATGGCTTCTGCTTCTATTCCCGGTGTTATGGCAGCGATTCGTGATATTCCCGATGCACCCAAAGGCAGTTACCGCGATGGCGGGTTAATTGACTATCACATCGACCTGCCTTTTGAGAGTCAAGGGATTGTGCTTTATCCGCACTTTAGTGACCGCATTACACCCGGCTGGTTCGATAAAATGTTAAAAAAACGTCAAGCCAACCCTGAAAATCAGGCACGAACTTTACTGATTTCCCCTTCACAAGAATATTTGCAATCCTTACCTTTGGGTCGCTTGCCAGATCGTAAGGATTTCACCTTAAAAGGTTTAGATCAGAAACAGCGCATCCAAATGTGGAACCAATGCGTGGCAGAAAGCCAGCGTCTGGGCGATGAATTTCTCGAAATGGTGGAAAAACAAAATTTCCCGCAATTTATACAAAATTTATAAAGCCGTTTTAGGCTGCCGTCCGTATAGCCTGAGCTACACTTTTGGTTTCAAATCTGCAGTCTTTTCAATTCTTTTGATGCTATAAAAATAGAGCACAATATTTTTAAGCTTTTATATTGTAAAGAGATCAAGCGCAATTATGCGCATACGGCGTATATTTTTTTCTCAAAGCAGTGCTAATCACGTACACTATGCGATGGCGATTTTCATTCGCTCTTTTTAATTTTGAACATATTTTTGGTGAAATTCTCATGAACAACGTGCAATGGCTCGATGAAGTAAAATTTAACGAACAAGGTCTGATTCCTGCCATTGCACAGCACCATCAAACTGGCCGTGTGCTCATGGTTGCATGGATGAACCGTGACGCTTTAACCTTAACTGCAGAAAAAAAACAGGCGGTTTACTTCTCCCGTTCACGTCAAAAATTGTGGCATAAAGGTGAAGAATCCGGTCATTTTCAAACCGTGCATGAAATCCGTCTGGACTGTGATGCCGATGTGATTGTGTTACAAATTGAACAACACGGCGGCATTGCCTGCCATACCGGCCGTGAATCATGTTTCTACCGTAAATTGACACCAAATGGTTGGGAAATTGTCGATGCACAATTGAAAGATCCAAGCCAAATTTACGCTGAAAAATCTGCCCAATCACATAATCCCCATACGCTGGTCATGAATGCCTCAACGGCCCAGTCTGAACAGGTCGAAGTACTGGATTATTTGGGTCAGATGATGACAGAGCGCAAAGCAGCCGATCCAGATTCATCTTATGTAGCCAAGCTGTATCACAAGGGCTTAAACAAGATTTTAGAAAAAGTCGGTGAAGAAAGCATTGAAACTGTCATCGCAGCGAAAGACTTTAAAGCTGAAGCGCATGAAGACAATAAAAACGACCTGATTTATGAAGTGGCGGATTTATGGTTCCACACCATTGTCATGCTTGGCTATTTTGATCTTGAACCACAATTGGTTTTAAATGAACTGGCACGTCGCCAAGGCTTATCCGGCCTGGTTGAAAAAGCCAACCGTCAACATTAAGCCCATGACTGTGTCTAATTCGCAAAAACCAAGCCCGACCTATGAGCAAGCCATTGCTATAGACAATGGGCGTTTAGGCAAATCCTTTAAAGTGATTGCTTATGCAGGCACAGGTAAAACCACTACTTTACAAATGATCAGTGATGCCATGCCCGAGCGGCGTGGCATGTATCTGGCGTTTAATAAAGCGATTGCATCAGAAGCACAAAGTAAATTTCATCGTAATGTCGACTGTCGCACCTTTCACTCACTGGCTTTTCGTAGCGCGCCGCGTGGCGTAACTGACAAATTGCGTTTACCGCGTTTAAGTCCGAGTTTCATTGCCAAGGAATATCGCCTGCAACCGATTACCCTGCGCCGGATGATGGGTGGACGTTATGAAAAGTACGTAATGATGCCAAGTCGTCTGGCCAGTCTGGTTGCCAATGCGGTGAGTTATTTCTGTTCGACCAGTTCGCAATATCCTGCCCCCCGTCATCTGCAGGCACCGAGCTGGTTGCATCCCGACGATATTACAGAACTACAAAAGCATCTTTATCCTGCCATTGAACGGCGCTGGTTAGAGTCGATTGATCCGAATCATCAGGCCGGTATTGGTCATGATATTTATCTGAAACTCTGGGCATTGTCTGAACCGAATATTCCGGCAGATTATGTACTGTTTGATGAAGCGCAGGATGCTGATCCATTGATGCTGGGAATTTTGCTGCGTCAAAGAAATACCCAGGTGATTTATGTGGGGGACGCGCATCAACAGATTTATGCTTGGCGTGGTGCAGTCAATGCCATGAAACAGCTGCCCTTACCTGAATCCCGGTTAACCACCTCATTTCGTTTCGGGGAAGAAATTGCCTTGAATGCCAATGCAATTTTGGGTGCTTTAAATGAAACCGTACCTTTACTTGGTAATCCACATCTCCACTCTAAAATAGTCAATAAACCGCATATCAAACAACGTGATGCGATTTTATGCCGCACCAATGCCCGTGCAATGGAATTACTGCTTGCCGGTTTGTTGCATGGCGACAAGGTCAGTTTGCAAGCCGACCATGTCAAACTGAATCGCTTTGTCGATGCGGCCAGCATGCTCAAACAAGGCCGCCGTGTCGTTGATGTACCTGAACTGGCCTGGTTCAATTCCTGGCATGACGTACATGAATACTGTGAAACCAATGACGGCAGTGACATTAAACCTTTAGTGAAACTGGTCGATGATCACGGTACTGATCCACTTAAAAGAGCGCTGGCGAAAATTACCCCGATTGGACAGGCAGACTACATTATCTCGACAGCACACAAAGCCAAAGGTTTAGAGTGGGACCGGGTACATATTGAAGATGACTATCAATTTAAGGTCAATGAAAAAGACCATAAAATTAGTGACGAAGAGTTAAGATTACTTTACGTTGCCTGTACACGTGCTAAAGTAAGTTTAAATATTCACCACATTTACGATCTGGTACAACAACTTAAAAAGCAAATGCCATTATCGCTGCGTAAAGCTGTGGGAGAATAATTCCAGCTTATTTTGCAATACAGGTGTTTTATGAAAATCGAATCTGTTCAACTTAAACACGCACTGCATTTTGCTGATCTCAAGCTGAAATTTAACGACAAACCTATCACCCTGATTCTTGGCGATCAAAGCTCAGGCAAAACTGCGATTTTAAAACTCACTTATCAGGCGCTGACCTGGTTTGCCGCACGCTACAAAGACTTTCGTACTGCAGGTCTAGTGATGCTTGATCAGGACATTATGCTTACACGCTTGCAATCCAAAATTGATATTCGGGTTAGAATTCCCAATGATATTGGTATCTTAACCCAAGCCAGTGAACCACAAGCCAAAGCGCTTTCTAATTTCGATTGGCAGCTGTACAAAACTCTAAATAGTCATGGCATTGGCACCAGCAAAGCCGAAACCCAGCAATTGGAAAACTTGGTCGAACTTTATCAAAATGCGATCAAACACGATCAGTTGCAAGGATTGCCGCTCATTGCCTATTATCCTGCAGAACGTTTTGTCAATGAAATGAATCTTCAGAGCAAGAATAATCCGGCCGTTTTCCAGACCTCATATGCTTATGAAATTTCAACTATTTCTTATACGACCTTTAGCCGTTTTTTTGAATGGTTACGTGAAATTAGTGATATTGAAAATGCCCAAATTGCACAACTTTTTCAACAATTGCTGTCCAATCCATCTATCCAGAAAAATAAAGATACAGATTTTTTGCAACAATTGGTCAATGCTCAAAAACAAATGAATGCACCCAGTCTGGATGCTTTAAAACAGGCATTAAGCACAATAATTCCTGCTTTAGAAGATATTTATATCCAGTACCAGCCCAAATTAAAGTTGATGGTGAGTTATCAAGGCAAAACCATGCTTTATCAACAACTTTCCAATAGCGTTAAAAACTGGATTGCTCTGGTGGGCGATATCGTACGCCGTTTATGCTTGCTCAATCCGAACAGTCTATATCCATGTCTTGAAGGGGATGGAATTTTACTGATTGATGAGATTGATCATCAGCTTGACCAAAATTCTACGCAAGTCATTTTACAGCGCTTGCATCAGGCTTTTCCGCGGCTACAAATTATTGCTACCGGCAACCGTAGCGAATTACTGGAACATGCTGCAGATTATCAATGTTTAAAACTTGAAAATAAACAGATTTTTGATATGCAGTTACAACCCTTAAAAGATAAGTTTGATCATATTTATGAAAATCTGGTTTTTAATGAAGAAGTGATTGAAACAGAGGCATGGCTTGAACCCGAATTAGAAAGCATCACCCCACAAACTATGTTGCAGCAGATTCAACAACATTTAAGTATAGAACAACAAGCTGAATTGCTTCATTTAATGAGTCAGCAAAATAATACCTCTTCACCCCATTCCCTACCCTGAAACAAAATATTGGATGCATTAAAAGAGTCGATATTTTAAAGCGTTATTTTTAAATTTTAATCTCTCTAAACACACGACACTCAGAAAGGCTTGAGCGGGCGTATAATAAAGTCAGCTGGGCGCAAAAAGAATTGATGTTGTTTTACTCATGTAATAAAATCAAGTATCTTTAAAGTTTTATAGTAAAATCCGATTTTACTGTCACTTTTTACAAGTTGCGCAACACAGCTTGTTTTTCAGTTTTTTGAATTCAATTTGGCTTTCAAGATTGAGAAGTTTTGGATCGCTCCTTGTGGTCCTGTAGTCCTTGAAAGATAAGATTCACCCTTAGGTTTTACAAACCTAATCACGACAATGGATATCAGTGTGCTACCGATTATTATATTGTTACCGTTAGTACTAGGCACAACCCTTGTCTCGTGGCTGAAAAATTTTTCACGCGGGCTAACCGCTTTAGCGGCAATTGGTGTCAGTCTAAGCAGTCTCATCTTGTTATTGACTCAAGCAAAATATGTTTTTAATGGCGGAACCATCACCCAAAGCTGGTCATGGTTACCCCAGTTAGGCATCGATTTAAGCTTTCGTCTGGATGCTTTAGGCCTGTTATTTTCTCTGCTGATTAGCGGTATCGGTACCCTGATTTATATTTATGCCTATTATTATTTAAGTCCAAGAAACTCTCTCAGCAAACTTTACCTGTTACTGATGTTCTTTATGGCAGCCATGCTAGGCATCTCGCTGTCGAATAATTTAATTTTAATGCTGATTTTTTGGGAACTGACCAGTATTTCATCGTTCCTTTTGGTCGGTTACTGGAGCAATTACGAGGCTGCGCAACGTGGTTCGCGTATGGCGTTGACGATCACCGGGCTGGGTGGTCTGTCGATGCTCGGTGGCTTTATTCTACTCGGTCAAATTACTGGAACTTACCAGATAGACCAAATTTTAATGATGACAGAGAAAATTCAAAGCCATTCCTTGTTTGTTCCTACTCTATTGCTGATTTTAATCGGTGCATTTACCAAAAGTGCCCAGTTTCCCTTTCATTTTTGGCTCCCCAATGCCATGGCGGCGCCAACACCTGTATCGGCATATTTACATTCGGCTACCATGGTCAAAGCCGGAATTTTCCTGCTGGCACGTTTTACCCCCATTTTTGTCGGTGCAGCGCTTTATCATAATATTGTAACTTTCGTGGGATTATTTACCCTGTGTATGGCGGCTTTTTTTGCCATTTTTAAAGAAGATTTAAAAGGCTTACTCGCCTATTCTACCATTAGTCATTTAGGTTTGATTGTCTGCCTCTTGGGAATTGGATCGCCGCTCGCGATTGCCGCAGCCATTTTTCACATCATTAATCATGCGACTTTTAAAGCAGCCTTGTTCATGATTGCCGGGATTATTGACCATGAAACCGGAACTCGTGATTTACGCAAGTTAAATGGGATCTGGCAATTATTACCCTTTACTGCAACCCTGACCATGATTACTGCTGCCTCTATGGCTGGCGTGCCGCTGACCAACGGTTTCTTGTCAAAGGAAATGTTCTTTACTGAACTACTGAACAATCTCTCTGGGCCAGTGATGATTTTCTCGGCAATTATGGCCACACTGGCAGGGATCTTCGCGGTCGCTTATTCAGTACGTTTGGTGCATGGGGTCTTTTTTGATGGTCCGCTTGGACCACAAGTCCCCAATCAAAATGCACATGAGCCGCCTTTCGGCATGCGTGCACCAGCGCTTGTCCTGGCTGTTTTATGTATTTTAGTCGGTTTGGCCCCTGCCCTTTTGGTTGAAAAGATTGTCAATTCAACCACGCGTGCCAGCACTCAATTACCTGACTTTGCAGGCACCCATCTGGCAATTTGGCATGGCTTCAATGCCCCTTTAGTGATGAGTATTATTGCGCTATTGGGTGGGGTAATTTTCTATTTCGCTTTTGCCAAAAACGGTAAAATCCGTGAGATTGACCTTGATCCTTTACTGGGTAAATTCCAAGGCAGAATCCTGTTTGATTTATTCTTAAAGCATCTGTTAGTCAATTCACGTAAGTTTAAACGTAAAACTGAAAATGGTTCACTGCAAAGCTATTTAACGTGGATTGTATTATTTAGTGCTGCATTACTGGCCATGCCACTGCTTAATCAGGGACTCACCACAGGTACACGTGAATTAACTCATGCACCTGCAATTGCGATTGTGCTTTGGCTGATCTTGTTCTCTGCCTGCTGGATGATGTTGTGGTTCCATCATGAACGGATTAAAGCAGTCCTGATCAGCGGTGCTGTCGGTTTAGTGGTGACCATGGTTTTTGTGACCTTGTCTGCACCCGATCTGGCCTTAACCCAGATTACAGTTGATGTGGTTACCACCGTACTCTTGCTAATGAGCTTATCCTTATTGCCACAGCTTACCCCGTATGAATCCAGTGTCTCACGTCGCTGGCGTGATGCAATCATTGCCATTGGTGGCGGTCTCGGTATCGGCTGGATTGCATGGCTGATTTTGACCCGTGATCACAACTCGATTTCGTGGTTCTTCATGCAGCAATCGATTCCACTGGGCGGTGGAACCAATGTGGTGAATGTGATTTTGGTCGACTTCCGTGGTTTCGATACCTTTGGTGAGATTACCGTACTCGGTATTGCTGCCATTGGTGCCTTGTGTTTAATGGATGGCATGCGTACCCACGGCACCACTATCACCCAAGGCCTAACTTACCGTTTTAACCCCTCTCCATTAATGTTCCGTATCACTGCATCCTGGGTTTTACCATTGGCCCTAGTGGTCAGTCTTTACATCTTCCTGCGCGGTCATAACTTGCCGGGGGGTGGATTTATTGCCGGTTTAATTACCTCACTTGCCCTTTTGATTCAATATATTGCACTGGGTCAAGATCAGGCCGAACAAATGCTGAAAGCCAAGTCCGGACGCTTATATGAAATCTGGATTGGTTCCGGCTTAACTATTGCCGGACTGACCGGAATGGGTGCCTGGTTCTGGGGACGTCCCTTCCTCACCAGCGCACACATCTATATCTCACCACCAGTTTTAGGTGAAATTCATCTGGCTTCTGCTGCCTTATTTGATGTCGGGGTGTATGTCACGGTTGTTGGTGCAACTATGCTGATGATTTCAGTCTTAGGTGACTCTCGTCATTCCAGCATGGCTGGCCCAGTATTGAAGGGAGAATAAAATGATCAGTCTAGAATTTTTACTCGCCTCTGCTATTGGATTACTGACAGCAACGGGAATTTATCTTATTTTGCGTGCCCGTACCTTTCCTGTGGTTCTGGGCCTTGCCATGATTGGTTATGCGGTCAATTTATTCCTGTTTGCCATGGGGCGGATTCAGGTCAATGCTCCAGCGGTTCTGACTGAAACCACCAAGGCAACCGATCCGTTACCACAAGCTTTAGTTTTAACAGCGATTGTCATTGGCTTTGCAACTACCGCCTTTATTATACAGCTGGCTTTACGCAGTCGTTATGAAACCGGAACAGATCACGTTGACTCTAAAGAGGATATTGTGCCAATTGACCCGCGTGAGGATGAGCCTTAATGAATGCTGTCATCCAGTTTTGGACTGAACATACCCCTATTTTTAGCATTTTAATTCCAGCTTTTACCGCATTTATCTTGGTACTTTTGGGGAATCCAGGCGCAGGTGCATTATCAGAGGACTGGCGTCAACCCTGGCGTCGCGGGATTAGTTACATCTCATCCATTTTGGGCCTAACCACGGCTATTCTGTATTTAAACTTGGCCAGTAATGGGCAAATCAGTATCTATAGTTTAGGTGAATGGTCTGCCCCATTCGGGATTGTCTTGGTGCTAGATCAGCTGTCTGCCCTGATGCTGGTTCTTACCTATGCCCTAGCGGCTCCTATTTTATGGTATGCCAGTCATGAATGGGATACACGAGGACGCTATTTTCATGTCATGTTCCATTTCTTGCTCATGGGCTTATGTGGTGCATTCCTGACAGGCGACTTATTTAACCTATTTGTATTTTTTGAAATCTTGTTGATGGCATCTTATGTGCTGCTGGTACATGGACAAGGCAAGGCACGTTTTCAACTCGGAATTCATTACGTCACCATTAACTTACTGGCCTCTGCCCTGTTTTTAATTGGTTTAGGCATGATCTATGGCAGTGTGGGCAGTTTAAACATGGCAGATGTCGCGCGTCTGATTCCACTCTTAGAACCTGACCAACACAAACTCGCAGTCGCAGGCGGCTTACTGTTATTTGTCGTATTTGGGATTAAGGCCGCCATGTTGCCGGTAGGTTTCTGGTTACCGAAAACCTATGCCGTGGCAACAACGCCTGTTGCAGCAATTTTTACCATCATGACTAAAGTCGGCATTTATGCGATTCTCAGAATTAATGGTACCGTTTTTGACGATGATTTAAGCCACAGCATTTTAGCGAGCTGGTTACTGCCGATTGGTCTTATCACCTCTATTTATGGGGTAATCGGGGCGATTGGTGCAGAACGCTTACGTCGCTTCGTTGGTTTTATGATTCTGTCTTCGATCGGAACCATCTTAATCGCGATTTCATTGTTTAATACTTTGGCATGGGCTGCGGCACTTTATTATTTAGTGCATAGCACCCTGATCGGGGCTGCATTTTATTTGCTCTCGGGCTGGATTACTTCACAACGTGGCGTATTTAAAGACCATTTCAATATTGCACCGCAAATGAAACAACATAAAGTGGTGTCATTGGTGTTCTTTTTAATTGCATTGATGATGGCCGGTTTACCGCCATTCAGCGGTTTTTTAGGCAAAGTTTTTATCTTGCAAGCCACCTCACATTCACCTTATCAACTGGTGATTATTATTGTGGTGCTGATGGTGAGTTTACTCAGTATTATTGCATTTACCCGAATTGGCTTTGTGCTGTTTTGGCGTGCAACCGTGCCTGAAGACAATCCAAATAAAGAAGAGTTTAAAGCCTATCAAGCTTTGCCTGAACAATCACCTGCACGAAATGATAAAACCATCTATTTACTGCTTTCGGGTTTAGTCATCTATATGATCTGTGCCGGCCCTATTCAGCAATATATGTTTAACACGGCTGAACAAATGCAAAATAACGTCCTCTATGAAGGTATTATCCTGCATAAAGACAATCTTAATCAGGTCATTAGCATTCAACCTTATGATCCTGAAAACCTGCCTGAAACCAAATATGGCGGTGAAACGGTTGATCCTAATGCGCATTTGATTCCCTATATCATTTCTGAAAAAACGCTACAAGGTGAGCATATATCCGAGTATAAACAACGCCAAATCAATCAACAGCAAACGCAGGAACCTGTCCATCCAGATGATGCCAAGCTCAAACCGAGGGAGCCTTAACCATGCAAAAAACATCTTTCCGGGAAAATTGGTTACCGCATCCATTTGTATCGGTGATTGTGGCTTTAAGCTGGGTTATGCTGACGCATAACCTAGATGCAGCAACACTTCTTATGGCTTTGTTGCTCGGGATTCTGATTCCGCGAATGGTTAATCCATTTATTACCCGTACGCCAAATATCAACTGGCGACTGGCTGTAAAATTATTTTTTGTGGTGCTGTGGGACATTATTGTTTGTAATATTCAAGTGGCTAAATTGGTTTTGGGACCAACCCATAAACTGCATCCCAAATGGTTTCGCGTACCTTTAGAAACGCAGCATGAACAAGTCAATGTCTTACTGGCGCTGATTATTACCACTACTCCGGGTACCGTGACTGCAGGAATTGATGATGATCGCGGTGATATTTTAGTGCATGCCTTAAGTACTGATAATACCGAAATAGATATTCTAGAAATTAAAAATCGTTATGAAAAGGCACTCATGGCTATTTTTGCTGTAGAAGTAGGAGAAGATTCATGAGCATTTTGCCTTATGCACTCGGCATATGCATGGTGGCTATCACTATCTCGATGTTTCTTTGCCTGGTCCGTTTAGTTATGGGTCCATCCATTGTGGACCGCCTTCTGGCGCTAGATACCTTATTCCTCAATGCCACCTGTTTAATTGTGATTTTAGGTATTTACTGGACCAGTACTGCCTTATTTGAAGGGGCGTTATTAGTAGCCATGCTTGGATTCGTTTCTACCGCAGCCCTTGCACGCTACTTTACTACTGGCCATGTGGTCGATTAGGAGAAACAGAGATGCAACTTGCGATGGAAATTCTGGTTTCGATTTTTTTATTGATTGGCTCATTCTTCATGCTCGTTGGCGGTATTGGTATGGTTCGCCTACCCGACTTATTTATGCGTCTACATGCTCCGACAAAATCCAGCACCTTAGGTTTAGGCAGTTTTTTAATTGCAGCCATGATTTTTGCAGCATTTCAGGGTCGGTTTGGTTTTGCGGAACTGTTATTGACTCTATTGGCGTTCATTACCGCGCCCGTATCTGCAAATTTGATGGCGCAAGCCGCTTTACATTTGCGCTTACGCTCAACCGGTGGTGAAGTGCCTGAAGCGATTGAGCGCCCTTTACCTTGGCAACGCAGCCGTCGTCGTGCTCCGACTGAAGACAAAAATAGCTCACATGATGATCTGGCCTGAAATCAGGTTCATTTTGCCGAGCTTGAATGAAAAAAATTTTTACTTTAAGTTTTGACTCAGTTGAAGTTACAGTAGACTGAGTCAATTTAATTAATTTTCAGCCAAAACTTTAACCTTTTCTTTTTCAAATTCCTGTTTAGTGAGCACACCCTCATCTAATAATTTTTTAAGGCTGTAAGTTCCTCATATTTAGCTACAGCGAGATTATTATTTCCATTCTCAGCTTTCTCAATTCACTCAAATAGTCGTTCTACCCGTGGAAAATCCCCCAATATATATGGAGGCTTTACAACAGTTTCAGTAAGGCTGCATGCATTGCTTTATCTTTAGATGCGCAAAAAGTAATTGATGCGTGTTGGGCATTTTCTTGCACAGTTTGTAATGATACAAAACCTGTTGCTGCTTTCCGGAAAACACGATATGAATCTTCACTCCTCTTTGTCGACTGATCCCATATCACATTCCCGCCGCCAAAAACCGTATTTTCAAATGAAGACCTACTTTTTGAAGCCAATTGAATAGACGGTACACTTGAGCAACTTGAAATGATAAGTACAGAAAAGATAAAAAACAGCTTATTCATCATATTATAGCTTTCACAATGAAATTTCAGCCCGTCAAATCTTTTAAACAGTCTTTAAATTAATTATAAAATCAATTATTTAACTTAAAAGTAAAAGTATTCAATTATTGAAAATCATCTAAATAAAAAAAAGCCACCCGGAGGTGGCTTTTTTATGACATTAATTATTCATCATCTTGCTTTGCTTCAGCAGGCGGTAAATCCTTCACTGCTTCTGCAATCAGACCAAACATATAATTGCCGTAAGCATTGGTTTTGTCATAATGGAAACGCAAACGTGGCGTAATACGTGTCTTGATACGACGACTCAATTCGTGACGCAAGAACCCAGATGCTTTATTCAATACATCTAGAGTTTCTTTGTTGGCGGCTTCACTTTGGTCATCACCAAGTTCACGACCCATTACAGTCACATAAACTTCGGCATATCCTAAGTCTGCGCTAACTTTCACCGCAGAGATGGTCACAAGACCACCTAAGCGTGGATCTTTCAGCTCCTGACGAATCAGTTCAGACAACTCGCGCTGAACTGAATCACCCATACGCTTAAGACGCTGACTACCCGCCATTAAAGACTCCGTTTAATCAATTGAACATCGTACACTTCGATCTTATCGAGTGCTTTGATGTCTTTATAGCCTTTCACCGCAAGACCACATTCCATACCGGCACGAACTTCTTCAACCACTTCTTTATAGCGACGAAGAGATTCAAGCTCACCTTGGAATACAACCACGTCATCACGTAATACGCGAATCGGTTTATTACGATGCAACATACCTTCAAGAACCATACAGCCCGCAGCCGCACCGAATTTGCTTGAGTGGAATACTTCACGTACTTGAGCCACACCAAGAATCGTTTCACGATGCTCAGGAGCCAACTTACCGCTCATCGCTGCTTTCACGTCATCAATCAATTCATAGATGATGCTGTAGTAACGAATATCAATGCCGTCTGCATCCGCTTTTTGACGTGCTGTAGTATCTGCACGTACGTTAAAGCCAAGCAGAACTGCTTCAGAAGATTCAGCAAGAGTTACGTCTGATTCAGTGATTGCGCCAACACCAGAACCAATTACACGAACGCGTACTTCATCTGTTGCCAATGCTTGCAATGCTACGGTCAATGCTTCCAAGGTACCGCGTACGTCAGTCTTAAGCACCACGTTCACATAAGGCACATCTTTTTTGCCCATAGACGCCATGATGTTTTCAAGACGCATTGCACTTTGACGTTCAAGACGTTTTTCACGTTCACGTGCCATACGTGCATCAGCGACTTCGCGTGCTTTCTTCTCATCATTAACAACAAGAACTTCATCACCCGCCATTGGCGCTTCAGGAAGACCCAAGATTTCTACTGGAATCGAAGGTCCTGCTGATTTAATACGTTTACCGTTTTCATCCACCATCGCACGAACACGACCGTAAGATGAACCAGCAAGCACCAAATCACCCACATTCAATGTACCGTTTTGTACAAGAATAGAAGCAACCGCACCGCGGTCTTTATCTACACGTGCTTCAATGACCACACCTTGTGCAGCACCTTCTTCAGATGCTTTCAATTCAAGCATTTCTGATTGAATCGAAATAAGATCAAGTAGTTCATCAATACCTTGACCAGAATGTGCAGAAACCATGGCTACAGGTACGTCACCGCCCCATTGTTCAGGTACGATCTGTTTAGCAGTCAATTCATTCAATACGCGATCTGGATCGGCAGATTCTTTATCCATCTTGTTGATTGCAACAATAATTGGCGTACCTGCAGCACGCGCATGATCAATTGCTTCTGCAGTTTGTGGCATTACACCATCATCAGCAGCAACAACCAGAACCACGATATCAGTCGCTTTCGCACCACGTGAACGCATAGAAGTAAACGCTGCATGTCCCGGTGTGTCTAAGAAAGTGATAATGCCTTTATCCGTTTTAACGTGATATGCACCGATATGCTGTGTGATACCGCCCGCTTCGCCCGCAGCCACTTTGGTACGACGAATACGGTCAAGAAGCGATGTTTTACCATGGTCAACGTGACCCATGATGGTTACAACTGGCGCACGAGTGGTTTGAACGCCACGCGCTTCTTCAGCTGCTTCAAGTAAGTTATCTTCAGCTTGAGTATCAGAAACTAGAACAGGGTTATGCCCCATTTCTTCAACTACGAGTGCCGCAATTTCTTGCTCAATCGCTTGGTTCTGAGTCACAAGCTCACCCATTTTCATGAGCGATTTGATGACTTCACGAACTTTAATCGCCATCTTCGCAGCTAAGTCTGCAACAACAATGGTTTCACCGATTTCAACATCATAAATTTGTTTTTTAACCGGTTTTTCAAAGCCATGCTTGTTGCCTTGGCTGGTTTTCAAACCACGTTTAGGCTGTTTACTGAAGCTTTGCTCTTCTTGACCACGACGTCCACCTTTTTTCGGTGCACGTGCAGTTGGCGTATTGGTACCACGTTTGATTTCGCGGTCTTCTTTCGCAAATGAATCTTCATAAGCCTGACCAACAAGACCAGCCGCCAATGGAGAATCATCGACCACACGAATTGTTGCAGTGGTATCTTCAGAGGTGTACTTAGACGCCATCTGACGCATTTGTTCAAGCGTACGTTGTTGAGCTTCTTCAGCCGATTTACGACGTGCTGCTTCTTCAACTGCTTTTAATTGCGCTGATTGAGCTTCACGTACTTTTTTCTGTTCAGCTGTTTCAACTTGCTTAACCGTTTGTTTCACAATCGGTTTGTTATTCGACTTACGCGTTACCACAACAGCAGCCTTGGAAACTTCTTGCTTAGCTGTTTGTTGCTGAGCAGCAGCACGCATTGCTTCTAAAGCCTGTTTTGCTTTAGACACGCCAGTTTGGTTTGCAGCATCTGCAGGCGCAGCAGCTTTGGGTTCAACTGCTGCAGTAGTTGCAGTTTGTTGACCTTGCGCTTTTGCCAATGCTTCAGCTTTAATTTGTTCAGGGTCTGGCTTGGTAAATGTATGCTTCTTGCGAACTTCTACATTAATGGTTTTCGCCTTACCTGATGTACTTGCCACTTTAGCAGTACTGGTTGTTTTACGTTTCAACGTGATTTTTCCTGCATTCCCATCGTTTTGACCATGAATTTTCTTCAAATGGTTAACGAGAGTATTTTGTTGTTCAGTGGAAATAATATCGTCAGCTTTACGTTGTGGTAAGCCTGCGTCACGAACCTGCTCTAGGAGCTTCTCAACAGGACGTTCTACGCTGAGAGCTAACTCTTTAATCGACTTGTCCGGCATATATTTCCTCCTAGTTAAACCATGATTCGCGCGCTTTCATAATGAATTGGCCCGCTTTTTCAGCACCTAAACCTTCAATATCTGCAATATCGTCCGTTGCCTGGTCTGCCAAATCATCTACTGTTACCACACCGCGAGCTGCAAGTGCATACGCGATTTCCTGTGTCATCCCAGCCATTGCAATGAGTTCTGCACTTGGTTCCTGGATGTCTTCTTGTTGTCTTAAAGCATCAGCCAAGGTAATTTCTTTGGCACGGCTTTGCAATAATTCAACAGTTTCAGCATCTAATTCAATTTCATCGAATGTTTCAGCTGGAACATAAGCAATTTCTTCAAGAGAAGTAAAGCCCATTTCAACCAAAGCCATTGCCAAATCTTCTTCAATATCCAAACGTGTCACAAACATGTCGAGATACTGTTGAGCTTCATTTTGCTGACGCGCGTAGAATTCCTCTTCGAGCATCATATCCAATTTATAGCCAGTCAATTCAGAAGCTAAACGAACATTTTGACCTTGTGATCCAATGGCACGTGCCAACTGATCCGTTGCTGCAAAAATAATATCTGCGCTATGGACATCTTCATCAATCACAATACTCGATACATCAGCAGGCTCTAAAGCGCTAGCAATATACTGTGCTGGATCATCAGACCATACCACTACATCAATACGTTCACCGTTCAATTCTGATTGTACCGCTTGGATACGTGTACCACGCATACCAATACATGCACCCACAGGATCAATACGATGATCGTTGGTTTTCACAGCAATTTTAGCACGAACACCCGGTTGGCGTGCAGCTGCTTTAATTTCAATGATTTCTTCAGAAATTTCAGGAATTTCTTTCTTCATTAACGCAATCAGCATTTCTGGGCGTGCACGTGACAATAGTAATTGTGCGCCACGACCTTCACGATTCACGCTATATAAAATGGCGTTCATACGTTGCTTAGGACGAAGAATTTCTTTAGGAATCATTTCTTCACGAGCAAGATATGCTTCAGCATTGTCACCCAAGTCAATAATGAAGCCATCTTTGGTTTGTTTTTTCACTTCACCGTAGATAAGTTCACCAACTTTAGATTCATATGCATCAGCGACTAAAGCACGCTCAGCTTCACGAATTTTTTGCACAATCACTTGTTTCGCAATTTGTGCAGCAATTCGACCGAAGTCAATCGACTCAACTTCAAGCTCACGAATATCACCGATTGCCCATTGTTCCGGGTCAAGATCCGAGATTGCATCCTGACAGGCAGGCATTTCATGATCTTCGTCCGCTACCACTTCCCATTGACGGAAAGTACGGTAGTCACCCGTCTTACGATCGATTTCCACACGTAAACGTGCTTCTTCTGCATGGGTGCCTTCGTAAAATTTCTTTTTAGTCGCAGCAACTAAAGCTTGTTCAAGCGCTTCAAAAATTGCATCACGACTTACACCTTTTTCGTTACTAACCGTTTCTACTACGGTAAGAATTTCACGAGCCATAAGTCACCTATTCGTTCAGATTCTTATTGATTGAATGAATTAATCTTGAAAGATCAAATTTGATTTGTCGATATTATGACTGTCGATTTCAAGTACGTGTTGATTTTCAACTTCGACTTGAATAATTTCATTCTCAAGATCAACAGCAATCAGTTTCGCTTGGAATTTACGACGGTTCTCTACAGCACTGATCAGACGTAAAGCAATTTGCTGCCCAATATAGGCAGGCATTTGCGCAAGTTGAAAGAAAGGACGATCCCAACCTGGAGAAGACACTTCAAGTGAGTATTCGCCAGAAATTGGATCATGCACGTCAAGCATTGCGCCTACTTGCTGGGTTACGCGAACACAGTCTTGTACGCCAATACCCTGACCTTGTTCAAGCTCACCATCTTCATTCATAACAGGTTGTGTGTTATTTTCGTTGGTTTTATCAATATAGATACGCAATAAAGAACGCTTACCCTGAGGAATAAATTCAATTCCCCAAAGATCTACATTACAAGCTTGCACTGCAGGAGTTATAAGGTCTTGGAGTGCTTGAGTTTTATTTGATAGCTTCATTTACTCTCGTCATTGTTGTGCGATTCAATGGTCAATATGACCAGTTCAGACTAACTCAACTATATTAGTAGTGAAACATGACAATTTGACCAATGGATGTCGACACTACACGATAGCCAATAAAAAAGGGCGTAATCGCCCCTGTGTACACAGAAAAACCAAAGTCCACTGTGCAAAAAGGCCCACCATTTTTGTGAGCCTTTTAGAAACTTGGTAGCGGGAGCTGGATTTGAACCAACGACCTTCGGGTTATGAGCCCGACGAGCTACCAGACTGCTCCATCCCGCAACAACGTGCAAAAATTATATACAATTCATTGAGCATTTTCAATCAAAAACTGTTCAATGGTTGCTTGATTAAGTTGCACCCTAATCAAAAAGTGGTAGCGGGAGCTGGATTTGAACCAACGACCTTCGGGTTATGAGCCCGACGAGCTACCAGACTGCTCCATCCCGCAACAACATGCAAAAATCAATCACCATTTAAATATTATTTAAATCGCCTATTTAGTTTGCTTCTAAATAGTATTGGTAGCGGGAGCTGGATTTGAACCAACGACCTTCGGGTTATGAGCCCGACGAGCTACCAGACTGCTCCATCCCGCATCAACAGATTTGCTGCACAACACCAACTTATGTTCTGGATTACAAGTTGGTGCGGAAGGGGGGACTTGAACCCCCACGCCCGAAGGCACTACCACCTCAAGGTAGCGTGTCTACCAATTCCACCACCACCGCAGCTGTGTCGCATTCTAGTCGGATCAAACCCAAAAAGAAAGAACTAAATCGCGTTATTGGCCTGTTTTCGGTGCGACTGGCGAAGTTTCATTCGAATTCACCGGAGCAGTCGTGGTAGTTTGCACCGATTTCAAGCTATAAGCATCTGTGGTTTGTTTTTTGGCAAACACTGCTAAAGTTAAACTGGTGACAAAAAATAAAGCTGTCAAAATACCCGTTAAGCGAGTCATGAAATTCGCTGAACCTGAAGCACCAAATACAGTCGCAGCACCGCCGCCACCAAATGATGCGCCTGCATCTGCACCTTTACCATGTTGTACCAGAATCAATACAATCATTAAAATGGCTAAGATAATATGTACCACCAGCACAAAAGTTTGCATGCTGAACTCCTAATTATTTTGTATTTGCAAAAGCCTGAGCAATTTTATAGAAAGACTCTGCATTTAAAGATGCACCACCAACCAGCGCACCATTAATATCTGGACAGGCAGCCAACTCTACTGCATTTTCAGCTTTAACACTACCGCCATACAGAAGGGCAATGCCTGGACCGAACGATGTAATTTGAGTTAAGCCTTCACGAATTTTGGCATGCATGGCTTGTGCATCTTCCGGGGAAGCCGTTTTACCGGTACCAATTGCCCAGATTGGTTCATAGGCAATCACAATCTTTTGCCACTGTTCAGCTTGAACCACTGCGGCAATATCACAGATTTGTTGCAATACCACCTGCTCTGCTTGGCCATTTTCACGTTGCTCCAGGCTTTCACCTACGCAGTAAATAATGGTTAATCCTGCATTTAAAGCATTTTTAACTTTTTCATTCAGTATTTGCGCAGTTTCGCCAAAGATCTCGCGACGCTCCGAATGACCAATCAGTACAAACTCAATTTGATGATCTTTCAGAAGTTCGGCGCTCACTTCTCCGGTATAGGCACCTGTACCTGCCATACAAGAAATATTCTGAGCAACGGTATCAATAGGGCGTACTGAACTTGCCAATTCCGCTTGAACACTGGCCAAGGCAAGCATGTTAGGGGCAACACCGATACGACATTTTTCTTCTTTAATTTCATTGTCTTGCAATAATTTTTTAAAACTTTTGATCAGCTCTTTGGTGTCTGCCTGCATTGGGTTCATTTTCCAATTGCCAACAACCCAAGGAGTAATAGCCGAACCCGACATACAGTAACCTATTAAAAACAATTCATTTAACCGCGCGTATTCTACACGGAATTCAATATTTTTTAGAAAATTTTCACCTGGCTTTTTATGTCATTATTATTTTTTACACGTTATTCTTGAATTCTCTATAAAAACTTTCTCCATGTAATTACGACTGGTTCAAGCTTTTGTCTAATATTAACTAGATGACAACATTTTCAGATATGGTATTTTTATATAACAAAAGTATAATTTAAAAATACCAATTATAAACAAATTGATTGAGCGGGCATATTAAAGCATGACAGCATTACAAGGTTCACCAAGATTCACTGGTTTTATTCGCCGTTTGGTTGAAGATGGCTTAGTTTCTGCTGAAAACATGCAGAATGCCGTATTAAGTGCAAAAAAAGCCAATCAAGATATTGTTCCTTTTTTGATTGATCAATTAAAACTTTCTCCCTTGGATATTGCCGAGAAAATTTCTCAAGAATTTGGGGAACCACTTTTTGACCTCAGCGTATATGATTCTGCACAAATTATCCGCGAAGGAATTGATGAAAAGCTAATTACCAAACATCGGGTTTTACCTATTTTTAAACGTGGCAACTTACTTTATGTTGCCACCAGTAATCCCACCAATATGGATGCCATGGATGCCATCCGCTTCAGTAGTAAAATGAATATTGAAGCCGTGATTGTTGAACATCCAAAATTAATCAAACTGATTGAACAAAACTTTGCCGAAGCAGATAGCTTCGAATTTTCTGATGATGATATCGATCTAAATCTTGAACAAGAAGATCTTAGTCAAAAAGACGATGAAGAACATGATCAAAAAGAAGATGAAGCACCGATTGTTAAATATATTAATAAATTATTGATTGATGCGATTCGGATGGGTGCTTCAGATTTACATTTTGAACCCTATGAAAAAAGTTATCGTGTTCGCTATCGTGTCGATGGTGTTCTACGTCAAATTGCTAACCCGCCATTACAACTCGCGACACGTTTAGCCTCGCGCTTAAAAGTGATGTCTCAAATGGATATTTCTGAAAAGCGCTTACCGCAAGATGGCCGTATTAAACTTAAACTCTCAAAATCCAAAGCCATTGATTTTCGTGTTAACTCACTTCCTACCCTATTTGGAGAAAAACTGGTACTGCGTATCCTGGATCCATCCAGTGCGATGCTGGGTATTGATGCATTGGGCTATGAACCCGAGCAAAAAGAATTATTTATGCAAGCTCTGGACAAACCTCAAGGTATGCTGTTGATCACAGGCCCAACGGGTTCCGGTAAAACCGTTTCTTTATATACCGGCTTGAATATTCTCAATCGTGAAGATACCAATATTTCGACGGCCGAGGATCCTGTGGAAATTAACCTGGAAGGGATCAATCAGGTCAATGTCAATGCCAAAGTCGGCTTAACCTTCTCTGCTGCCCTCAAGTCATTCCTGCGTCAGGACCCTGATATTGTGATGGTCGGTGAGATCCGAGATTTAGAAACGGCAGAAATTGCTGTTAAAGCGGCTCAGACGGGTCATATGGTCATGTCAACGCTCCACACCAACAGTGCACCTGAAACCTTAACGCGCTTAAGGAATATGGGCGTCCCTTCCTTTAACATTGCTACCTCTGTAAACTTGGTAATTGCGCAACGTTTAGCTCGACGTCTATGTCCACAATGTAAAATTCCTGCTGATGTTCCAGAACCAAGTTTACTGGAAATGGGATTTCGAGAAGAAGATCTTAAACACCCGGATTTTCAAGTATATCAACCTGTCGGCTGTTCAGAATGTCGGGAAGGTTATAAGGGTCGTGTCGGTATTTATGAAGTCATGAAAGTGACACCTGAAATTTCGAAAATTATTATGGAAGATGGCAATGCACTTGAAATTGCAGCAGCATCTACAAGATCGGGGTTTAATAATTTACGGCGTTCAGGGTTAATAAAGGTCATGCAGGGGGTGACTTCTCTTCAAGAAGTCAATCGTGTGACCAGTGAATAGAGAAAGTATTTAAAAATAAGGATAAATTCATGGCTGTCAAAAAAGCACAGATGATGCCCACCTTCAGTTATGAAGGGGTTGATCGTAAAGGGGAAAAGCTTAAAGGAGAATTACCTGCACGTAACATGGCACTTGCAAAAGTGACTTTACGCAAACAGGGAATTACCATCAAGACGATTCGGGAAAAAAGAAAAAATATTCTCGAAGGCTTAATGAAAAAAAAGGTATCTACACTTGATATCACCATTTTTACACGCCAGCTGGCGACCATGATGAAAGCAGGTGTACCTTTGGTACAAAGCTTTGAAATTGTTGCTGAAGGTCTTGAAAATCCCTCTATGCGCGAAGTGGTGTTAGGCATTAAAGGTGAAGTCGAAGGCGGAAATACCTTTGCCGGCGCACTCAAAAAATACCCTCAATATTTTGATAACTTATTTTGCTCACTCGTTGAATCTGGTGAACAGTCCGGTGCCTTGGAAACCATGCTTGACCGGGTTGCTATTTATAAAGAAAAAAGTGAACTTTTAAAGCAAAAAATTAAAAAGGCCATGAAATATCCTATGGCTGTTATTGTCGTTGCACTTGTTGTGACCATTATTTTGATGGTGAAAGTCGTCCCTGTCTTTCAGGATTTATTTAGTTCATTTGGTGCAGATTTACCGGCATTTACTAAAATGGTTGTCGGTATGTCGGAATGGATGCAAAAATACTGGTTTGTTTTAATTATTGTCATTGGTGCCATTATAGCCGGTTTTATGGAAGCAAAAAAACGCAGCAAAAAATTTCGTGATTTCCTCGATAAAGCAGCGCTCAAAGCCCCTATTTTTGGAGACCTGGTGTATAAAGCCATTATCGCGCGTTACAGTCGTACTTTAGCAACCACATTTGCTGCCGGTGTACCTTTAATTGATGCTTTAGAGTCAACCGCTGGTGCAACAAACAATTGTGTCTATGAAGAAGCGGTGATGAAAATTCGCGATGATGTTGCCACAGGTCAACAATTGCAATTTGCCATGCGTGTCACCAACAAATTCCCCTCCATGGCCGTGCAAATGGTCGCAATCGGTGAGGAGTCAGGTGCATTGGACAGTATGCTGGACAAGGTGGCGACTCATTTTGAAAATGAAGTCGATAATGCTGTTGATGGCTTAACTTCAATGATGGAGCCATTAATTATGGCTGTACTTGGCGTCCTCGTTGGTGGTCTAGTTATTGCCATGTACCTGCCAATTTTCCAAATGGGTTCTGTGGTGTAATGCAAGAATTTATCTCTTATTTTATCAATAACCCAACTGCGCTTTATTTTGCAGTTGGGCTTTTCAGTCTCTGTATTGGTAGTTTTCTGAATGTCGTTATTTATAGAACACCCAAGATAATGGAGCAAGAATGGCGACAAGATTGTCAAATGCTACTTCATCCTGAACAACCGATTATTGATGAATCTAAACTTAGCCTGAGCAAACCTGCATCCACCTGTCCTAAGTGCCATACAGAAATTCGTTGGTATCAAAATATTCCTGTAATTAGTTGGCTAGTTTTAGGGGGCAAATGCGGTTCTTGCAAAAATCCAATCAGCATTCGTTACCCTTTAATTGAGCTACTCACTGCCCTATGTTCATTGGTGATAGTTGCGGTCTTCGGGCCAACCCTACAAATGCTCTTTGGGTTGCTTTTGACTTGGATACTCATCGCACTGACCTTTATTGATTTTGATACTCAGCTCCTACCGGATCGTTATACCTTAACTTTAGCAGCACTCGGTTTAGGCATTAATAGTTATGCTATTTATACCTCTCCTATGTCTGCAATCTGGGGCTATATTATTGGCTTCTTGTGCCTTTGGATTGTGTACTACCTGTTTAAAGTCATTACCGGTAAAGAAGGTATGGGCTATGGAGACTTTAAGTTACTGGCTGCTTTAGGTGCCTGGATGGGACCTTTAATGCTACCTTTAATTGTGCTGCTTTCATCCATGGTCGGAGCAATCATTGGCATTATTCTGCTGAAAATACGTAAAGAAAACCAGCCTTTTGCTTTCGGTCCTTATATTGCTATTGCAGGTTGGATTGCGTTTATTTGGGGTGAGCAGATTATGAAAGTTTATTTAGGACAATAATTTTTGGATGAATACATGACATTTATCTTGGGTTTAACAGGCGGTATTGGCAGCGGGAAATCGGCCGCAAGTACATGGTTTGAAGCCCAAGGAATCACCGTTGTGGATGCCGACATGGTGGCACGTCAGATTGTAGAAAAAGGACAACCCGCGTTACAACAAATTCACGCGGCTTTTGGGGATTGGGTTCTGTTAGACAATGGAGAACTGAATCGCCGGGCTTTACGTGAACATATTTTTAAGGATCCAAATGCACGTAAAGTGTTGGAAAGCATCACCCACCCTGCTATTCGTCAATCAATTATTCAACAACTGCATGCCGCAACCAGTCCCTATGCGATTCTGGTTTCTCCCCTGCTGTTTGAAACCAATCAACATGAATTAACCGATCATACGTTACTTATTGATGCGACTGAAGAATTACAAATTCAACGTGCTAGCCAACGTGATGGGCAATCCACTGAACAGATTCAGAAAATCATTCAGGCACAAATGCCACGTCAGCAGAAACTAAGCCTGGCAGATGATATCGTGCTGAATGACGGACATCTTGATCATTTATATAGCCATTTAAAACCGCTGCATAATACTTATTTGCAACGTAGCAAGCAAAAAAAAGCAGCCGATTAAGACTGCTTTTTTTGTTGATCCAGTTGCTGCTGTAAACTGTCTTTATGCATGATCCAGCGCCACGGCTGCAAAGCACCAATCGCTATGCCAATCAAGCCACACATAATCGCCAGACTTAAGGGTTCACCTAAAAGCGGCACAGCTAGAATTGCTGCCATAAACGGGGCCAAAGTCACGATACTGCCGGTCTTAAATGCACCCAGTCGTTTGATGGCTTCGACATAAGTCAGTGTCGCCACAATCACCACAAAAATGCCGTGAAAAATCACCTGCATCAGTAAATGGAGCGGCTCAGGTTCAGTTAAATTTTTCGGCAAGAACAACAGATAAATCGGCACATAAACGATCGCTGACCAGATGGCAACACCGGCCATAGAATGCCATGCAGAAAGTTTCCATTGCCGTAATAGCACGGTAAAAACACCCCACCAGATTGCACTCAACAAGAACAGCATGTCGCCAAAACCAAAAGCGATACCGGTTTCCTGATACATTAAAAAACTCATGGCAGCAATTGCAGTCAACATAATGCCCAGACTAATCCAGGTATGCTGATCAAAAGGCTGTTTAAACAGCAAAAATGCGGCCACTGCGGTACACAAAGGAATACAGCCATTCAGAAAAATCGCCGCATGGGCTGCAGGGACATAGTGAAATGCGCTGTATGAGGTCAGGCAATATCCTACCCCGCCAATCATCGCCAAAAGAAACGGTTCTTTTTTCCATAAAAAGGCGAGGTCTTTTTTATAGATCAGAATCGGCATTAAAATACAAAATGCCAGAGCAAAACGTAAAGCCGTGATATCCCAAGCGCTGATTCCCCACTGTGCATTTAAGCGGGACGTAATGGTAAATCCCCCCCAGATGCACATGGTAATGGCGACATAGAGATAACCTTGAGACCGGGGAGACATAGCAAACAACTATTAAATTGAGATGATAAAATTACACATTACGCTGGCGGCAAGCTTCATATAAAGCCATACCTGTTGCCACACTCACATTCAAACTTTGCAAGTTTCCTGCCATAGGAATATAAACCGTTTGATCGCACTGTGACTGGGTAATTGGACGCAAGCCGGTATCTTCCGCGCCCATCACCACACAGATACCTGTTCCGGTAAAATCAAACTGCTGCACTGGTAATGCTTTTTCATCTAGCATGGTACCGACAACACGTACATTGAATTCATCTTTGATATTACCCAAGGTACGTGCAAGATTGGTTACTTGAATAAACTTCACTTTCTCTGCACCACCTGCAGCAATTTTACGTGCTGTCGGGGTTAAGCTTGCAGAACGATCACGCGAGACAATCACCGCTTCAACACCCATAGCCGCTGCTGTACGAATACAAGCACCCAGATTATGTGGATCAGTGACTTGGTCTAAAGCCAACAACAGTGCTTGAGGATTTTGTTTCAGCAAATCATCCAAATCCTGTTCATTCAATGTTGGATGTGGACGAACTGCAGCAACCACCCCTTGATGAAAAGGCTGACCCGCCAATTTTTCCAGTTTGTCACGACTGGCCTGTTGTACACTGATTCCAAAAGGATCTGCCAAAGCCAAAACGTTTTTCAAACGCTGATCATCACGACCTTTTAGCGTAAATAAAGTAAGTACACGCTCTGGCTCAAGCTCAAGTAATGACTCCACTGAGTGAACGCCATAAAAATATTCGGTTTTTGCCATGAACGGCCTCTAAAATGTATTTATACAATGTAAAAAGAAAAATCCTGCAAAGCTGACTTTACAGGATTGATGCTTAAATCTAGTTTAACTGATTCAGGCTAAAATTTCTTTGCCTTAGTCCGACTTATGTTTAGCCTTCTAAATGGCAAACATAATCTAAAACTTCATCGGTCTCAATTTTAAAACGGCTATTACCTGGGACATAAAAAGACTGTCCTGCACGGAACAATTCACTCTCGATTTTATCCGCGATTTGTACACGGCACTCCCCTGAAATAATTTCCATACGTTCAGGTACATGAGTTTCGAAAGTCAGTGCTTGTTCAGTCGGTAAAATTACCCCTAGTGTCTTTTTTGTGCCATCTTCGAATTGCACGGTATGACTAATACATGAACCGCCGAAATAAACATTCGATTTTTTGATAACAGAAACATGATCAAACTGATTTGACATGCGTATTCTCCAGATAATGCGCATTTATAATTTTTGATTGATGTAGTTTAAAGGCCTGCATTCAACTAATCAATCGGTGTTTCATACGGCTAAATCAATATTTTACAAATTGTTGCAGTTATTTTCCTACATCAATAAGACTAAGATTTACCACGATTTTGTGAGAGTCTAAATCAACCTTAGCATAAGCACAAATAAGTTTTTGTACTTCATCGACTAAAGGTCTATCTGCTTTTCCATAGAGTAGATGTTGCAGCAAAACAATCACCATCTGTCAGGCAATTTGTTATAGGTCTGAAGCTTAGCGGGATGAGTCAATTTAGTATTTAAACTTCGACCCAAGATACTTATCAAGGAATACTGATCCATGATTTGTATGGATAGATATTTGCCTAGTGTGCGGAGCATTTTTTAACAGTATGAAGGTGAAACTCCTTAAAAAATCTATAAAATCAAATATCTATTTAGATAAAAATTCCCCAGATTATTGGAGCATGACTGATAGAGGTTTATCTGGGTTAGATTCTCTTCTCGCAGGCTTGGCTAGCTGCAAACCTATAGCGTAGTAATATTGAATTCAATGGAAGTAGATATTGTTTTTATAAGGTATCTTCAGTAAAAAGTATTTTCATTATAAATATCAGGTAAAATAATAATGTTTTACGTCATCTTAAAATAAGAGCTGGCTTGTGACCAAAACAAAATTTCACTATCTTAGATTAAAACTTTTCGCAGCTCGGATGCGTTTATGCTGACACACTTAACTCTGATCAATTTCGCTTTAGCCGATCATTTAGCCATTGATATTGAACCAGGTTTCAATGTCCTGACTGGGGAGACAGGTGCGGGTAAATCTTTACTGCTGGATGCCCTCTCTGCCTGTTTGGGTGAGCGCACCGATACCAATTACGTCCGTTTTGGTTCAGACAAAGCCGATGTTACCGCTGTTTTCAGTTATAAAGAACAAAGTCCCGAAGCTGAATGGCTTAAAGCACATGAGTTGGATGATGAATCTGGCGAGATTCATTTAAGACGGGTGATTTTTGCGACAGGTCGCAGCAAAGCATGGATTAATGGTCGCCCAAGCAGCTTGGCTGAACTGAAAGAAATTGGTCGTTTACTGGTGCAACTTTATAGTCAGCACAGTCAGCAACAATTGTTGGAACATCCTTATCCCAAGCATTGGTTAGATCGTTACAACAACTTTTATCAGCCTGCACAAGATGTCCGAGATGCCTATAGCACCTGGCAAAAAGATATTCGTCAGCATCAAGCGGCATTAGATGCACAAGTGACGCGTAAACAACGGATTGAAACTTTAGAATTACAGCTTGAAGAACTCGAAGAAATCACTCACATTGACTATAAAGAGATTGAGCAAGAGTTCGACCGTTTAAGTCATCATGAACATATCATGCTGGATTGTAGCTATAGCTTAAATGCGCTGGATGAAGCTGAACAAAATATCACCCAAGAGGTTTCTTCGATTATTCGTCGTTTGGAATCGCATGCCGGTCGCAGTGAGCTACTCGCAGAAATTTATAATTCATTAGTAAATGCACAAAGTGAACTTGCTGATGCGACGGCGAATTTACATCAATTTATTGACCGCCAAAGTTTTGATCCTGAACGCATGGAAGAGCTCAACTTGCAACTGGAAATCTTCCATCGTTTAGCGCGTAAATATCGTACTCAACCTGAAACGCTAAAAGAAGAATATGAGGCCTGGCAGGCGGAACTTGAACAGCTCCATCAACTGGAAGATCCTGAGACTTTAGCTGAACAAGTAGAATTGTCACATCAAGACTTTTTAGCCAAAGCTCAGCACCTAGATGATATTCGTCGTGAAGCCGCGAGTCCGTTAGCTAAAAAACTCACAGAACAAGTGAAACAACTGGCATTGCCTGAAGCCCATTTTGAATTCAAGTTTGAACCTTTGGAACAAGCATCATCAGAAGGCCTCAGCTTTATTCAATTGCTGTTTACCGCAAATAAAGGCATTCCTGCACAACCCTTGGCACGTGTAGCTTCTGGTGGTGAACTGTCACGTATTGCTCTGGTCATGCAAGTGATGAATGCTGAAAAAACCGAATCTGAAGTGTTGGTGTTCGATGAAATTGATGTCGGAATCAGTGGCGGTACGGCAGAAATGGTTGGACGCTTATTGGCAGATTTAGCCCAACATGTACAGATTTTATGTATTACCCATCAAGCTCAAGTGGCAGCACAATCCGATCAACATCTGTTGGTGAAGAAACGCCAAACGGATCCTGCAAGCAGCACCATTATCGACCTGAGCGAAGAACAACGTATTGATGAGTTGGCGCGTATGACCGGCGGTGTCGAAATTAATGACACAACCCTGCAACATGCCAAGCAATTACGTCAACTTAAGTTTCATCAGGTATAAGTTTGTAGGCTAAATCACAAAAAATGATTGGCGAAATTCAATTAGTTTAGTAAGTTGCTTATAAAAGCATTATTATTAATTTAATCAGATTTTTTGATTTTAAGGGGGGATAGCTTAGATGACTAAACAATATCTGACACATCGCTGTCTGATTGCACCTCCTGATTCAGCCGATGATTTTTTTGCCAATACGGTTATTTATTTGGCACGACATGATGAAGATGGTGCTCAAGGCATTATCATTAACCGCCCTTCCGGTCTTTCAATCAAAGAGTTATTGAATGACTTGGAAATTGAAGCGGATAATGTCAATCCCCATGATGTATTACAGGGTGGGCCGTTACGTCCGGAAGCAGGCTTTGTGCTGCATACTGGTCAGCCGACCTGGCATTCATCCATTGCGGTGGGTGAAAATGTCTGCATCACCACATCTAAAGATATTTTAGATGCCATTGCACATAACGAAGGTGTTGGACGTTATCAAATTGCCTTGGGTTATGCGAGTTGGGGCAAAAACCAGCTTGAAAAAGAACTGGCACGTGGCGACTGGCTCATCTGTGATTCAGATATGGATTTAATTTTTAACTTGCCTTACGACGATCGTTGGGATGCTGCCTATAAAAAAATGGGCGTAGACCGCAATTGGCTTTCCTCAGAGATTGGACATGCCTGATTTATCACCACCCCAGCTGATTATGGCATTCGATTTTGGTACACAGAAAATGGGCATGGCGGTCGGTCAATCCTTGATTGAAAGTGCCAATCCGCTTGGCCTGTTTCCAATGAAAGATGGGATTCCCAACTGGGATGAATTACTGAAAATTGTGAAACAGTATCAACCGACTTTATTTTTAGTGGGATTGCCGTTGAATATGGATGATAGCGAATCTGAACTTTCGGCACGCTCACGCAAGTTTGCACGCCGTTTACGCCATCAAACCAATATTGAAACCTTGATGGTAGATGAGCGTTTAACCACTCGTGAAGCGCGAGATGAACTGGGTCATTATCAAGCTCAAGGTCGCGCTAAAAAACTGTCTGCGGATAGTGTGGCTGCTGCACTTTTTATTGAAAGCTGGTATCGCAACCCTGAAGGGCTTACACCTTAATTTTCTAAATATCATTAATGTAAAAAAGCCATTCAAAACTGAATAGCTTTTTATTAAAATGAACAAACAAATACGATTACCTGGCTAATGCTGATCAATTAAGCGGTTGCACCATTCCCCTTATCTTATGAGTCACTCACCGCAGTCTTATTTTTAAATCCAATATGTACTGCTCGTTGGGTGCTTAAGATACAGTATCCCTGATGAAAAAAATTGGCAATACTGTATTTTTAACTTTAGTTTTATCTTGAACAGAAACAAAGTAATGCTTTGTTCCCGTTCAAGTTGTGAATAAGGTATTTTCTTATCAAACAACATGAGGAATTTAAAATATTCCTCGGTTGGTTAACTGATTGGCATTCATTATTTGACTGGTTTTTCGATATGAATGGTTGCGGTGCGTCCTGCAATAAAAGCCAATTCATTTTTCGGCATTTCATCCAGAATAATTTTTACCGGCACGCGCTGTGCCAAACGAACCCAGCTAAAGGTTGGATTCACATTGGCTAAAAGTCCGGAGGTCGAAGTACGTTCGCGGTCTTCAATACCCGATGCAATCCCTTGAACGTGACCTGTTAACTTTTCAGAATCACCCATCATTTGAATGGTTGCGGGTGCTCCGACATAAATTTTATTCAGTTTGGTTTCTTCAAAATAACCCACAATATATAAATGCTGGCGGTTTAACAGTGCTGCAACCGCTTGCCCCACTTTGACATAACTGCCTTGCTGCAGTTCAAAATTGGACAAGGTGCCATCGGCAGGTGCAACCACTTCAGAGCGATGCAAATTCAGTTCTCTCAGATGCAGATTACTGGTTGCCACTTCAATGAGCGCTTTTTGCTGCACGATGTTGGCTTTAGCCTGTGCAATGGCTGCAACCATTTGTTCATGTTCTGCATGGGACTGATCACGCATTGCAAACATCTGCTCTTGTTCTTGTTTTGAAATTGCACCATCCATCAAGTTGGAATAGCGATTGGCATTTTTATCTGCCCAGTTAATATTTGCTTGCGACTTCACCACATTGGCTTGAGCTTGGGCCAGCTCGGCCTGAGCTGCAGTTAAACCCGCGCTGGCCTTGGCCAAATCAGATTTGGCTTGTTCGACATCAATGGCCTGGCGGGCGACATCAATTTTAAACAACACCTGTCCTTTTTTAACGCTCTGGTTATCTTGTACCAAGACCTCAGTTACCAGCCCCGAAACATCAGAAGACACCTGAATCACATCACCACGTACACGCCCATCACGCGTCCACGGTTCGGAATTATAATAATTCCAGATATGGATGATGGCAAAAATCGCGATCAGCCCTACCACCAGCAAAATAATCGGACGAATTATTTTGCGTAGATCAAAAGATGTCATTTCAGGTTTACCTCATTCATTTCAATTTGGACAGCACGGATGTCCATTAGATGGCACACAGGATAAAGAGCCAGTGCACCAGAAAAAGCAGCACAATATACAGGCACAAATTGAATATACCGGGCCCTGCAATCCAGCCCTGATCAATCAGTCGATCTGTTGCCCTCCTGACGATTTTAAGCAGCACATACGCAAGAATGCTCTGAATTAGAAGGATCGGGACGTAGACCCCATAAAGATTAAGTTCACCCATGCTTAGCTCACTGCCAAAGTTTTCTGTTTAGCTCCATTGACCGTATTTTGATGACACAGACTGCTGCAGATATTATTGAGTGAAATTTTCAGACGCTGTGCAATATCGGAATTCTCGACCTCATCGGTTGCAGATTGAACCACGGCAAGGCTATGCAATAAATTCTGTAAAATGTCGGTATGGGGTCGCTGCATTTCTTTGGCACGAAAATAGTCATCTAGCGACTGTTGCAAATTTTCAATCGAAGAAACAATAGATGCTTGCTCGGGCAGTTTTTCGATCAGCTCCTGCAGTCGCGTCAGGTCAATTACTGCACTGGTTTCAATCAGTGCCAGATGAATTTCTTTGTTTAACCTTTGCGACTGAACAGCAGCTTTACCATTCAGCACTCCAATCCGATCCAGCATGCTACGCAAATGCTGTTTAAACTCGGTCCCATAAGGCAGATACAAGGCCTTTCTGACCGCTTTATAATGCATAGCCAAAATGCGTTGTACGGTTATATCCGGAGACATCGCTCGAACAATGTGAATTACGTAAACCGAAATTATCAGACCAATCAGTGAGCCAATCGAGGCATCAAAAAACGCAATCTGATCTAGCGAATAATTATTATGTAAATTTAACCCCATTATCGTTCCCATCAGTAGGGGTAGCCCCAATCCGGTTAAAGGGGGATGAGGAAATAACATTAGACAGCATATAATGAAGGGCGCCAGAACCAAGACCAGTTCCCAAAAGGTAGTGACATGCGGGAAAACCCCATAAGCATAAATAAAAACCATTACAGCCGCATAAATATTGGCACGGATAAAGATTTTTAACGCCGGTACCGGATTATCCATGGCAGTTAAAATACAGGCACTGATTGCCGCCATTTCCGCCAACATGAAACCTGCTTTCCAGCCACTTAGAATCCAGAATGCTGTGGAAATCATAATAATAATAAATGCCGAAATGCCCCCACGCACCGCTACCCCATGATCCCGATGCAAACTCGGATAGGTGGTAGTTAAAGGACTCATACTTTCAGGCAAGGAATCATCGCCTTGTTGAATGCGCTGCCAAATCAGTTTTACTGCACGGACATTCTGAATAAAATGCCGGATATCCATTTTCAAGCCGTTTAAAATAATCACTTGTTCAGGTCGTGCCGATGCCACTAAAGCATCAAAATCAGATTCAAACTGGTTAGGTAAAAGATTCAGTTCCTGTGGTTTGATCTCATGGCCATCTTTTAAAAATTCAGCAATATGAGTATGTATAGCTTTCAGACTGGTACGATAGGTCAAATCAATTTGGTCGAGCTGTTTCATGCGTTCAGACATCGCCACCAGATTTGCCACCAATACAGTTAATTGATGCAGCATTTCCTGTAACGGTTTGGTCATGCCCTGAAGGCTGGATTTCTCATACGATAAATGTACCGCCATCGTATGGATATCGGAGGTATCCCGGGTAATATTGCCGAGTAATTGGTTGTAATGATGCAGTTGCTTTTGATCCAGCAAGATCTGGTCAAATAATGCGTTGGTATCCTGAATGGTTTTTGAAACACGGGTTTCCACAGCCGGCCCGATGTGCAGCGGAAAAATGGTGGTGCTGACAATAGCACTGCAGACCACTCCCACTGTAATTTCCAAAAAACGGCCAATTGCCATATCAAAGATAGACACCGTATCGGCATAATAAATAATGTTGTAGCAAATAATGACTGCGGTATAACCCGCCAGCATAGAAACATAACTGCGCGGGGTTCGATCCAGCAGCGAAATATACAGGCAAAATCCCACCCAGGCCGCCAAGAAACAGGTAAATAACCATGGGGTATTCATCAAAAGCGGAGTGACTACAACCGAGGCAATGGCACCCAGCAAGGTTCCCAAAATCCGATAAATACTTTTTGAAGAGGTCATGCCCGAGTACGGATTGGCGATCACGAACACTGTACCAATGGCCCAAATCGGATAAGCCAGATTCAAAGAAAATGCGACATAAAGGGCCAGCATGCCTGCCACAAAAGTTTTAGTCGCAAAAATCCAATCCATTTTATTTGGACGAAATGCGAGTAATGGTTTGATGAGCAGCATGGATGGATCTCTAATTCAGGTTTAACGCTTTACTCCACTGGTTTTTGAACGACGACTTAAGTGCACGAGATATATTGAAGATACATCGGGTAAAAAATAGACATGAGTAAACATGCCATCAGAAATGATCGTCATTCAAAATGAATAGAGAAGTTTTCACATTACGTTTTTTATGCAACATAAAACAGAAGAAATATTTAACCGAATATGGTTAAATATTCATCATTAGATATTTATATCATACATCTTTTCAAAAAAACCAATATAAGTCAATTATAATATCTTATTATGATAATATGCATTAAATTAATAAATATATTTAAACAGTAATCATTAAATTTCTCATACAAAATATAAAATTTTTTTAAATACTGACAAATACAATATTGTCAGAACAAAAGCTCTGCTCTTGCTATTTTTTGTTATAAAGTACTACGTGTTATTTTTTCTTTTTATATGCTTTGACCAAGCAGGTATTTATGGCAATTTCTAGTTTTGGTAAGATTCTCACCGTTTTGGATCTGTTTTCGGTGTCTCGCCCTATCATTAATGTCGATATCATTAGTGAAGAATTAGGACTGTCTAAACCCACCAGTTACCGATATTTGAAAGAGCTCGTATCCTCAGAATTATTACAACGCTTAAGTGGTACTTCAGGTGACTACACGCTAGGTACTAAAATTGCAGTACTGGACTATATTTCCCGCACTACAGATCCTTTGGTGCAAATTAGCATTCCGTTTATGCAGCAAATTGTGGAACGTACTGAATTCGGCTGTCTGCTCACGCATTTGAATTACGATTCATGTATCGACATTCATCATGAACTGTATAAAGACCTGACTACACTGACTTATGGCCGTGGTTGCCCTCGCCCTATTTATAAAGGTTCGTCTGCCAAAGCCATTCTGGCGCATTTGTCCAAAAAGCACATTTTGGATTATTACCAGCGCTTTAAAACTGAATTTTCTGAAGTCAGATTTGCCCATAGCGAAGAAGAATTCCTGTTACAGATGAAACAGATTAAAAAGCAGGGCTATTATTTCTCAAATGGAGAAGTTGATCCAAATTTGGCCAGCCTTTCTATTCCAGTGAAATTTTCCAGCAAAGAACCTCCTTTAGCTTTGACCTTATTAGGCTCTAAAAATCGCTTTGAGTTTATTAATTTCCAGAAACTGATCGAAATTTTGCAGGAAAATGCTGCATTGATTGAGAAAAAATTTGCTGAATTATCTGGAGATGATGAGCTTTAAAATTATGTTAAAATTCAAACAAATATCAATTTACGCAAAATAAAGCATATTTTATAATTGAATTATTTAATTTATTCTCATAATATGATTATTGTTCTTCATGTAGCCAATTGTATTCCATGACAATTTGAGCAACATCCTCAGAGAAAAGCTTGTGCCTATGCATGAGCTTTTTTTTGCCTTATTGTTAGCCGGTCAAATGCATTCCTTTGCCTTTAGAAAAAATAACGGAAGGTCAGATTAATCCGTGGTTCAACTATTTTTGTCGATTTCATTAAAGCATGTTTCCAGTACTGCTGGGTTTGGCCTCGCATCACGATCAGTTGTCCGCTATGTAAAAGTATATCGACTTTTGCAGCTTTATTTTTATGCTTAAAACTGAATTTTCGTGTGGCACCCAAACTTAAAGAAGCAATTACAGTTTCTTGTTCGTTATCGGAGATTAAAGTCGCTTCATCATCACTATGCCAGCCTAGGCCCTGCGTACCCTCCTCATACAGATTAGCCAAACAGGAATTAAACGGATGTCCAACCAATTTCTCAATATGCTGCTTTAAACGAAATAACGCAGGATTCCACAGATGTGCCTGCTTAAAGGTGCCTGAATAGTGATATTGATAGTTTTCATCGCCATACCAAGCCACTTGGCGTTTGGTGATATGATGTTGGCCAAATAAAAATACCCGGTCATGTTGCCAGGCTAAATTGCTTAAAAAATACTGCAAATATTTTTCACTCTGCTCAGGGGTTAAAATCAGGCCATAATCTTCTACAATCCCGTCACAAGGCAAGAGATTGTCTTGAGCTTCAGGTGCAAACAATTCAAAGTTCATGGTCAAAATACACAGTCATAAATAAATGTAAAATTCACTTTTATTTTAGCGGATTATTCCTGCTCACAATTCAAAACATTGTATGCGCTTGTGACATCAGAAAATCAGGCTTAGACTGAAATCAAGCTGAACAATAAAAAACTGCATATGAATTTATGGCACTTATTTCAAAAACTTCAACCTTTTGTCCGCCCCTATCGCTTATTGGTCATTGCAACCCTCATTTTAACCCTGATTGGATCCTTCACCGCACAGGTCAATGCACTGACTTTAAGATACGCCGTTGATAGTATTAATCGCCTGATTGAAGCAGGTTCAGGACTTTCAGAAGGCTGGCATATTCTTATCACCATCTCTGCTATTTTACTGGGTAAAGAAGTCATCAATGCCTTCGTGCAATTTGGACAAAAATTTTATGGCGAAAAACTGCGAATTTTTGTTTCGCAGGATTTAGCCCAAGGTATCATTGAAAAATTTCTGACCTATCGGCTGGCTTTTTTTAATGAAGACAATAACCAGGCCGGTAAATTACAAACTCGTATCGACCGTGGTATTGGTTCGCTAACGCGCTTGGTGCAAATCTTCTTTATTGATATTTTACCGTTATTTACCAGTGCGATTGTGGCATTGGGGCTGATGTTCTATGCCAACTTCTATGTTGGATTGGTGGCTTTAAGTATTGTGCCGATTTATTTTTGGCTGACCTATAAACAGGCACAAAAACTGGGGGGATGGCGACGTAATCTACGCGATGGACGTGAAAAAAAGAGCCAAGGCATCTTAAGCATTATCAACTCGATTACGGTGATCAAATCTTTTAATCGCGAATCGATTGAATCTGACAAACAGCTCAAACTCCAAAAAGAACTGACCAACAATCAGATGCAGACCCGTCAAACCAGTTTTTTATTTGACGGTTTAAAAACCTTTATCGAACAGATTGGGATTGTGCTGATCATCATTTTAACCGCTTATTTTGTGCTGGATGGGCAAATGAGTATTGGTATGATTATGTACCATGTGCTGCTGTTCAATAATGTCTCCGCCCCGATTCGTTCCTTGCACCGTATTTATGATGAAGTGAATGACGCGATGATTTACTCAGAAAGCTTCTTTAAAATTTTAGAAGCGGATCATGAAATTGAACCAAGTGGTGCACAAAAACCTGTGATTACAGGGAAGTTTGAACTTAAAAATGTTGAATTTTATTATCCGAATGGCCTTCATGCATTAAAGAACATCAACCTGGTGATTCAACCGAATAAAATCACCGCTTTGGTCGGTTTATCCGGTGCGGGGAAATCGACCTTAATCAGCTTATTGGATAAGTTTTATCAGCCCGCGTCTGGGGAGATTCAACTCGATGGCATAAATCTGGAAGACATCGACACTCACTATTTACGTGATCATATTGGTTTGGTACTGCAAAAAAATCATATTTTTCAAGGGACTATTTTTGAGAATATTCGCTATGGTCAAACCGATGCCAGTATAGAAGATGTGATGACTGCAGCCAAAAAAGCCTCGATTCATGAGCAAATTTTACAGCTTCCGCATGCTTATGACGCCGATGCCCTGATGCTTTCAGGCGGACAACAACAACGGATTGCACTTGCCCGAATGTTCTTAAAGAACCCACCGATTATTTTTCTGGATGAGCCGACTGCCAGTTTAGACGCGATTGCCTCGGAGCAAATTAAAAAAAGTCTGGATCAAATTAAACAAGGACGAACCGTGATTATGATTTCGCATAGTTTGTCGCAAATAATTGATGCCGATTACACTTATGTGATGAAAGAAGGTTGCATTGTCGAACACGGCGAACATGATGCGCTCTATCATCAAGAAGGTGTATATAAAGAAATTTTTGATGCTATGGCCAAAAGTTTAAACATTGAAAAAATTGCTAAAACTTTCGAGGAGGATTCTGAGGAAGAAACCCATAGTTAGACACAACATCTGTTTGAATATCTGTTCTTTAATTTTTTTAATCAACATCATACTGATAAAAAAAGCCTCAATCTAAGTTGAGGCTTTTTGAGAATTGATTTAGAAATTAACGTTCTTGAACTTTTTCTTCAATTTCCGCAACACTGGTATGGCGTACGTCTAAACCTTTGACTATATAAATGACTTGTTCAGAAATATTGCGCGCATGATCACCAATTCGTTCTAAAGAGCGCAGTACCCACAACACATTAATCACCCGTGAAATATGACGCGGATCTTCAATCATATAGGTCATTAAGGTACGTGTTGCAGATTGATATTCACGGTCAATATCGGCATCGGCAAGTAATACACGCAAAGCTTGATCGATATCTAAACGCGCAAAAGCATCTAGGGCATCATGGATCATCACCCGCACCTGGTTACCAATATGACGGGTTTCCATGTAGCCGCGAGGTGAATTACCTTCTTCACACAAATTCTGCGCGATACGGGCAATTTTCGCCGCTTCATCACCAATACGCTCTAAATCGGTATTGGCTTTAGACATGGCTATTACCATACGCAGGTCAATTGCCGCAGGATGACGACGCGCCAAAATCAGGGTTAAGGCTTCATCAATTTCTGTTTCTAAACGATTGACGATATTGTCCTGAAATTGCACATCAATCGCCAAACTGGCATCGGTGTCTAATAAAGCACGGATACCGTTGGCAACTTGCTGTTCAACCAAGCCACCCATGGTCATAAATTTGGTATTTACATCCTGCAACTCTTCATTAAATTGCGAAGAAATATGGTGGTTCAACACCGGATTATTTGGCAAGGGGGCGTACTCCACAACAGCAATTTTAGGATTAAAAATTTTGGTCAATATTAAATCATATCTAATATGAAGCTTTGATGACAAACCTCTAAATGTTTAGCTGGCTGGCTGGACTGCTTTATCGATCAGCCAAGCATTCATTGCTTCAACATCCTGTTCTGTTAATTTGCCAACAGCAGCTTTCAAACGTAGCACATTAATCAAATAATCATATTGTGCATTTAAGTAATCCTGTTTGGCAGAAAACGCATTTCGTTGCGCCAAAAGCACATCCACCATAGTTTTCAAACCTTCCTGATACTGGGCTTTAGAGGCTTCAGAAACAATAGTGGCCGAATCCATGGCAGCTTTACGCGCTTGTAGTTTGGCCTGATCGGTTTCCACCTGCATATAGGATTTTTTTACATCGGTACTGGCTTTACGAATGGCAGCATCAAGCTGGGCTTCACTTTTTCTCACATTCACTGCAGCTTTTTGAATGGATTTTTGCGTGCGTCCGCCGTTATATACATTCCAGTTCATTTCCACACCTAGCTGATCAAACTGACCGTCACTGGATATGACATTTTGTGGGGACTGTTTGGCATATCCATAAGTGCCTACCGCTTCAATTTGCGGATATAAAGCGGCTTTTTCTATCCGTTTCTGATCCTCTGCATAACGCTGTTGAATCCGGGCTTGTTTAATAGAAAGGTTTTGACTCAGTGCCAAAGCTGTCCATGCTTCCAAGTCTGCCGGATAAGGTTTTTGAAACTGAAAGTCATCTCTGAGTACTGCCAAATTTTCACGATAAGGTCCAATGATTTGTGCCAGTTGCTCTTGTGCCAAAATCAATTGCACGTGAGTAGAAATACGATTCGCTCTTGCACTTTGATATTGCGCATTGGCTTCACTGACATCACTTTTTGCAACCAGACCTTCGCGCAATTTCGCATTCATGAGATTGAGCTGTTCCAACAAGGCCTTTTCTTCTTGTAAATTTGCAGTGGTTAAACTCTGTTGACGCAGCACATTAAAATAAGATTCAGAGACATTTAAAATATGTTCCTGGCGTTGTAATTGTAAATTGACTTCACTCAGACTAACCGAGGTTTTAACTTGCTTTAAACCTTCCCACGCATCCCAACGAAAGATCGGTTGCCGTGCAGTCATGGCAATTTGTTTAGTCGTTGAAGAAGATGTACTAAATGCGTCCTGAGGAAAACCAGGAATACTGGTCTGATTGGTATCTTGGCTTTTTCGTGTGACATTTCCAGAAACACTAATCGTTGGAAGCAAATTTCCTTTCGCAATTCCCAGATTTAATTGGTCCGCCTCATACTGTAAAAGATTGGCTTGCCAATTTGGATCAGTACTTTTTGCACGTTGATAAGCTTCCACCAGATCCAAAGCATAACTGCACGGACTTACAAGCAAAACACATGCACTGATGACTATATTTATATTCATTTTTTATGCTAAATCCCTGCCCCGTACCAGACCATCTGTAAACACGCATAGTTCAAAGAAAACTATGCAATATTAGAATGATATTTCTACTTTTCCGTATGATTTTTATTAATTTTTACAATCAGCCCATGTTATATCCATTTATCTGTAAAATGTTGGTCATTGATCACAGCAGGTAACTAAACTCCTGCACAATACTACACAGACAAAATTCTTTTCAGCTATAGAATACCTGTAATCCGTTAAAATCCTTGCCGCATTTATCCAGATATATAATGACTGTGTCTTTCAAAAAAAATTTCTCTGTAAAGAAATGCCTGCCTTTTGTCATTTTGATGCTTTTGCTCGGATGTCAAAAGCCTGAGCCACAGCCTATTCCAGAACAGGTACAAAAACAATCTGAGCAAGATGAAACGGTAGATTTATCTTCGCTATGTAAAAATATTGAAAATAATATGTCCACAATTAATGCAGAACGAACTACTTTTGCCTTAGAACAGATCAATCAAGATTTAAAATTATGCTTACCGCTGTCTACATTTGCCGAACAAAAGCATTTGCTAGTATTGTCCAATCAAATGTATAAAAACTTCTTAACAGTAGATAGAACACCGTCACAGCAAGTGGCTTTTGAAACCTATGCTTTTGATTTAGCCCAGCATCCTACAATTCAACAAAGCCATTTTGAACAACTGAATTTACGTGATCAATATTTATTGAAACACAAGGGGCAAGCCTACATCGAGCTGTTCGATGCAGGTAAAGGTTTAGTCAATTATCGTCGTAGTCCTGAATACTTAGCCAAAATATTTGCCCCGTATATGCCTCAAGCAGAACAAGTTTTTATCGAAAATTTGGCAACACAAAATATGATGCCAGTGTTTGTTGAAAATACCTTAATGATTGAGCCGCATGAGATTGCAAATCGTGCCTTATTTTGGGAAGAATATTTAAATCAATATCCTAAAAGTAGCTATCGCAAAGATGCAGAATACTTACTGCACATGTATACCCAGTTTTTATTTAAAGGTATGAACGACTCGCCTGTCTCTGAGACTTATACCGATCAATATTCAATTCAAAGTAGTTCGCTAGATGAAATTGAAAAATTAGCTCGGGTCAAAAATTCGTATTTAGCGCTTCAGGCTACAAAATTTCTGCAATTTCTACAATTATCTGAACAGCAGCGTTTAAAAGAAATTCCACTTCAATTAAGTTCAAAACAACAACAGTCGATGTCTGAAAATCAGCTTACGCTCAAACAATTAGACCAGTATTTAGGTTTACAAAATTTAAGCCTGTCTAAAACACGACACTGTTTTAGTGATTCAGTATGTCTTTAATTTTTGCTTTAAATTAAAAATTTATAGAACGACATAAAAGCGATATTTAATGTGAATGTTTTTTAGTGCTTGGGCATGCTAATATTTGTCCATCGCTTGACGGAGCGCGAGTAATTACTCGCTGAGATTGTGTCAGTCTTTTCTATAAAGAACTTAAGCACAAGTACCGTTGAACCTGATCAGGTTAGAACCTGCGTAGGAATCAAGCATCTAAAAACTGAAGCCTTCAATTTATCTGTTTGTTAATTTTCTAATGAATTAAACCAGATAAATCTGCCACGTTTTTGGTCGTGCTTGATTCGTTGATGTCATTCATAAGGATCATTGCAATGAACCAGTTAACGAATCTATCTGCAACAGATATTTCTGCTCAACATGAGCAAGATGCCAAAGATCTCACCCGAATTTTACCCGCTTCAAAAAAAGTCTATCTCCAAGGCTCTCGTGCGGATATTCAAGTCCCGATGCGTGCCATTGAACTGACCGACACCCCGACTGGCTTAGGCGGCGAACAGAATCCAGATATTCTGGTTTATGACACTTCAGGGGTGTATACCGATCCTGAAATTGCAATTGACCTGAATAAAGGTTTACCCAATGTGCGTGAAACCTGGATTGAAGAACGTCAAGACACTGAACGTTTAGAGATGCTAACCTCTGCCTTTGGACAAGAACGTCTAAAAGATATTCGCACGGCACAGATCCGCTTTGCCCATATTCAAAAGCCGCGTCGTGCAAAATCGGGGAAAAATGTCACCCAAATGCATTATGCACGTCAAGGTATTATTACTCCTGAAATGGAATATATTGCCATCCGTGAAAATCAACGCCAGCTTGAGGGTGTAGATGCGCGTCAACATGTTGGTCAAAACTTCGGGGCGAAAAACCTAACCGAAATTACGCCTGAATTTGTCCGTCAGGAAGTCGCGGAAGGTCGTGCAATTATTCCTGCCAATATTAACCATCCTGAAATTGAACCGATGATTATCGGACGTAATTTTCTGGTGAAAATCAATGCCAACATCGGCAACTCGGCACTGGGTTCAAGCATCGATGAAGAAGTGGCGAAAATGACCTGGGCGACCCGCTGGGGCGCAGACACCATTATGGATTTGTCGACAGGCAAAAATATCCATGAAACCCGTGAATGGATTATCCGTAACTCGCCTGTTCCGATTGGTACGGTTCCGATCTATCAAGCACTGGAAAAAGTCGATGGTGTGGCCGAAGATTTAACCTGGGAAATCTTTAAAGACACGTTGATTGAACAGGCGGAACAAGGTGTAGATTACTTTACCATTCATGCCGGGGTACTGCTTCGTTATGTTCCGCTCACGGCAAACCGCTTAACTGGAATTGTCTCGCGTGGTGGATCCATCATGGCGCAGTGGTGCCTTGCCCATCATCAAGAAAACTTCCTGTATACCCATTTCGATGAAATCTGCGAAATCATGAAAGCCTATGACGTATCGTTCAGTTTAGGCGATGGCTTACGTCCGGGCTGTATTCAGGATGCCAATGACGAAGCCCAGTTTAGTGAACTGCGTACCTTGGGCGAACTGACCCATCGCGCATGGCAACATGATGTGCAAGTCATGATTGAAGGCCCGGGACATGTGCCAATGCATATGATTAAGGAAAATATGGATCTGCAACTTGAAGTCTGCCAAGAAGCGCCTTTCTATACCCTTGGGCCTTTAACTACGGATATTGCTCCGGGTTATGACCATATTACTTCAGCGATTGGTGCCGCGATGATTGGCTGGTATGGCACAGCGATGCTGTGTTATGTCACACCAAAAGAACATTTAGGTTTACCAAATAAGAAAGATGTCAAAGATGGCATCATCACTTATAAAATTGCCGCGCATGCTGCCGACTTAGCCAAAGGTCATCCGGGTTCACAGGTGCGTGACAATGCCTTGTCCAAAGCACGTTTTGAATTCCGCTGGGAAGACCAGTTTAACTTAAGTCTTGACCCCGATACCGCACGCAGCATGCATGATGAAACCATGCCCAAGGAAGCCCATAAATCAGCGCACTTTTGTTCGATGTGCGGACCAAAGTTCTGCTCCATGAAAATCACCCAAAATGTGAGAGATTATGCGAAAAATCAAAGTAATGCAGAACATAGGCAAGAACAAAATGCGGAGATAGCAGCAGGATTTGAAACCATGAAAACCACTTATCAGAAACATGGTCAGAAATTGTACCACAAGCTGTAATTTGGTAAAAAAAGTCTTTTATTTTCATGAAATTCTCAGTTAGGATGAGTGCTTGCTTTTCATCCTGACTGAGCTATATGAATATTATTAGGCAAGCAACATATAACAGCGACGAAGTCAAAATTCAGTCACGTGAATATCTTTTCCGCGGCTTCATTCAGGTTGAAAAAGTCAGTCTCCGACATCGTTTATTTAATCAGACTGAATACACGCCCATCATTCAACGTGAACTCATTCACCGACCTGAAGCTGCTGGTGTGCTGATCTATGATGATACCCAGCAAAAATTTGCCTTAATTGAACAATTTCGTGTCGGCGCAATGGATGATTCTGATTCACCTTGGCAACTGGAAGTGATTGCCGGGGTATTGGATGGTGATGAATCGCCTGAAAGCTGTATCCGCCGTGAGAGTCTAGAAGAATCAGGCTGTGAAATTGATCAATTACAGCATCTATTCAGCTTTTATCCATCTGCCGGTGCCTGCTCAGAACTGTTCCATTTATACAGTGCACAAGCCGCTCTTCCTCAAGAAGGCGGAGTATTTGGGATGCCAGATGAAGGCGAAAATATTCAATTGCATTTGATTGACTACAGTGAAATTGCCAATCTCCTCACCAATGGTCGTTTAAGAAATGCACCGGTGATTATGGCATTGCAATGGTTGCAACAGCATATTCAAGCTACCAGGAATGTCTAAGGAGTCAGACATGACTGTATCCAATAGCCATGAACCCCAGCAAGACTGGACCATTATTCAAATTTCAGATACACATTTGATGAATCAGGAAGATTTAGAATTTGTGCATATGAATCCTGAACATAGTTTTCATGCCGTCATGAAACAAATTCAGCAGCAATATCCAAATGCAGATGCCATTATTCATACCGGTGATTTGGCCCAAGTGCCGGTGAAAGAAACCTATACTCGTTATTTGGAATTTATGCAGAGTTTAGGAATCCCGTTTTATCAAATCCCTGGGAATCATGACAATATTGACCTGTTCCCTTTCTACCATAATCAAAATCGGGTTCATGCGATTCATTTTGGCAGGTGGAGCATCGTGTTATTAAATAGCGCTGTGCGTGACAAAACTGATGGCTGGATTGAGGAAGCGCAACTGCACCAACTTGATCAAATTTTATCTCAATTCCAACAGCAATTTGTGCTTGTTGCATGTCATCATCATCCTTTCGATATGAAATCAAAATGGATTGATCAACATAAATTGAAAAATACTGAAAATTTAATCGATATTTTAGCCAGACATAGTAATGTGAAAGCGGTCGTGAGTGGTCATGTTCATCAAGACTCCTTGAATGAATGGAAAAATATTCAGTTTTTTTCGACACCTTCAACCTGTGTCCAGTTCAGACCTTTAAGTGAGGATTTTGCTCTAGATGAGGAGGCACCGGGGTTTCGTGTATTACATTTGAAAGCAAATGGCGAGTTACACACTGAGATTCATCGTACCGAAAAGGTGCAGCAAAAAATTAATGTTGAAATTTCAGGTTATTAACTTTTCATTTTGCTTTTTTTCTATTATTTTATGGCTTCAAAAGAAAGCGTGATAGATGGAATCCAGGCATCAAAGACTATCAAAAAGCATAAAAAGTCTATATGATGACGGCCCTCGAAGGAGAATCTCCTGAGAGTTGGATAAAAACACTTGCATATCACCATATTTTTTGCGTATAGATAATACGTATATGATGAGGAATGTCCTAAATGGCGAATGACAACCAAAATCAAGTCTTGGACGAACAAACTGATGTTGTAGACGAAAAATCTACAAAACGTGTGCGAAAAACCAAGCCAAAAGCGTCAGAAAGTGGTTCTACTGCTAGCTTATTTGGTATTGCACCTTATCAGCCGAAAAAAAATGAAGAATACATGTCCGAAGGACAGCTTGAACATTTCCGCCAAATTCTTTTGGCATGGAAAGAAGAGCTAATGTCTGAAGTAGATCGTACTTTAAACACGATGCAGGATGAAAATACTGCATTGCCTGACGTCAATGACCGTGCGACACAAGAAGAAGAGTTTGCAATTGAACTCCGTACACGTGACCGTGAGCGTAAATTAATTCGTAAAATTGAGCAATCAATTGAAGCGATTAAAAACGACGACTATGGTTTCTGTGAAACGTGTGGTATTGAAATTGGTCTGCGTCGTCTTGAAGCACGTCCAACTGCAACCCTTTGTATTGACTGCAAAACTCTAGCAGAAATCAAAGAGAAGCAAAATAACGGTTAATTGTGACTGTTGAGAATCCCTCAGCCGAGCACAACTCGGCTCTTGCGCAGCGGCGAAACGATGTTTCGCTGTCTCGCTACTCAGGTCGGTTTGCGCCATCGCCAACCGGCCCTTTGCATTTTGGCTCACTCATCACCGCTGTGGCCAGTTATTGCGATGCACGTGCGCATAAAGGCAAATGGCTGGTTCGGATTGAAGATACCGATATTCCGCGTATTTATCCTGGTAGTGAAGCGCATATCCTGCGTTCAATTGAAGCCTTTCAATTAGAAGCTGATGCAGAAATCATTTTCCAAAAAGACCGCCTAGACATCTACGATGCTGTGATTGATCAACTGCATCAAAAGCATCTGGTCTATGCCTGCCAATGTACCCGCAAAATGTTGGGTTCCAATCATATCTATGCCGGAACTTGCCGTGATTTAAAGCTACCTTTTGAGCAGCAAGCGATTCGTGTCAAAGTATCCGATCAAGAAATTTGCTTCAGTGATCGCCTGCAAGGTACACACTGTTCTAATCTGCAACACGAGCTCGGTGATTTTGTGCTCAAGCGTCGTGATGGCATTATTAACTATCAACTGGCTGTGGTGGTGGATGATTATCTGCAAGGCATGACTCATGTCGTGCGTGGTGCAGACCTGCTGGATAACACTGAACGGCAAATCTGGCTTGGTTCAGTATTGGATTATCCCAAACTTGAATATATGCACCTGCCCTTGGCGATGAACGATCAGGGACAAAAGCTCTCTAAACAGAACATGGCGCAAGCGCTCGATCTCAACCGTGCACCTGAATTACTCCAACAAGCGATTCGCGCCTTGCATCAAGCTGAAGTTGATTTGGACACCCCAGAACGTATGCTCAAGCAAGCCATTGCCCAGTGGGATATACAACAGATTCCCCACACAATGCAACTGCAAGGCACTTATTTATAACATCAAAAATGCGCTAAGCTAAAAGACAAAACTTAAAAAGAGTTCAGGCTATGTTTTTTATTTTTGGAATGGGTCCGAAAACTAAAGTCGTCGAGAAAAGTCAGTTTGTTTGTCCGGTCTGCAGAAGCAGAAGTGCCTATGAACTAAAACAACAGCGTAATTATTTTTCTTTATTTTTTATCCCACTGATTCCCCTTTCAAAGGCGAAAGGAGAATTCGTGAAATGTCTGAATTGTGGCACCGAGATGCCGAGTACAGTATTAACCCATACCCAGCAGAATTGATCATCAGATTCAAGCTAGAAGCTGGATTCTTCTTTACTCGGGTTGGCTTTTTGAGTAGTGGCATCAATTTTCAGCACTAAACTGATCATCACGGCACACATAATTAATGATGAACCGCCATAACTGATAAACGGCAGGGTCAAACCTTTGGTTGGCAGCATCCCCATATTCATGCCTGCATTGACCAGAATTTGCAGCAAGAAAATAATGCTAATACCGTAGGCCAAATAGCCTGCACGCAAATACTGATGCTGCAAAGCACGATGACCGATTTTGATACAACAGACCAGCATCGTAAAGGATAAGATCAATACGGTACTGATGCCAAGGAAACCGAACTCTTCACCTAAAATCGCCAGCATAAAGTCGGTATGCGCTTCTGGAAGATAGGACATTTTCTGAATACTGTGTCCCAGTCCAACCCCAGCCCATTCACCCCGGCCAAAGGCCATCAGGGCATTGGAAAGCTGATAACCAGTACCTAAGGGATCAGCCCAAGGATCGGTAAAAGACAAGGCCCGTTGTAAACGGTAGGGCTCAAAGATAATCGCAGCTCCTAAACCCAGGATAATTGCCAGCATAAAACCGATGAACTGAATCGGTGGTGCACCTGCTAAAAAGAACACCCCTAAAATCATCAAGACAATCACTGCAGTTGCGCCCAAGTCCGGTTCCGCCAGGATTAAACCGACGGTAATTACCATGACTCCACCTAAGCGGAACAGACCGGACAGATTATTACGAACTTCTTCTGCCCTGCGTACTACATAGTCTGCAGTAAAGATAGCCATCATGACCTTGGCGACTTCGGATGCCTGCAAGGTAAAGCCAGCAATACGAATCCATCGGGTTGAACCATTGACCTCGGTGCCGACAACCAACACCACAGCGAGCAATAGAATGGTCATAATCCATAATGGAAAGGTATTATTGAACCAGATATTGAGCGAGACTTTATAAGTCAGAAATGCTGCAATGCCTGCCACTAAAATTGAAATTCCGTGTCGGATCACAAAATGAAACGGATTTTCATGTAAACGGTCGGCATAGGGCATCGATGCTGATGCCACCATGATTGAGCCGATACAAAGTAAAGCAATCACACAAAAAATCAGTACATTACGTGACGTAACTTCAGCGGGGATTTTGGCTCCCCACTCATTATAGACCTGATTAATTTTACCTATGGTCGTCTGAGCTAACCCAGCCATACAACGTTCCTTATCATTCTTTTAAGCAAGTGTGTTCACACATTCAACAAACTGGTGTCCACGTTCACTATAACCTTTAAACATATCAAAACTTGCACATGCAGGTGACAATAGCACCACATCATTGGCTTGTGTATTTTGTTGGCATAATTCCACCGCTTCTTTTAACGACTCTGCATGAAGCAATGTCGTTGTTCCTGCAATCGCTTTTTCAATCACTACACGATCTTCACCAATCAGTACCGCAACTTTTGCATATTTAGTTAAGGCATCGCGTAAGGCTGTAAAATCCTGCCCTTTACCTTGACCGCCTAAAATAATCGCTACTTTGCCTTGGTTAGGTTCAATGGCAGCGCCCAGACCGTCAATTGCAGCTAAGGTCGCGCCAATATTGGTGCCTTTGGAGTCATTGTAATAACGTACCCCATTCAGCTCTTTGACAAATTCACAGCGGTGCTCCAGGCCTTTAAAGGTTTTTAAGGTGTTCAGCATCGACTCAAGCGGCAAACCCATCGCCTCGCCCAACGCCAAGCATGCCAGAGCATTGGCTACATTGTGAGTACCCTGAATGTACATATCGGAACTTTTTAGTAAACGCTCGCGACCACGTGCTAACCAGATTGTGCCGTCATCTTCTTTTAAGATGCCATATTGATTCATGTCTGGAGCATTTAAACCAAAGCTTTGCATCGGGGTTACATCTGGAACCAATGGACGCGTCAGTGAGTCATCGCGGTTATAGACTACTTTTTTCACTCCTTGAAAGATGCGATGTTTTGCGGTGTGATAGCCCATCATGTCACCATGACGGTCTAAGTGATCTTCACTCAAATTAAGGACGACTGCGACTTCTGCATCTAGATTAGATGTGGTTTCCAACTGAAAACTGGAAAGTTCCAAGATATACAGTTCAGGATTATCTTTGGTTAAATCCAGTGCCGGACGTCCCAGGTTGCCACCGACTGCCACTTTGATTCCCGCATCTTTCGCCATTAAACCTATCAGGGTAGTAACGGTACTTTTTGCGTTTGAACCGGTGATTGCCATAATTGGCTTATCTGTGGCACGGCGTAAAATCTGGATTTCACTCACCACAGGAATACCCTTGCTAACCGCTGCCTGAATTTCAGGGATTTTTGGATCAAGCCCCGGACTAATCACAATTTCTTCGGCTTGCAATAACAGCTCCTGATCGAGCTGACCAAAACTGGTTTGAACCTCGCCTGGAATTTGATCGTGTCCCGGAGGCGTCTTTCGAGAATCTGTTACTGCAACGCGGTAGCCATTTTCATGTAAGAAATTTACTGCTGCAACACCTGAAATTCCGAGCCCTGCAACGACTTTTAATCCACCACGTTGAATTAACATTTTTACCCCATATCTTGGTATGTTTTAAAACTGACAAAATGTTAGCACTTTGCTCTTTTGAATGCTTTTTCTGTTTTGACTTTATGCGTCTTTTTTTGTGTCCGCGCGTAAAAAAACCGTCATAAAAGACGGTTTTTTTGAATTGGGCGAAAATTAAAAAATTACTTCCATTTTACCGCTTGAACTTCCGGTCTTTTCTGAGTGTCTTCCGTTGCAGAACATCCACAGCCTCCGCTACAACCTAAAAGCATGGCAGGTTTTAACCACTTGGCCAGAGTGGACCACCCTTGCTTATCACAAAAACTGGACAACTTCATGAAGACTGAGTTTGCCGTCTGAGGAAACACTTTCTTGAAGACCACAATTGCACTCCAAATCACCAATGCCGCAACAATCACAACTTCAATCATCTCAATCTCCTGTACAGATTATTTTTAAGTCAACTTAGCCCGATTCACTTAACCCAAATAGTACGATGCAATTTGATAGGTCAGGAACGACATCAAATAAGCCAGACCAAATAAATAAGCGGTCATAAAGCTCACGGTTTTCCATGAACCTGTTTCACGTTTCACCGTTGCCAAGGTTGCCAGACAATGCGGTGCATAAATAAACCAGACCAAAAGCGATAAACCGGTTGCTAGCGACCAGCCAAGGCTGCCATCACTGCTAATAATAGATGCCAAACCTTGCGATATTGCATCATCATTGGCTGCAGACAAGGCATAAACCGTGCCCAATGCAGCCACCACCACTTCACGTGCCGCCATGGCAGGAATCAAGGCAATACAGATCTGCCAGTTAAAGCCCAGCGGGGCAAAAATCGGTTGCATCACGTGTCCGAGCATACCTGCGAGCGAATAATCAATTGCAGGTAAAGTCGCGCCTTCTGGAGGCTGCGGAAAAGTACACAGGAACCAAAGCAAAATAGACAACGCGAAGATGATGCCACCGACACGTTTCAAGAAAATTTTGCCGCGATCCAGCAAACCAATCCAAATACTTTTCACGTCGGGAAAACGGTAGCTTGGCAATTCCATCAGCAACATATGTTGTGATTTGTCTTTTTGGAAAAACTTTAAGATGAAAGAAACAATCAGTGCGCTGACAATTCCGGCCATGTATAAAGCAAACAGCACCAGACCCTGCAGGTTAAACACACCCCAAACCATATATTCCGGAATAAAGGCGGCAATGAGTAGCGCATATACCGGTAGACGTGCAGAACAGGTCATCAGCGGTGCAACAAAAATCGTGGTTAAACGATCTCGCGGGTCGCTAATACTGCGGGTTGCCATAATTCCAGGGACGGCACAGGCAAAACTGGATAGTAACGGGATAAAGGCACGACCTGAAAGACCGGCTTTAAACATCAGCTTATCCAGCAAGAACGCAGCGCGCGGCAAATAACCTGATTCTTCTAGGACTAGAATGAAGAAGAACAGAATCAAAATTTGTGGCAGGAACACCACCACCCCGCCCGCACCAGCAATGATGCCATCCACCACCAAACTGTTCAGTAGTGGATGTGAAATATGCTGTCCAACGAATTCACCGAACCAACCAAAGAAGGCTTCAATCCCGTCCATAAACGGTGCAGCCCAAGCAAATACCGCCTGGAACACCACAAACATCATCAGCGCAAGACTGACCAAACCGAAGACTGGATGTAAAAATATTTTATCGAGAAAGTCAGAACGCTTATCTTCCTGATCGACTGAATGCACCACATCATGCAAAATCGTGCTGATTTTCTGATGATTGTCGCCAGTTAAGCCACTGAGTTCAGTATGGGGAATCGAATATTTACCTTGATCGAGCGCATTCATCAGGTTTTCAATACCTGAATTACGCACCGCAACCGTTTCCACCACCGGAATACCTAAACGTTCCGCCAATTTTTGCGTATTGATTTGCATGCCACGGCGACGTGCTTCATCCATCATGTTCAGTACAAGCAGAATCGGACGACCCAACGCGATCATTTCCAAAACTAAACCTAAATGCAGTTTCAGATTGGTGGCATCAACCACACATAAGAATGCATCTTGCTGCCCTTCTTCAGCAATTTTTCCTTGTACCACATCGCGGGTAATTGCTTCATCCGGACTGGTCGCATCCAAGCTATAAGTTCCAGGTAAATCCAGAACACGAACCGGTTTACCAGATGGTAAGGTAAACTGCCCGACCTTACGTTCAACTGTGACACCGGCATAATTGGCAACCTTTTGCCGGGTACCGGTCAAATGGTTAAATAATGATGTTTTACCGCAGTTCGGGTTACCTACCAGGGCAATACGTAGCGCATCACTCATGCAGGTGCTCCCTCAAGATTAATTTCAATTTTTTCAGCTTCAACTTTACGCAGTGCGAATCGGGTAAATCCAACTTGAATCAAAATCGGATCACCACCAAAAATACCTTTGGTAATCACCTGGACTTTTGTGCCCGGAACAAAACCTAGAGTTTCTAAACGGCTTGCGACCAAATCGTTTTGAGAAATATTGCCATCTAAAGTTCTGTTGACTTTGCTGATGATGGCCGTTTGTTGCACTTTTAAATCAGATAAACGCACCGCATCTAATCCTAAAATATTTTGAACAGTATACAAACAAATGAGAATAATTACCAAGTAAGGTTTGATTCCAATTCTCATCTGTCTACTCAGATCGACATTCGCAAGGAATTGTTCTAAATTGACCGAAGCCAAGAAAAACTTGGATTTTTCATTCAATGTAGAAGTGTCATGCTTAATAAAAAACCTCGTATTCCTGCTCCGGTGAGCATTCCTGAACATTTAAGTTTTTTACAGGGTTTCCGAGATTATTTAATTGCACAAACCGTCAGTCCGCATACTCGCAATGCCTATCTGTCTGATTTAGTTCAATGTAGTGAATGCAATTCGAATTCAATGCCGGATTGGAACAGTGATGACATTTCTGATGTTCTACTGGCGTTAACCAAACAAGGCAAAAGTCCGCGCTCGATTGCCCGATCACTTTCTGCATTGCGTTCTTTTTATAAGTTTTTACGTGAACAAAAACTTCGCTCCGACAATCCTGTGGCAACCCATAAAACGCCTAAAATTGGCCGTTCACTCCCCAAAGATATCTCTGAAAAAGAAGTGGAAGCCTTAATTCATGCTCCGGATATTGAAACGGCTTTGGGTTTACGTGACCGTGCCATGCTTGAAGTGCTTTATGCTTGTGGGTTACGGGTAACTGAATTACTTAATTTGCGCCTTGAACTGATTAATTTAAAACAGGGCTATTTACGTATTGTCGGTAAAGGTAATAAAGAACGCTTGGTGCCTTTAGGACAAATGGCCTGTGAATGGATTGAGAAATATCTGAATGAAGCACGTCCCAGTTTATATAAATCTGCCACCGACTATGTTTTTTTAACCCAGCACGGCGGCATTATGAGCCGACAAAATTTTTGGTATGCAATCAAACGCTATGCGCTACAAGCAGGCGTACAAGCCGAACTTTCTCCGCATACTTTACGGCATGCCTTTGCCACCCATTTACTCAATCATGGCGCAGACTTACGTGTCGTTCAGATGTTATTGGGGCATAGTGATTTATCTACCACGCAAATTTACACTCATGTTGCCCAAGTTCGAATGCAGCAACTGCATGCTACCCATCACCCGCGTGCTTAGCCTGATCTTCATTGATCATCTAAGACCAAGAAGTGTTAACGAGCCTGGCTTTTTTTTTGTTATGCTAGGCCACCAATTTTTATTTAAAGCTAAAAGAAAGGGTTATTTATGTCATTTACCCGCTCAAAATTTTTTATTGCATCTACCTTGGCAAGCAGTCTGGCAATCACTGCTTGTTCCAACTCAAATAACGATGAAAAGAAGCAAGGTACTTTAACTGCGAGTGCACCTGCAACCGGACAGGCATCGAACATTTCCGAGCGAAATGCACAGCAGCGTTTGATTAACACCTTGCAACAGCACTTTAAAAAAGCCAATATCAATGCCAAAGTGCTGGATATTAAAGCCACTGAAGTACCGAATCTGTATTGGGTCAACCTTGAAGGCATGTCATCTGTTTATGCAACCGCAGATGGGAAATACATTATTCAGGGCGACGTGCTTCGTTTGGGCGACAGCAAAATTCACAATGTCAGTGAAAACCTGCAATCCGCAGCCAACAAAAAGCTTCTGGCTGGCTTAAAAACTGAAGATCTTCTAGTTTATAAGGCGCAAGGTAAAACTAAACATATTGTGTATGTGTTTACCGATGCCAGCTGCCCGTATTGCCATAAACTGCATGAACACATGAGCGAAATTAATGCCAAAGGCATTGAAGTACGTTATATCGCATGGCCACGTGGCGAACAGTTCATGCCAGCCATGGAAAGCGTGTGGTGCAGTGAAGATCGTCAGGCTGCCTTTAACCAGGCCATTGCCGGTGCGCCTCTTGCTCCTGCAACCTGTAAAAACCCAGTCCGGGCGCAATACCAATTGGGTCTGAATATGGGCGTAAATGGTACGCCGGCAATTTACAATGAAGATGGAGTTTATTTAGGCGGATATCTTTCTCCTAGCGAATTGGTAGAACGTTTAAATAACTAATTTTTATTCGTTAAATTACTGTTTTTTATAGTTGAAGATAAAATTATTTCTTTCCTAGAGTCTCATGCTTTTTTTAGCTATGATCTAGGTTCGCTTAAAATTGATTAGATATTGGAGTGTGACGTGAAACCAGTTCGTCTGGCAATCCTCGGTCTTGGTACTGTAGGTGGTGGTGCCCTTAAACTTTTAAAAGAAAACGCTGCTGAGATTAGACGTCGCACCGGGCGAGAAATTGAAATTACCCATGTCGGTACACGTCGTCCGCGTCCTGATTTGGATCTTCCAGAATCTGTAAAACACAGTGCTGATCTGCTCGATATCGTGCGTCAGCCTGATGTCGATGTCGTGGTTGAAGTCATGGGCGGTATCCACCCTGCCTATGAAGTCATTATGGAAGCCATGAAACATGGCAAGCATATTGTGACTGCTAACAAAGCCTTATTGGCTGAACATGGCAATGAACTATTTAAAGCGGCCGAAGACAATGCTGTGCAGATTGCCTATGAAGCAGCAGTTGCCGGCGGCATTCCAATTATCAAAGTGATTCGTGAAGGTCTGGCAGCCAATAAAATTGACTGGTTGGCAGGTATTATTAATGGTACAGGTAACTTCATTTTAAGTGAAATGCGTGAGAAAGGCCGTGCTTTTGAAGATGTGCTGAAAGAAGCGCAAGAACTGGGTTATGCCGAAGCAGATCCTACCTTTGACGTTGAAGGGATTGATGCTGCGCATAAACTGACCATTTTGGCTTCATGTGCATTTGGTATCCCCTTGCAGTTTGATAAAGTCTTTACTGAAGGGATTGGCAAAGTCACGGCACAAGATGTGAAATATGCAGAAGATTTGGGTTTCCGTATTAAACACCTAGGTATTGCACGCCGTACCGATGCAGGTATTGAGTTACGTGTACATCCGACTTTAATTCCAGATGACCAGCTGATTGCCAATGTTAACGGCGTGAAAAATGCTGTTCTGGTCCAAGCCAATGCAGTCGGTCCAACCCTTTATTATGGTGCTGGCGCAGGTGCAGGTCCAACCGCTTCTGCGGTCGTTGCTGATGTAGTCGATATTGTCCGTGATATCATTTATACCGAAGATGGTGCCGGAACCATTCCGCAATTGGCCTTTGAAGCTTTAACGGATTTACCAATTTTAACGCGTGAACAAATGACCACGGGTTACTACATTCGTATCAATGCCGAAGACCAAATGGGCGTCCTTGCAGATGTCACCACGATTTTAAGTCGTGCCGGAATCAGTATTGATGCCATCATGCAGCAGCCACGCTTAAAAGACCTGATTCCGATCGTGATTTTAACCGATCCTATCGTTGAATCAAAAATGGATGAAGCGTTGCAACGAATTCAAGCATTGCCTTTCATTCATGGCGAAATTGTACGAATTCGTTTAGAATCGCTTGATAATTAATCGGGTTGAGGGGAGTGTTACCCCTTGCCAAGCTCTACACACAATTGGAACATCATCATGTCGAATGCCAATCGTTATACTGGTTTAGTTGACCGTTATCGCGACCGTTTACCAGTATCTGCAACCACTCGTGCAATTTCTTTAGGTGAAGGTAATACCCCACTAATTAAGCTTGAGAATATTCCACGCATTATTGGTAAAGACGTTGAAATCTATGTGAAGTACGAAGGCTTAAACCCGACGGGTTCATTTAAAGACCGTGGTATGACCATGGCGGTGACCAAAGCGGTTGAAGAAGGCTCTAAAGCGATTATTTGTGCCTCTACCGGTAACACCTCAGCTGCCGCTGCCGCTTATGCTGCACGCGCAGGCATCAAAGCCTTCGTTTTAATCCCGGAAGGCAAAATTGCTATGGGTAAAATGGCACAGGCAATGATGTACGGTGCAATCACCATGCAAATTCGCGGAAACTTCGATGACGGTATGCGTCTGGTGAAAGAAGTCGCAGATCAAGCCCCAGTTACTATTGTGAACTCAATCAACCCTTACCGTTTGCAGGGTCAAAAAACCATTGCTTATGAAATTGTTGAAGCTTTAGGTCGTGCACCTGATTACCACTGCTTGCCAGTAGGTAACGCGGGTAACATTACTGCACACTGGATGGGTTATACCGAAGCGGTTGCGAATCAGCCTGCCGATCAGTTTGAGCAAGTCATTTACGACGCTGAAACAGATGCTTTCACCGGCCCTAAACCTGCTGGCCTTCCAATCATGGCCGGCTATCAAGCGGCTGGCGCTGCCCCGTTCTTACGTGGCGGTCCGGTGGTTAACCCTGAAACTGTAGCAACTGCGATTCGTATTGGTAACCCGCAAAGCTGGAATCATGCTAAAGCAGTGGTACGTGATTCAAATGGCTGGTTTGATGAACTGACTGATACTGAGATTCTTGAAGCACAGCGTCTACTTTCAATGTACGAAGGCGTGTTCGTAGAACCTGCTTCTGCAGCATCTATCGGTGGTGCCATCCGTGACATTAAAGCCGGAAAAATTAAAGAAGGTTCAGTGATTGTTTGTACTGTTACAGGGAATGGCTTAAAAGACCCGGATACTGCCATCAAACAATGTTCTGATGCCGTAATGTTATCGATTGATGCAACCATGAATGAAGTAAAAGATTCAATTCTTTCAAATATGTAATTCGTTCTTGTCATTAAAAAAAGCCCTGCAATTGCAGGGCTTTTTTAGTTTAGAAGCATTCAAACGTTGAGTAAAATTGAATACTTCCCAGAATCAATATTAAATCCGTTTTGGAAGCTGACTAACCCAGCTCATTAAGCGCGTCGCATCATTGGTTCGTGCAGCAGAAGTATCTGCGCCTAAGAGCACCACCACTGCTGGACGATTGTTTAAGGTGGTATGCATGACGACACAACGTCCTGCTTCATTGATATAACCGGTTTTTGAAATATTGATATTCCAGCCGCCGTTACGTACCAAAGCATTGGTATTGTTTGATTTCAACACTCGATAGCCCAAATTAAAATCATAACTTGGGGTGGTTGAGAATTGACGAATTAGACCGTATTGGGATGCTGTATTGACTAAAATCCCTAAATCACGCGCAGAAGCCACATTGCCTGGATGCAAACCGGTTGACTCTAAATAATGAGTTGAATTCATACCCAAGGCTTTGGCTTTCGCATTCATTGCAGAGATAAAGGTTGCACGACCACCCGGGAAAGTGCGTGCCAATGCAGAAGCGGCAGGATTCTCAGACTTCATCAACGCAAATAAAAGTGCTTCCGCACGATTCATAGTATCGCCAGCGCGTAAAGTTGAACTTGAACTCTTACAGCCTGAACATGAAAAGTCCGCTTGAGTTAAGGTGATTTTTTCCGACATATTTAAACGTGCATCGGCAATCACCACTGCTGTCATCAGCTTGGTAATCGATGCAATCGGAAAAGCAGTATTACTATTCTTACTATATAAAACCTCACCAGTCTGACCGTCCATGACTAAAGCAGCACGGGCATTGACTGAAGGTTGATTGCTATAACCTGAATTATCTAAAATTTGTACAGTTTTAGGCGCAGAATAACTGACTACACCATTAGAACTACGCACCGAAGTAGTAATTTTAGTTGAACCTTGTGGCGTTGGTTCCTCGCTCAATGCCGAACCATCGCCATTGAGTAATTGTTTGGCATCTTCAGAAGACCAATTTAAAGCAGCTTGACCTGTGCCTCCAGAAGCATTCATGACCAGTTCTGCAAAACTGGTTGAACTCATGCTCAGTAAGATAGACATACCTAGCACATGCATTAAAGACTTGTTCGAATTTTTCACGATGTTTTACTCAACTCATGGAGGCAAGATACATTTGTGTATTACCTCAAATATGCCTTACATTTAGACACAAAGGTGAACATTTTTTTAGCTCACGACATTGTGTATAACATTTCACTTAAAGATTAATAATAGGATTGCTAATTTTGTCATTTCATTGCAAGCTTATTTTGCTTTATGTAACAAAAAACATGCTTTTTTTATATGAGGGGAGAAATAGGTGATCACAGTTTTAGTAGTAGATGATCATGAATTGGTACGCACCGGGATTTGCCGAATGCTCGAAGACCATGCGGATGTGCAAGTAATTGGTCAGGCTGAATCTGGAGAAGAAGCGATTACCTTAGTTCGTCACCATCATCCTAATGTGGTTTTACTCGATGTCAATATGCCGGGCATTGGTGGGGTGGAAACTACTCGTCGTTTGTTGCAAACCGCACCTGAAACCAAAGTCGTTGCTGTTAGCGGCCTGGCTGAAGAGCCTTATCCATCCCTGTTGCTCAAAGCAGGCGCAAAAGGTTATATCACTAAGGGCGCACCTGTGACCGAAATGGTTCGTGCCATAAATAAAGTCATGCAAGGGGGCAAATATTTTAGTGCAGATATTGCCGAGCAACTGGCCAGTTCATACCTTTCAGATACCCAGCAATCGCCATTTGATGCGCTGTCTGAACGTGAAATGCAGGTCGCGATGATGGTGGTAAATTGTATTAGTGCCCAAGAAATTGCCGATAAACTTTTTGTCAGTGTCAAAACTGTGAATACCTATCGTTATCGTATTTTTGAAAAATTGAATTTGGATAGTGATGTAAAACTGACTCATTTGGCCATTCGTTATGGGTTGATTAAACCTTAATACTTTTAATATAGCTTCTAGAAGACATGCATGACGCAGAGCACCTCAAATTTTGAGTTTAACCAGTATCATCTAGGCATCTGGTATGGCGCTTATAGACTGATTATTGCGACTTGTCTTCTCCTGATTTTTTCACTCACCAATCAGTATTTAAATACAGAATACCGCTATCCACAGCTCTATCTATACGCTCTCATCTGTTTTGTGGCGATAGGCTGTATGCAACTGCTGAGCCTAAAAAAAATACGCGCCAGAATTCCCCAACAACTGACGCTGTTATTTGCGGTCGATGTCATTGTTTTAAGCTTACTTACTTTAGCAATGGACGGTCCTAATCTTCATTTAAGTCTGCTATTTGTGATTACCATCTTTGCAGCTTCTTTGTTACTCGATGCAAAAAAGGCCTTAATCACAACTCTTTTCGCCGTAATTAGTGTGATTTATCAAATATTTTTAGGCAGTATTTTTGATTTTTCTTCACTCAACAATATCAGTAATAGCGCTTTGTTGGCCTTTCTGTTTTTTGTGGTTTATGGCAGTGCTCAAATTGCGGTACGACGTTTCCAATTACTGGAAAATTTAAATTTTTCGCAATCCTTGGAGCTCAATCGACTGCAAAATTTGAACCGTTATATTCTGGAACAGATTGAACTCGGCTATCTGGTTTTAGATGAAAACTGTCATATCGTGCTGAGCAATCCTGCGGCTTGTCTGCTTTTGGGTATTCCTCCACTCTATGCTTATGACAAATATCCCTTATACAAAATACAACCTGATTTATTTGAACTCATTAAGTTTGACCAGCTGCAAGATGGTGAAAGATTTCAATTCGAGTCACAGCTGAGCCGCTATCATATGCATATTGAAGTGCAGAAATTAATGGTTCCCCATCAGACCCTTACCCTATTGATGCTGCAAGATGCGGGTAAAATTAATCAAAGGGTACAACAATTAAAACTGGCAGCTTTAGGACAATTGTCTGCCAGTATAGCCCATGAAATTCGCAACCCTTTAGCTGCTATTGTTCAAGCCAACGAATTGTTGCCAGATAGTGATCCAGACCAACAAAACCTATTAAGTCAGATGATTGCAAAACAAGCACAGCGTATTGACCGTATTGTGCAAGACACCTTGAACATGGTGCGAAATAGAGAAACGTATCCTGTACAGATTCAGCTGAATCAATTTATTCCCCAAATGATCCAGGAAGATTTATCTGATATCATCAACCAGATTCGATGCACCATACCAAATAAAATTTCGATTACTTTTGATGAAGCACAATTTCGCCAAGTACTGATTAACCTGATCCGTAATGCAATTCGGCACAATTCACCTGAGCATTCACATATTGAATTAAATATTTATTCACATGGAACCAATGTCCGAATTGAAGTTCGAGATTTTGGCTCAGGTGTGGCATCTCAAGATTTGACCTACCTATTTCAACCTTTTTTTAGTACCGAAATCACGGGAACTGGTTTAGGATTATACTTATCACATAGTTTTTGTGAGGCGAACCAAGCAAAACTGGACTATGTAGAACAAAAACAAGGGGCATGCTTTCGAATAGAATGCCTGGATGGTGCTTTAAATTAATAGTGTTGGGGTATGATTTTGGAACGACAACCAATTGTTTTATTAGTAGATGATGAGGAAGATTTGTGTACTTTAATGCAAATGTCTTTATCACGTATGGGCATCAAGACCCATATCGCATATCGTCTTGAACAGGCAAAAAAACTTTTATCTGACAATAGTTATGATGCCTGTCTAACCGATTTGAATTTACCGGATGGCAATGGGCTCCAATTGGTAGAATGGATTAGCCAGCATCTTCCAGCACTTCCTGTGGCTGTGCTCACTGCCTATGGCAATATGGAAATTGCAATTGCCGCATTAAAAGCCGGTGCTTTTGATTTTGTCAGCAAACCGATTAATCAGAAACACCTGGAACAACTCTTACAAAAAGCGTTGAACAAACCGGTCGAAAATTTTCAAAGTAAAGAAGATACGCTGGAACAAAAATTATTAATTGGCCAATCCCTGCCGATTCAGCAATTACGCGTTACCTTAAATAAAATTGCACGTTCTCAAGCGCCTGTATTTATTACCGGTGAATCTGGAACCGGAAAAGAAGTGATTGCCAATCTGGTGCATCGACTTAGTAATCGCAATGAAGGTCCTTTTATTGCAATTAACTGTGGTGCTATTCCAACGGAATTGATGGAAAGTGAGCTGTTTGGGCATAAGAAAGGCAGCTTTACCGGTGCAACTCAAGACAAACAAGGTCTGATCCAATCTGCACATGGGGGTAGTCTATTTTTAGATGAAATTGCTGAATTACCTTTAACCATGCAGGTCAAACTGCTGCGTGCGGTACAGGAAAAACGGATTCGTCCCGTCGGTTCAGATGCTGAAATTGATGTGGATTTCCGTGTCATTAGTGCCAGCCATCAGGATTTGGAAGCATTAGTACAACAAGGCAGATTTCGCCAAGATTTATTCTTCCGTATTCATGTGATGGATCTTGTGCTTCCACCACTACGTGAACGGGGTGATGATATTATTTTATTGGCGCATCATTTTATTCAAAAAATTAGCCAAGAATGGGGTATTCCTGCAAAACAACTGACTGAACGCGCGAAAAACTTTTTGCTGAACCAGTATTATCCGGGCAATGTCCGTGAGCTACGTAATATTATGGAACGCGCCATTACCCTTAGTGATGAGGATAAAATTGATTTACCTCATTTACAAAGTGCACCGCTACGTTATCCAACAGCCGCACCTTCAGATCATCAGCAAGAAGCCAGCCCTGCTTTTCGTAGTGAAATCTTAGTTTCTGCTAAAAAGTTACCCGATGAAGGTTTAGAACTTTATCTGGAAAATATTGAGAAAGATATTTTACTCAATGCGCTAAACTTAACCCATTGGAACAGAACACTGGCAGCCAAAAAACTGGGGATGTCTTTCCGCTCTTTACGTTACCGCTTAAAGAAATTTGGCTTGGATACCGATGATGAATAAATGCTTATTTACGGTTTAGAATGATTTCTGCAACATGTTCAAGATAGTTTTCTTCTTTCATCTCATGTTGCAGCAGGTATTGTTGATTCGGCTGAATCCCCACACCTTCAATCATCTGCCCTTTCGGAGTGTAATAATGCGATACCGTCATCTGTAAGGCGGCACCGTTGGAAAGCGGAAAAAGTTTTTGTACCACGCCTTTGCCATAGCTCTTCTCACCGACGACCCAGGCACGGCCATGGTCTTTCATTGCGGCAGTAAAGACTTCAGCGGCTGAGGCAGAACGGTTATTGATTAAAATGCCCAGCTTTAAATTTTGAAATTCCAAACTCGGTAAAGCTTGAAATTGCTGATCCCCTTCAGAACGGCTTTTGGTAGAAACAATCACCCCTTGATTCAAAAACAAGTCAGCAGATTCAACCGCAGCAGACAATAATCCGCCTGGATTATTTCTTAAATCAAGCAACACTGCCTTAAGACGCGAGGAAGAGTGCTCTTCAATCAAGCGTTTAATTTCATTGGCAGTATCTTGCTGGAAAACTTTAACTTTGATCACTAAAACCTGATTTTGCAGAATATTGGCTTGGATATCGGTTTCTATTTTCTTATTACGCACCAAACTCATTGGAGCGCTATTCGGTGCCAGTTGCAAGGTTAAGGTCGAACCAATCGAACCATTCAGCAGGCTATTGACCTGATCATGGTTGAGTTTTTTCAGTTCTTGATCATCAATCTTAAATACCGTTACGCCATTGCGTAAACCTTGCTTGGTAGAATCAGCATTGTTCTTTAAACCTTGAATGACCCATTGATGTAACTGCTGATCATAAATCAGTTCAAAATCGACAGAGGCAATATCGCCTTCGGTATATTGTAGTAGCTGCTTATAATCTTCAGGACTCAAGTAGCGGGAATAACGGTCCAGGCCACTAACCAGGCCTTTAATCGCCTGCTGAAATAATGCATCATCATTTTTAGCATCAACATAATTTTCTTTGACAATGCTATAAATCTGAACAAATTGCTGAATCGATTCCACTGGAATTTCAGCATAATTCTGTTCTACTTCCTCATCAAAATCCAGAACAGGCTGATCTTTCACTGCAGCAAGTGCAGAATGGCTCACACAGATGAACAACGTTGTTAAAGCGACAACCATCTTCCAGCGTTGTAAAACCATCCTTCCACCTGTTTATCGGGTTAATTTTATGATTTTAAAGTAATCAAATTACGACCTTTCATTTCTTCAGGTACAGGAATTTGCATGAGGCTCAACAAGGTTGGTGCAACATCTGCAAGCACACCACCTTCCGCAATAGTCGCTGAAGTGGGTCCCACATAAATGAAGGGAACCAGTTCAGTGGTATGTTGAGTATGTACCTGACCACTGTGATAGTCCTGCATTTGCTCGACATTACCATGGTCAGCGGTAATCAGCATATGGCCTTTTTGTGCCATTACTGCTTCATATACCCGACCTAAACAGGTATCCACTGCTTCAACCGCTTTCACGGCGGCATCAAAGACACCGGTATGGCCCACCATATCACCATTGGCAAAGTTCACCACCAACAAGTCATATTCACCCGAGTTAATTGCAGCAACCAGTTCATCGGTCACTTCATAAGCACTCATTTCAGGCTTAAGATCATAAGTTGCAATATTTGGTGATGGAATCAGGATACGTTTTTCACCCGGATATTCATCTTCACGGCCACCACTGAAGAAGAAAGTCACGTGCGCATATTTTTCAGTTTCCGCAATACGCAGTTGGGTTTTACCCAAATTCGACAAGTATTCGCCAATCGAGTTTTTCAACGCTTCCGGCATATAGGCCACAGGTGCATCAATGGTCGCTTGATAACGGGTGAGCATCACAAATTTAGACAGGTTTGGAACCACTTTACGTTCAAAACCGGTAAACTCTTTTTCGACAAAGGCTTTGGTAATTTCACGTGCACGATCGGCACGGAAATTCATAAATACAACGCTGTCGCCATCCTGGATTTTAGCCAGCTCGCCAATACGCGTAGCTTTCACAAATTCATCCGACTCATTTGCCGCATAGGCTTGTTCCAGACCTTCAACTGCTGTTGCTGCGGTACGTGCGGCTTCCCCTTCAGTCAATAGACGGTAGGCTTGTTCAACACGATCCCAACGATTGTCACGGTCCATGGCAAAGTAACGACCAATCATGCTCGCAATACGACCTTGACCCGGATACTGGGCAAAAACCGCATCTAATTTTTCTAAAGACGGTTGCGCGCTTTTCGGTGGCGTATCACGCCCATCCAGGAAAGCATGCAGATACACTTTCGCCCCACCTTTCAATGCCAATTCACACATGGCAACAATATGGTCTTCATGCGCATGCACGCCACCTTGTGACAGCAAGCCCAAGATATGTACTGCGCCATTTGCAGCTTTGGCTTTCTCTACCGCATCAATCAAAACGTCATGCTCAAAAAAAGCACCAGTACGAATGTCCTTGGTAATGCGGGTGAAATCCTGATACAGCACACGACCTGCACCCAGGTTCATATGACCCACTTCAGAGTTGCCCATTTGACCATCAGGCAGACCGACATCTTCGCCCGAACCAGAAATCAAACCATGGGGATGCTTTTGTTGCATAGCAGTTAAATTAGGTCGTTTTGCTGCCAGGAAAGCATTGTCTTCGACCGCTTCGCGATGACCCACACCATCCATAATTACCAATACGTGAGGGATTTTGCCAGCAGTTGCATCCGTCATAATGAACACTCTTTTGTTTACAATTTCATCAGTATATCTTACCGAATTTTCGGTCAAGACTCTATGTGCAGATCAGGACTAAAGCTGATCATGCACCTTGTTTATCATTCTCTATTCAACAGTTAACGTGCACGGCGCAGTAAATAGCCGCCTACCAGCATCATCAGCACAATTGGTACAAATACGAACCATGCCGGTGAAGGTGAATACACCAAACTTGCATAGCCCAAGAAGTCTTGCAGATAGAAGAATCCTAAGCCAATAAACAAGGCAATCACCAAACGGAAACCCATCGACTGTTGACGTAAGGGACCAAAAATAAAGGAACAGGCAATCAGTACCAAGGCAATTAAAGCAAATGGCGAACCGACTTTTTGCCAAAATGCCAGCTTATAGGTTTTCGGCACCTGGCTGTATTCATGCATGTAGCTCATAAAACTTATTAATTGGCTAGGTGATAAATCTTCGGGGTCAATAGTGACCATATGCACGTATTTTGGCTGTAGGGCTAAAGCCAGAGGAAGCTGATCAGTTTTGACCAAGGTTGAATTACCTTGCGGCAAAATATCCATTTGTGAAGCAGTCTTTAGATTCCAATCACCATCTTTAACGAACTGACCTTGTTCTGCATTTAGAACCCCTTTCAAGTGATAACTGTCATCAAAGTCTACGACTTGAACATGTTTCAGTTGCCCTTGTGCATTGGCATAATCAATATAAATAAAACGCTGACCTTCGCGGGTCCAATAACCGCTGACTTCACCCAGTGAACTTACACTCCGGTGATCTTTCACGCTTTTGGCTTGCTCATTGGTATAAGGAATTACCCATTCACTCAGGACAAAGGATAAAACCACCAGAATTAGAGCCGAACGAATCACCCAGCCTACAATACGCCATAGACTCACTCCCACCGAACGCATCACCACCAGTTCGCTATTAGACGCTAAAGCCCCTAAACCGAGAACAGCACCAATTAAGGCAGAAATAGGTAAAATTTCATATAAATAGCGGGGTGCACCCCATAACACATAGAGAAATGCCTGCCAGGCACCATAGTTTTCATTCAGTGAACCCAATTCACCCAAATAGGTAAACAGCACTTGTAAAACAGAAAGCACTGCTGTGGCCCCCAGCATGGCCAATGCCGTGGTTTTGGTCACATGTTTGGCAATTATTCGACGTGCTAACATTTTTAAGACCTCGCCTGCTGAATTCGTTTCTTGATTTTAGGGGCGAGCTTTTGTTTTCTGGAGAACAATGCTCCAGCAATGCCATACACGACCAAGACCAAAGGATATGCCCAGATTCCTAACTCATCTTTACTGACACGTGTTTTCAATGCCATGAGTGCCACAATCAAACTGGCGAAAATCAGCAAGGCGGGGAATAGTTTTAAATAACGTCCTTGACGGGGAGTCACTTCTGAAAGTGCGATCGCCAGGATCAAAGCCACAAGTACTGAAAATGGCACGAAGATCCGCCAGCCCAATTCACTCGCCACAACCGGATCGGTACGGTTGTTCCAGAGCTTGCCAATCGGCAATGCTTCCACTTCTGCACTTTCAAATTTGGCTTCAGCATCACTTTCTAAACGTAAACGATAGGACTGAAACTCTGCTTGGGTATATTTTGGTTTTCCCGGAAAAATTTCGTAACGGCGGCCTTCAGATAAATCGACAATACTGGCCGTTTCATTGGCCACTTCTACACGAGTGGCTTCTTTTGCCAGAATCATGACATCCGGTTTACCTGGTTTTTCCGCGCGTTGATAGAAAAACACATCTTTAAGATTACGCCGGTCTTCTGACAAATCTCCAGCATAAATGGTATAGGGACCGGAGGAAATAAACTCTTTGGGACGCACCAAATCGAAACCGGTTCTGACCGCCTGATTGGTGGTCAACTCTTCAAACTGACGCAGCCCCCAAGGAGACATCCAGACCATCAAGACAGTTTGAACAGCCAGAAATACCACGGTCAGCGGAATCAGTAACCTTCCCAACTGATGGCGACTGACGCCACTGCCGTTCATTACCGCCATTTCATGGTCGACATACAAACGGCCAAATACCAGCATCAAACCGATAAAAAAGCCCAGTGGAAGAATCAGGGTTAAAAATTCCGGTAGCCGATAACCAATAATACTGAACAAAATACTGACATCTAAACGACCTTGTGCCGCAATGCCAAAGTACTTGATCAGTCGACCACCCATCATGATCAAGGTAAGCAAGGCAATCACAACCAAGGATGTAGACACCACTTGCTTGACCAGATAACGCCGAATAATCAAATTAATTCTTCCAAAAAAGAGGCTAATAAAAACTAGCGCTAGTTTACCCGAATGTTGAAAATATAAAACCTATACTGTTGTTGCGCATTGAAACTCTATTCATAGAAATGTTTCAATGGTTTAATGGTTTGCAAACTTTTAAAGGCATGAATACAGAACATGAAACTGACAATTAATACGTCATTCCAAGAGAATGCATCTAGTCCATTTTTGTTGATATTAGTCGATTCTGAACAGCTTCAAAAGCCAGCGACTACTTATGAAATCAATGATTTAAATACATTAGTAGAAGCAGCCCAATTTAAAGCCAGCCTAACTGAATCGCTGCCCCTGATTGGGAAAGTGGCGGCATGTACCAACAGTGCCCTGATTGGTATTGATAAGGCAGCTGAAATTCAACCGGCCAAATTAGCAAAAATCGCACAAACTATTATCAAAGCGTCACAAAAAAAATTCAAACAGATCAGCATTGATATTTCTGCCTTGGCGCCAGAACAACATTATTTATTTGCCTTGGCTTTAACTCAAGCCAGTTATGCTTTTGATGAATATAAATCGAAGAAAAATGAATTCGTTCTAGAAGAGATTCATCTTATTTCAAGTAACAGTACTTTAAATGCACAACAACTCAGCCTGATTCACGCGGTGCAATCGGGCCAAAACCTGGCTCGTGATTTGGGTAATCGTCCGGGCAATATCTGTTTCCCTGAATATCTGGCAGAACAGGCGCAAGCCTTGGCGGCAGAATATCCGGATCTGTTAAAAGTAACCGTTCTTGATGAACAGCAAATGGCCGATCTCGGCATGGGCGCGTTCCTGGCAGTCAGCAAAGGTTCAGATCGTCCAGGACGCATCATTACCATGGAATACCAGACCAATGCCGAACAGGCACCAATCGTGCTGGTGGGTAAAGGGGTAACTTTTGATACCGGCGGTATTTCACTCAAACCAGGCGCTGGCATGGATGAAATGAAATTCGATATGTGTGGTGCTGCTTCTGTACTCGGTACGATGCGTGCGCTGTGTGAATCAAAACTTCCGATTCATGTTGTGGGTACAATTGCGGCTGCTGAAAACATGCCGTCGGGTCATGCGACACGCCCGGGTGATATCGTGACCACCATGAGCGGTCAAACCGTCGAAATTTTAAATACCGATGCGGAAGGCCGTTTGGTGTTATGCGATACGCTGACCTATATCAAACGTTTTAATCCTGCGCTGGTGATTGATATCGCAACCTTGACTGGTGCATGTGTGGTTGCTTTAGGTTCTGTTCTAACCGGTATGTTTACATCGGATGATGAACTTGCAGCTGAAATTACCGCTGCAGGTCAAACCTCATTTGACCGCGTATGGCGCATGCCGGTGATTGAAGATTATCAGGAACAACTGGATTCTCCATTTGCTGACATTGCCAACATTGGTGGGCCTAAAGCCGGTGCTGTAACTGCCGCATGTTTCTTGCAACGCTTCACCCGTGAATATCGCTGGGCACATTTAGATATTGCCGGAACAGCATGGAACTCAGGTACAGCCAAGGGTGCAACTGGCCGCCCTGTTCCATTACTGATTCAATTCTTGGCAAACCGTGCGCAGTCGAATGGCTAAAGTTAGCTTTTATCTATTTGAAAAAAGTAATGAGCGGCAAGTGGAAAGCACTTGCCGTTTGTGCCGCAAAATTCTGAAACAATCGGAACATATCTGGTTATATTGTTCCGACACAAAATTGCAGCAACAGCTTGATGAACAATTATGGAGTTTTGATCCTAGCAGCTTTATTCCGCATGGGATTGATCAGGAACATGCTCCTATTTGTATTTCATCTCGACTGCCGGAACAATCTGACTGGATTGTGTTTAATTTTAACAATCAAGCGCTTGAACAGATTGATAAATTTAGTCACATTATAGAAATCATCGAAAATAATGAATCGGCAAAACAACTGGGTCGCGAAAAATTTAAACAATACCGACGTCTAGGTATTGAGCCGCGAACTTTCAAGCTTTAGCCGGTCAATTGAAATAAGGAGATACGGGGTGGCATTAAATGTCGGTCAAGATTTTAAACAGCGCTGGTTAGATGTGCCTGAAGCTGTTCGTCAGGTATTTATTGATGACCTACACCGTGTCTGCAATGTGCTGAAACCTGAAACCAATATCCAAAAGTGGTTGGAAAAGGATAAAGAAGCACAACAACACTCTTTTGAGAGAATTGAGCGTGCATATGTAGAACGTAAGGCACAACTGATTGAAGAAGCACGCATTCGCAAGCAGCTTGCGCTAGAAAAATCTCTGGAAAATAAACGTGCTGAACAAGTTGCTTATGCTCAAGCCTTGCAGCTAGATGAAGCTCGACAGTTTGCCGAACAAACCCAAACCTTGGCCTTTATCCGGCAAACTTTAGAGCACGAAACCCATGTTTATACAGCACGTTATCATAAAAATCCTGAAGGCTCAGCACTGAATTTTTCTAAAGGCATGCGGTCGATTCCTGACACTGCAATGCTATCCGAACTGGAAAGCGTGCGTTTACGTCTCGAATTAGAAGCTGAAACCTTGATTGAACAGGCGGTTACGGTATTTCGTGCCAAGTTACATCAAGCCAGCCAAGACGAAATTGACTACATTTTGAAAAACTCTGATTTATCGACAGAGAAACCAAAGCACTAATTTCTCATCGCAATTTATCCAGACTATTTTTCCACTGTCATATAAATGACATGTTTATGTCACAAGATAGTCATATCTTTGAATCAATTCATTTAAAGATATTGCTATTTTGATACTTAAACATAATCTTATTCAGGAAGAAAAAATGGATATCTTGAAGCAAATTTCCACTCAAATTGCTGCACTGGATTCGGGTCAAAAATGGCGTGTATCTGCTCAAGATTTATGGATAAGCCATGCCGACTTCCATTCAGTTTCGATTTATATTGTCCGTGAAGCTGAAAAAGGCCAATTTTCTGTTTCTATACCTGCTGCATTAAGCTCTTCGGTAGGAAGTACTGCTGTCACAATTACCAAATACTGAAACAGACCAGTCAAAACAGTCTACTTTGGTGGGCTATTTTTATTTTAATATTTTGATTAGATTTTTTATTCAATTTAATCAAATCCAAACATGATCTAAATATTTAAAACCTAAAATAAATCTACGGCAATTCCCAGCATATTGCCTACGCCATAGCCGATCCCTAATAACAGACTAATCCAGATCAGTCCGCCTACCACGTTATAAAGCATAAAACTGAAAATACTCATATGCCCGGCTCCGGCAGCAAAGGGTGCAAATGAACGCACAAATGGCACAAAACGAGCCACCAGAATGGTTTTTCCACCATGCTTGGTAAAATAATGATTGGTTTTGACAATATATTCAGGCTTCAAAAACCGTGAATGTTCATGAAAAAATTTAAATCCCAGCACCTGACCGGTATAATAATTAACGGTATAACCCAATACCGAAGCGCTAAAAAGCAATAGCCCCATGTAGTTTAAATGGATCACATCTGTAGTTGAACAAAGTGCACCAATGCCAATCAGCAAACTGTCCCCAGGCAAGAAAAACATAAATACAGAGCCGGTTTCTGCAAAAATAATCAGAAATAAAATGGCGTAAATCCATAGACCATAGTTGTCCAGCAAAGTCGGCAACCATTGTTCAATATGCATTAAAAAATCAAGCATTCGCACAAATCCACTTTAGCCACATGATCTAACCCGCCCACTAAAAAACCTAAATAAAAATAGAAAACAGTCTGATTTTTCAATCAGACTGTTTTCTATTCTATGGGTTTTTATTTTAAGAAACCATTTTCTGCAAGAAATGCCATACTTAATTTTGATGGTTCTGTGGTTTCAGCCGCTTTATCACCCAGCATTAAACGCTCGATATAGCGTGCTAATACATCGACTTCCAGGTTGACTTTGGCACCAGTTTTCCATGTACCAATATTGGTTCGTTCAGCCGTATGCGGAATCAAATTCAAGCTAATCACATTGCCGCGTAAATGGTTGATGGTCAGACTGATCCCATCCACCGTCACCGAACCTTTTTCAGCTAAATATTTGGCAATTTCAGCAGGTGCTGTCACTTCATAATAAATGGAACGGGCATCTTCACGAACCACGGTAATTTCACCTACAGCATCCACATGACCACTGACAATATGGCCGCCAAAACGTGTGGTGGGCAACATCGCTTTTTCTACATTCACGCGCTGACCGACTTTCCAGGTGCCTAATGTCGTGCGGTTTAAACTTTCACGCGATACATCGGCGGCGTACCAGTTTTCGCCCCATTCAATTACGGTGAGGCAAATCCCGTTAGTGGCAATGGAATCGCCCAAATGCACATCTGACATATCGAGACTGGTACCAATACGCAAACGGACATCACCGCCTACGCTTTGTAAGCTTTCCACTTTGCCTAGACTTTCAATAATGCCTGTAAACATAACTTGTTCTCTAATTCTGTATTTGTTTTACCACAATGCCAGTTGTGTACTCACCCCTGTAGTATCGACTCCACCCAGTTCAGCGAAATGATACAACTGGCCCAAAAGCTGGCGCAGTGGTGGACCCGATTTGGCATGGGTATCGGTAATCACAATAAATTCTAATACACGTGCGCGCTCTGACTGACGTTGCTTACTGACGCGATAACGCGGAACATCTTGAGTAAGCAAGGTTACACGACCACGTTTCAGATTCGCCTGCAGCAAATCACCCGCTTCAATATTACCATCGGTCGAATAGCTGGTTAGAATATAACGCGCATTAATCGTTGCCAACAACTTCTCGTAAGCTTCTTTGGCATATTTGGAAGAATTGTACTGACTCGGCCGCTCTTTACGCCATGCCCGGTCAATCCCGCTCTTGTAGCCTTTGGTATCTGGAGTTGGTAAATCAGCCTGATCCCACAAGGTTAAAGCATTCAACACGTGATAATTACTGCTATAAGCATGCTGGTTATACGGTGGATCCAGATATGCCACATCGACTTCAAAACCGCTCATTTGATTGGCAAGATGCTGAGCATCGACACACCACATTTCTGCTGCCGGTTTTTTTGGTTCGCCAATGGCACAGAAACGACTCGGTGTCAGCCAGAGCAAAGATTCAATTCGTTCCAAAGCGGTTTGGGTTTTACCGCCCCAGCCATGATGGAAACTTTTAAATACACCTGAAGTATTGCTGACAAAACTGGCTGAATAAAGCAGAGGTGCCAATAAAGCACTCATCTCGACATCGTCAATCGCACCTTGAGCTTGCCAAGTGGCGATTTGCTGACGGATCGCATCGATACGCATGCCATTACGGCGTTTAAAGAATAAACGATCGCGTGCCGGATCATAAATTTCATCATTACGCGGACACAGGTTATGCGTTACCCAACCTTTGACTTCCGGCAAACGATTCAGGTAATCGATGGCTTTTTGATAATCACCCAATTCTTTAAATGCCGGTGCTTCTGTGCAGGACAAAATCGCACTATTTAAAGCATGGCTATACGGTTCCCAGTCATTGGCAATCACACGATAACCATTTTGACGAGCTAGACGTGAAACTACACCGGAGCCTGCAAAAAAGTCAGCGAAAATCGGGGCACGACCATTTTTGCTATTTAATGTTCCCGTGCTCTCAAGTGCTTCCAAAATCAGATGAAGTAAACGACGCTTATTGCCTAAATACGGAACAAGCTGATTGAAAAGATATTCGTCTGTGGTACGTGCTGAATGACGACGTTTATGATAAACCGAAGACTCTGAATTCATACTGTCTCTTGAGAAGGGATTAACCTTAAGCGCACATCATCCCCCAATTGGGTGACGTCCATGAGCTTAAATCGAAGTTGCTCTGCCATACGGCTAAATTCCGCACTAAACATTGCACGTGCTGCTTGACCTAAAAATGTCGGTGCAACATAGCTGATCATTTCATCGACTAACTGTTGTTGTAAAAAGGCAGTCGATAATGTTGCCCCCGCTTCCACCAGCACATCATAAATTTGATGTTGCGTAGAAAGGGTCTGTAGCAAGTCTTTTAAAGGTTGTACTGCAAATTGTAGCACGCCCAAATCAGCAAGTTCCTGACGGAATGGTCCCATGACCATGACCGTATCGGGTTGCTGGAGTATTTTCGCATGAAGCGGTAAACGTCCCTGACGATCGAGTACCAGACGTTTCGGCTGAACAATAGTCGTGATATCGTCAATACCATTGAGCTGACGCACATTCAGCAGACAATCATCTGCCAGTACCGTTTCAATCCCGGTAATGACCACACCAGAAATGGCGCGCCAATGCTGCACATCTTGACGAGCTTCAGGTCCGGTAATCCATTTCGATTCCCCGGATGCCATGGCTGTACGGCCATCCAGGCTTGAGGCAATTTTTAAACGCACGTAAGGCATACCGTTTGCCATGGCTTTAAGAAAACCAAAATTGAGTTTTTCTGCTTGTTGTTCACAAATGCCAACTTCAACTTCAATGCCGGCATCTTTTAGAATTTGTACACCCTTGCCTGCCACCAACGGGTTTGGATCGGGACAAGCGACAATGACTTTAGCAATCCCTGCTTCCACCAAACCTTTGGCACAAGGCGGCGTACGACCATAATGCGCACAAGGTTCCAAAGTCACATAAGCGGTTGCGCCTTGAGCAAGATCTGCGGCCTGACGCATGGCAAAGACTTCCGCGTGCGGTTGTCCAGCTTGAGGATGAAAGCCTTCGCCAACTAACTGACCATCTTTAACGATGACACAGCCGACATTGGGATTGGGTTTGGTGGAGTATTGTCCAAGTTGCGCTAATTCAATCGCACGTTGCATCCACAGCTGATCTTGGTGAATTGGATCTTGGCTTAACTTAGACATCTTCAAACTCTTTTAATGTTCACGGTGTTGCATTTGTTCAATTTGACGTCGAAAAGCTTCTACATCCTGAAAATCTTGATATACCGAGGCAAAACGCACATAAGCCACATGATCAAGGGCAAACAAGGATTGCATGACAATTTCACCAATCATGCGTGATTTCACATCACGCTCACCTAGGCGACGAATTTGTAATTGGATATCGCTGAGGACAGTTTCAATCTGCTCTTGTGTGACCGGTCTTTTTTGTAAAGCATGCATCAATGAACGGCGCATTTTCGCTTCATCAAAAGGTTCGCTCTTGCCGTCAGATTTAATCACCCGTGGCATCACCACTTCATAGGTTTCAAAGGTGGTAAATCGTTCTCCGCAGCTGATACATTCACGACGTCGACGAATTTGACAGCCTTCAGCAGCCAAACGCGAATCGATAACTTTACTATCTGCGGCGTTGCAAAATGGACAATGCATAGCGGTTTAATTGAACAAATCAAATCGGATTTAGAGTGTAGCAAAAATTCTGCGTTTTGTAGAGACTTACGCAAGATATGGAAAAAAAACAGCCCTTCCGGGCTGTTTTACACAATATATTGATTATCGACTTTTTTATTATTCTACACGTTCGCCATGTTGACTTAAGTCTAGACCCATACGTTCATCATCCGCTTCAACACGAATGCCAATCACCAGGTCAATCAGTTTAAGAATAATGAAAGTCACTACACCAGAGTAAGCGATGGTTGCAAGTACACCTTCAATTTGCACCCATAATTGATGCATCATATTTGCAGGAACTTTATCGCCCATGATGAATTCACTTGCGAACACTGCTGTTAAGATTGCACCGACAATACCACCCACACCATGCAGACCAAAAGCATCCAAAGAGTCATCAGCTTTCAGTGCACGTTTAAGCGCAGTAATACCCCAGAAGCACACGACACCGCCAATCAAGCCCATCGCCATTGCACCGCCTACAGTCACGAAACCAGCTGCAGGGGTAATCACTACCAGACCCGCAACCGCGCCAGATGCGCCGCCCAATACCGAGGCTTTACCACGAACCACTTTTTCAGTAATTAACCAGGCAATTGCTGCGGCCGCCGCTGCAACTTGAGTAACCACCAATGCATAACCTGCAGAACCGTTGGCACCGAGTGCAGAACCACCGTTGAAACCGAACCAGCCCACCCAGATCAGGCTGGCACCAATCACGGTTAAAGCCAGGTTATGTGGCGCCATTGATTCACGGCCCAAGCCCATACGTTTGCCAAGCATGTATGCAGCAACCAGACCTGCGACACCCGAGTTAATGTGAACGACCGTACCACCAGCAAAATCCAGTGCGCCGTCGTTACCTAACCAGCCGCCACCCCATACCCAGTGGGTAATTGGCGCGTAAACCACAATACTCCAAATGGTAATGAATGCAACGAAAGCGCTGAATTTCATACGTTCTGCAATCGAACCGGTAATAATGGCTACGGTAATGATGGCAAAAGTCATTTGAAAAATAACAAACAGAATTTCTGGAATTGTTCCGGTTAAGGCATCTGTGGTAATGCCGGATAACATGATCTTATCCAGACCACCAATGAATGCATTTCCTTCGCCAAAGGCTAAGCTATAACCAATCACGACCCAAGTAATACTCACAATTGCCGCTGCAACAAAGCTATGTGCCATTGTGCCGAGGACATTTTTCTTGCGAACCATACCACCGTAGAACAGTGCCAAACCTGGAATGGTCATTAGCAAAACCAGTGCTGTAGACACTAAAATCCATGCAGTATCACCTGTATCTAATTTTACTTCTTCTTCGACAGGTGCGGCTGTTGCTTCAGCTGGAGCAGGTGCTGCAGCCAATTCAGAATTTGTTAACGATGCATCAGCAGTTTCAACCACTGTGACATCTTCAGAAGCAGTGGATGCTGTTACAGCTTCTTCAGCCCATACAACAGAACCACCTAAGAGTGCGCCAGACAAACTCAGCGCAATGAGCATCTTTTTCATTCGTATCCCCCAACCTAGTATTTTTTGAGTTATTAGGTACTCAGCAAACTTCGTGCCAAATTAGACAGCATCTGCACCTGTTTCACCGGTACGAATACGGATGACTTGTTCCAAATTAGTCACGAAAATTTTACCGTCACCAATTTTTCCTGTACTTGCAACACGCGTAATCGATTCAATCACTGAATCAACCATATCATCGCTAATTGCAATTTCAATTTTCACTTTAGGTAAGAAATCAACGACATATTCAGCGCCACGATAAAGTTCAGTATGACCTTTTTGACGACCAAAGCCTTTGACTTCAGTTACGGTGATCCCTTGAACACCAATTTCAGAGAGTGCTTCACGCACGTCATCTAATTTAAAGGGTTTTACAATTGCAGTTACGAGCTTCATGTTTGTTTCCTTCGGCTTCTTTCACCAGTAAGGTTTTATGTTCAAATTTCGTGCCAAAATTTCTAAGGTTGGGGGAAAATAGAGAGTTTCGACACGAGTTTTCTTTATAACCTATTTTATACTTTTAAGCGTAGTCTGATCTTTAAAAAACAGATATTTTTATTATAAAATTTACGATTTTACTCATCGAACAAAACTATATCTGATCGATGGGGGCTATGGTCTAGGTTTGAGCAATGCTACACTGCTGCTACTTCTGCTACTTCTGCACTCTTAGGGAATCAACAATGATCGAAACATTATTACAAGCTATACTCGAACAAATAGATCAACCAAAAAAAGATATTGAACACAATTTGCGTGCCTTACTCAATGAAGCTGTTTCCAAGATGGATCTGGTTTCAAAAGATGAAATTGAACGTCAACGTACTGCGCTCAATAATGCCAACTTACGCTTAAATGAACTGCTTAAACAAGTTGAAGCATTAGAGATTAAAATCAATAACAAGAAATAAGCACTTTTTTGGTGCACTAAAAGACACAAAACGATTAAAAATAACGCACTATAACGGAACAATAATAATGTCTTTTGCTAAAATTTATACTCGAGGTCTGCTTGGACTTCATGCACCTTTAATTGAGGTCGAAGTTCATGTCAGTCAGGGTTTGCCTTCTTTAACCATTGTCGGGCTGCCTGAAGCGGCAGTTCGTGAAAGTAAAGATCGGGTACGCTCAGCCATTATTAATAGTGGTTTTCAATTTCCAACTAAGCGTTTAACCATCAATTTAGCTCCGGCAGACTTGCCCAAAGATGGCTCACGTCTCGATTTACCCATCGCTTTAGGCATCCTCATCGCATCCGGGCAAATCCCTGAAAATGTTACAGACAATTTGGAGTTTATTGGTGAACTGGCTTTGGATGGGCAACTTCGTCCCATTACCGGGATTTTGAGTATTGCGATTGCCTGCCAGCAGCTAGGACATCAACTGATCTTGCCAGAACAAAATGCCCAGCAAGCCTCTCAACTGCCTCATTTTGAAGTTTTTGCAGCCCAGCACCTAAAAGATGTCTGTGATCATCTTTCTAATCAGCAGCCTCTTCAGCAATATCAAGCCAGTCAGACGGCTGCGCCAGATCAGTACAGATTCGATTTAGCCGATGTCAAAGGTCAACTGCGTCCACGACGCGCTCTGGAAATTGCCGCAGCAGGTGGGCATTCTTTATTGTTCAAAGGTCCGCCGGGTACAGGTAAAACCCTGTTAGCATCACGGCTTGCCAGTATTTTACCGCCTTTAGATAGCCAGGAAAATCTGGAAGTTGCCAGCATCTATTCGGTTTCCAATACCTCGCACCCCTTTGGACAGCGCCCTTTTCGGGCACCGCATCATACTGCTTCAGCGATCGCTCTAGTCGGTGGCGGTTCACATCCCAAACCCGGTGAAATCACTTTGGCCCATTTAGGGGTCTTATTTCTAGATGAGCTGCCTGAATTTGACCGCAAAGTATTGGAAGTTTTAAGACAGCCGCTGGAATCTAAAGAAATTGTGATTTCTCGCGCTTCGAGACAAATCACTTTCCCAGCCAATTTTCAGCTGATTGCCGCAATGAATCCCTGCCCCTGTGGCTATGCTTTTAATCAGGATATTCGTTGCCAATGTTCAGCAGATGCAATTAAGCGTTATCAGAGCCGTATTTCAGGTCCACTCCTCGATCGTATTGATTTGCATCTGGATGTCCCACCATTACAAGCGCATGAGTTGCAAGATACAGCACCGGTCGAAAATTCACAGACTGTGCGTGAGCGTGTGATTCAAGCTTATAATTTGCAAATACAACGACAGCAATGTCTGAATCACGCTTTAAGCCCTAAACAGTTAGAGCAATTTGCTCCCTTGGATACGCAAGCACAAAAAATCATGGAAATGGCACAGCAACGCTTAAACCTGTCTGCGCGTGCTTATCATCGGGTATTACGTGTCGCCCGAAGTATTGCGGATTTATCCCAACATTCCGAGATTCAAAGCCAGCATTTAACTGAAGCGTTGTCTTATCGGGCACAACAAGGCTAGACCAAAATGCAAATTTTGATCCATAGTGAAAGCCTTGCTGATTAGGCTGCTATTTCAGATATCATCGAATAGGTTTTTTAAGATCAGCAATATTTAAGTCATACTGAACAATTCATTGTGGATGCCTTAAAACGGGCAAATGTGCTGATTTTTTCTTTAGTTGCCGTTCAAAACCGGAAAATTGTGGGACATATAGCCATCTCCTCTGCCGTGTCAGAATTTCTTCTGGTATTAAAGGCTGGGCTGGCTTGGGACACGTATTGCTGTTTTACCTGAATGGCAACGACAAGGTATAGCTTCAGCACTGATTCGATCAAGCGTGAATCAATTGAAAGTGATGGGTACAAAAGACTACGTAGTTTTAGACGATCCGAATTTCTATTCTTAATTTGGTTTTAAAGCAGTTCTGGAACCAATCCTGGATCCTATACCGACTCAATATTTTCAAGCTTTCTTTTAGGCGGGCGATATACATCAAAGTCATGTGAGCGATTATTCTGTATTTTCTGCCCTATAAGCAAAAATAAAGCCTTTCTTTATTTCTAGCGCAAAGAAAGGAAGTGTCAGTAGCCAATGAATCACCTGCATAAAAACCTCCAAAGCCAAACTTTGAAGGTTTTTAATTATTTGCAATTAGAATGTTTTGGTTAAGGTAAATACCGCCCCAGTTTCTACTCCACGGCTTGCCACATGTGGCATACCATCAGTATCAATATCTGTACCTATCGCAGCCAATTCAGCAGTTAGACCACTAACAGACGCAAATGAGTAAGTTACACCAGCTTTCCAATCAATATAGCTGTCATCACCCCCAAAATAATTTTCATCTGCCAGTGTATAACCCAGTGCAGCAACACCGCCAAAACCAGTTGCACCAAAAGGTACAGAATAAGTTGCATTTAGGTACCATGCATCAGTGTCTAAACCCAAGAAATCATTACTGTAGTTAACTGCTGTCAATAGACTTGCACCTTGTACAAAAACATCTTTAAATGTCAATTTACCGTATAATTCCAACCAGTTTAAGTCACTTTCACTTGGATAAGCGTAGTACCATAAACCTACATCTAATAACGGTTTATTTGCAAAGTTATCCAAAGTCGTTGCAAAACCGATGTAAGGGTCAAGTTCAATGTGGGCTGTACCACCAAAATCAACATTTGAACCCCATACACCCGCATATGCACCTGACTCATGTGACAATACAAAACCGGCTTGTACAGCGGGATCATTGAATGTTTGCGTCATACCACGGAAACGGTAATCTGAGGTTAATGCTGCAGTTCCACTTACGGATAAGCCTAATGGTGATGCAGATGTTTCATCCGCAAAAGTGAACGTAGATGCTGCGCCTAATACAGCCAGAGATAATGCATTTAAAGTTAATTTCATTGTTTGATTCCCCCACATCGTACTACGACGGTTTTTTTGGTTATTTCGATAAACTCAATGAGGTAATAGCAATTGCTATGCCAAAAACGAAATACGATCTTTAGAAGCCATCTAGAATAAAAAATAAATGCATATATAGTTTTGTTTATATTGAACTTTAATTAATTAAAATAAATTTAATTAAAATACAGCTTGTTCGATACTATAACCAATGTGTTCAGTATTGAAATTCACTTCAGCTTTAAAGCAAGAGTCATATTTACTTACATCCTGCCTCTTTTTGAAGCTATTTTTTAATCCCACAATTTTATTACGCCTAAAAAAAGTGCACAAATTTAAAACAATTTATGCACTTTTAAAAAACTTACAGTTTTTAGGCTTAAAAATTAAAATTCAAACCGAATACAACTTGATCATCAAAATCTGTATCGAAGCGATCCTTACCACCGACCACATAATCAAAAGATGCTGTCGCACCCGTATTGGCAATTTCTTTACTCATACCTATACGCGCTTCATTAAAAGCAACTTCATTTTTAGTTTCAATCATGCTGTCATCACGACTACTGTTATAAACAGATGCGCCAATTGATGTATTCAACATAAAGTTTTGCGGCAAAGCATAACTGTACGCTGCACTTAAATACACATCTCCTGCGTTAGCGAAAGAAGCATCTGTAAGCATTAGGGATGTACTCAAAGTTAAGTTTTTATAAGCCAATTCACCTAATATATCAAATGCTGTAGTTTTACGTTCATCGCCATCTTCAGCATAAACTGTACCGCCATCTTGGTAGTAATAAGCAGTTCCTTGAACTTTATAGCGCCAATCCGGGTTAATGTCTTGCGCATACGCCACATAAAAATCATGTTCAAAACCATGATCTTTATCTTTACTATTATCAGACGGGTCATAACCGAGTGTTGAACCCCAATATCCTACGCTAACACCACTTTGATGTGCATACTCAATGCCAGCTTGCAGAGCGACATCATCATTTTCAACTCCACCACGGAAAATATATTTATTGACCACAGCAAAACTGCCTGTTAATGCTCCCGCTGCCGATAAAGTTGACTGTTCTTCAGCAAATGCAGGTATTGTGTTCATGGCAAGCAATAAAGATAACGCAACTTTGTGTGAATTTTGCAGCATTTTTACCCCGTGTAGAATCAGTTAAAGATTCTGTTCAACGATGAATTTGGCTGCGGATTTTAAAACTTTTTTATCCTTCTTGGTCAATTATTTAGATCAATCTAACTTACTTTCATTCAACTAATAATCAATAAGTCAGCTTAATATTGAAGTAAATTAAATTTTTAGATTAAAAATTTAGATGAAATTTGCAGAGAGATACAATTTTTTAAAAATTTCTGATTATTCACTCGCCTTTTTATGAACATTCCTAAATCCGGGCTTTTAATCCATACTAGACTAAAGTCTAAAACAGCAAAGTTTCATAAAATTTAGCTTAATTAGTAAATTTCAGCTGTATTTAACTGTTCAAAACTCCTTATCAAGTCAGTTATACTTTAAATATATTATTGTTTTGTAAAATAATTTTAACAAATAGCAAAATTTAAATATTTTTATTAACTCAAAGGTGCAACATTATATTCAAAGAATGCATAACTTTAATGAAATAAAATCAATAAAAAAAAGATTTTTTTGCTCTACATTACGTATACAATTCCTTCAATTTCTTCGTCCAATTTTGTATAAGGCCTTCTCCCAATGCAAAAAACACAAAAACTTACTTTAGCGATTTTAATTCAAGCTGCATTAATCTCAACGGCCTATGCGAGCGAGCAAAGCGAAGCTAAAGGCTTTATAGAAGATGCTGAAGGTTCGGTTTTATTCCGTACCGGTTTTATTGACCGCGATAAGAAAAATGTTCCAGCAGGTACAGATACTCGCTCTTCAGCACAATCTGCAATTTTTGATTTAGAGTCTGGATACACTAAAGGTGTTGTTGGGTTCGGTGTAGGTATTGTCGGTGATGCATCCTTCAAGTTGGGTGACAACAAGCATGCCGGTAACCAAATGATTCCACGTGAAACATTAAATGGCAAAAAACAAGCTGGTGATACCTATGATCACTGGGCACGCGGCGGCGCAAATGTAAAAGCACGTATTTCTAACACCGAAGTACGTTACGGTACTCAAGTTTTAGACTTGCCTGTTCTTGCCAGCAACACTGGGCGCATGGTTCCTGAATACTTTGAAGGCGTACTTGCCACCAGCCGCGAAATTAACGGTCTAGAACTGACAGCCGGTAAATTCACCAAGAACCAAATGTCTGAACAGATCAATACTGACGGTAACCGTTTAGACCAGGCGGTAGTTTGGGGAGCTAAATACAAATTCAGTGATGCCTTAAATGCATCTTACTTTGGCTTAGACAGCAAAAATAAATTAGACCGTCATTATGTCAACGCCAACTATAAGCAAGCTTTAGCCAACGACAGTTCATTAACTTATGACTTCAGCGGTTATCATACTAAATTTGATAAAAACGCGACTACATATTCTTCGACTGGTGAAGTTGCTCCCGACTATGCAACAACAGGTGTTGCTGGTGTAGAAAAGACCAATAATATTTGGGCTATTTCAGGTACTTATAATACTGGTGCACATAATCTTATGCTTGCTTACCAGCAAAATACTGGCAATGTCGGTTATGACTATGGTCAAAATGCTGATGGCTTTCAAAGCGTTTACTTGCCAAATTCTTACTTGTCTGACTTCGTCGGCAACCATGAAAAATCTGCACAAGTTCAATACAGCTATAACTTCAAAAACCAAGGCTTAGCTGGCTTGAACTGGACCACTGCTTATGTCTATGGTTGGGACATCAATGTTGCAGGTCAAACAAACGAAGGTAAAGAAAACGAGTTCTTTAACCAGGTGAAATATACGGTTCAAAGTGGTTTTGCCAAGGATGCCAGCCTGCGTGTACGTAACTCAATCTACCGCGCTAATAATGTCTACGAAAATGCCTACATTGGTGATACCAATGAATGGCGTGTTTTCCTAGATATTCCTGTGAAATTATTTTAATTTACAGTAAGTTTAAGAGCTAAAAAAACCTGCACATTGTGCAGGTTTTTTATTTGCTCAAGTTTAACTAAAAAGTTCAACTTCATAGCAAACGGAATTATTTATTCGCAGCTTTATATGCTTCAATTGAGCTAAGCACTTCTTGTTTCGCAACATCAGCACCTTCCCAACCACTTAACTTAACCCATTTTCCTGGTTCTAAGTCCTTGTAGTGCTGGAAGAAGTGTTCAATTTGACTGATCAATAACGGAGGAAGATCAGTGTACTCCTGAACATCTTTGTAGATTGGTGTTAGTTTTTCGTGCGGTACAGCAACCAGCTTCGCATCAATACCACCGTCATCTTCCATGTTTAATTTACCGACAGGGCGGCAACGAATCACTGAACCTGGTTCAACTGGATATGGTGTTACAACCAATACGTCTAATGGGTCGCCATCTAGAGACAAGGTATTTGGTACATAACCGTAGTTTGCTGGGTAGAACATTGCTGTACCCATGAAACGGTCTACGAATAAAGCATCTGAATCTTTGTCGATTTCATATTTGATTGGTGCTGCATTTGCAGGAATTTCAATAATGACATAGATGTCGTTTGGTGCATCTTTACCCGCTGGGATATTGCTGTAGCTCATAGCATCACTCTTTAACAAGTTAAATCTTATTTAAACCGGCACGATTATAACGGTTTTTGAGAATTAAATAACTTTGTGATTATACATCCGCCAAGCCAAAATATGTATTTCCACAGACTGATGTCACTGTTAAGTTAATTTAATCACCAGAAGTAATAAGCAAATTGGACATAGTAAAGACAAGATCCAAATAATGCTACGCAACGTTGCCCAATTGGCCAAATAGCAAATGCCATAAATAATACGCAGCACGATATAGGCAATACCAAAAGTCATGATTACGGTTTGAGGAACCACCATATATTCCGCCATTAAAATAGCAGCAATAAATAAAGGTAAACTTTCAAAACTATTTTGCTGTGCTGCATTAGCACGTGCGGCCAAGCCAGTGGTTTTAGATAAAAAATCGCGCGGATTTTGATTATCTCGTCCTTTAAAGCCAGAGGTTTTTTTTGCAATCATTGTAAAAACGTAAGGCAATAAACATGCAATTAAGATGAGATAGATTATTCCGCTGATGTTTTGCATCTGATTTTTCTCATTAAGATTTTCTGCCCAGTATCATAGCATGACGGTTCAGTAATAATTTTTGTTAAATTATAATGTTTTTATTAATGAGGAATAAGGATCTCTTATGGTCAACCCAGATCAGCAAATAATGTTGGATGTCCTTGAAAAACAGCGTTTGCATCAACTTAAAGTAGATCGTGTACTCAAAATTGTGTTGCCGATTGTGGGATTTTTACTTGCAGTCATGTGTGCCAACTTCAATAGACTTTCTCTGATTTTCACCATTGTTATATCAATCGTCGCACTTTGGATGGTGGGAATTAAGCGTCAAGCCCTGTGGATATGGACTACAGTCGTTGCCCTCTATTGTGTGCTTGATAATTTATATAGCTTTGGTTCATTTGATTTAAAGCGATATATTTATCAGTTCGGTAGCATCACGACCTTTATCTGGATTATGGGTATAGGGCGTCCTTATATTGATCGCTGGTTGATGAAAGATTAAAAATAAAAAAGCGCCGAGAACGGCGCTTTTTTATTGCATGGTTTATGCTGTTTTACGTAAATCTTTACGTAAGATTTTGCCTACGTTTGATTTTGGCAATTCATCCATAAACTCAACATAGCGCGGGCGTTTATAACCGGTTAAGTTTTCTTTAGCGAAAGCAAGTACTTCTTCAGTGGTTAAAGACGGATCTTTTTTCACCACAAACAACTTAGGTACTTCACCCGATTTTTCATCAGGTACACCAATTGCTGCAACTTCCAATACTTTTGGATGTTTAGAGACCACGTCTTCAATTTCAGATGGATAAACATTAAAACCAGAAACCAGAATCATGTCTTTTTTACGGTCTACAATCTTCACATAACCGCGAGCATCCATAATACCGATATCACCGGTACGGAAGAAACCATTGGTCATGACTTTTTCAGTTTCATCTGGACGGTTCCAATAGCCTTTCATGACTTGTGGACCACGAATCGAAATTTCACCCTGCTCGCCCAGTGCCACTTCATTGCCATCATCATCCAGAATCGCAACTTCAGTTAGTGGCAACGGAATACCAATCGTGCCGCTAAATTCCATTGATGAAGGCGGGTTTGCAGTCGCAACCGGCGAAGTTTCTGATAAACCATAACCTTCAATGATGTTGGTACCGGTAATTTTTTTCCATGCTTCAGCTGTAGAAGCCAGAACAGCCATACCCCCACCCATCGCCATTTTAAGGTTGCTATGGTCAAGTTGCTTAAACTCTTCATTGTTCACCAATGCATTAAACAAAGTGTTTACTGCCGGGAAGAATGACGGACGGTATTTGCGCAATTCTTTCATTACCGCGGGCAAGTCACGCGGGTTTGGAATCAGAATATTGGCTTGACCTTTATACATGCCGTACATGGCACACACCATGAATGCAAAAATATGATAAAGCGGTAATGCACAGAAAATACGGTCATCTTTCGCGCCATCTTGTGCACCAAATTTACTTTGGAAAATACCGTCACACTGCAACATGTTTGCAACAAGATTACGATGTGTCAGCTCTGCACCTTTAGAAACACCAGTCGTACCACCAGTGTATTGCAGTACAGCAGTATCACTTAAAGTCAAACTTGGACGTTTATAGTTGCTTGCGCTGACTTTAGACATTGCAGCATTAAATTTGATATGTCCTGGAATATCCCAAGCTGGAATTTGCTTGCGTACTGAACGCAATACAAAATTCACTAATGTGCCTTTTAATGCACCTAACATATCGCCAACAGAAGCCACGACCACATGCTTCACAGGTGTTTTACCAATAATTGCTTGATAAACTGTTGCAAAGTTTTCAATGATCACCAATGCTTCCGCACCCGAATCATTCAGTTGGTGTTCAAGTTCACGCGAGGTATAGAGTGGATTCACATTCACAAGTACCAAACCTGCACGGAATACACCCAGTGCCACCACTGGATATTGCAGCACGTTTGGCATCATTACTGCAACGCGAGAACCTTTTGCCAAACCTAAGCTTTGTAAATAGGTTGCAAATTTACGGCTTGCTTCTTCTAGTTCATTAAATGTTAAGACTTTATCCATAAAGATAAAGGCATCACGCGAACCAAATTTTTGAAAATTACGTTCAAAAACATCATTAAGTGAGGTATTTTCTGGTGGTAATTCTACTGTTTCCGGAATTCCTGTTTTCTGGTATTCAGCGAACCAAATTTTTTCCATAACGCCCTTCTCTCCAATCTATAATCCTTAGTTTTCAACTGTTTTTCAATGTTATGCTGATTATTTAACTTGTTTATGCATAACATGACATCCATTTACACGAATACGAATCATATATAACGTATTTTGATCAATGGATGCTAGTTTTATCTTTGAATGAACAGTTTATTTGCTTTTTGATATCCCCGTGGCAACAGTTGACCTTTAGTCGCTCTTTTACCAATATAATTCTGAAGATCATCACCTTTTAGTTTTAATTGTTGCTGCCCTGCAACCACTTGAATTATTTCATTTAAACCAAGCAATGTCATGGACAAAATTTGTTCTTTCGCTTCAAGTTGTATCAACTTGTTTCCTTTACCTTTGTTCAGCATTGGTAATTCTGACAATTCAATCACCAATAACCGACCAGCGGTACTTAGAATAGCTAAATGCGTATGGGCCTCTACCATTTGTAATGGCAATGCTTTGGCATCCTCAGATACCGTCAGGAATGCTTTACCGGCTTTGGCATTGGTATCAAGCTGTTTTGCATTGGATTTAAAGCCATAGCCTTTAGAGCTTACTGCAATAATTTCCTGTTCATCTTCCGCAATCAGCACTTGAATAAAGCCAATTCCGTTTGCAGGAGCAAGTTTGGAGCTTAACGGCTCACCTAAACCACGTGCCGATGGCAAACTGTTAATCGCTAACGCATAACTACGTCCAGTTTCATCCAGTACGTAAGTGCGCTGATTTGATTTACCGGTTGCATGACTTAAATATTGATCCCCTGCCCGGAAATTCAGGTTTTCTGCATCCACTTCATGACCTTTGGCACAGCGAACCCAACCTGCTTCTGACAATACCACAGTCACTGGGTCAGCGGGCATCAGGTCTTGTTCACTAATTGCGGCGGCTTCTGCGCGCTGTACGATTGGCGAACGTCGGTCATCACCAAATTTTTTGGCGTCATCTTTCAGTTCGGTAATGATCAGATTTTTCAATGATTCTGGGTTGGCTAATTGTTCACGAATAATGGCAGCACGTGCTTCCAATTCTTCCTGTTCACGGCGAATTTCCATTTCTTCAAGTTTTGCCAAATGACGTAACTTGAGCTCCAAAATGGCTTCGGCCTGAATTTCATCAATCCCGAAATGTGCAATCAGTTCAGTTTTCGGATGATCTTCTTCGCGAATAATACGAATGACTGTATCCAGATCCAGATATGCAATCAAAAGACCAGCCAAAATATGCAGGCGTTTTTCAATTTTATTTAAATGGTATTGCAGGCGACGGGTGACCGTACTCTTACGAATTTCAATCCATTCCAGCAAAATACGACGAATCGATTTCACCTGCGGACGACCATCAGCACCAATCATGTTCATATTGACACGATAGCTCGACTCTAAGTCAGTTGTTACGAACAAGTGGCTCATCACGGCTTCAGCATCAATACGATTGGAGCGTAGCACAATCACCAAACGGGTCGGATTTTTATGATCCGATTCATCTCGAACATCGCTGACCAAAGGCAGTTTCTTCGCCTGCATTTGATCGGCAATTTGGGTGATGATTTTTGAACCCGACACCTGATACGGCAGCTCGGTAATCACGATTTCATTTTTTTCAATGCTATACACCGCACGCATGCGATAACTGCCACGACCTGTGGTCTGAATTTTTAATAAATCATCAGCCGAGGTAATAATTTCTGCTCTGGTCGGCAAATCCGGTGCAGGAATATATTCTGCAACTTTCTCATCAGTTAAGTTCGGATTACGAATCAGGGCGATGGTGCCTTTAATCACTTCACGCAAGTTGTGTGGCGGAATATCGGTTGCCATACCCACGGCAATACCGGTGGTACCATTCAACAAGATATTCGGTACGCGTGCAGGCAGATTAACCGGTTCTTTCATCGAGCCATCAAAGTTGTCCTGCCAGTCACAGGTGCCTTGACCAAGCTCAGACAACAGCACTTCACTATAAAGTGAAAGTTTGGCTTCGGTATAACGCATTGCTGCGAAAGATTTCGGATCATCAGGTGAACCCCAGTTGCCCTGACCTTCAATAAATGGATAGCGATAACTAAACGGCTGTGCCATCAGCACCATCGCTTCATAACAGGCAGAATCACCATGCGGATGGTACTTACCGAGTACATCACCGACTGTACGGGCAGATTTTTTCGGCTTGCCACTATGCTTTAAACCCAGCTCACTCATTGCATAAACAATACGGCGCTGCACGGGTTTTAAACCATCACTGATATGTGGCAATGCACGATCCATAATCACGTACATGGCATAGTTAAGGTAAGCTTGTTCAGTAAATTCTGCTACGGAACGATTTTCTGTCGCATGATGCACAAGGCTGGTCATAAAAGCGTGGAATCCTAAATAATTCGTTTTTTATCTATGCGGCTATGCTAAGTCGCGATTGCCGACTACACAAGAGCAGTCAATGATACTGCACGACAAATTGTGTCTTATGAGATAAAAATATTCATTTTATATTTACAAAGCAACTTAAAACCCTTAACCGCATAAAAGTAAAATTCTATTAAACTTAAGTATAAATATGATTTTAATTGGCTATACTAGATAATAGTGCGATATATATCACATTAATATGCATTTTCATTTAACTCTGTAACATTCTTTGGAAGCGTGTGGCTCATTCTATGCAAATGTATATTCCTTATCAGCTTCGAGTAAAATTACAACAGATTGATCCTATTTTAGATCCTCAGTGGCAACAAGATCTTAGTCTCCTGCTGGCCTCCACACCTGAACATCTGCATCCCAAGATAGAAGATGAATATTTAAAGCCCAAGAATATTCATTGGAACTATTTATCACAACTTTTTGAGTTTAAAGGTCATATTGGTCTGCATGAACTTCATAGTTATATTCAACATTCAGGTCTGTTACAGCTCGCCCAAAAAATTCGTGCCACCTTTCAGCATTTAAAAAAATATCAAACTGATGTTCAAATTGCTGATTATTTAGAAACCATTACTTATGAAATTAACAGTCTGGAGTTACAAGATCAAAAAGATATTCAGGCTCAACAGCTATTAAAAAACGCATTTTTATATGATGCTGCGCTGAGTATCAAGCAGACAAATTTTTCAGTCACCCCCAACTTCCGTGGCTTGACAGCTGATCAAGTGCGCTGTTTTATCTTTGAAATTTTTATAAAAAGTGAAATTTTGGGAAGCTGGTTTGCCCATATTTTACCCAGTGAATATGCGCAGCAGGAACTGCCTATTTTTCAAGACTATTTTAGTCATGAGCAGCATGTACGTGACTTTGAAATTATTCGAACTTCCGCTTATTACTTTATCATTGGCAGTTCTTGGGACAGCCGGGTATCTTCTTATTCTATTCGACGTTTTTTAACCGAAGAAAATTTCGGCGTGGTAAATAAGTTTTATATAAGTGGCTTGGTTCTTGATCCTAAACAAATCGAGGTTGCCGACTACTTTGAAAACTTTAAACAACAGATGGGAAAAATGATTGGCTTACAACGCCAGATGAACCCTCATATTGTCGATCTGATGGAGTCATTACACTATTACAATCAACATCATCTTCGGCAAAAAATCATGCAAATGCTCGAAATCAGGGGTTTTTCAGTCGATCATCTGATCAATGAGCACTTAAAGGAAATTGAAAAAGACTTATGTGTATACATTCTTGAACCCTTTCAAAACGGTCTCAAAAACAGTATTCAACAACCTGACGAGTTAGAATTTTGCTTTTTAAATATTCGACGCTTAATGAGCGAATTGTTGCACAGCTTTGAAATATTCTCTCAGGAACCTGCTATTCAATTTAATCCCCGTGCACGTCAGTTCAAGTACCGGCTGATTGCTTATCTAAATTTATTAAAGCAGCGTCGTGCCTATATTTTTGTTCAGTTTGAAGATCAAGATCACTATCAGCACCATCTCAATTTAGTGACGACTCCCTTGGAACAGCTGCGAGATCAGGTGAATGGTGCCATTGAACAATGTCGTTTCCTGCAACAGCAGTTGCGCCAGTTGGAACGCGCTGCCAAACAATCGGCAAATACGACCTTTCTCAAACGCCTAATGAGTAAATCACAAAATAATTCTAATAAAATAAATGAATTAAAAACATCACTTATTGAAGTTCATCATCGCTGTTATTTAGAGATCATTCGTATTCAAAAACACTTCTCTCAGCACAGTCTTTATTTAGAGTCGAAAAACTTAATCTCTTCGGATGATCCCAAAGTACGCCATTATGCCTTTGCAGATGGTGAAAATGGCATAACACGATTGCCCCTTTTATTGCAATTACCCGAGAACCGAGACAACTTTAACTTGCAAAGCATAGCCTTGGTTTTAAATCAAGATGTGGTGCATTCTGCCAAACATTGGGTCATCGACTAGTTGCCAATGTTTGACGTTCAGTACTTTGATTTGAGTTATAGAGTTATAGCCCCATCGACTCTAAAGTCTTGCCTTTGGTTTCTTCACCCAGGACTAAAATCACCAAAGCCACAGCCAGTAATACTACGGTAAACATGATGAAGACATGACTAAAACCATTGTTCATCACCATCATATGGGTAACCACCATTGGCGCCACAATACCGCCCATACGTCCCACCGCAGAGGCCCAACCCGAACCAAAGGCACGAATATTGGTCGGATACTGTTCCGGCGTATAGGTATACAGTACACCCCATGCACCTAAGTTAAAGAATGACATCAGGCAGCCCCAAAACATAATCATGTTCACGGTATCGGCCTGACCAAAAAAATAAGCCGAAACGGCGCACATGCCAATAAAGCCCGCCAGTGTCGCTTTACGCCCCAGTTTTTCCACCAGCCATGCTGCGGCGACATAACCCGGAAGCTGCGCAAGAATCATGATCAGCACATATTCAAACGACTGCACAATGGTATAGCCCTGTTTGACCAACAAACTTGGCAACCAGGTGAAAATGCCATAATACGAATAGACAATACCGAACCAAATCAGCCACAGCATTAAGGTACGACGGGCAAACGGCCCTGTCCAAAGCTGTTTAAAAGAAATATTCTGCTTTTCTGCAACCGGCTTCACTTCAATATGCTGAATCACTTCTACGCCACATTGACGTTCCAGTTTTTGAACCAGAGCATGCGCCTCTTCAATCCGTCCACGGTTAATCAGGTAAGGAACCGATTCCGGCACTTTTTTAAGAATCATAAACACATAAATGGCAGGCAAACCACCAATTAAAAATGCAATATGCCAGCCATAATTCGGAATCACAAAGTAGGAAACCAGAGCTGCGACCAGCCAGCCCAAGCCCCAGAAACTTTCCAGTAAAACAATAAAACGTCCGCGTACATGCGCAGGAATATATTCACTGACCAAAGTCACTGCAACGGGAAGCTGTCCGCCTAGTCCCAAACCGACAATGAAACGAAATACCAATAACCACGTTAAATTGGGCGCAAAGGCACATAAAGCGGTGGCAATACTATAGGTCACTAAAGTAATCGCAAATACGCTACGACGCCCGATTCGGTCGGCCAATCCCCCAGAGAAAACTGCGCCAATCGCCATCCCGACAAAACCAATCGACACCACCCAACCTTTTTCGGTCGGGGTCATGTTCCATTCTTCGGCCATAGTGGTCAAAATAAAAGCAATCAGACCGGTATCCATTGCATCGAACATCCAGCCGAGTCCGATTACCCATAGCAAAGTATAGTGAAACTTACCGATGGGTAAGCGTTGTACACGCGAGACTAAATCCATAACAAGAGCTCTGATTTGGTGACAGGATGCATACTGCTTTCCCAACAGGATTTATAATTGTGCTAATTTTTATACGCTAATTAAGATGATGACCGCTCACTTCGTTAGTCATCTATCGTTTTTGTGCACATTCTTATGAAGCATCTTTGGAAGATGCCGATTGCTCATCATCATCTTTATAAATGAATTTCGGCATTTCCAGACCAAAGTAGATAGCGATACAGCGTAAAGAAAAACCAAAAATCAGGGTCGAAATCACGGTGACTTCTAAAGAGAAACCGATCTCCTGGCAAACCCAATAACAAATGACCGAAACAAAGGAAATACTGGCATACAGTTCACGGCGAAACACCAAGGGTACATCGTTGCACAGGATATCACGCAGAATACCACCTGACACACCGGTCAAAACCCCAGCGACAGCCGAAACCACAAAACCATGCCCCATTTCAAGCGCAATCTGGCAACCAATTACGGTGAAGCCAATAAGCCCCATGGCATCCAGAATCAGGAAGATTGAGCGCAAATGGCGCATCCATTTGGCAATCAGAATCGTGACAAAAGCGGCAGCACAGGTCAGCACGAGATATTCAGGATGTTTGACCCAAGTCAGTGGATAATGTCCGAGCAGTACATCCCGAACTGAACCACCACCAAGTGCAGTCACACAAGCAATCAGCGTTACCCCAAACCAATCCATACTACGCCGACCAGCCGATAAAGCCCCGGTCATGGCTTCGGCCGTAATCGCAATAATATAAATCACTAATAGCAACATTGCCCTTCTTCCACTGAGGGTAATCGATGCGCGTTATTCTAAGGCAAATTCAGATGAAATTTACAGATATTGAGCACAACATTGTTTAAATTTTTTCCCTGATCCACAAATACAGGGTTGCTTCATGCTGGTTTGCATCGCTGTGGTCGGATCGAGAAAATACCATGCACCATCATGTAGCACAAAATGTGAAATTTCATGATGTACCTGCGCCTGTTTACCATCGTGATAATGTGCCTTAAATTCTACCTGTGCATGATTTTTGTCTATTTTTTCTTTGGCTTGCACCACTTCAAGCTTAAGCCATTGATTGGACTGACTCCAGTCAAGAATCGCCGCAACATCCAAGGCCTGTTGCTGTCCAATGGCTGTGGTTTTGACAATATAGTCAATCTCGTGTTTGGCAAATGCACTATAACGTGAGCGCATTAACTGTTCTGCTGTTTGCGCTTTCACCTGCCCCAAATGCAACGGTTGGCAACAGCTGGCATAAATTCCAAGACCACATGGACAATTATTTTCTGACATCAAATTTTCCCAATAAAAAATAGCCCGACGATGCGAGCTATTTTAATCAATTATCTTGGTTCAAAGATCATCTACCGTAATTTAGTTAATCATCGGTATTATTTTCAATTTGCGGAATAATATGGACCTTGTCAATCTTATGGCCGTCCATCGTCACCACTTCAAAAATATAACCATCGGCTTCAAGTTTTGCGCCACTTTCCGGTAAATGACCCAAGTGATGCAAAATATATCCCGACAAGGTGGAATACTGTTCAGAATCGTCAACCAAATCACGACCTAAAAGTAGCGACACATGACGAATATCGGTGGAACCTTCAAGTATCAAAGTGCCATCTTCCAGACTTTCTGCAGCCGTTTCAAATTCGTCTTCATCCGGGAATTCACCTGCAATCGCTTCAAGTACATCAATTGGCGTCACAACCCCTTCAATTGAACCGTATTCATTCAAAACAATCGCCAATTGTAACGGTGCCTGACGCAACTGTTCCATCACCATCAGCACTTGCGCATTTTCATGCACAATTACCGGTTCACGTAAGTGACCTTTAAAATTCAGCACACCGGTTTCGATGTATTCATTCATCACTTTATGGGTCAGGACCACACCGGCAATATTGTCCAACTCACCATGCGCCACAATTAAACGTGAATGGGTCATGCTCAATAGCTGTTCTTTAATCGCAGCTTCGTCTTCGTCTAAATCAATCCATTCCAGTTCAGGGCGCGGTGTCATCACCGATTTCACCGGTCGTTCAGACAGTCCAAGTACGCCTTGCACCATCACACTGTGATAGGCCCCATTTTGTTCATTAAAGACTTCATCGGCAAATGCACGGGTTGCCAGTACGTCCTCGCTATCATTATTTTGCGATTCCGACTTGCCACCGAGCATACGCATCACTGCAGAAGCAGTACGGTAACGCAAGTCCGTCGTCGTCACCATTTTTTCCTGATTACGGCGCATAGTTTGGTTCACAAACTCAACTACCACCGAGAAACCAATTGCAGCGTATAAATAGCCTTTTGGAATATGGTAACCAAAACCTTCAACAATGAGTGAGAAACCAATCATCATCAAGAAGCCCAAACAGAGAATTACCACGGTTGGATGCTTATTGACGAAATCCATCAGCGGTTTCGAGGCCCAAAGCATAATACCGACTGCAATCACCACCGCGATCATCATCACAGAAAGGTCTTTTACCATTCCGACTGCTGTAATCACACTGTCTAGAGAGAAAACTGCATCCAGCACCACAATTTGAACAATTACCATCCAGAAAGCGGCATGCACCGGATTTTCTTCTTTCTGTAGTTGAACTCCTTCAATACGCTCATGCAGTTCCATGGTGCCTTTAAATAAAAGGAATACACCACCAAACAATAGAATCAAATCGCGGCCCGAGAAAGGATGCTCCAGAATATGAAACAGTGGCTGGGTTAAGGTCACCACCCAAGCAATGGATGCGAGTAAAATTAAGCGCATCCCCAAGGCAAGCAGCAATCCGACAATACGACCGGTATTGCGTTGTTCCGGCGGAAGTTTTTCTGCCAAAATTGCAATAAAGACCAGATTATCGATACCCAGTACGATTTCTAAAACCACTAAAGTGGCCAACCCAATCCATGCAGATGGATCTGACATCCATTCAAAGATCATTGGATGTTCTCCTGCAAGGGATGAAGGACTGATTTTAGAAGCAGCATATTAAAATCGGTGAATATGCCATGAACCACATTCTGTATAATTTTTGCGGCCGAATTGAGATGTTCAGAGCGAGGACAACCACTACTCATGTTGATTCATTTATTGGAAAACAGATTTTTAGTATAACAAGATGAACTAGAAATTCATCTTTTTTTCAGCGCTCCGTCTACCTTCACCCAACAGGTTTTAACAAATCTTTGCAAAGTCTGTGCATGACCTTAGCGGCTTTGTCATATTTCCGACTTAAGCTAGAGCAAGAAAAAATAAAATGCTATGGTAAAAAATATAATGATGAACAGTGTATTAAAAATGACTCCAAAACATAAAAATCCATCTCCTAAAACCACTCAACCACTTATTGCGCTGTACTGCGGTTCGCGTTCAGGCAACAAGCCGATTTATCAAGAAAAAGCCATTGCGCTGGCTCAAGCGCTAGCAGACCTAGATTTTGGACTGGTCTATGGCGGGGCCAGTATTGGCCTGATGGGACAAGTCGCTGACGCGGTCAGACAACGGGGCGGTCAAACGGTCGGGGTGATTCCTGAATTTATGCTGGATTATGAAATTGCGCACAACCAGCTGACTGAATTGCATATTGTAGAAAGCATGCATGAACGCAAAGCCATGATGGCAGAACGTGCCAGTGCTTTTGTTGCCCTGCCTGGTGGCTTGGGCACCTTTGAAGAAATTCTGGAAATTGCCACCTGGGGACAATTGAATCAGCATCAAAAACCAATGATGCTGTATAACGTGAATGGCTTTTATGATGCTTTAATTGCCCAACTTGATCATGCGGTCAGTGAAGGCTTTTTACCGCCACAGCATCGGGCGAAACTGATAATTTGTAATCATTCAGACCAGATTTTGAATGCCATTAAAAATCTGGGTGCTCCAAAACATTTTGCCATTTAAAGCCAAAGCCTAAACATAAAAAAGCGAGCCCAGAGCTCGCTTTTTGATTGCCCTGTCTACATTATAAATTTGAAATAAAGTTATAGAACCACGGCAGTGTTGTCGCTAAAACAACACTCATGATTAAACCGACCATCAGCTTCATCGCATCTTTACTGACATTGCGTGAAGTCCGATATTTATTCACTTCAGCCAGATGCATCGACATCGCAAATTCACGACCCGCCAGCAGACCTAGGAACACCCAGGTGGTACTCATTGGAATATTGCTCCACTCTTTGAAGACCAGCAAAATAATGGCGTAAATAAAATCAATGATGGTCGCGGAACGAATATCGGCAACCCCGGTTTTGGTATCGATAATTTTTTGGATCGCACCGCCACGTTGGTAGAAAATCATGCCCAATAGAATGACAAAAACCAAAATTGCGAAAATCAAAAATTCCAGCGGAACCTGACGTGGTACATAGACGAAAATATTGGCCAGATCCTGAATCAGCCATTGGCTCCACAGGAATGCGGTGGATACCCACTGTAAACCAATCCAGATATGGGAGACTTTATGATCTCGGGTTTTACTGAAATAAACCGAAATGCCTTTAATCACAAAACGATAGACAATGATCGCCACTACAAACGCAACGGCATAACCCATCATCGATTTAGTCAGCATTGATCCCAAACTGCTCGGTGAAAAAATGGTCAGGACTAAAAATGTAGTACTGACCGGAATTCCGTATTTGGTCAAAAAAATCAGCAATATAGGTGGAACAATATACAACCAAGTAATTCCACCCTCAGGAAAAGGAATGGTTTCCAGACGACCATAAGAGGCATCACCTACCCCTGAAGCCCACCAGCCATAAAGCAAGACTACGCTTAAAATACTGCTGGTATAGAGCCACAATATCCACCACGGACGATGAGCATTGGATGAAATAAAGGTACCTAAAGTCTGTGGCACATCATTTCCGACAATTGAATACGCGGCCAGACAGAAGCCAACAATCATCAAAATTTCGATTGTCATAACAACAAAACCTTTATCACCAATAAGAAGTAGATATCCAGCGCAGCTGGAAGTGCAGCTAGATTATGACATTTTTATGTCATTTTAATGACATCACGGTGACAAGATTTTGTTACATGCCACAAAAAAGAGCAACTGTGTGCTCTTTTCAAATTATATTTTTTATTTTAAATGAACTTGATAAATTGCAGTCGAACCACTCACTTCATTACCCACAACCAACAAAGGCTGACCATTCGGCGAGTCTTTTGCGGCAATGAAAATTAGACCTTCAGGACCTAAATCTCCTTGTTTGGTCATATCCGTTTGACTAACATCCCGGTCATTAAAATACTGTACAAATTTGGCTTGCTGCGGTTGGCTAATGTCATACACCATAATACCGCTGGCACGCTCCAGTCCAATAAATGCAAAAGTCTTTTTGCCAATTTGACCGATTGTAATGCCTTCAGGCTCTAGTCCTTTATTGTCGCTACGATCATCAAATTTAAAGGCTTCGTGATTGCTGTTAAATTGGTTCGGAAACAATTCCGCAATTTTACGTTCAAATTCACTGCCAGAATCCCAGATAATTTGACGACTTTCAGGATCGACAATGCTGAATGAACGACCACCATAGGTATACAGTTTGTCATAAACCAACTTGCCGTCTTCAAGTACGGGTTGTCCAGAAGCATCACGTTTAAAGCCTTGTGTCCAGCTAATGGTCAAGCGCCCAATCTGCGAGTCTTTAATTAAGTTATCCGCACAGACCTCGGTCGCATTGTCAGTGACACACGGCTTAAATACCGTTGGATCTAATTTCGCACCGCTCACCCCTGGTCCCAAATGGCGTAAATGCGCTGCATAATCACCTTTTAAATCAAAACCCGCCTTTTTGAATAAATGCTTCACGCGAATTTCTTCGGCATACCCTTGGGTTAAATCATCGCCAGTGAAGTAAAGAGATTCATCTTTGAGCCATTCACGGGCATCGCCTTCATTGGCGGTCACCAAATAGCTTTTACCCTTCACCTGATAATGCGCAATCGCATCTGGCATATACATGCCATACAACCCAGGCCATGATTTGATGTTGATCATACCGGCATCTTTGGCACAGCTCGCTATTAATTGCCCTTGGCTATCTGTTACACCCACTACGCAGTCCCGGTCGCTGCCATCTAAAGCATTTTCAGGCAAGCCATAATCTTTACTACCCATTGGAAAAATATTAACAAATTTATCTTTGACCAAATCTAAAACCGCAATGGCATTATTTTCCTGCAAGCTAACCCATGCTGTTTTGCCGTCTTGACTCACCGCAATATATTCTGGCTCTAAGTCCTGTGCTACGCTTGTGGTTTGCAGACCTTTGCTTGCGACTTCTGCATAATGCTCGGTTGCAGGACCAAAAATCCTTACGCCTGCATCAAGCAGACTTTGTTTCCGGGTATTCCACGCTTGGAAATTGGCTGATTTTACTGTTGGCTTGATGATGTCTTTGATATTAATAATACTCACAGAACCTTCAGGATCTACTGCATAGCCTTCATTCGGTTCACCTTCATTTGCCACCAAAACCTTCTTGCTGTCTGGTGTAAACACCAACATATCCGGCAATGCCCCAACCTCAACCTGGCTAATAAAAGTTAAATCTTTGGCATTAAAGAAAGCGACGATACCATTGTCCGTTTTATTCTTGGCTTGAACGGCTAAAGCGACAATGCCCTGATGCACTGCAACGCTATTCACTTCTGATTCTGCCAAATATGCGCGTGCAGATAATTCCCCAAGATATACAGGGTTTTCAGGCTGTGTCATATCTAGCACATCAACCATACCCTTTTTGGCATTCACTACAAATAGACGTTTGCTCGCAGCATCAAAAGCTGGAATTTCTGCCGCACTTGCCCCAAAGATGCCTGATTCATAACGACCAATTTTGACTAATTCAATACTTTCGGGTGTAGTTTCTTCCACTCCTGGCGGTATAGTCACCTGCGTTTCGTCCTGACTATCGTTACACGCCACCAACCCCACTGAAAGCATGGCCAACACCAATGCTGAAAACTGTATTTTCATGTTTTACTTCATCATTTATAAGAATGTGACCAATTTATAAACATGCTGTTGCAGTGGCATGAATCTTTGATTGCAGTTTGATTGCAATCCCTCCCCCGTAATGGTGAAAAGCTTTTGCTACAACAATGTTGAATTATTCCTTTAAACTGTATAAAAATCTCAGCCTTACAAAAATTATGAACACCACGCCATCGCATCAAGCCTTACAACCTGAGTTTAGACTGTTGGTCTTTTTAGTGTCTATTGGTTTTTTTATGCAAGGTTTGGACACCACCATCGTCAATACTGCTCTTCCCGCAATGGCGGTAAGTTTAGGTGAAGATCCCCTCCAGATGCATAGTGTCGTGGTGGCTTATGTACTTTCCGTGGCTGCCTGTATTCCACTCAGTGGCTGGCTTGCAGACCGATTTGGTGTACGCAATACCTACTTTAGCGCAATTATTATCTTTACCTTGGCATCATTAGGGTGTGGACTGGCCAACAGCTTAAATGAACTGCTGGCATATCGGGTTATTCAAGGGATTGGCGGGGCATTATTGCTACCTGTCGGTCGTTTGGCCATGCTCAAGGTCATTCCGCGCACCCAATTTTTATCGGCCATGAGCTTAATGAGCCTTGCCGGACTAATGGGTCCACTCATCGGCCCAACACTGGGTGGATGGATGGTAGAAGTGGCGACCTGGCACTGGATCTTTTTAATTAATATCCCAATGGGTCTTTTAGGTTGTTTGATCACAGTTAAAGCCATGCCAAATGTAACAGAACCGACTGTTAAATCATTCGATTTTTCCGGGTTTATATTGTTGGTGATCGCCATGGTCGGTGTTTCAATGGGGATTGAAAACTTTGCCAGTCCACACCTGTCTTTATGGTGGAGTGGTGGATTAATCACTGCGGGTTTAATGGCAGCGGCCATTTACGCTTATCATGCCCATAGTCATCAAAATGCACTATTCCGCAGTAAATTGTTTAGTAATCAAATTTATGCCATTGGGATTGTGGGTAATTTCTTTGCCCGCTTAGGTGGCAATGCCATGCCTTTTTTAATCCCCTTGATGTTGCAAGTCGCATTTGGTTTTGAGCCATTTATAACGGGTCTGTTAATGATTCCGACCGTGCTGGGTTCTCTGGCCTCCAAGCCAATTATCCGTCAAATCATTCAGCGCTTCGGCTACCGTAAAGTGTTGCTGGTCAATACCGTATTGGTCGGCGCGTGTATTGCCAGCTTTGCCCTCACTACGGCGGACACACCTCTCTGGTTGCGCACTTTGCACTTTTTTATCTTTGGCATGCTAAATTCTCTGCAATTTGTATCCATGAATACCCTGACTTTGAAAGATTTACCGCAACAGGATGCCAGTAGTGGCAATAGCTTCTTGTCGATGATCATGATGGTATCGATGAGTATTGGCGTGGCTTTGGCAGGAACCTTGGTTAATGTTTTCACAGCCTATTATGGCACCGACCATATCACTACCGCATTCCATAGCACCTTAATTTTACTGGGCTGTATTAATATCATTACTGCCTGTATTTTCTCACGAATTCCGCGTAACACGCCTGTTTAAATGAATTGAAGAAACAACGTGATCTGAAGCTTTAGATCGCGTTATCATGTGCTCGATCAGTCATCCCTAAATTATGTATGCCTAAAAAACCAGTAGCTCCAAACAGCCATAAAAAACTTTACGCTTCTTGCGCAGGTTTAGTGCTGATTTGTCTCGCAATCGTACTGTATATTTTTGTGTTGCATCATAATCCTGCTTCGGCACAAGAATATCCGGTCAAAGGTTTTGATGTGTCACATCATCAAGGCGATATTCAATGGAAACAGATTTCCCCGAAAAGCTATCAATTTGTCTATCTAAAAGCCACTGAAGGGGGAGATTTTAAAGATCGGAAATTTCAGGACTATTGGCTGCAAGCACGTGAACATGGTTTGAGGGTCGGTGCCTATCATTTTTATCGTTTATGCCGGGATGGGGAAGTTCAGGCGCAAAATTTTATTGAAACCGTGCCCAATAAAATTGATGCCTTACCACCGGTGATTGATCTGGAATATGACAGTAACTGCATCAACACCTACACCAAAGAACAATTACTGAAAGAAATTCAGGTCATGCATGATCGCTTGTATCAGCATTATGGCAAGCAACCTATTTTCTATATTTCCAAGTCGTTTTACAATATTATTTTGGCGGGGGAATTTTCTAAAACGCCGTTGTGGGTACGTGAATATCAGGGCAAACCGGATTTAAAAGGCAACCCCAAATGGCTGTTCTGGCAGCATACCAATCAGGGCACCATTAAGGGCATTCCCAGAGTTGTCGACTTAAATGTGTTTAATGGTAATGAGTCAGACTGGATCAACTTTTTACAACGCAATGGCATCAACCCATTAAAAAATGTTGAAAACTTACCGAAAAAAATAACAAAATAATTCCACATCATTCATCAGAATAAAAATAATAACCCACTACCAACCAGGAAAATTATATCGATTAAAAAAAGACTGTGGGTTTCATTGGGACTGGTCATTCTGTGTTTGGTGGCTGGCATCGTTTTTTTATTGCAACCTTCCGGTCAAATGTCTAATTTTCAAAAATAACAATATCAGCCACCTGAAAAGTCTTCTGCATCTTCAACGCTTAAGGTTAAATTCTTTGGTGTTTCGACGCTGCTTTTTGATGATGGCAAAACTCAGATTTTGATTGATGGATTCTTTAGCCGTCCTTCCCTGTCTCAAGTCCTGTTTCAGAAAATTCAAAGTCAGCCTGAACTCATCCGGCAGATGATTCAGCAACAGCATTTACAGCGGACTCAAGCCATTTTCGTCACTCATTCACATTATGATCATGCGCTGGATATTGGCGAACTTGCAAGACAGCTTCCGCATACTAAAATTATTGGTTCAAACAGCAGTCTTAATATTGCCCGTGGCGGACATGTTACAGAACAGCAACTCATTCAGGTTCAACCCTTGCATGCCCTAAGCTTTGGTGAATTCAAAGCTACTGCAATTGCTTCACAACATACCTCGCCCACTGCCGTGAACAATGACTTAGGTGAGGAGATTTCTCAACCGCTGCAACTTCCTGCGCGTTTTTCTCAATTTAAGGAAGGACATAGCTTTGATTATTTAATTGAACATCAAGGTCATAAAATTTTAGTCAAAGCCAGTACCGGGGCTGTTCCCGATCAACTGAAAAATTTAAAGGTCGATACTTTATTTCTAGGCATTGCCCAGTTATCACGCCAATCGAAAGAATTTCAGCAAAACTATCTCGATCAAACCCTCAGAACCTTAAAACCTAAAGTGGTGATACCAATTCATTGGGACAACTTTTTCCAAGCCGGGAATCAGCCTCTGGAGTTTTTGCCTTATCTGGCCGATAACACCGAGCAAAGCTTAAAGATTCTAATTCAGGCGGCTGAACAGCAAAAAACACAAATCATTTTACTCAGTCAGCCTGTGTCGTATCCGCTTGATCACACGCTATAATCTCCTCAAAGAAGATGAGATACTGAGAGCATGGGCATTAGAGGCAGAGTTTAAGGCTGCATGAGAAAAATCATTCACATCGACATGGATGCCTTTTATGCATCCGTGGAACTCAAAGAACGACCCGATCTAAAGCACTTACCTGTGGTGGTTTCCTCACACCATCCACGCGCTGTGGTTTATGCTGCCTCCTATCCTGCACGTGAGTTTGGCCTCCGCTCTGCCATGCCGATGTCACAAGCCAAAAAACACTGTCCTCAAGTGATCGTCATTGAGCCGAATTTTGAAAAATATCGTGCGATTTCAAATCAGATTCATCAGATTTTTCAGCGTTATACATCGCTTATTGAACCGCTGTCTTTAGATGAAGCCTATTTGGATGTTACCGATAATTTACAGAACATTCCTAGTGCCACAGAAGTTGCCATGCGGATAAGAGAAGATATTTTTCAAGTCACTGGTTTAACAGCATCGGCTGGTGTCGCTCCAAATAAGTTTTTAGCTAAAATTGCTTCGGACTGGCATAAACCGAATGGCATCTGTGTGATTAAACCCTCACAGGTGCAAACCTTTATTCAACATTTGCCGCTGAAAAAAATTCCCGGTGTCGGTAAAGTCACCCAAGAAAAACTCAAAAATCTGCAATTGGAAACCTTGGGCGATTTACAGCACATTGAAGAAGGGGTGCTAATTCAGCATTTTGGAAAATACGGTAGACAACTTTTCCTGTATGCCCAAGGGATTGATGAGCGACCGGTGCAAGCTGAACGGGAACGCCAGCAAATCTCTAAAGAAACTACCTTTGATAATGATCTGACTTTAACCCAATGCCAGAATTATTGGTTCGAACTGATGAAGCAAGTTTGGATGAATTTAGAGAAAAAACAACTCTGTGCACGTGGTGTTTCTGCCAAACTCAAACTTAAAAATTTTCAGGTTCTACAACACAGCAAAAGCTTTAAACAACCCTTGGAAAATCAAGAGCAACTTGAAGATGTACTTCAGCAATTGCTCAACGAAATGCAGATTCCTGAACATTTTCAATTCCGCTTAATTGGCGTGGGGGTTTACCAGCTTTCCGACCAACTGGATCAGCCTCAGCTTTCACTCTGGTAAGTATTTGAGTGCTTTTTAATCAAAAGAATAAAATTAGGTCAATTGATTACACACGAATTGTATTTTTGCGGTACTCTATTGGCGCGATGCATTTATCCATGTAGCCGCTGAGATGCTAGAAATCACCTTTACTTTTAGCATGCTGTCCTGTGATTGGCGTGACGATCAAATCCGAATATTACAGGGCAACTCTTGTAAACCATGGAATCCTCTCCTGCATGTCTTATGCGAATATTCCAGTAAATCTTCAAGTATAATAACTCGGTTAAGCCACTCTAAATAATTTCATTGGTACTGTTATTGATGGGGTAAAATTTTTACTGTCTGGCATTTTTACTCTACTCATTTTTAAAAACCATTTATCCCCGTATTGATTGCAATACAAGTATGTTGTTTATCGTCCTTTTACACCAAAAATCTAGGATTAATCTCATGACTGTTCAACGTTTACATGTTTCTAAACGCTTCTCTGAAATTGCGATTTCAGGCAATCTGGTGCATCTTGCAGGTCAACTAGCTTCGGACTTTAATTTAGATATTAAGGGACAAACTCAACAGACTCTGGATATTATTGATCAATTTCTTGAAGATGCCGGTACGGACAAAAGCCAGATTCTGTCAGTCACCATTTATTTGAAAGATATTGAAAAAGATTATGCTGCTTTTAATGAGATCTGGGATATGTGGGTTGCCGATATTGAAGCTCTCCCCCGCACCTGCGTTGAAGCGAAGTTGTATGATCCACGTGTTCTGGTTGAGCTGACTGTCACTGCTGTTCGTGCGGCGAATTAAAGCAAAAAATAAACAAGCATGAAAGTATAGGCATTCATGCTTGTTGTTATTAACCCAAGATGCGAATTTTTTTCCGTTCCAACTCAGGATAAAAACTATACTTTTTTGGGGTAATTTCAGCCTGTATATCTAATAAATTATGAGTGGATTTTTCAAGCAGGAAATCTTGTCTCAACTGATAATATTCAGGTACATCTTCATAACGAATCACACGATATCCCGCCATAGCCAATAACGCATCCTGATATTGGGAATTCTGCTGACGTTTTAATATCATGGGATCATCTAGTGCAATAATGGCAGTCACTTGATGATGTTCATCAAGCACAACAAAATCTGCCACCATATTACGATATTTATGACGGGTACGAGAGTATTTGGTGGTCAATAACGCATCAAATGAAACATGGGCCAACACCGTACTCTGTGGCAATATCCCCTTGAGTCGGGTATAGGTGAGTTGTTCATTAATATTAAAAATAGCCCTTTGCTTTAAAGCACTATCTTGCTGTTTGGTGCCGCTTTCCAGACTTTTCCAAGCCATTATCAGCACACACAATAGGAGTAAACTCCCAATCAAAATATAAACCATCATCCTCTTAGTCCTTTAAATTTTTTATAATCTTTCCGGTGTCACACCGATTGTTATGAAAGTTAGTATACAGCTAGTATTTTTATAAATATTTTAAGCAAACAAACTTCATTTAATGATGACAAAATCATTATAAAAACTGACAAAAAATTGCAGTTCTTTTATTTGTATCATAGATGTCTAACTGAATCCTTCATTAGACACTGAAATAGGGTATATCAAGGTTTAGCACAGATGCAACTATACTTTTAGCTATTGTCCTACAATTCCGATGAGCAACTTAATTACTGTTATTTTTTAATGGATTATAAAAAAGAACGCTTAAGCGTTCTTTTTTATTTTTTAAATCAAGCTTTCGATTTCGGCTTAGACTTACCTTTTACTTTAGGCCCACCAAACGGTTTTTTAGCATCACCTGTTTCTCGTGGAGGCAAACCGGTATGCTGAGTCAAAATCTGACCTTTTTCAGGACGTTTTTTGGTGTTTGACGGACGTGATGGATTCGCTGCTGAATGATTACGAGCAGCATTATCACCGCTACGTTTTTGCGAATCACCGGCAACAGTCGAATTTTTCTTACGTGCCGATTGATACTGACCTTCAGTGCCTACAGGCTGATAGGTCGGAATCAAATGCTGTTTCGAGTTACCAATCAGGTCAGAGCGACCCATTTCTTTTAATGCTTCACGCAGCAAGGGCCAGTTATTCGAATCATGGTAACGCAAGAATGCTTTATGCAAACGACGACGCTTATCCCCTTTCACAATGTCCACATTTTCAGTATAACGCGCCACTTTCGCCAACGGATTTTTACCCGTGTGGTACATGGTAGTTGCTGTTGCCATTGGTGAAGGATAGAAATTCTGTACCTGATCGGCACGGAAACCGTTTTTCTTCAACCAAATCGCTAAGTTCATCATGTCATAATCGGTAGTACCCGGATGCGCTGCGATGAAATAAGGAATCAGGTACTGTTCTTTACCTGCTTCCTTGCTGAAACGGTCAAACATTTGCTTGAAGCGATCATAAGTACCTATACCCGGTTTCATCATCTTCGACAATGGACCTTTTTCAGTATGTTCCGGTGCAATTTTCAAATAACCACCGACATGATGCTGAACCAGTTCTTTCACATACTCAGGGTTCAATACAGCCAGGTCATAACGCAAACCTGAACTAATCAGAATCTTTTTAATGCCTTTTAGTTCACGTGCCTTACGATATAACTGCGTCAACGGTGCATGATCGGTATGCAAGTTTTGACAAACACCTGGGAATACACACGATGGTTTACGACAGTTTTTCTCAATTTCAGGATCTTTACACTGCAAACGATACATGTTCGCAGTTGGCCCACCTAAATCAGAGATAATTCCAGTAAAGCCAGGTGCTGTATCACGAATTTTTTCAACTTCACGCAGAATCGATTCTTCAGAACGGTTTTGGATAATACGACCCTCATGTTCAGTAATTGAACAGAAAGTACACCCGCCAAAACAGCCACGCATAATGTTCACAGAGAACTTGATCATGTCAAATGCGGGGAAACGTGCCTCACCATAAACTGGATGAGGCAAACGTGCATACGGCAAGTCAAACACATAATCCATTTCTTCGGTGGTTAACGGAATTGGGGGCGCATTTAACCAAACATCACGCTCACCATGCTTTTGTACCATGGCACGGGCATTACCGGGATTGGTTTCCAAATGCAAAATACGGTTGGCATGTGCATACAGAACCGGATCACTGGCGACTTCTTCAAATGCAGGCAAACGAATCACAGCCAGTTCACGTGGCGGTAATTTATGTTTAATGGCTTTTGATGGTGCCGCTTGAAGCTGAACAATTTGCGTATCGGCATCCAGATTATCCCCTTCGCGGATAATTGGATTGGCAACCAGTTCTTTTTGGAAATTTTGATATTGAGTTAAAGAATTACCTTTATCTTTTTCTATTTCACAGCCGTCTAAATCTTCAGTCATCACATACGGATTGATGATCGGATCGACACGTCCAATGCTATCCACATCATTAGATGCAATTTCGACAAACTTGGCTTTAGAGGCACGATTATGTTTGTTGACAATAAATGCTGTACCACGAACATCGGTAATTTCGTGAATTTTTTCACCTTTGGCCAAACGGTGCATAACTTCAGTAATCGAGCGTTCGCCATTACCGTACATCAATAAATCGGCTTTTGAATCCATCAATACCGAGCGACGGACTTTATCTGACCAGTAATCATAATGGGCAATACGACGTAAGGATGCTTCAATCCCCCCCAAGAGTACGGGTACGTCAGGAAATGCTTCACGGCAACGCTGACAATACACAGTTGCTGCACGGTCTGGGCGTTTGTTTGGCTGATTGTCTGGTGAATAAGCATCATCGGAACGGATTTTACGGTCCGCCGTATAACGGTTGATCATGGAATCCATATTGCCTGCGGTCACGCCCCAAGCAATGGTCGGTTTACCTAATACACGAAATGCCTCAGGATCAGTCCAATCGGGCTGAGCAATAATTCCCACACGAAAGCCTTGTGCTTCAAGAGTACGTCCAATAATGCCTGAACAGAAAGATGGGTGGTCAATATAGGCATCGCCACAAACTAAAATAAAGTCACAGGCATCCCAGCCGAGTAGATCCATTTCCTCGCGTGACATCGGCAAAAATGGTGCGGGTTCAAAACAAGACGCCCAATATTTGTCGTAATCAAACAACGCGGTCGGCGCTGTCTGTGCGGTATAAGCTGTAGACATGGCTAGCAAATTCTCGGCTGGCAGATGAAAGATCTTAAAATGAGATCAAAGATGAAAGCCGATCATTTTACCATGAATTCCGCTCACATTCCTGATTAAAAAATATACAAAAACAGTAGTTTAAATTTTTAATAATTTGCTGTTTATAAAAATGGTCGACGATGAAGCCAGACCGAAAAATAAACCTGACATCAGCACACAACAATAAACCACATTAAACCGTTGCCGCCCTAGTTTCTTCACATCAGCCCCACTAATATGCCCCAAAGCACTAAATCCCATAGAGTAACTAAACAGATAAAGCGAAGAAACCGCTGCACGATATTTGTAAGGATTGCGTGGAGATCCAACTTGAGGTGGAATATGCAGCAAAAAAGGAGAAGGTAAATAAAGTCAGTCCAATCGAAAGGATCAGCATCAGCCATAAACCGAGCAGCTTAGTCATTAACATTACAGAAAATACTTTATTTTGCCCAAACTTCATGCACCAACCTGCTGCAAGAGATAAACCATAAAATTTGTCAATGTAAGCAATTGAAATAAAATAAATTTATTTTTTTCTAGTTCAAAGAGCCTTTGCAATACGGGATAACTCATATAGTTAAATACTGTGACAACTAAAGGTCACAGTAATAATTAAATCGAGTAAGCCAATAATCAAAATTACCGTTTGCCAAAAAATAAAATCTACTAAAATCCTAGCAATAACACGACCATCCATACTGCCAAGAGCAACCCCTAAAATATAATGGCATGGCAACCTATAACAAGAAGTAAGCAGCTGTGAATCAATAGGCTTGCATCCAAAACAGTGCCCAAATCATCATTGGTTTATAACCAAATCGATCTGAAATTAAGCCTTTAAACAATAATCCTATTGCAAGGGTCACAGTAGAAAAGGATAAAGAGAAACTGTTATGTGTCGGAGAGACAGCAAAGAATTTTGCAAATATCGGCATCATCGGTTGCATAAAATCCAACAATGAAAAAGAGTAAAATGCTGCTGAAAATAATGAGAGAGAAATGGTTTGGAATCATATTCAATACAAGTGAGCTCAAAATTTGAATCAAATATAAGAACTCTGTATGCCGAATGGGCATATTTCTATGTTCAATGTCTATAGCTGAAATAAAACAATGCTTGTAGTATTTATTTTAAGCATAAAAAAAGCCCCGCTATTTAAGCGGGGCTTTTGGAATAATGAGCTGGCGATGACTTACTCTCACATGGGTAACCCCACACTACCATCAGCGCAAAGAGGTTTCACTTCTGAGTTCGGGAAGGGATCAGGTGGTTCACTCTTGCTATTGTCGCCAGCACAACTGTTATGGATACGTTCGG
>NZ_SJOH01000009.1 GCF_004331285.1 Acinetobacter sp. ANC 3781
AATAATACCAATATTCATCAGATAAGTGTTTCATCAAGCTGTCAAAAATTTATCAAAAATAATTCAAATTTAACTAAATAATTATTTTAAAATAATATGTTACAATTACAAAACCCAAGCCTGAAGACAACTTTATTCAGACAAATTTTTTCTCCAATCCTATTTTACTTGTTAAAATAATTTAACAATTAATAGATGTTAAAGTTTTATAAAATACTTGATATTTAAGAATAATAGAACACTTAATAAACAGTACTATAAGAGGTATAAAGTGAAATCTTTTACACCTGATTTTTTAACCGCTTTTAGTATGACTGCAATGTTTGCATTTACAGTAGCCTGGGTAATGTGGGCTTTAGGTAAAAAATACTGGCAGCAAGGCTTATCTTGGGCAATAGCAAGCATACTTCTATATGGCCTTTCCTATACGGCCTATACATTGCAAATTCTTTTAGAACTGGCTCAATTTCACGTTATATCAACTCTTCTCATTAATGCGGCTATAGCAACATTTACAATAGGCTTGTACCGTTTCAACCAAAATACAGAATGGAAAAGAGATCTAACTATTCTAATTTTACCGCTGGGAATTTCTATATTTTTAGTTATTGTTTATCTTCCCGCATCTCTCATGCAATTTAACATCTTACAAAGTGGAATTACTATTCTACAGAATCTCTATATCCTTATTCTTTTATTGCATATGCGTTCTAAAATACAAGGTAGCGGATGGGTATTAATAATTTGTGCGGTGATTATTCAACTAATAACTACGTCTTCATTAATCTTTACTCAAACCACCAATAACCTAGAACTACCCCTACAAGCCTCAACTTGGGATATTCTTGCAATATGGACTGTTTGCTTAATGCTTTTTTTCAAAATGATGGCCTTGTCTTCTGGATTTTTGGTCATGCTTAGGGATCGGGACGTTGCATTGGAACAAGGAAAAGCACGTCTTGATCATTTAACTCAGCTACCCAACCGAGCTACGTTGGTTCGAGAGTTAGAAAAAATTGTGCAAAAATCTGCACAACAAGGTTCTATATTAAGTGTAATGGTAATTGATATTGATCATTTTAAAAAAATTAATGATGCATATGGTCATTTACAAGGTGATCAAGTTATTCAACATATAGCTAAAATATTAAAATTAAATTGTCGCTCCACTGATATAGCTGCGCGCTATGGGGGAGAAGAGTTTGTATTTATTTTACCTAATACCCCGTTGGCAAGTGCTGAAATTGTCGCAAACCGTATACGAAAAGCAGTAAATGAAACATCATTGATTTTATCTAACAATAGTGAATTAAAAGTAACGATTAGCGTAGGGGTACATTCCAGTATTCCTAAAATAGATTCAAAGTGGGAGCCATTAGTTGATGCAGCAGATACTGCCATGTATGTATATAGCTAAAAAAAATGGTCGTAATCGTGTGGCTTTATCTATCAACTCTACTGTTTGAAATACTAAATCCTACTACTTAATATCTCCTAGAGATAAAAAGGATTTATTTTTCGCTGCAAATAATTGGAAATATTATAAAATTTTTAGAATAAGTTAGTATTGGATGTGGTAGTAAAAATGCTGATATATATTTAAAATTAGATTTATAAAAAAGGAAATATATTCTCGTGATTTAAAAAAACCCCTATACTGAAGATAGTATTAGGTTTCATATGCTTAAGTTCTCTCTCCTTCATACCCTCTCCGCCAACATCCCCTAATGATAACCACTATATCAAATACAAAGAAGCTATAATCTTCTCCTGGATTTGTAGCAATAATTGTACGAGTAATAGTTCCAGATTTGACTCCCCATTTGACATCAGTAGTGACTTCGTTAAAAACAACCACACCAAATACCGAATCCAAAATGCATTTCTGCGGTAATTGCTACATCTCTTGGTCCTTTAAATTAAATATCAGATAAATTACGAAGGTCAAAATTAATCATTTTCACTTACTTTAACTGCACCAATGGTCGATTCTGTAATTTTCAGTGTTTTACTACTTAGCACTATTGTAAGATTTTCTTTAGTTACTTGCTCCAATATGCCGTTGATTACTCGACCAATCTTCATATACATTACCGCATCTTTAGTATCCGACTCAGTTTACTTATAGGGATTTGTAATTAAAACGCTGAGATGTTACTAATCAGTGCAAAAACTTGATTATTAAAAATTTTTTCTAAAGTAGCTACCTTGAAGTGAAATTAAATCGTGTTTATTAAACATCCTGCTTGTACCTCTTTTTCTACTTTTAATTTTTACTGTAGTTTTCTGTGATGGCTTTACTTCATCAATCGTGCCGCGCTGCAATAAGTCTTCAATTTGAAAATCTCTTAAATCTCTCTTTATTTAGATCTATCAATTCTCATGCTCCATAAAAAACTACCTTTCGGGGGTAAGAGATAGCTATAAAAAACCCACAACGGTGAGTAAATAGATTAATTAATCTTGATAGGTATCAGTTTAAGCTTCCAATCATCCTCAAATCTTTTATTTAGAAAGCTTGCAATTTGATTTTCTCGGTTCTTAAACTCAGAACATGTCAAAACTATTGCATTCCTGCCACTCGATAATCCATATCTTGTAAAACCCTCCAGGGCTCTTCTCATTGAAGTATTATTTGATAACAGAAGTTTGGCTTTTCCTTCTTTTATTAATCTTTTTCGGCCTCTTACTTTAGGGCACTTATTAGCAGGTATCTCTACCTCAATTGCAAAGCAATCCATTTTAATCATAACTATCTCATTAAATCGAATGAACTTTATAGCTTGCTTCTTTACCTATTCCAATGATTTAATATTCCCTTAGTTGTATAGAATATGTAGCGTAAACAGGATCTTGAACAATACTGATCACTTTAAAAAAATATTTAGATGAAAATCAAAGTACCAACATTTAGTGGATTAAAATTTCTTTTCATATTTGATTGTAAATATACTCAAGTACCTGTTCAAAATCTTGTTCAACTTCTAAGATTTTTTTTTGCTTGAGCTAATGGCTTGATCCTTGATTTGTTTTTGACAAGCTTCTGACCAGCCAAGGCTTTATAATGGTGAATATTCCTAAATTAAACCTATTAAAAAAACCACCCGAAGGTGGTTTTAACAATAATTTTAATCAAATTGAATATATTTTTTTATTCTTGGGGTGAATAAAACAATTATCTAAAGATAGTCTTATAACTTGCCCATCAACAATAATTTGATTAGAGGGTCGATATATATCTCCACTAATAGTTGAATTGAAATTCCTTCCAGATTTGGGCTCATAAATCCTTGTTACAACCACTTCATCACCTTCATTATTTAAGGCGGCAATTTCTTCAAGTCTATGTTTGTAATACATACACACCTCTATTCTTCAATGATAAAAATAGTAAATCATAGCCAGATGTACATCTTGTTAAATAAATCACAATAAGAATTTAAATTCATTTTTTAGCTTGTACTGTGTTTCTCACAGAACTCCTAATAAGGAAAAGAAAGCCCCTGCCAAATTAGTGATCTGAATGGGGAGTTATGGGCTATGGTATATTTGGCGATTATTTAATTAATCTAAAAATGTAAGTTTTTGCTTAATTAAAATTAAATAAACTTGATATATTGTTAACACTATTAATACTTAATTGTGACAAAAACTATGAGATATAAGATTTATTATGTGATTTTTATTTTTTTCTTAGCTATAAGTACTTTAAACATTGCGGTAGCAATATATTTAAAAGACATGTTTTTTTTCACAGTTGCAGTATTATTTATCATGGCAGCGTTCTTATTTTTATTAGAAATGAAAAAAATTAACAAAAATCCTTTTCTTGATTAATCCTAAATATTTTTTGTTTTGTATAAATATAATTTTATAAGACTTATTTAAATTCTTTCAAAAAGCTCGACACACTTTGATTTCTTTACCATCAATCGTGTAATCAATTTCAGTTTCACCATGAAGGCAGATCACTACAAGAAAAGAAAAACCCCGACAAATTAATGACGGGGTTTACGTGTCGTAATACGTTCGACAAGGAGGATAATATAAATATATTTTAATAAAAAAACCTATCTAACTCTCCCAAATTAAATAGGCTTAATTTACGCTGAAACTTTAGATTTTTTGTAGTTACGTCTTTATTTTCATTAAATATAGAATTAAATTGTTTCAACATTATGAAAATAAAAAATATTATGAGTATTCAAATTAATCTTATATTTTCTTAAATGTTTATTACTTAACTTTTTTCGACTAATCTTGGTACACTTTAATCTCTTTATCATCAACCGTGTAATCAATTTCTGTTGCACCATCAAAACCAAATAAACACATTAGTAATTGAAGCATATGTTTCTCCTTAATTTTAAGCAAAAAAAGGCCTGAGTCTTGGGGAAGGCACAGGCTGAAACTAGGAATTGCTATTACTAGAGAATGCATACTATTTTACTAGGCTTATTTTGAAAGTCATTTGCAATAGGTTCCAACAATAGCCTGATTATTTGACCAGGCTTTTGTTACTATCTAAACTTGTTAAACTGAACACTTTACTTCAAGCTGACAGTCATCTTGAGTAACTTTAATTTTAATATTGTTATATGTACGCTTATTTGGATCCATTGCCGAGCCTACTACCTTTTCAAAGAATCTGCGATCCTTCATCAATTCAGCATAAACCTTATATCCTATTAATATTTTTTCAGGTTTTTTATTGTTTGCTGTTATTTCACTAAAAATAGTATTTAACTTATTAATATCATTTATGGGCATAAAAAAGAGTTCATATAAATAAATGATCTATTATCCTTTATTTATATGAACAATCAATGTCAAAAAAGTCCAGCTTTTACCCTCAATATGGTTTTTCAATTAATGGTAGAGGATATCGATTTGAGTTACCACCTAAGTGAAGTTGCACAGCGCTCTCAGCAAATTAGAATGTTTGACCAAAGAAGGTAGAATCAATAAAAATAAGATACTCCCCACCCTATTGGATATTCAAAATGTATTGGTGATTGCGCCCGAAAACAATTAGGTTTAGATGACTTTAAAAAAAATGCAAATACTTTAGATAAAGCCAGTATCTGTTATTTCATGTATCACACAGCCACGTTTTAGGGAAATACAGTGCAGTGAGTATTGCTGAAGATTTAGCAAATGAAGGCAATGGGCTAAAGAATTTAATCTACCACCTGATCTCATTGATTATTCATGGTGGAAGTGCGACGAATGACTATGATCTAGCTACCCTACTATACAAACATTCAGTTCCGATCTTGGTGAGTTTTGGCACCAAAAAAACTAACCCATTTTAATTTGGCAGCTCAAGTAAGTTGATTAGTGGGATTCATAATTTGATCGTTGAAGGCATTTAGTAGGAAGTACAAAATTGCTTATAGAGGTTATAGCTCTTATCTCAACCAGATCGCGCTGTAGCAAAACCAGAATGAATAATACATGCGAGTGATTAAAATTTGCTCATAGCAAAATCCATGAAGAAAACAAATTAATATTAAACCAAATTGAATTAAAGTGCTTTACCTTTTTCTTTTAGTTTGGAGAGATCTGTGCCTAAGCCGGCTAATGTAAAAAACATGAATCTGAAAATAGATTTAATTCATACCTAAAAGTCGCATTAATATTAGAATATATATAAAACAAAGGTTATTAAGACTAAAACTAAACCGCGATTACAGAGGTTTAGGTAGATTATAGTTTTAAAGAAGTTAATTTTACTGATTAAATGACGCCCGATATATAAGAAAATAACTGCAATTACCAATATATTAAAGGAGTTATTTAAATTCATAGATTTCTACCCATCTTCGCTTCATTTTTATCCAGCTTTAAAGGAATATGGATAAAAGTTTAGCTAGAAAAATGTAAGAAACACATGATGAATTTTATGTATGGGTATAACATTAACATCACTTAGTTTACAGGGCTCAAATCATTTTTTAAGATCTGAGCATTCGTTTAAAATTATTTACTCAATGAAAGATTAGTTGGTTTGGATGTCATACACCCAGTTTCTGGCTCGTTGATCTGTCGTGGTTTCACACACATAATAGTCATGACCCCAAGAATCTGGATGGAAAATTTCACGTTTGTGATAAGTCACATTTTTAGACTTTTCGACACAGACAAAGCTGTCGCCTTGGTCTTTGACTTGGGTTCCGTTGAGGAATCCGCCAATACAGAGGAATCGGGATTGTTTAGCCATTTTTTCCACATCAACTTTTTAAATCATTTAACAATGCGTGGATTAAACGATGAATTACTGAAACTGTAAAGCATGGAAAATGATGATCTTTAAACTTATTAAAGCACATAATAAATATTTGTCATAACCGTGTGACCTTTACTTTATGCACTTTAAAGTATATGAATAAAAATTTTTAGAGGGTTAAACCATCATGAATATTAAGCTTGATTTATAGATCTTTTGCCAAATAATGGCTTCAAAACCTAAATTAATAATTCTGCCAGTTGTTTAGCAATACGTTTTTTAATAGTATCGCTTCCATACAGACATAGTTTTTTTTGCTTTTTAGCATTCTAGATGCCCCATTCACGCGGAATATATTAGTATTTAGGGGCAAAGTTCTGATGATTCTTATTTAAGGATTCCCTAATATTCAACAAGTGTATATGAGCTATCAATCAGACAAGTGATTTTTAGCCTGATTAATTAGAATTTTGAGTATTCGGATTATTTGCTTGTGAAGTACAAAAAAATATCAATTTTTATTTATATGCATGGAAGCAATTCAATTAATTTTTTTCTTGCAGAAATAGCAAGATTTTTTCCTCTGATAGTAGAAGGATGTTGAATTTTGTAACATACATATTTCTCATCATAAATAAATCTATATAGTTGATTTTTATTTATATTTTCACTAATCCAATTTTGTCCTTGTGAATAAAGCTTTGGATCAAACATTTCTCTACGATAAATTGTATTTTGACTACCGTTTGCAAAAACAATGATTTCTGGTTCAAAATAATTAAGTTGAGCATTTAATAATTTGAATGAAATAGCTTTAATTTGATCAAAGTATTTTGTTTTTATTGGGCTTTTTTCATTCCAAGCAAAACAAAATAAATTACTGTAGATCAAGCCATTGCAACCACACTTATCAGCAACTGCTCTTGTAAAATCATGGAAAGTAATTTTCCGAGTTCTGGGTTCATGCATCATTTTCTGAAAAAAATATTTATTTTTTTCAATTGAGCTTAGCAGATAATGCTCTAAACTATATTGTTGAGTTAACTTTATATTCCATCCTCTTGTTTCTGCACCAATAATCATAATTTTATTTTTTGCTATCCAATAATTATCAGGTTCACTTGCCAAAAACAAGCCAGACAAACCCTCATCTTTCTTATTATTTTTATGAGCTGTGTTAAAAAAAGATTCATCTAGTTCAGATAAAATATTTAAATACTCCTGCTTTAAAATATCAAAATTTTTCATTCTAATTCTCAAAAAAATAAGGGCTGATTAATCAACCCCTATCTTATAATAATTATTACTTAATTAACAATGAATTAAGTCAATTGAGCAGCAGCAATTTTCTTGGTATCTACATTCGCAGCAGCGTCTGTGTACTCGCCCATCTTGTCGAAGCTTAAGTATTGATAGATGTCAGCTGACATGCTGTCAATTTGAGCTGCATACTGTTGGTATTCTTCTGGAGTTGGTAATTTACCAAGTACAGCAGCAACAGAAGCAAGTTCAGCAGAAGCTAAGTAAACGTTCGCGCCTTGACCTAGACGGTTCGGGAAGTTACGAGTAGAAGTCGATACACAAGTCGTGTTCGGAGCTACACGCGCCTGGTTACCCATACATAATGAACAACCTGGCATTTCAGTACGCGCGCCAGCTTTACCATAAATGTTATAGAAACCTTCTTCCATCAACTGATGTTCGTCCATACGCGTAGGTGGAGCAATCCACAAACGAGTTGAAAGTACGCCACCAGGAACTTTCTCAAGTAACTTACCAGTTGCGCGGAAGTGCCCGATGTTCGTCATACATGAACCAACGAATACTTCGTCAATTTTCACGCCTTGAACGTCAGAAAGAAGTTTCGCATCATCTGGATCGTTCGGACAGCAAAGAACAGGTTCTTTAATGTCAGCAAGATCGATTTCATATACTTTAGTGTATTCAGCATCAGCATCAGCTTTAAGAAGTGATGGATTCGCCAACCATTTTTCCATATTCTCAACACGACGAGCCATAGTACGCGCATCGCCATAACCTTCAGAAATCATCCACTTCAACATAGTGATGTTTGAACGAAGGTATTCAGCAACTTTCTCTTCAGAAAGCGTGATAGAACAACCAGCAGCTGAACGTTCAGCAGAAGCATCAGAAAGTTCGAACGCTTGCTCAACAGTTAAGTCAGTTTCCATTTCTGTTAAGTCGATCTCTAGAATACGACCAGAGAAGATATTTTTCTTACCTTTCTTCTCTACAGTTAAGTCACCCGCTTGGATTGCGTAGTAAGGAATTGCATGTACTAGGTCACGTAGCGTGATACCAGGCTGCATTTTACCTTTGAACTTCACAAGAACAGATTCAGGCATGTCTAATGGCATAACACCAGTCGCAGCAGCAAACGCTACCAGACCAGAACCCGCCGGGAATGAGATACCAATTGGGAAACGAGTATGCGAGTCACCACCAGTACCAACAGTATCTGGAAGAAGCATACGGTTTAGCCAAGAGTGAATAATACCATCACCTGGGCGTAAAGACACACCACCACGGTTCATGATGAAATCAGGAAGCGAGTGTTGCATTTGAACGTCAACTGGTTTTGGATACGCAGCTGTATGACAGAAAGATTGCATAACAAGGTCAGCAGAGAAACCTAGGCAAGCCAAGTCTTTCAATTCGTCACGAGTCATTGGACCAGTTGTATCTTGCGAACCAACAGTGGTCATCTTAGGTTCACAGTAAGTACCTGGAAGTACACCTTGACCTTCAGGAAGACCACAAGCGCGACCAACCATTTTCTGTGCTTGAGTGAAACCTTTGCCAGTTGCAGCAGGTTGAACCGGAACACGGAACAAGGTAGATACTGGGAGACCTAAAGCTTCACGAGCCTTAGTCGTCAAACCACGACCAACGATCAGGTTAATACGACCACCAGCACGAGCTTCGTCTAGAAGTACAGGTGTTTTAAGTTCAGCTTCAGCAATTACCGCACCGTCTTTAGACGCAGTAACTTTCGCAGCAGCATGATCAATTTTAAGAACGATTTCATCGCCCATGTTCATGTTGGCAACGTCGATCTCGATCGGCAACGCACCAGCGTCTTCCATCGTGTTGAAGAAAATTGGAGCGATTTTAGAACCTAGGCAGTAACCACCGTCTTTTTTGTTCGGGATGTGCGGGATATCATCACCAAAGAACCAAAGTACAGAGTTAGTTGCAGATTTACGAGATGACCCCGTACCAACAACGTCACCTACGTAAGCAACTTGGTTGCCTTTCGCGATAAGTTCTTTGATTTGGTTAAGTGGACCCACTTCACCAGGAATTTCTGGGTTGATCCCGTCACGTTCGTTTTTCAACATCGCATTTGCATGTAATGGGATGTCTGGACGGCTCCAAGCATCTTGAGCTGGAGACAAGTCATCTGTATTTGTTTCGCCAGTTACTTTGAAAACTGTCAATTTAATTTCAGATGGAACGTCTGGACGAGTCGTAAACCATTCAGCATCAGCCCAAGACTGCATAACAGCTTGAGCGTTTGCGTTACCCGCTTTTGCTTTATCAGCAACGTCATGGAACGCATCAAATACAAGAAGCGTTTTTTTCAATGCTTCAGCAGCTAATTCAGCAAGCTCAGCATCGTCAAGTAATGCAACTAAAGGTGCAACGTTATAACCACCAAGCATAGTACCTAGTAAGTAAACCGCACGTTCTTTAGAAATAAGTGGAGAAGTCGCTTCACCTTTTGCTAAAGCAGCCAAGAAAGCAGCTTTAACATAAGCAGCTTGGTCAACACCTGCAGGAACACGGTTTTCTAGCAAATCAACTAAAAATGCTTCTTCACCAGCTGGTGGATTTTTTAACAGTTCTACCAAGTCAGCTGTTTGAGCATCATCAAGTGGCTTCGGTGGGACTCCGAGTGCGGCACGTTCTTCAACGTGTTGGCGGTAAGCTTCTAGCACGGTGTTATTCCTCTTTTTTAAAAAATTACCTGTGAATTCCAGCTTCTATAAAGCTTCACAAATAATATGGACTGCCAAATTTTACTAAAATTCCAGTTAAAAGTTAATGCAACTAGAGTGTTTCTTTATGATGTCCATTATTTAGTATCTAAATGATGCCCATATTGATCACTCAATGATCAAGCCCACCCCAATGTACAGCTTTAATCAGGATGATAATTAACTTTTGACTGAAACTCATACATAAAAAAGGCAACCTAATGTTGCCCTCTTCTTAAAAAGAAAAATATTCAACCTTAGTGGACTGTCGTTGCATTCATGTATTTACGTAAATCTTCGCGACAACCTTCAAATTTAACCTGAATTTCATCTTCATGCAGCATAGCATGCTCTGCGCTGGCAAATGAAATATGAACCTGATAAAGCTTCGTTTCTTGATCAATTATGTGTCGAAGATAGACTTTATCGCCCAAACTGAGTACGTAGTGACTGCCACCCATCACGATAACACCCTGTTCATCTTCTAAGAGCAAGTCTGCATTATGTAAATAACCCACGACATCCATATAGCGCTCCTTAGTTTTTTTGTAGTTATTTTTATTATTCACTATTTGTATAAGCTTTTCTATATTTATGATTTACTCAAATGTCACAATTTATACCGGCTATACTTAGGCTATTTTAAAGCCTTAAGATAACGATAAATATAAAAAAACCGTTCTTTAGAACGGTTTGTAGTCTGGCATTTTATCGTGCGGAGTCGCGATACATTTTTCTGTAATTTTTTGCTTGAACTGATTACGACTTGCTTCGGGATCTGCAGTAATCTCAGCTAATGGAAATGCATAGACTTGTTCAACAATATCCAAGATGAACGTTTTTGTCGTTTCATCTTCAATTTTATTGGCATGTTCTAACGCCGCTGCTTTATCAATAGCATTCTGACGGTCATACATAATCGTGTTTGCAGCATTTCCCACACTTTTACAATAACCCATCCACTGCTCTTCGGCGGTTAGCGGTTTTTTTTCAGCACAACCTACTAAAGCAACCAATACTACTAAAGTGAATAACTTATTCATGAACCTTCTCCTATTCCCACCATCATAATCAAAGTTAAGGAAAATATGAAATAACTCATCCTTTATACAAGGAAAAACCAAGCTTTAAACTTAAACGAAAAGCATAAAAAAAGCCTAATCTGTGTAGATTAGGCTATAAACTGTGTATTCTTTCGTTGGTAGCGGGAGCTGGATTTGAACCAACGACCTTCGGGTTATGAGCCCGACGAGCTACCAGACTGCTCCATCCCGCATCAACGAGTTAGCTTTATACGCCCTAAATCATAACAAAGCAAACTTTATTCAATTTCAATTAAAAAATAACGTTTTTGAGCATTCATAATCCTAACTAAATTCTGAATACAAAATCACTGGGTGAATAATAAAAATATAATCAAAGCTGGTTAAAGTCAGTCACTCAGTATTTTTGAATGCATCAAATAACCAATCAAAAATAAGTCACGTCATATTTTTAAATAAAAAGCAGTTTAAAACTATGGAATAGAATCTAAGCATTCTTTCAACTCAAAAAAAACCAAGCAGAATCAAAAGATAAATTATTGATTTACTAAATATAATTATTTGCTTACACATACCAGCCATAAAAACCATCAATAGATAAAGATTTACTTGCATATTCTTAAATACACCTGTATTCTTTATCTTAACTAGAAAAATAGTTTTGTTCTGGTAAATCTTTTTGTATTTCGCAGTTTTAGTCATAATCCTTCGTTTTTCAGATTTAAAGTTCCATTCTTATTTTCAAGTTAACACCGGGTTTTTAAATAAACCAAAAATATTAAAGTTTTATAGGATTGTATTATGTCTAATACTGTTAAAGGTACTGTTAAGTGGTTCAACGAAACTAAAGGTTTCGGTTTTATTCAACAAGAAAACGGTCCTGACGTTTTTGCTCATTTCAGCGAAATCGCTAACTCTGGTTTCAAAACTTTGGCTGAAGGCCAACAAGTTGAATTCAGCATCACTCAAGGTCAAAAAGGCCCGAATGCTGTAAACATCGTAGCACTATAATTCTAAAATTATTCTTACTTTAGTAAGATAGTTTAAGAGTAAAAAGCGAGAGTCCACTCTCGCTTTTTCACATCTGAGCTTTATAAAAATATTTTTTCTATAATAAATAAGAACTTTATTATCAAATGTCTCCTTTTGAATTTTTAACTCCCCTTATTCCAATTTTTATATTTAAATCCTACGCTAGTATTTAATTTACAAAAACAGTATATTTAATCATCAACTAGGGTATATGTTTAATTTACCTTTTATACCCCTCGTCAACTACCTCAATGTTATTAAATATGGATTAGTAGCGAACGTATATGCTGTTTAATTTTACTCATATGTTTTTATTAACTGGGTTGGTCAGTGTCGCAGCAGAGATCTATTTAGGTGACAATTTTTATACGCAGAATTTTAATGATTCTAGCTACTACTCTTATTTTTCTAGAATCTAAAAAATTAGATAATGAAATATTTTTATAATTCTTAATACTTAATACTTAATACTTAATACTTAATACTTAATACTTAGATAAATGAAAAGCTGCTCAGCCGTATAGATAAACAACTTTTCAAATCTATTAACAACAAATAAAAGTAATTAAAAAACTATATTTTTTAAAAACTTAGAATCTCCAATTATAGAATACGTCTATTGCTCGTTCTAAGGATTGGCTCGCTTCTAAATACAATCGCTTGTTCATTTGATAACGTAAGGTCAACTTATTCACGGGTGTAAATACACCTACACCATAACGAATAAACAAATCTGGCGTAATATAACCCGTCACACTGACTTGAGTATCATCACCCGTTCCTTGGGCATCAAGTGCTAAACCACTCAAGCCAAAAGTACGACCAATTTGATTGGTTAAGGCACGTGTACCCCCCAAGCCCATACTAATTCCTGCGGCAGCAATAGTATTGTTTACATCTGACTTAAAGCCTTCTGACTGACTAATACCGCTGGTACCCTCATTAATACGACCAGTAATAATGGCATTTAAAGCTTCTTGTTCAGATAAACCCGCATCGTTATAGACCTGAATATTTGGGCTAGTAGCTGTTCCCGTAACCCGCACCCCTACAATACTTCCTTGTACACTTTTATTGGCATCAACGTCTAAGGTTGGGTTATATAAAGGTCCATTAAAACGGGCAATCGCACGATTCAAATCCAGACTTTGCCCATAGGCTTCAATTTTTACCTTTTGACTAACACCAATTGCACCATTGGCACGCATTGCTGTTTCAAGTCCGCGTTGTGATAAGTATAAACGTCCGAGTAGTGGAATACGGCTATCAAAACCTTGGAAAATCACTTGATTGCCTAGATTCACCATCACATCCGCACGAATATCCCATGGTCGAGCTGCTCTCAATATCGCAAGCTGATCTTGTCCTTCATGAACAATACGTACATCTGATGAAACATTGACTACTGGAGCCGAAGCTTCAGGCATTGAAATTAAGGCACGTGGTACTTCAACCTTGCCATTTAAGCTTAACTTTTTCTTGAATGGCAAAACATCTAAAGTTAAATCTGGAGTGACTACTGCCGTAATTAACGGTGCTTGGCGAATCAGCAGATTTTCACCTTTTAAATGCAATTGAATACGCGGATCATTTTTCCAGTCTATATTACCCGTTAATGCCCCTACACCTTGACCACTATTAAATGCGCCGTTAATGCTGGCATGATCTTGTCGAATAGATGAATACACCTGAATATTGTTTAAATTCACCGGCAATGAAATCATACTGATAGCACCATCTTTCAGGCGCATTTCACCATTAAATAAAGGTTGAGTCAGTGTTCCTGCGATTTTCCCTGCAAAAGACAAGGTTCCAGCGAGTGACCTAATATCTTGAATAAAGGGTTTAAAGACTTTGAGTTGTACCTGATCGAAAGCCACTTCACCGCGCATTGGTTTATCAGCTTTATAAGGATCAATAATCACATTGGCATAACCGGTACCAATTTCCGGAGTTTTAACATCTAAACGAACCTGTAGACCTTCAGATACGCTTTTCGCAATTAAGCCAATTTCGTTGTAACTTAATGTTGAACCAATATCTTGTGGGTCTTCAGCTGCCAATCCAATCACACCATTGCGTGTTACCAGTCTTGCATCTATTTTTGGTTTGGCACCTTGTGCCCATGCTGCTTTTGCATAGCCATTCACTTTACCGGTAATTGCCAAACCTTCTGGCATAAATGCAGCAAAATCATTTAAATCGACATTTTGGGTAACAAAGGACATATTACCCTTGGTTTTACTGACACGAATCGGCTGATCGAAACATAACTGGCTCTGCTGACTTGACCAACAATGCGCACCGACAAACAACTCTGATTTAGCTGAACTGTAAATGACCGAGGCATTTTGACGTTGTACTAATCGAGCACGCAAAGAGTCAAAATCACCTTTCTGAATCTGCCCCAGCCAATCATTCTGTGCATTAAAACCACCCGCCAATTGCACATAAAATTTGGAAATTCGGTTTTCTGCCTGAACTTTCAAGATGTGGGCTTTACGAGTGCCTGCCAGTGAAATTTCACCTTTTTGAATCTCAAGCGAACCATTACGTAAACTTTCCATTTTTGCCGTCATGAGCGTTGGAGTAAGTTCGGAGGTTGGCAATTCACCCTGTACACGTAATTTTTTAACACTGAATAAATTATTAAAACCAAAATCATCTACTGCCAGATTTGCAGTGGCTCGTAAACGTGGTTGAGATTGCACATTTAAATAGCCATAAGCACGGCCACGAAGCCCACTATAAATTTCATATAAAGCAGGTGCATTAATTTTTAATCTTAAGTTTTGTGCATTACCAGTCGCTTGTATCTGGTTTTTTGCATAGGACAGATACAAATTATTGGCTTCAAACTGTTTGGGCAAGAAGCCTTTTTGATTCGAATCAATCACCATTGCCAAATTCCCTGTTCCACGAACAGGTTTATTATTAATGATACCGGCCAAATTTAATTTTTCGATATTAATGCGTTTTAGGGTATCCGACCAAACTCCTTCAGTTTTCACATTACCAGATAGCTCACCACGTACAGAGGAAACAAAATAATGCGGTTTAAATCGAACCAGAGACGCATTTACATTCCAGCCAATGCCATTTTTAAGATTGACTAAACCGCTGGCAAAAATTTTACCTGCAATCCCTGAATGCTGTAATTCAGCAATTTTAATCAATTCAGGTGTACCTGAAACTTTAAACTTGAGTAAGCCTTCACTTGCCTGAATATGACTTGCATTCAGCGCACCATCATAATTCACAGCAAAACTTTTAAATGTGCCACCTGATTTTTGATCGTTGAATAAAATGGCTGCAGTGCTACGTCCAGTTAAACGAACGGTTTCATTGTTATTTTGCTGTGCCAGACGACCGGTCAAGTTAATTGCATTTAAATGAATAATCTGCTGATTGGGTTTAGCAAACCCATCAGCTTTAACTTGGCCATTTAATAAGTTAACCGGTGCAGCATCAACCACGGTTTGCGGATTAAAATCTTTGGCGTTAACAATGGCATTCCATTTTAATTGACGTTTTTCAGTCGGCAACTCAACTTTTGCACTTCCGTTCAAGCTCCCTTTACCTGCCACGTAGCTAAAGCTTGGTACATTCAGATTATTATTTTTAAGATTGAGCTGTGCCTTATATAAACCTTCAGGCAACATGCCCTTGTCATGTTTAGTTACAGCAGTTGCAACATGAATATCCTGTTTGCCTTCTACCAATGCCAGTTGAACATCGCCTGATTTACTGCTCAACCAACCTACATAGGGTACGGCACGGTCAATATTTTTCCAAGCAACATTAAGTAGCATAGGATTTGGCTTTTTACCTTTTTGCTCATCTTGATCGAGCTTTAGGTTCCATGTTTCATAACGATCAAAATCAACCAATGCGCTCAAATGCATACCTTTGTCTAAACTGCCTTTAGAAGCGATTTTGGCATCCAGACTTGGCGGTAAAAAATCTTGAATCACCAGAGGAATCAGTTTGTCTTTTGGATTAATTTTGTCCAGACGACCCGTCATATCCCAAGTGACTTGGTCTTTCCAGCTCACCACACCTGCGACATTTACGGCGCCATTCATGAGCTGGCCATTTAAATTACTAATATCAAGTTGATGGACTAAGTCGGTATGCATGCTACCGTTATATTGACCTTGTGGAATATTTTTGCCACTTAAGTCCGTCGCAACATCGATATTTAAACGCTCGATATCACCATTAAATTTCGCTACACCATCTTTAGTAAACAGCTTCTGTTCAGTCATCAATGGCCAGTGATATTGTTTAAACTGCAACTCCCCAAACATCGGCACATGTTTACGTACCGGATGGACTACGGCCCAACCGGTTAATAAATCCGGTGTATTGGTTGCTACACCCGCTTGAATAGTATCTAAGGTGCCTCTGGCAACGACTTTAATATCATGAATATTCAGGCTTTTATTCAGGGATGGTATATTTACATCAGCGACAGCATGTAAAGGATATTTACCTTCAAATTTCATATCTCCAGTCGCATTTTTTACTGACAGATACCCCATATCCATGCGGGAATCTTCAAACTTGAGTTCTGTACCGGACCAAAGTGCCTTATTTAAATGAATATCATTAAATTTAACGCTGCTCGTTGAGGTTTTAATCATTAAATGATCAATATCAGCGGTATCTAAGCGTAAAACAAAGGGCAAACGGATTACACTAAATTTAAAGGCTTCATCACTTGCCGGATTCTTGCTGATAATTTGCAGATTACGTACATCAGCACGATTTAGATGAATTTCTTTGTTTAAGATGGCACGCCAGCCCAACGTCACATCGGCACGATCAATTTTAACATCTACAGGTTTTAAGGTAACTAGGATATTTTTTAGAATAATGCCGTGTAAAAGATTACCGCTTTCATATTCATAATCAATAATTTTTTGGCTCTGTAAAACCCGGTCCAATAAGAATTTACTGCCTTTATCGGTAGTAAACATCACAGCAAAGGAAGCAATAAGTAGAACCAGCACTATAAGGAGTGTGACTAACACACTCCTCAAAATACGACGTTTTTTTGGCCGTGGTGTTTCTGTCTCTGGTTGCTGTTCTACTTCAGCCATAATGCTCTCTAAAACTTAAAAATTATAATTGTGAACCAATGAAGAAATGAATCCGGATCGGATGATCGTCATCAGAAATACCTGAAGCCACATCTACCCGAATTGGACCAATTGGCGATGCCCAACGAACCCCTAAACCGACACTATATGCAGTTGGCGTATTAAAATCTTTGTCGTATGCATTCCCCACATCACTAAATACAGCTGCACGCCAGCCTTCTTTAAATTGATAGTTATACTCTAAAGAACCTACCGCTAAAGCTTGGCCACCCAGTTTAAATCCATTTTCTTCTGGCGATAAACTTTTATAATCAAAACCGCGAATAGTTTGGTCACCGCCTGTAAAATAACGCAGGTTATAAGGAACTTTGGTAAAATCTTGTGCAAAGATATAACCGACGTCACCACGTCCCACAAACTGATGGTTATCGTTTTCACCTAATGAATAGATAAAGCGCCAACCCGCATTCACAATCGCCATATCAGCATCGGATAATAAACTTTCACTGCCCAGTTCAACTTTATAAGTTTGTCTAAAGCCTTTGCCTGGATTGACGCGCTTATCGCTGGTGGTACGAGCAACCTCATAGCCAAATAATAATGATTGTTGCTGCTCATTCGCATTTGCTAAAAATGCATCCGGAATTTCTCCAGCATCTACCACCCCATCTTGTGTAATACGATCTAAACGATAACGTAAACCAAAAGTATGTTGCCAACTTCCGCGTGGTCTTTTAATAATTCGATCCACACCCGCAACTGCAGATTCGATCATCAATCCATTGCCTTGGGCAACATCTTCGCGTTCTTCACGCTCATAACCGCCTACCATACTAATATAGTCATTTAATGGATGGTGATAAGGAATATTATAACGGCCGTCAATCGACTGACGGATTTTGGATAATTCCAAGTTGGCATCAAACGAATGGCCACGGCGGTTTACAATGGCACGGCGGTACTGACCGCGCACACGCGCACCAGTATCGCTACCATAACCAGCCCCGACTTCTGCACTGTTTAGACGGTCGGCATTTAAAGTGACAATCACCGGGATTTTCTTTTCTTCCCGTGCTTGAACTTTTAAACGTTCTTCTTCGGTTTCTTTTGTTTCTTGTTGAACCTGAAGTTGACGCAAATTTTGATCAGTTTCGGTATCGACCTTACCGGCAAATTGCGTTTCATCGACTACAGATTGTGTAACTTCTTTTGCAGAAACGGCCTGTTTTTTATCCTGAACCAGGGCGGCGTTTTCAGATATTTTTTGCTGATCAACCAAAGCTTGAATATCAGGTGGAAGCTCCAGCTGTTTTTCAATCGGATCTGGTTTCACTGCATCGACCAAGGTGTAGTTAAAATAACGCGAGTTGGTTAAGTTATTAGCTAAGCCGTTGACCCGCCAAAAGGTATAATCAGCGCCATCTTCCCATGACACCATACTTTGCAATACATCCATGTCGATTGGGAAAGGTTTCGATGGATCACTCATCCGAAACTCAACAGGTCCTAATTTATAACGGTCGCCCGTTTCATAACGTAAATTAATATCTGCCGTATTTTGTGGTTGGGCCACTTTTACATCATGCAAACGCCAGTAACTATCAAAATAACCATTATTGTTCGCGGCATCGTTAATACGTGTTTTGGTTTGTTCATATAAACCGTGATTGAAAATATCACCGACATCTTGATCAGGTAATACACGGATAACCTGGAACTGCGCTTGCTGCTCACCTGCTCCGCTAAACTCTACATTTTGTTCTTTAATCAGCACAGGTGAATTGGGAGTAACACTTACCCGAACCCGATTCTCGCTCAGTTTCTCAAATTTAAACTTGGCATTATAAAAACCTACTGCCTGAGCTGCCTGATTTGACATGGTTCTTAATTGTGGCAGTGCTGAGGGAAAATCACTAAAGGATTCTTGGGTAAAACTTGAAAGCTTACCTTTAAGATTATCTTCTAAATTTTCCAAGGCTTGACTATAAGCCTTACTTGAAACCTCGCTCGGATTTTCTACTGAGGCAAATACTACATCCGCACTAATCCGTGCAACTTTTACAGTATTCAATTGACTAGATGGTCGTATCTTATAGAGCCAACGCTTAAATAAATTCGGTTCTTTGACTTCGTCTGCAACCGCTAACTCAGGTAAAGTTCTTCCCGCTTCATTGGCTTCAACCACAATTTTGCTATCGTCTTGAATGCTCGACATCAATTGATCGACATTCACCGGTGCGTGATTAATTTCTACCAGTTCCTGTTGAGTCGCGTCGGAAACCACCACTTCATTAACTTGTCCAGCACGATATTGCTGTGCTTGATTTTTTGCGTTTTCAGCCTCACGAAAAATTTCGTCTGCCATTGCTTGGCTAACAGGCGCGATCGGCAACTCTTCTAAATCATCAAATTCAATCGGCTTGAATTCTTCCAAAGCTTGCCCGGCTTGTTCTTGCTGTTGCAGCATTTGCAAACTATCTGGAACAGTTGGGTTCTGTTGAAAGTTTTCAATTTTTTCTATTTCTTCAGGGCTATCCATCCCTTGCTTAACAGCTTCACTCTTGAGTTGTTGTTGAAATTCTGGTTGAGTGACCGTTGAATTAGGTTCTGTTACCTGTGCAAAACTTTGTTGGGCAAGTAATATTAAAAAGAGACTAAAACAAAATTGTTTATGTTGGTCATCCCACTTTATGAAAGAGCTGACACTTAGTGTAAGAGTCGACTTTTTAAAATTCAGTTTTGAAAGCATAAAGAACTCTAAACTAATATAATATTTGTAATGGAAATCACCAGAATCGGCTTTCTAACAAGCTCAAATCTATTGGAATTTTCACAAAAGTATAGGTTGAAAATATAATACATGATTTTTTATAGTATTTTACCAAATGCTCACATTTCTTAATAAAACTTAATGAAGCCCATAAACCATGGAAAAAAATGAACATCTTTTAGGTACACGTCGATTTTTACCAATGTTTGTCACTCAATTTTTCGGTGCACTGAATGACAATGTCTATAAACAATCCCTGTTACTGGTCATTACCTATGGTTTGATCAATCAGCAAAGCGCCAGTGTCAGCACACTGAATAATCTCGCAGCCTTACTGTTTATTTTACCCTATTTTATTTTCTCTGCCACAGCCGGACAGATTGCGGATAAATATGAACGTTCACAACTGGTACGAGGGATTAAGATACTCGAAATTGTGATTATGCTGATTGGTTCTGCTGGCTTTTTACTGGGGCATTTATGGCTATTATTAACTGCTTTATTTTTAATGGGTGTGCATTCGACCTTCTTTGGTCCAATCAAATATGCCATTTTGCCTGAAATTTTAAGACCCAATGAATTGATGTCGGGAAATGCCTTGTTCCAGTCTGGCACATCTATTGCCATTTTGATTGGTATGATTTTAGGCGGTGCGGTGATTTCTGCATCAGATGGCAATCTGTTCTGGATTAGCCTGACTGTGGTGACTATTGCTGTTCTAGGCTATATCTCAAGTCGTTTTGTGTTAAAGCAAAATGTCACTTCCCCCGATATTAAAATTGACTGGAACTTTTTTAGAACCAGTTTTCAGACCTTAAAGTATGCCAAAAGCTTGCCAATTATCTTTATAATTTTATTAGGTAATTCTTGGTACTGGTTTTATGGCGCAACCTATCTGACCCAGATTCCCCAGTTAACCCAACAAAACCTGCATGCCTCTGAAAATGTAGTCAGTCTGCTTTTAACATTCTTCTCTGTCGGAATTGGGGTTGGTTCTTTATTGTGCCGTAAAATTGGTGGTACAGAAGTCAATTTAAAGATGGTGCCGGTGGGAGCTATTGGTCTGACGGTTTTCGCTTTTTATTTGGCAGCAAGTTTAGCATTTGTGCCTGAACATAGCGGTAAAATACTAGGGTTAAAGGATGTATTTACCCAAGGCTGGAGCTATTACCATGTCATGCTGGCTGTGACATTACTCGGGATTAGTGGCGGTTTTTATATCGTACCTTTATATGCCATGATGCAAGCCTTTTCTCCACGTTCACATCGTGCACGTGTAGTAGCGGCAAACAACATTTTAAATGCGGTATTCATGGTATCCTCTGCTATATTTTCAATTATCATCTTAAGTATATTCAAGATTGATATTAAAATACTTTTCAGTATTACTGCTATTCTAAGCGCAATTTTCACTACATGGCTCCTGTTCAGGCTTAAGCCTATGCTTGCAGCACAGCAAAAAGAAGCTTTAGAGGATTAATTTTATGCGTCAATATACCGGTATCGACAAATTTATTCATTCGTTTGACCAGGCGCTTCGCAGCTTGGTTCCCGGAACGACCTCTGCACAGCGTGAAAACCCAGGTAGTGCTGTGGAAACCCAACTCGCTGTCAGTGAAGCACGTCATGTTGCCGGTTTAATGCGGGTAAATCATAGCGGTGAAGTATGTGCACAAGCCCTTTATCATGGTCAGGCACTCACTGCAAAATTGCCCAATGTACGCCGTGAAATGGAACAGGCCGCGATTGAAGAACAAGATCATTTGGCTTGGTGTGAAGGCCGTTTAAAAGAACTGGATAGCCATACCAGCTTATTGAATCCGGTCTGGTACGGTCTGTCCTTTGGTATGGGTGCTATTGCAGGTATTGCCGGCGATAAATACAGCCTAGGTTTCGTAGCCGAAACTGAACGTCAAGTCAGTCTGCATTTAGAAGACCATATTAAACAGTTGCCGGAGCAAGATGAGCGTTCGCGTAAAATTCTGGTACAAATGAATGAAGATGAGTTGCATCATAGAGATACAGCGTTGAATGCTGGCGGTGTAGATTTACCTGCACCAGTACGTATTGCCATGACCGGCATTTCAAAGTTAATGACAAAAACCAGTTATTATATTTAATTAACTTTTGAATGATGTAACGCCCGCATTATTGCGGGTTTTTTATATTATTTTTTAATAACGTGAGCAGGAATTATTTTAAATTATCTTTTGCGGTAATAAGTGAAAATGCTGTAAACACCACGTACTATCAAAATACACGCAATAACACTGGCGACAATATAAAAATCGTGATGATAGGGTAAGTTTTTCTGCCAGAACACATGTAACCAATGACTCACTTGCAAGCCAACACTTACAATTACAAATGCCCACATAAAACACGCAGCAATATTAACCGGCATGTATTTCAACAAAGGATAGCTTTTGATCCCAATCGAAATGGGTAAAATTGTACGTAACCCCCAAGCAAACCGCATCATAAAAATAGTTAATACAGGATAATCTTCAATAAACCGACTTGATTGCTCAAACTTTTGCGCCAATTTTGGTCTCTTTTTAATAAATTCGATGCCATAGTGTTTGCCGATCTGGTAATAGAGTTGATCTCCCAAAAAACCACCCAACATAGCCACAATAATTAACCACCAGAAATTAAAGATATGCTGATGTACAGCATAGGCTCCCAGCATAAGAACAGTTTCACCTTCAAAAAAGCTACCAATAAAAATAGCAAAATAACCATAGTGTTGGATAAGATCGGTCCAGTTCATCATGTTTTATATCTGATAACAGTTTTACTATGTTCGCTACATCACTGTTGATTACCAAGACAAACTTAGTAGCTTTTTTAAGCATATATATTTCATCTGTAAAACAAAATGATTTCTCTGCCTACCTTAAAATCAAGTCACTGAATATATGAAAACTATTTCAGACAAATGTTTGTTTAAAATTATCAATAATCTAAAGTATTAGCTATTACGTTTATCATCTAGAAGATCATTGAGAGAGTCTACAAGCTACATTTTATAATAAGTGATCAATTATAAAAAAAGCCCAACATCCTGTTGGGCTTTTTCGTATTTGCTGCTTAGGTATAACTCCTGTCGTACCGCACATTCCTTATGTTGTTTTTTATTCTTTTTATTGTCTGGAACATCCTGTTCTCTATGTCCCCATCATAGGAAATTTTATTCCGATCGTATAGACGCAAAGAGCCGAGATTAATGTGAGCAAATGCGTACAAAATCGACTAAGAACTATCCCCTTTTAATCTGCAGAAATTGGGGATATTTTTTGTCCTGGGAAGATCGGGGACATTGAAAAAAGTTTCATTTTGGTTAGAAAATAGTCAATTTTATTGGCAGAGTAGATCAAACCTGTTCATAAAAAATCTGACTTATTTCAAAATCAATTTTCCATCTGTTTTTTGATCATGATTAAAATTTTAAGCCATTGATATTTAAATTAATATACAAGTATTGTTATTCCCAAGTAGAAATGTCCTACCTAATAACCAAATAGAAATGTCCTATATGGACATTTCCAAGTCAAGCACAGGATTCAGATTTCGCTGTTGAATTGCTGTTTTCTGTGCACGTCTGCTTGGCATCTTTTGAGAACGATTGCGTTTGTTTTGTTGTTCCAGTTCTTCATGCTGCTGTTGGATATGATTCAGAACAGCCCCCAACCGTTTATTCTCAACAATCTCTCGCTGGTTGAGCTGACTTAATTTATCGAAGATGCTGTAACTGACTTTTCTCCCTTGATGTTCAATCGCTACGGTACCATCCGGGTATTCCAGGAACTCAAGATACTTGCCGATCAACCTTTGATTTTCTTCTGTCTTTTCCAGGAGATATACGCATTTATCATAAGTAAGGGTCAGGCTGTTCGTAACCCTGCGAGGTTCACGCCAGGTAAAAATATCATCTAATTGCTCAGCTGTTTCAGTGACAGAGCGGTGTAAGTTCTTAGGATTAAAGGCCATCTTTGCAAACTTGAGATTGAACTGCTCAATAAAGCAGGGCAACCACTTATTCGCATCAGCAATCGAACTGATACCTTCCAGACGCATCTCCTTGATCAGGCGATCCTGAAGTGTCCTGTTGGCGCGTTCCACACGTCCTTTGGCCTGTGGTGAGTTAGCGAAGATGATATCGATATTAAGAGTACTGAGCACGCGTCCAAACTGGGTAATCTTGGTGTCTTTCTTGCTGCTTTGATTCACCCTAAAGACTGAATGTTTGTCGCTGTAAAATGCCAATGGTTTACCGTGCTGTTCGACATATAAACGTGTTGAAATCATATAGTCAAAGGCTGATTCTGATTCACAGAAGCGTAAATGCTGCAATTTTCCTGTGGCATCATCGATAAACACCAACAAACAGCATTTAGCAGCGCGTCCTTCAAACCAGTCATGATGTGAGCCATCGATTTGGATCAGTTCACCATAACAATCCCGATTATAACGAGGCTGATACGGGCGTTTCAGGCGTTTGGAGCGAGGAATCCATAAATCGGCTGCAACCATCCAGGAACGTAGGGTTTCCACTGAAAGATCGAATCCATGCACGGTGGTGAGCTTTTCATGCGCTAAAGTTGGTCCGAAACCATGCAGTTGATCAGCAACAATGTTGAGGCACTTGAGCCTGAGTTCTTCAGGGAGCCTGGAATTGCTGGTTTGACCACGACTGGCATGGGCTAAGGCAGCTGGGCCTTGAGCTTTGTATTTTTGCAGTAAGCGTCTGATTTGACGTTCTGAAATATGCAGTAGCTGAGCAGCCTGGGACTGGGTTATGCGTTGATCACAAATTTCTTGCAAGACCGACAATCGTTTAAGTTCTTTATCCGACATAGACACCAACATATCAAACCGTCCGCTTCGATAATTGCAAAAGTGCATATTCTAAAAGCGGACATTTTTACTTTGGAGAAACCGGACATTTCTATTTTGGGCTTACAAGTATACTTCATATAAGCGCCATTATGTTAAATGGATATGGTTTTGTTTGATAATTATGACTTTAAATCAGAAATTTTATGTCAAATATGATAAAAACCAAGGATAAAGAGAAACTAGATTTAGGTATGTAATAAGTGAATTTTTTGGGTGATGTAGAAGTCTTTTTATCTTGTCTTGGAACTAGTATACCAAATGCTAATATTCTGAAAGCAGTTACTATTATTGCTAGTGAATTTGATACATCAGAGACTAATTTTTGTGGAGAAAAGCTATCTTATTGGGAGTTTTTCAAAAGAGGCGTTACGTTCAGATTTAATGAAAATCAGATACTAGATACCGTTTTCTTATATATCAGAGAAAATGCAGAATATTATCCATATCCATTTTTAGAAGATTTAATCATAGGTATTAATCATAAAAGTACGAAGCAATCTGTAATTGATCTATTTGGGAATCCAGAAAAAGAAAACGATTGTTGGCTTAAGTACAAAATATTTGATAACTACTTACATTTTGAATTTGATGAGTCATCAAAGTTAAAACAAATTACGATGGGGAAGTTTCAAAAATAGGATTCAGCTTAAGATTTCCTAAAATTAACATAATACACCTTATACGAAATTCTTTTCTTATTGTTTTAAAATCATTTGTTTAACTAAGATTAAAAAACCTAATCTTCAGAGATTAGGTTTTTTAAATAATATATAGCGTTTCCTGCCTAAGACTTGACTATTGTTACAATTTTAATCAGTCAAACTTTACCCACGCTCACCTATTTCCATATTTTTCTGTTGTTAGAGCTAAGTCGAATAATACTTCTAGATTAAAATCATAGATAGCTTAGGCTATTTTAAAATATAATTCATCTCCGGATGAACTGAATGAGAGTTAATCTATCCAATTCACAATTGGAAACTTATGTGTTTCATTTTCAAAATCAGTACTCTGCCAGACATCCAGCATTGGAATTTTGACATCCGTTGCTAGGGGTAATTTCTTTGGATTAAATTGCATATGAGATAAGTCCTCTCCCCATGCAATCAGATCTACATCTAAAGAAATTTGATGCGATGGACGTACTCGACCTGCTTCATCTTCCATTTTTTTAAGGATGGAGGTCATTTCTTCAACACTCATTTTACTTTCGAGCAAACACGCCGCATTCCAGTAATCTGCACCCACACTATCGCGACATGGAATTAAATAAATCTCAGAGAATTGAACCTGTCCCATTTTAGCAATCTGGGCAAATGCCTGCTTAAAATGGTGTTCAGGATGACAGTTACTCGCCAGAGCTAAGGCGAATATCGTTTCGGTGGCGTTCAAGACGAATTCCTACAGAATTTGCTTGCGCGATAATGGCAGGCTTACGGATTGTAATCATAATCGATTCAACCGCAGGAAAGGTAGTAAAAAGCGCATTGAGAACAAGCTTTGCTGCATGTTCAATCAATTTTGGCTGTGCTTTTTGAATAACTGTGGCAGAAATTTCACAAATTTCTGCATAATTCAGTGTATGTTGCAGTTCATCAGAATGAGAGGCCTGTTCCAAACTGGTCTGGATGGTCATATCAAGCATTAAAGGCTGAATGATTTGACGTTCCCAATTGAAACATCCCACTACTGTCTCGACCTTTAAACCTTCAATGATAATTGCATCCATGTTTTTTTACCCTTTACTGACTTTGATTTTGAATCTCTCCTTGAGAAACAATGTTTCTCATCCGTTTAAAAAAGGGAAGATATTTTAAAGTCCTCCCTTTAAAAAAAGCGAATTTAAGGAAATTTATTCCTATTCAAATTTAATGTTTTAACAACACGTTTGGATCAAGAGTTTGCACCATTTGCAGTCTTTGGTCTGCATAAATATCGGTATATGGCGCGAGAATGCGCATAAAGCGATCAAAATACAGCATTTGTTTAAACAGCAAGGCAAAGTCACGCGGGAAGCGAATACCGTGACGCTCACCGACTCCAACCATATCCATCATAATATCGTTTAAATCTGCGGGATTTGAACTTAATATTTGTTGAGGATCAGCCATTAATGCCCCACTAAATAACCGCTCCAGATCATCCGCTAAAACTTGTGTATCAATTTTCTTGTCGGTCATACCCATTTTTAGCATGTTTTCTGCCATCAGGAGGTAATCAGTTTTTTGCAGCGCATCCATAAATGCAATAGATGCAGTCCATACTTCAGGATTAAGCTGACCGACAATACCAAAATCGATAAAACCGACACGACCATCTTCAAGCAGCATCAGATTGCCTGCATGCAAATCTGCATGGAAACTGTTACACATCATCAAGCTACCAAACCAGGTATTCATGGCTGTAATTAAAACCTGAGACGGATCTTTAGAGACTCTTTTGACCACATCAAAATCAGTCAAAGGCACACCATAAAAACGCTGCATGGTGAGTACACGACGGGTTGAATATTGGTGATAAACTTTCGGTGCTGTAGCTTTTGAATTTTGAGTCACATTCAAATAGTTAACGAAATCATCAAGATTTTGTGCTTCTTCAATAAAGTCGACTTCACGCACCATACGGGTTTTAATTTCATCGACAATATCGGCAAGTGATGCAAATTTTACTTTAGGAACCGCTTTTTCTAAAATTTTAGTTGCCCAATGCAATACATTTAAGTCAGTGTAGAGGATGGTTTCTACACCTGGCTTTTGCACTTTAATCACTACATCTTCGCCTGTCACAAGTCTAGCTGCGTGAACTTGTGCAATGGATGCTGAGGCTAAAGGCTTTTCATCAATCGAGGCAAAAATTTCATCTAAATTTCTACCTGCAAATTCAGAGGCCAAAACCCCTTGCACATAACTAAAAGGTAAGGATGGCGTTTGATCTAGACAGCCTTGAAATTCTTCAACATATTCACGTGGAAACAGTGAAGGTGTACTGGCAATAAACTGTCCAAGTTTAATATAGGTTGAACCCAATGATTCAAAAGTTTCACGCATCAGTTTTGCGTTACTTGGTTTTTCTGTGGCGTATTTAATGCCTGCTTTTGCTGCAATAACAGCCGTTTCACCCACACGGGCAACGGAACGTAGTCCATCTAACCAGATATTGTTTTTCATAATGTCAGCTTAGAATTAAATTGTAGTGAGTGTAGCAAAAAAATATTCGTTTGCAGGGCTATCTTGCCTGACAGACTGGACAATCTGTATCTTTTTCGAAAGCGAGCAAGCGTTGTTTCATGCTTAACCCATCCCAAAGCATCAGTTTTTGCTTAAGCGGCATTTTCCCCAAACCTAAATACAGCAATGCGTGATGCGCCTGCAAACTCGCCATCACATTTGGTGTAGTGGCTAATACCCCAGAGTCTGCACAGCGTAGGTTTTCATTGACATGCTGTTCTTTGGGAAATAGACATTCATAACAGGCAGAGTCGCCTTCCACCATAAACAATTGTCCCTGAAAACCAATAGCGGAAGCACTGATTACAGGTGTATTGAATTGCTTACAGATTTGGTTGACCAGGTAACGTGTGGTGAAATTGTCACAGCCATCTAAGACCAGATCTTGATTTGAAATGAGTTGTGCTGCATTACCTTCATCCAGTTTTACAGTTTTTGATTCAACACGGATATGCGGATTAATCTGCTTTAAGCGTTTAGCCAGTATTTCGGATTTATAAAATCCAATATTTTCTTCTACATAGGCTATTTGACGTTGCAGATTACTCATTTCAATGGTGTCGGCATCAATTAAGGTAATTTGCCCCACACCCGCACGCGCCAGAAGTTCTGCGGTTGTACAACCAATTCCGCCACAACCGACAATTAAGACATTGGCGAGTTTGAGTTTTTCCTGTGCTTCAATATCCCAGCCATCAAGAAGAATTTGACGGCTATAAAGATGCATTTCTTGGTCGCTGAGTTCCAAATCAGTATCATACCGGGTCACTAGACATCATCCTTATCAGCCTTTTCTTGTTTCGCTGAGTATAGACAAATCAGCAGGAGTATTCAGCAAATCTATTTTTTCTTAGCTATTTTTTGTCTTAATTTTAATCATTTATTTGAAGTAGCCTATAAATTGACCAAATAAAAATCAAATAAATATTTGAAATTTGACATATTTTTTATTCCTACTATGCTCACTGGGTATTGATCTAAAACATGACGATGCCATAAGTATTTATTAAATACAGGGTTAGCTGTGAGTGCCTTATAACCGCAGCAGTAAGTAATAGTTTTCCTAAATTCACTATGTACTTATGGGCATTGGGAAAGACTAAGCTACTGACCTTTTTTCCCGTCGAGAGACGAACTTGAGCCTTTACAGTTAATAATGCTATTCAAAAACTTTAAGCAATTACTAGGCAAACATCAAATCACTAAATATTAAACCTGACATTTCTAGGTGGCGGAGTGTCTAAATAGTGATATTCAATTTACGTATTCCCACAATAAAAAACCGCCCTTAATGACGGTTTTTTATTTCTACGAACTCTCGAATCTAGGTCAAAATAAGGAAAGTATGGCTAGACTGCTTTTTGAATGCCCTGCATTTTGGCAACTTCCTGTTGCTTAAGTAAATTGCGTTGAATTTTTCCACTCGAGGTTTTAGGTAAAATATCCACAAATTCAATTTCTTTAGGATATGCATGTTTAGATAAGCGTGAACGTACATATGCCTGAAGTTTATGACTCAACTCATCTGAAGCTGAAAATTGTGGTTTAAGAACCACAAAAGCTTTGACTACTTCTGTACGTTCTAGATCTGGCTTGCCAATCACTGCCGACTCCAAAACCTCTTCACATTCAAGCAAGGTGCTTTCAACATCGAAAGGACCTACGCGATAGCCTGACGTTGTAATGACATCGTCAGCACGTCCAATAAAATCTACCCCACCAAATTCATTTAACTTCACCGTATCACCGGTTAAATAATATTTCCCCACAAAAGATTTAAGGTCATTTCCTCCATAACCTTTAAACCAGGTTAAAGGTGACTGAGAAAAGTCGATAGCCAATGTGCCGATTCCACCTTTTTCAACTTCTTCATTGTTTTGATTTAATACTACAAAACGATGCCCTGGGTTGGCAAAACCCGCTGAACCCACTTTCTTTTCATGTTCCAAAGCATGATGATTGGCAACCACCATCCCCAGTTCAGTCTGTCCATATTGATCATAAATATTTACGTTTAAATCATGGTTAAACCAGTGAATCACTTCAGGTGTTAAAGGCTCACCTGCACTACTCACCACACGTAAATGCTGTTTAATTGATGGATCAAATTTTTCCTTAAATCCAAAGAACATCCGAAATGCAGTTGGCGATCCGGTCAAATTACTGACTTTATATTTTTGAATGATCTGCACGGCGTTATCTACGCTAAATGCACGCTCATCCATAATAATGCTATGCCCAAGACTTAAAGGTCCGGCAATGCCATAATACAAACCATATGCCCAACCCGGATCTGCCAGATTCCAGAAAGAATCTTCTTCACGCAAATCCACTGCATAAGTCATATACCCTTTAAATGCTAGAACAGCTTTTAAAGGAACAGGAACAGATTTGGCCAATCCAGTCGTACCCGAGGTAAACATCATCAGGAAATCATTTTCAAAGCTTTGCATTACTGGTGCAAAAACTGAAGATTGCTTGGTCAGTTCGCTCCAAAAATCTGCATCTTGATGACTTAATGTATTTAATGGATGTGCTGTTAAAATATGCTTTATGGCAACCCCATGCAGTTTTTTACGCTGTTCATCATTGGTCACAATCAATTTTGTTTTAACGGTATTGATTCTGTGTTCAATGGCTTTCGACTCAAACGCAGTAAACAATGGCTGATAAATTGCACCCATGCGCCATGTCGCTAGAATCGTAATCAGTAATTCCGGCGTACGCGGCAATAAACCTGCAATACAATCTCCTGCTTTTAAGCCTACTGATACAAAATAATTTGCCAATTTTCCAGAAGCTTCTGCCAGCTGTTCAAATGTCCATTCGGCAGACTCGCCATTTTTGCCTTCCCAGATTAAGGCTGTTTTATTTAAACCAAGATAACGCCCGCAACATTCAATATAGGCATTGACTGATTCAGCTGTACCTACCAATTGCTCTGCAAGAAAATCATCAAAATTAAACTCTTGATATGCCTGTTCTAATGTCTTCATGACCACAACCTCTCATCCGTTCTTTTATAAACAAAGCTCCTGCTTTGTTCTGATCCATTTTGCTTATTGTTGTCATCCTAAAAATGCCAAAAATCATTCAGCATTTTCAATTTTTTAGCTTCACTCTTAAACTAGATAAACATGATTTCTCACCTCCTGCAATTTCCTCATCCATCAAAAAATGTGCAGGATTTGAACACCGACCAAAGTCTAAAATTCAATCACCATTCGATCGCGATTTAGATTTTAGTCACTTCACGGGCAATGACTAAACGCTGAATATCCGATGCACCTTCATAAATCTGGCTGACCCGTACGTCACGGTAAATACGCTCTACCGGAAAATCAGACACATAACCATAACCACCGTGGATTTGAATGGCATCAGAACAGACGCGTTCCGCCATAGTTGATGCAAACAGTTTTGCCATTGAGGCTTCTTTTAAACACGGCAAACCTGCATCTTTTAAAGTTGCAGCATGGAAAATCAGTTGACGTGCGGCTTCAATCTGAGTGGCCATATCGGCTAAACGAAATGCCACGGCTTGATGCTGAACAATCTCTACACCAAATGCTTTACGTTCATTGGCATATTCCACCGCAGCATCAAGTGCAGCACGCGCCATGCCGACTGATTGTGCAGCAATACCAATTCGCCCTGACTCCAGATTGGATAAAGCAATTTTGTAACCTTCACCTTCCTTGCCCAATAAATTTTCGGCAGGAATCCGGCAATTTTCAAAGATGATGGTTGCAGTATCTGAACAGTGTTGTCCCATTTTTTCTTCTAGACGAGAAACAAGATACCCTTCATTATCCGTCGGTATGATGAAACACGAAATGCCTTTTTTCCCTGCAGATTTATCAGTCACGGCAAAGACAATGGCAACCTGCGCATACTTACCTGTAGTAATAAACTGTTTAGTGCCATTTAATACCCAATCATCGCCGTCACGTTCTGCCTTGCATTCCAGTGCACCTGCATCCGAACCGGCTTGTGGTTCAGTTAGGCAGAAACAGCCGAGCCATTCACCTGTCGCAAGTTTGGTTAAGTATTTTTGTTTCTGATCTTCTGTGCCGTAGCGCTGAGTTATACCGCAAGGCAGTGAGTTTTGGACGCTCACAATAGTAGAAATTGCGCCATCACCTGCAGCAATTTCCTCTAAAGCCACCACAAGCGATACATAATCCAGACCGGCACCACCCCATTGTTCTGACACAGTCATACCTAAAGCGCCAAGTTCACCCAGTTCTTTTAATTCTTGTGCAGGGAATTTGGCAGTTTTATCGCGTTCAGCAGCAGTTGGCTTGAGCTTGTTTTGCGAATAATTGCGCAACATGTCCTGAACCATTTTTTGTTCATCATTTAAAATCATTGAGCTTCCTTTTCTATATCTATTTTATTCATTTCAAACTTTTTAAAAGTTACTTCATTTGGAATACATGACGACGACCTGAAGGTCTCCTGTGAAACTGAGATACAAGGATGTATATTCAATTTCACAAAGGATTTCTGTTTCTTTTGATCCTTCAAAAGAAAATGAGTGGCTACGTAAAGTCTTTAAACTCGACCGACAATTTCTTCAAAACATCTGAAACTCAAAAACGTCATCTCCAACCTGAGCGGAAGATCAATAGCAATGCTTGGAACAGGTTTTAGATAACTGGGGTTTTCTTGCAGACTCAAAATATATTTTGGGGCCATCATTTTGCCGAAATAAAAGTAACAGAATGAGCTACTTCAAAATAATTTATAGAGATAATACTTCGTAGTGAAAATACCAAAAAAACTACTTTGGCTGCATACGAATCGCACCATCCAAACGAATCACTTCACCATTTAAATAAGTGTTTTCAAAAATATGACCGACCAGATGTGCAAACTCTTCCGGTTTGGCTAAACGTGGTGGAAACGGTACCATCTGTCCTAAAGCATCCTGCACATTTTGAGGCATAGCTTTAAGCATTGGGGTTTCCATAATGCCTGGCGCAATGGTCATTACACGAATGGCTTCACGAGCCAGTTCACGTGCCAAAGGCAAGGTCATGGCAACTACGGCACCTTTTGAAGCGGCATAAGCAGACTGACCAATTTGACCGTCGAATGCTGCAACTGATGCTGTATTTACAATGACACCACGTTCTTCTTCACCGGCCTTCAATTCATATTTTGCAATCAGATTCGCAGCAAAACGAATCATGTTGAACGTCCCGCTGACATTAATATTTAAAACTTTTTGGAACATGGCCAAATCATGGATGCCATCGCGTCCAAGCACTTTGGCGGAAGGCGCAATACCCGCACAATTCACCAAACCATTCAACTGCCCATATTGTTGTTCAATATTTTCAAAGAATGTTTTTACCGCATGTTCATCGGTCACATCCAGTTTTATAAATACTGAGTTTTCGCCTAATCGCTGCTGCATTTCCTGACCAAGCTCTTGATTCATATCAACCATGAGCACTTTTGCGCCTTGACCGACCAAATAAGTGGCTGTAGCCGCACCTAAACCAGATGCACCGCCTGTCACTACAAATACTTTTCCTTGAATTTTCATTTTCTATTCCTGTTAATTCTTTGAATAAACACTCGACTTAAGATGCAGAGTAAATGCAGTTAAGCTAGAGTACAATTTCCAAATATTGCATCCTCTCTGATGGATTTGGACAGTCCAAGTTAAGGCAGCAAAAATACGGAATACGGATATCTGTACATGAAGGAACAAGACTTAAATTACAGTAAAGGTACGATCTCGATCAGTCTGGTACATGAAGCACTGCTGTCGGCAAAGCATCAGGGATTGAATACCCAAAACATCTTGGTCAAATCCGGTATTCCGGTTGAGTTAATGCAGTCCAACAAAGCCCGTGTTTCAGTGTCACAATACGCCCAGCTTTGGACTGAACTTGCCGATGTCATGAATGACGAATTTTTTGGTATGGACAGTCACCCCATGCGTCGCGGCAGTTTTAAGCTTTTATCAAAATCCGTTATACATGCCGAAACACTAGAAATAGCATTACGACAGATTTTACAATTTTTAAATCTGGTTCTGGATGATTTTATGAGTCAGCTTTTCGTTCAGGAAAACTATGCTTATATTGTGATTTACGAGCAAAAGCAGACCAAAAGAATGTTCAGTTATGCTACCTATTTAATGCTGATTCATGGTTTGATGTGTTGGTTAAGCGGACAAAGAATTCTACTCAAGCAGATTCAACTTAAATGTAATGCTCCGTTGGATGATCAAGACTATAAAGTCCGTTTTTGTAAAGATATCCAATACAATAGCAACGAAAATTATATACAGTTCGATGCCAATTATTTAAATATCCCGATCAAACAAGATACACAATCATGGTATCGGTTTATTCAGCAAACGCCACAGAATTTATTGGTGCGCTTTAAAAATCCGAATGCCATTAGTTCGCAGATCCGTAAACACTTGATGAATGTTCCGCCATCTGAATGGCTGGAGCTGAATGAAATTGCACAACGTTTAAATATGTCGGATGCCACCATTCAACGGCGCCTAAAAAGTGAAGGTATCAGTTATCAACAACTCAAAAATGATATACGGCGTGATACTGCTATTGAATTTTTAACCAAAACAGATAAATCCCTACAAGATATTAGCGATGAATTAAACTTTCATGATCCGAGTGCATTTCATCGTGCTTTCAAGAAATGGACGGGTGTCAGTCCCGGTACTTATCGTCAACATAAAGAGTAATAAGTGGCTTATATTTACAAAGACTAAAAATGATTAATTCATAGTATTAAAAATTTCATGAGTTTAAAAAGCAATATGCTGCTCATCGAAAGATGGTTGCATTTTGTTCCAAAATAGGTTATTTTTCATTCAATTTAAAAGCATAATTTTATGCTTGACCTGCTGTACTCCTCCCCGTGAAATCACCTTAAATTAAAGGTTCTGACATGCTTAAGATGATTGATGTACTAGAACAAAACTTGGTACAAAATTTTACTCACTCTCTCAACACCCCCACTTTTCAATTTGATGAGCTTTTGAATCAAGGTATTTTAAATGCCTCTGAGTCAGAACTTCAGAAGGCTGTGCTCAGCTTTTTCAATCGTGAAGATGCAATTGAATCAGCACAGGCACTGGATATTAGCGCTGAACGTATTCAAGCTTTACAAACGGGTGTCGCTTTAAAAGATGATCGATATCTTGCAGATACTGCAAAAATTGTGGCGCTTTGCTTGGCACTGGAAACTGATGCACTGAATCAATTAGACATATCTGATTGTTTACAAGACTTCCCAGTATAAATCTAAAGTAAATTAAAAAAGCGACTTAATAAAGTCGCTTTTTTTGGCTCAATTTGGGCTCTTTACTACACCTATATACGATATTTTTATTCATTCGCTTAAAACATGGCGTTAGCCACCAGTTCTATTTTTTACTGAACCGCTAATAGGTCAATTACGGTATTTTGAGCACCCATTAAGGCATCAACCAATCAATCAATCAATCAATAGCGTTCCAATGATTTTCTCAAATATAAAAATAAAAGATATCGAAATATACCAACCTGCGTTCAAATAATCTTTGATTGAAATAGCCTTCTATTTAAATCTTGCAGTTAGAAAGGAGCTATTGTCGGCATTCCCCCTTAATTGAAAGTATATTTTATGTAATTACAAGGTAATTTCATTGTATTTCCAACCTTTAGAACAAACCCTATTTTAATTTTATTCATTGCAATGTATCTTTTTGATATAAAGCAGAAAATTTTAAAAAATAATTTTTTATCTAAGAAAATTCAAGCAGTTAAAATATTTAATTCAACATATGAAAAATTAAGATAATTTTATAAAAATTACTGTTTTCTCTTTTACTATTCATGACTGGCAGTATTCCCCTTATACCGAGTTCTACAATTTTATGGGGTTTATATGCACACTTTCAGTTCTAAAACTAAAATATTATTTACCGCAGTTACACTCAGTTTTGGGAGTCAGTCCAGTCTCGCGGCTTTGCCCGACACCCTTAAACTGGATTATGCTTACTACGCTCCTACTAGCCTGGTGGTTAAGGAACAAAAAATTTTAGAAAAAGCGCTGCCTAAGACTGAAATTAAATGGGTCTTTAGCCAAGGCAGTAACCGTTCACTCGAATACTTAAATAGTGATAGCCTAGATTTTTCATCGACCGCGGGTTTAGCAGCAGCCCTTAGCCGTGCCAATGGGAGCCCGATTAAAACCGTATATATTCAAAGTCAGCCGGAATGGACTGCTTTAGTGGTTGCAAAAAACTCGCCGATTAAAAGTCTTAAAGATTTAAAAGGTAAAAAAATTGCAGCAACCAAAGGTACCGATCCTTTACTGTTCACCTTACAGGCACTTGAAACTGCCGGTTTAAATAAAAAAGAGGTTCAACTAGTACACTTGCAACATCCGGATGGCAAAACGGCGCTTGAGCGTGGACAAGTTGATGCCTGGGCAGGTTTAGATCCCTTAATGGCAGCTGCACAAATACAGTCTGGTGCAAAACTGCTTTATAGAAATGTCGGGTTCAATAGTTACAGCGTATTGAGTACCAAAGAACAGTTTGCCAAACAAAATCCGGAAGCCATTGAAGCTGTCATTAAAGCCTATGAACAGGCACGTAAGTGGGCCAAAGCCAATCCGGATAAACTTGCAGAATTGCTGGCGCGTGAATCTAAGCTGCCTATTGCCGTGACTAAACTTCAACTTAGCCGAACTAATTTTGAGCAGAACATTCCCACTGCAAAACATATCAATGCACTAAAGAAATCGGCAACAATTTTGACTGAAGAAAATTTGGTTCGTCCAGGTACCAATGTCAATCAGGTGATTGATCAACTGTTTGATGCAAGATATGCACAGAAAGTTGTGAAGTAACAATGAGTTTGACTACAACAGCTCTTAAGGCAGCGATTAAACCTGAAGTGAATAGCGCTACAGCTCCTCGTTTGCTTAAAGTCATGAGCAAGCTTAAAGGAATGTTCATCCCTGTTTTTGCACTGATTTTGTGTGAAATTTTAGTCAAAAATGGTTTTATCTAGCCTTACTTGCTCTCAGCACCTAGTAGTTTGTGGGATTCTTTCCTAGAACTGTCTACAGGGGATTTATGGCTTCATATCTGGACCAGTACTTGGCGGGTATTTTTAGGATTCTTTATCGGTAGTAGTCTTGCACTCATCTTTGCCATTCTGGTCGGCTTAAACAAACAAGTCGAAGATTTTTTGGAACCTTCTTTTTCAGCGCTTAAAGCGATTCCCAGTCTGGCTTGGATTCCACTTTTACTTTTATGGTTAGGCATTGATGAGACGTCTAAAATCACCTTGATTGCAATAGGTGCTTTTTTCCCGACCTATACCAATACCGTTGCCGCAATTCAGGGGGTAGACCGTAAACTGATTGAAGTCGCGCAAGTCTATCGCCTGAAATATTTGCAGCAAATCAAAGAAATTATTTTACCTGCCGCTTCCCCTGGCATTTTAACCGGGTTGCGCAACAGTTTAAGTTTGGCCTGGATGTTTATGATTGCCGCCGAACTGATTGCTGCAACCCAAGGCATCGGCTATTTACTCAGTGATGGACGAGAAACATCTCGACCTGAGATTGTCATTATTGCGATTATATTATTGGCGGTTTTAGGAAAAATAACTGATAGTTTAATGAAGCTGGCTGAAAACTGGCTGTTACGTTGGCGCGATGTGGTCAAAAAATAAAGCGCTTTTCAGCGCTTTATTTTTAAATCTTAGAATCTATTACTACTTTTTCAGTTATTTGGAACAACCAACCGTTACCCGATTATTACCGCCGTAATCTTTAATGGTTTGAATATCTTTATACCCATATTTTTTAAACAGTTGATACACCACACCAGCTTGGTCATAACCATGCTCAAGTGCAATCCAACCGTTGGCAGTTAACCACTTTTTACCGTTTTGAATGATAAATTCAATATCAGCCAGACCATTATTGCCTGCAACCAAAGCACGTCGAGGCTCTGCCGCCAAACCTTTAATGTGTTTATCCTGAGGATCAATATAGGGAGGATTCGATACAATCACATCAAAGAACTGATTTTTTTCTAACGCTTTAAACCAACTGCCTAATGCGAATTTCACATGATTCAAATCATGCTTATCCGCATTAAATTTCGCTACTTCTAAAGTGGGCGCATAAATATCAGTCGCTGTGATAGCCCATTCAGGACGTTCACTGGCAAGAGATAAAGCAATTGCACCTGTGCCTGTACCCATATCTACTATACGTGCATCTTCAGGTAGGTCTAAATGTAAAACCGTTTCAACCAGCACTTCTGTATCAGGACGCGGCACCAAAGTATCTTTGGTCACTTTTAAATCTAGCGTCCAAAATGGCTGTGAACCTGTCACATAGGCCAACGGTTCGCCATCTTCGATGCGGTTCAAACCATCGATATACGCTTGCTCTTGCTCAGCAGTCAGTTGCTGATCTTTCTTCATCACCAAATCAAAAGAATCAATTTTGGTGATGTGTTCGAGTAACCAAGCATTTTCTTGGCGCTCATAACTTTCTGCTTCACCACGTAAGGCCAGAGCCTGTGCAATATTCAATTAACCACCATTCTGTTGTGCAAGCATTGCCAGCTGATCTGCCTGATATTCACGATGTAAACTATCGAGCAATTCTGTTAAATCACCTTCCATCACCGCATCTAACTTATATAAAGTTAAGTTAATGCGGTGATCGGTCATCCGGCCCTGCGGATAGTTATAGGTCCGGATACGCTCTGAGCGGTCACCTGAACCGACCAAATCACGGCGCATTTCAGAAGTAGCCGCATCGGCAGCAGCACGTTTGGCATTTTCTAAGCGCGAAACCAGTAAAGCCATGGCTTTGGCTTTGTTTTTATGCTGTGAACGTTCGTCCTGACACTCAACCACTGTACCGGTTGGAATATGGGTAATACGCACCGCAGAGTCAGTTTTGTTAATGTGCTGACCACCCGCGCCCGATGCACGATAAGTATCAATACGCAGTTCAGATGAATTGATTTCAACCGAAGTATCAACGTCCACTTCAGGCAGAATCGCTACCGTACATGCAGAGGTATGTACGCGGCCCTGAGACTCAGTTGCAGGTACACGCTGCACACGGTGCGCGCCACTTTCAAATTTCAGGCGACCATACACGCCTTCACCATTAATCAGGCAAATGACTTCTTTATAACCGCCATGCTCGCCTTCATTTTCAGATAGGATTTCTAATTTCCAGCCTTGAGCTTCGGCATACTTGCTATACATGCGATATAAGTCACCCGAGAAAATCGCAGCTTCATCCCCCCCGGTTCCGGCACGAATCTCTAAATAGGCCGAGTTGGCATCATTCGGATCTTTCGGAATCATCAGGATATTTAAGTCTGCTTCGAGGGAGGAAATCAGCGCCTTGTTTTCCTGAATTTCTTCCTGCGCCATTTCCTTAAAGTCAGGATCGGACAACATGGCTTCAGCAGTCTCAATGTCTTTTTCAGCTTGAGTGTACTTTTTCCAAACTTCGGTAATTTCCGTTAAGTCATTATGTTCACGCGAAAGTTGACGAAAGCGTTTGTTGTCAGAAATGACTTCTATATCCGCAAGCAATGCGTTTAATTCTTCATGACGGTCAGAAAGTTGATCTAATCGTAAACGTAACGATTCTTTCATTTTGCAAAATATCTCAATACAAAGGCTATCTCCATGCCTTATGTGACATAGATCAGCTCAAAAAAATTGTGCCTAGTGTAACGATTCTAAGGTTTAAATGACATAGATATTGTTGAGGTAAGCTAGCTTATCCACAAGGATTTTCTGAAAATAGGATTGAAATTACTTTTAATTTTATTCACATTTCAGTCATAAATACATATTTCAGGAAGATTCCTCCACATTATTAATATAACTTTACAAAGTAAACACTAAACGCCACAACTCTGATTGCTCGTCTCCATATTTATCTAAAAGATTTTTGTTACATTTGCCCCATCGAAATAACTTAATTAGAACGTCCGCTTTTTGGACATGGAGTTCACTATGAAACTGAATGCATTATTATTAAGCGCAACATTAGCTGCATCATCAATGATGGCAGTCAATGCCCATGCCGACAATTCAACTCGTATTGCTGCAACTTCTGCTTTAGGTAGTGTCGCGGGTACTGCTCTTGGTAAGCAAATGGGTGGTAATACTGGCGCAATGATCGGTTCTGCTCTGGGCGGTGCGGGTGGTGCTGCTGTTTCTGCTGATCGACGTAATCGTACCGGTGCTGCCATCGGTGGTGGTCTAGGCGGCGTAGGCGGTTATGCGGTAGGTAAAAATATGGGTGGTACGACTGGCGGTTATGTGGGCTCTGCATTGGGCGCAGCCGGTGGCTCAGTTCTGGGTAAAAAAGTATCAGAAGATCGTCGTGCCGACCAACGTTCTTACAAAAAACATTCTAAAAAATACCGTCGCAGCCATCGTTAATTTATCATCGTTCGGCTGAACAGTAAAAAGCACCTTCGGGTGCTTTTTTTTGCTGCATCTTTATAACTTGTTAATTATGGATAAATTTGGCAGAAAAAAACTACACACCCTTAACAGCTCATCCATCTTCTTTTCCACATTTTTTATTACATTTAACTCAAGAGATAACAAAAGATTCCAACTGGAGTTCACCATGAAATTTAATTCAATTTTATTTGCTACAGTCATTGCAACTTCTGCTATTGCAACTACAGCAACTTATGCAGGCAATACTACCAATGTTGCTTTAACCTCTGCGCTGGGTAGTGTTGTAGGTACTGCTGTGGGTAAACAAATGGGTGGCAATACTGGTGCAATGATTGGTTCTGCAATTGGTGGTGCGGGTGGCGCTGCTGTTTCAGCAAATAAACGTGACCGTACCGGTGCTGCCATTGGTGGTGGTTTAGGTGGTGTGGGTGGTTACACTGTCGGTAAAAGCATGGGGGGTTCAACTGGTGGGTATATCGGTTCGGCCTTAGGCGCTGCTGGTGGTTCAGTACTGGGTAAAAAGGTAAGTGAAGACCGTCGCTATGATGATCGTACAGACCGCCGTTACAACAGCTATAACAACCGTCGCTACAATCGCCGTTAAGCGTCAGATTTAAAGTTTAAAGCACCTTAGGGTGCTTTTTTACTTTTTAATGATGAGAATCAATGATTAATTATGGATAAATCTAGCAGAAAAAAAATACAAATGATGAACAACTCATCCATTTTCATTTCTAGATCTTTTATTACATTTAACTCAAGAGATAACAAAAGCTTCAAAAAGGAGTTTGCCATGAAATTTAATTCAATCATTCTTGCTGCTGTAGTGGCTTCATCTGCTTTAACGATGACTACAGCCAATGCAGGTAATGCAACGAATACAGCATTAACCTCTGCCTTAGGTGGTGTCGTAGGTGCCGCAGTCGGTAAACAGATGGGTGGTAGCACTGGTGCAATGATTGGTTCCGCTATCGGTGGCGGTGCTGGTGCTGGTGTTGCTGCAAACAAACGTGACCGTACTGGTGCCGTGATTGGCGGTGCTTTGGGTGGTGCGGGTGGTTATACCGTAGGTAAAAACATGGGTGGAACCAACGGTGGTTATATTGGTGCTGGTTTAGGTTCGGCTGGTGGTGCATTACTGGGTAAAAAAGTAAGTGAAGATCGCCGTTATGATGATCGCTATGATCGTGATGAGCGTCGCTATAATGACCGTTATGACCGTCGTAACAATAGTTACCGTTATAACGACCGCCACGACAATGGCCGTCATGTAGGCTGGAACAAACGTCGTTAATTCTAAAGATTCAATTTAAAGCACCTTCGGGTGCTTTTTTTTATTTAAGTGCTGCAATTACTTAATTCATACTGAGAATAGCAATATATCGAAAAAAAACGATATACAAACTCTATCAGTCATCGTATGCTTTTCTTAGCTTCCATATTTGAGAAAACCAATGCGCTCATTAAAAGATATCCAATTTTCGATACTTGAACTTGCACCCGTCCGTGATGATAAAAGCATTCAATTTTCACTGCATCATGCTTTGGAAGTGGCACAAAAGGCTGAACAATTAGGTTATAAACGTCTATGGTTGGCAGAACATCATAATATGGACGGCATTGCCAGTTCAGCGACTGCTGTTTTACTCGGTTATATCTTAGCCAATACACATAGCTTAAAAGTCGGTTCTGGTGGCATCATGCTGCCCAATCATGCCCCACTGATCGTTGCTGAACAATTTGGTACTTTAGCCACCCTTTATCCAAATCGTGTTGAATTGGGTCTTGGTCGAGCACCCGGTACAGATCAGGTCACGATGCGTGCTTTACGTCGCGGTCGCCAGGAAACAGAAGATCAGTTTCCACAAGATGTACTGGAAATTCTGCAATACTTTAGAGAACCCGTACCGCATCAACGTATTGTTGCAACACCCGGTCAAAACACCCATGTTCCGGTTTGGCTTTTAGGTTCAAGTTTATTTAGTGCGCAACTGGCCGCTAAATTAGGACTTCCCTATTCCTTTGCTTCACATTTCGCGCCACGCATGCTCGATCAAGCGATCAAATTGTATAGAGAAAATTTTGAGCCTTCTGAATATTTAGCTCAGCCTTATGTTTCCATGGGTGTTCCCACTGTAGTCGCTCAAACCGATGCAGAGGCTGAATATCTGGCAACTAGCGCGTATCAACGTGTACTGGGCTTAATGCGTGGGCAAAGTTTAAAACTGAAAGCGCCTGTTGAAACGATGGAAGGAATTTGGTCACCGGCGGAAAAAATGTCAGTCGATAATTTTTACGCAATGGGACAAATAGGTTCACCAGAAACCGTCAAAGCAGGTTTAGAAGAACTTTTAGAAAAATATAATGTTGATGAGTTCATTTTTACCTGTGATATTTACGATACAGATAAACGCATTCAGAACTTTGAATTACTCATGGATATCAAAAATTCCTGATACTTTTCAACCCTCTTAAATAGCACCTGTATAGGTGCTATTTTTATGTCAAACCCCTACTCAACTCATCATTTTATTTATCTATTACCCACCCAACAATATTTGCGATATTGTTTAGCTTAGGCATAATAGCTGTATAAAAACAATTGAATACAAAAATGGAGAATAGAATGAATCAATATATTAACAAACCTACTTCTGCATTTATTGCTGCAAGTTGGGTCGCTCTGATCGCGGGTGCAGCAGCATATATCATCGGCTTATTTAACGCGCCCATGTTACTAAATGAAAAAGGCTATTATTTAATCCTGATCTTATATGGCTTATTTGCTGCAGTCTCCTTGCAAAAAATTGTCCGTGACAAACTCGAAGGCATTCAAGTAACTACTATTTATTTTGGACTTTGCTGGGCATCTATCATTATCTGTATTGCATTACTGGCTATTGGTCTATGGAATGCCTCACTTGCATTAAGTGAAAAAGGGTTTTATATCATGGCATTTTTACTAAGTTTATTTGGAGCCGTTGCGGTTCAAAAGAATATTCGTGATTTAGACTATCTCAGATCACATCTCCAATCACCAAGTGTTCCTAATTATACCAATACAGAATTTCAGCATATAGAACATGATGAAGAAAAAAAATAAGCTGTCATATGTATTAGAAATAAACTTAAGACCTGCCCTTTACTTGCAGGTTTTTATTTTTTTATGAAATCACAATTAAAAAATTATGCAGATCAAGCAGAAGAGAATTGTTAGCCAAGATGAATACTCTAGGAGTATGAGACAAATTAAATGCGAACATCGCAGCAATTGATATTAAATTATCTAATTTTAGGCACATAACCACTTAAATCGTTGGCAAAAATTAATTCATATTCTTATCAGCAATACAGTTGCGATGACTGACCAGATTCCAGAAAAAACTTTACCAAAAGTTCCAACTTGGATATACCAATGAATTGCAGAACCGACCGCAACAAAGTAAAAATAAGAAAGGATATATAAATGGTTAACAAGAAAAAGAATCCATTGGATGGCTTCTTTCAAAATTCACCCGATTTTTTTCAAAAATTTAAGGGAAAAATCATTTCATCAGAAGATCTTAAACACTTTGATTTTTCCAATTTAAATGTTGCTATTGTCGGTGCAAATCAAATGACAGTGACGCATTTAGATCAAATCTGTAATCATGCAAAATTGGTTAAAATCTTTCAAATTGCACCGCATTTTATTTTGCCCCATACAGAAAAAGGCATTCATAAACTGCTTTCGCATCCTTTAATTATTAAAAATCGCCGCCTGTTTAATAACCGGGTTAAATCATTACTGGCTATTCGCTATCTTGAATCACAAGTGAAAGACAACTGGTTAAAACGTCAATTAATGCCCAACTCGGCAAGTGAAAACAAAGTGTTCTTTAAGTCAGATACTTACTATGCAGCATTACAGCGTAAAAACTGCAACTTAATTACCTGGCCGGTGGTTAAAATTACAGAGCAAGCCATACAAAGCATGGAAGGCATTGAACATCTGGTGGATATAATTATCACAACCTATTAAGTTTCAAACACAAAAAAGAGGCTAATATGCCTCTTTTTTAATCGACCAATTTATTTTACCGTACCGATATATTGATAACCGTTTTTAGTTTTTTGATAACGCAAATAATTTCGCGTTAATTCACCCGATGGCTTAATCATAAGAATATCAATATTTTTAGTATCCTGAGACACACGAATATAGTACCGATCCATATCAAAAGGCTCTATATTTTTTGGATAATAGTTACAGTCATAGCTGACATTAATCTGATCCAGCGCTTTGGTTTTAGTCTTAAAAATACTCACGCTTTTATAATGTGCATTTTTAATTTGATTCGCTTGAATACTATATTGCCCAACACAACCACTGCCTATATAAACTCTAGAAATAAGATAAGTTGGCACAGTATTCAATTGAGTTTGACGAATCGCTTTAATAAATCCCCCATCATGGAGTGCGTGTGTAATGACTTTTTCGCCCTGCTTGAACTGCACATAAGACTCAAATTCCCGCATTGAGCCACCTGCAGAAACATTAAGCGTATAAAACTTGAGCTTTCGATCAGGACTGTAATTTAATGAAAGTAGGTTTTTATCGAGTAATTGTTTAAATGGGTATCGAAAACTTTGCGGATTTTTCTCAATAAAGCTAGCTATTTTTAAAGCAACTTCTTGATTAGTGCCATCATTTTCATAGCGGTCAGTCAGACTGGTTTTATAATATTTATTGATGACATTACTTTCAAATTGAGCAACCGATTCTGCAAAAGTCGAGCTATTTACCAGATTCAACATAGCGAAAAAAAGAGCGATTATTTTTAAATTTAATATTTTATACATATAACAATCCTCTTATTTTTCGATTATATAAAGTAGAGTTAAATATTAATTTAACTCTACTGTTACTTTAACCAATACGACGTTTAAGACCTGTCATTTGTAAAACACGGGTTGAAATTTCTTCAATCGACATTTCCGAAACATTCAAGTATTTAATGCCTTCAGAAATATAAATCCCTTCAACCGCACGAAGCTCCATCTGGCATTGACTGAAACTTGCATAACGGCTGTTTGCTTTACGTTCAGTACGAATCGCTACAAGACGCTCCGCATCAATCATTAAACCAAACAGTTTACTTTTATGCGGACGCAATACCGCAGGCAAACGGTTGTCATCCAGATCTTCTTCAGTTAACGGATAGTTTGCTACACGAATGCCAAACTGTAATGACAAATAAATTGAGGTTGGGGTTTTACCTGAACGTGACACGCCAATCAAGATTAAATCAGCTTTATCATAATGGCGTGTACGTGCACCATCATCGTTGTCCAAGGCAAAATGAACCGCATCAATACGAGATTTATATGACTCTGAATCGGTCACCGCATGGGTTTGCCCGACTAAAGTTGTAGGAGGAGTACCCAAAACCTCAGACAACTTCCCAATAAGCCCTTCAAATACATCAAGATTTACAGCATTTGCCGTATTAATAATGTCACGTACATAGGGGTCTACAAGGGTATCAAACACCAAAGGTTGCTGCCCATCACGATCAGCACGTTGGTTAATCTCTGCAACCACATTCATTGCGGCTTCTTCGGAGCTAATATAAGGAATAATATGAATGTCAAAATTAACATGAGGAAACTGTGCTAACAGTGAGTGTCCAAGGGTTTCAGCCGTAATTGCAGTACCATCGGAAATAAAAAATACACTGCGCTTAATTTGTTTACCTTCTGACATTAAAATTCTCCTTAAATATTTGTCTAAGTACTGTAAAATCTTTATAGTAAACCGATCTTACATGACTGTCGCCGAGTTAAATCAAAAAGCTTCGCGATTTGTTATAATCTCATGCCAAGATAGTGATTAATACTGCAAAAGTGGAGTAACAACTTTGGAAGCGCGCGTAATTGGTCTAGAAAAATTAGGGAAACACGACGTTGAACTTGTAGGTGGGAAAAACTCATCTTTAGGTGAAATGATCAGCCACTTATCTAATGCTGGTGTGTCAGTACCAGGTGGTTTCGCAACTACAGCGGCTGCGTATCGTGAATTTCTCGAGCAAAGTGGCCTAAACGCTAAAATTCAGGCAGAGCTATCAACTTTAAATGTTGATGACGTAAATGCTCTTGCAGTAACTGGCGCCAAAATTCGCAAATGGATTGTCGATACTCCGCTTACAGCAGAACTTGAAAAAGAAGTTCGCAACGCTTTCGCTGAATTGTCTAACGGCAACCCTGATATCGCGGTTGCCGTTCGTTCATCTGCAACTGCAGAAGACTTACCAGATGCTTCTTTTGCCGGCCAGCAAGAAACTTTCTTGAACATTCGCGGTATTGATAATGTATTGATCGCGATCAAAGAAGTTTTTGCATCTTTATATAATGACCGTGCAATTGCATACCGCGTACATCAAAACTTTAAACACGAAGTTGTTGCCTTGTCTGCAGGTATTCAACGCATGGTACGTTCTGAAACAGGTGCTGCCGGTGTAATGTTTACACTGGATACAGAATCTGGTTTCCGTGATGTTGTCTTCATTACTGCATCTTATGGTTTGGGTGAAATGGTTGTTCAGGGCGCTGTAAACCCTGACGAGTTTTACCTGTCTAAACCATTATTAAATGCAGGTAAACATTCTATCTTGCGTCGTAATCTTGGTTCTAAACACCAAAAAATGATTTATGGCGAAGAAGCTTCTGCTGGTAAATCGGTGGTTATTGTAGATGTTGAAAAACAAGATCGTCAACAATTCGCGCTAAACGATCACGAACTGCAAGAACTTGCCAAACAAGCATTGATCATTGAAAACCATTACGGTTCACCAATGGACATTGAATGGGCGAAAGATGGCGACGACGGTCAAATCTACATCGTTCAAGCACGTCCTGAAACAGTAAAAAGCCGTGAAAATGTCGGCACAATGGAACGCTACCTGCTTAAACAAAAAGGTACTGTGATTTGTGAAGGCCGTTCAATTGGCCAACGTATCGGTTCGGGTCGCGTACGTATCGTTTCTTCAATTAAAGAAATGGACAAAGTACAACCAGGTGACGTTCTTGTATCTGACATGACTGATCCGGACTGGGAACCAGTAATGAAACGGGCTGCAGCGATTGTTACCAATCGTGGGGGTCGTACTTGTCACGCAGCAATTATCGCTCGTGAACTTGGTGTTCCTGCTATCGTAGGTTGTGGCAATGCAACTGAAGTGCTTACTGATGGTCAGGAAGTAACTGTATCTTGCGCAGAAGGTGATACAGGCTTCATCTATGAAGGTTCTTTAGATTTCGAAATTCAACGCAACTCGATTGAATCAATGCCTAAACTTCCGTTCAAAATCATGATGAACGTGGGTAATCCTGACCGCGCATTCGATTTTGCAACCATTCCAAACGAGGGTATTGGTCTTGCACGTTTAGAATTCATCATCAACCGCATGATTGGTGTGCATCCTAAAGCGTTATTAAACATTGACAGTCTTCCACGCGAAACTCGTGCAGCTGTTATGGCACGTACAGCAGGCTACTCTTCTCCAATCGAATTCTATGTAGAAAAATTGGTTGAAGGTATTTCAACACTTGCTGCTGCTTTCGCTGACAAACCAGTGATTGTTCGTATGTCTGACTTCAAGTCAAACGAATATGCGAACTTGATCGGTGGTAAGTTATACGAGCCGGAAGAAGAAAACCCAATGCTTGGTTTCCGTGGCGCTAGCCGTTACGTTTCTGACAACTTCCGTGACTGCTTTGAGCTTGAATGCCGTGCATTGAAGAAAGCACGTGATGAAATGGGCTTAACCAACATTCAAATCATGATTCCTTTCGTACGTACAGTTGCTGAAGCGAAACGTGTGATCGAGTTATTGGCTCTGAATGGTCTTAAACGTGGTGAAAATGGTCTTAAAGTGATCATGATGTGCGAATTACCGACCAATGCATTGTTGGCTGAACAATTCCTTGAACACTTCGATGGCTTCTCTATTGGTTCTAACGACTTGACTCAGTTAACACTTGGGCTTGACCGTGACTCTGGTATTGTTTCACACCTGTTTGATGAACGTGATCCAGCAGTTAAAGCGCTACTTTCTATGGCGATTCATGCATGCCGTAAAGCAGGTAAATACGTGGGTATTTGTGGTCAAGGTCCTTCTGACCACCCTGATCTTGCACAATGGTTAATGGAACAAGGTATTGAATCAGTATCGCTAAACCCAGACTCGGTTTTAGACACCTGGTTCTTCCTTGCTGAAGAAAAGGCTCAAAAAGCTTAATAAACTCTGTTAAAAAAGACCCAAATCTGGGTCTTTTTTATTTTATTAATTATAAAGACTTAAAATAAAATATTGCAGTTCATCTAAAAATAAGCATAAAAATCAATCTCTAGTTGTACATTGAAGATACGATAAAAAAATAGTGAGCCATTTTGTAGATGGGATTTATGTGTGGCAACATGTTCGAAGCAGAAGGAAAATATACATACCTTTCAACAAAAAACCTGTTTAATTCTCCCAAATTAAACAGGCTTAATTTACGCTGAATTTTAGATTTTTTTGCAGTTATTGTTTGTTTTTACTAAATATATAATCAAATTATTTCAATATGGTGAAAACAAAAAAATACGATTATTTAATGAATTGTATTTTTTTTGATTGACTATTACTTTATCTCTTTCAAAAAATCACGACAAACCTTAATTTCCTCATTATCAACTATGGAACCGATTTACATCGCATGAAAGCTAAATACATACCTGAAGAAATAGAAAATTAGATTCTCTTTTATTTCATCCGCAAAAATACCTGCCAAGTATGAGAAGTTACAACTAGAAATCAGAAACTAAAATGATAGAATCATAAACCATATTTTATACAAAAAATTTTTTAACTAAAATAGTAAATTACAATAACCCTCTTTCATAAATTTAAAAAAAAGTATCTTTTTGACTATTATCTATAGCAAAAGATTTACCCTATTCATGCATTCTGTCTATAGCATATATCGAATCAAACTAACTTTCTGAAACACAGTTCAAGCGACACACCGGCATCTCATGCTTAACTTATTTAGTGGTTGAGTAACTAAAAATGCATGTCCCTGCCAAAAGCACACCGCCTAGTTAGGCTTGGAAGATCAAGTTCTGCTTTATCTGAACTATTAGGGGAAATACCAAAGTTTATTCCATATTGCGACAAGTTATGGTATTTCAGAACCAATAGCCTCAAGAATTTTACATCTTGTAGAAGACTGTTTGATTCAGTCCAATCTGTTTAATTTGCCCAAGAGTTTGTTTGACGGTAAAGGGATAGACGGGAATGTTGTGATCAACAATGCTACAAAAACTCCCATGCAACGGCCTAAAAATAGAAAAAAACTACAGCGTTAAGAAGAAGCCCCATACCTTTAAAGTACAGGCCATGATTTACTACAAGACTCAGCAGTTACTGAGCTTATGTGCTAACCGTGGTACAGTAAATAATTTCAAGCGATTTAAACGTAATTTACAGCAGATTCCTTGCAGGGTTTTTATCTTTGCAGATAAAGTCTATCAAGGGATTTATAAGGTGTATTCAAAGCACCTGTTGCCAGTAAAAACCAAGAGACGTTGTAAATTAAATGCTGTACTAAAACACTATCAGCAAGGAAATCAGTAAAATAGGAATAGATATTCAGCATGCATTTAGCAGTCTAAAACATTCAAAATCCTTGCGAAACATTATCGAAGTCGAAGTAAAAAACTTGGTTTAAGATTTAATTTAATCGCTGAAACCTAGGACTTGGAACTGAGCAAAAAAATAATCTATAAAAGAGGTCTAGTCTTTTTAGATTAATATATTTCATTTAGTATTTTATATAATTACGATCCATCTTGACTAGCTCCTGTTCTACTTCAGCAATAATTCTCTGCATCTCTTCCCTCTTTTGGCTTTTCGATTGAATATATACTGATAGTACTAGGCCCAAACAGCATATAAAAAATATGCTTATAAGTACTACCAATTTTCTATCTTGCATGCCATTAACTCAAACTTTTATTTATCCAAAAAATTTTATATTTTGCTAATTAGTTTTCAATGGTTAAGCTAAGTAAACCATAGATTTTTATCAAAAATTACATTTATTTTTTACTTTTCTTTTCTTGTAGCCATAAAAAAACTCGCCATGGGGCAAGCTTTTTTTGGATTTAACCCTATTACGCAGGGTTTATCACGTAAAAGTAAGTCAATATTACGAATAATAAAAACACAGCAGCTACTAAATAGCTACCTGTAGTATTAAAACTTTTAATAAAATCGTACATATAAACATATCAAGATTGTAACTTTTGGTAAAATATACAATATAAAATTTTCATATTCAATATTGATTTGAATAATCAAAAGTGCTTTTTAATACATTTTTATACAGTTTCACATTGGGTAAGCTTCTTAATTATCCCGAATCATGTATAAGAAATTAACTTGAAAAATAGGAGGATTAAGGCCATCAGTTGAGTAACCACACCAAGACCACAACTTTGTCCTTATCTTGATTGCTCATATATGACTCATACTGAATTATTCTGTATAATTTTGGCGTATCTAAAGTAATGACGTTTCATTAAGTAGGGGTACTTCAGGGATGAGGATTTTACATAGTACGGGCTGTAGTCGTCGTTAAATCGAAATGAAAGCAAAGTTATGGGCGAGAAATATGACGTGTAGTAAAAGCTAGGCTTAAATTATGTTCACTTTGAATAATTGATCATTTGCGAATTTTGCCAAGAAGATTTTAAAAACAAGCCAGATCTATCAGAAAACATAAATTTGAACACTATCGATAGTTTTATTGAAGAAGGTGGATTTGGTAAGACCTTTATCGCTGTGTTTAGTCTGCCTAAATCAGTAAAGCAAAGATTAGAAGATGTCTCATGAACGTTAATTTTATTGTTTTTGATCGCCCCCTTGGATTAAAGCGGGTAAGCAAAGCGGGCTTACTGAACTAATGAAAACTAAATGAAGACTGGAGTGAAGATATTCGAAAAGTGTTTGTGGAGTTTTAACGCTTAGGAGGATATTGATTTTTAAATAGGATAAAGCGCGACTTAAAGTTTCAGAAATTTTGAAACCAACCAATCAAAAACTAGTGTTTCACCACATTAGTGGTAGACGTGAAAATATGCATTGGATTAACTTTATTAAATTGGGTTGGGATGAATTCTGATGAGAGTAGTCGAAACTGTAACCGTGCAGGAAAATGACTGGCGTGACTTAATTCATCAAGAAATCTCACAGGCAATTGCATATGTATTTAATCAGCAGATTGATGAGCTACTAAATCTTACTCAAATTTTCAGCCGCATACGCAGATCAATGCGACATCTCTTTAGAAGCTTGAGTAGAAGCATAAGTTAAAAAATATTCAATACAAATACTTACTAAAAACTGTTAAAGAAATGCAGCAATCCCACTGGGTGTGGAATGGTAAATATTATTGTTTATTTAAATGGATTCTTTTCCAATCTAAATAGGCAATTTTTGATTGGCGTATTTCAGTTTTAATTGGCAATCAAAAATAGTTTTTAAGTCATTAGACAAATATAGCAATCAGGTATCCATTTGTTGTTGAAGAATTCTTTCACGATGTAGACATTTTTTAAGAATCTGCACATCCCTCCCTGAATCCCCCCCCCGGGCCACGATTTTGATTCTAGCCACAGTTAAAAAAAACCTGCCAGCAAAAATAAAATGATGTCTTGCTGTTGAGGATGAAATATTCTCTAAACATCACTCACACCATGAAACTGATAAAAATCTATTATTCGCTTTAGCTAAAGCTATATCGCACTTCATGTGTTTTAGAATAGAGTTAATACGACCAATCTCACGATCAGCGCCTCGTTTTTTGCTTGAAACTGTGTCACGATACTCCTCTAAAGCATCTTTTAAGATGCAATGGTCAAAGATTTTATGATTTTCATCTATTAGAGCAACTTCAGTTTCTTTAGCCCATGCTTTCGCATCACGTACAGTATCAAAAAAATTTGACTGCGGTTTTTGTGGTTTTATGCAGATAGTGGCAGTAATGCATGCATTACGTTTCCAGAAGGTTGCCATAAGTATTGTTGTACTTAGTTTGAAAATCCGTTTAAATTTATTATTTATAAATTTAAAATCTTGCCTAAAAATGTGTATTTTAAAGGTGTTTAAAATATGACATAAATGAGACGCAAAAATAATTGCTCCTATTTAAGTCCTTTTTTCATCTATAATTTAAGGGTTTGCTATACAAACCTAATTTACGTTTTGAGATTTAATATTTATGCAAATTTACTTGGCTCGTAATAATCAACAAGCTGGTCCATACACCTTAGAGCAGTTAAATCAAATGCTCGCTAGTCAGCAAGTTCTGCTTACAGATTTGGCTTGGCACCAAGGCATGACCGAATGGAAAGCTTTAGGTGAATTAACCCAAGGTAAACTTGTATATCAACCTGAAGGTTATATTGGGTCTGCACCTTTTCCTGAGCAAACCCCTGTTCAGAATTCCGGCTTCAATAAAATACAGGTCGAAAAAAAAACTGCTCCAAATACTGAGCTTGCTTCTATTAGCACCCGGATCTTAGCAAAAATTATCGACTTATTGCTCTGGTTACCCGCAGCTGCCATTCCCTCTTTTTTTCTGAAACCAGAACAGATTAATCAGCTGTCTGAAATTCAGCAGAAGATGCAATCGGCCGACACCTCAACTCAAGCAGTTCAATTACAACAACAACTATTTACTCTTATTCCTGCAGAAGCTTGGCAAGCAATGGGGATATACATCATTATTATGCTTGGAATCCAGGCGTTTATGCTGGCGAAATCCGGACAAAGCATTGGTAAAAAACTGACCAAAATCAAAATTGTAGATGTAGAAAGTGGTGAGAAAGTAAGCTTAATGCGTGCATTCACTTTACGAAGTTTCATTTTTATTATTTTAAATCTGTTGTTTATGCCTTTTATCACGATCATTGATCATGTCTTTGCCATGAGTGAAAAACGTCAAACCTTGCATGATAAATTAGCCAAAACCAAAGTGGTTAAACAATAATTATGCACTCAAACAGGGATTATTTTATATCCCTGTTCCCCCCCAGAATATTGATATTAAAATAAAATTATTATAGTAAAAGTTTAATTCCGAGTAAAAAAATCAGTTTTTATAACAGTCATTTAAAGCTTCCTTAGATATAGCTTAGTTCAACAATATGAGGCATAATGCCTCACAACGTAGCGGTGTCTCATAATTGGGAAGGATTTTTTATACTTAGAATTTCTAAGTGATAATAAAAATATTTCCAATCATGCGACACTTTAATCGCTATCCCATATTAAATTAGGGAATGGGACTCTTCACCGAGGTTGTAAAATGAGACAAACAATTTTAGCTGTATTGTCTTTATCTGCGATGGCTGCACTCTTGACTGGGTGTGGCGGTGATATGGTACTTCTAAACTCAAAAGGTCCAGTTGCTCAAGGTCAATCTGACTTGATGATGACTGCGATCTATTTAATGCTTTTGGTGGTTATTCCATCAGCAGTTATGGCATTGTGGTTTGGATGGAAATATCGCGCATCGAATAAAGATGCAGACTATAAACCTACATGGGCACACTCAACTGCAATTGAAATTGTAGTATGGGGTATACCTGTCATTATTATTGGTATTTTAGCGTGGTTAACTTGGTGGGGTTCCCACAAGTATGACCCATACCGTCCGGTCGAATCTGATAAAGCACCTTTAACTGTCCAAGTTATTGCTGAACAGTTCAAATGGATCTTCATTTACCCAGAACAAAACATTGCGACTGTTAACGAAATTCGCTTCCCAGAGAAAACTCCGGTTAGTCTTCGTTTAACTTCGAACTTCACAATGAACTCGTTCTTTATCCCTGCATTGTCTGGTCAGATTTATGCAATGGCGGGTATGCAGACTCACTTGAACTTCTTAGCAGATGAAACCAGCCCAGCTGAAGGCTACCGCGGTTTCTCTTCTAACTATTCAGGTTATGGCTTCTCACAAATGCACTTCCGTGCTCATTCTGTAACAGATGCTCAGTTTGCTGAATGGGTTGCTGCTGTTAAAGCAGGCAACGGTACTTCAGTAAATCCTAATGCAGTTCAAAAAACTGTTTTAGACCATACTGAATTTGCAGCTCTACGTGACGGTAACCGTTCTAAGCACCAAATTGAAGCAATGGTTGTGAATGCCCAAACTCCTGAAGAGAAGGCTGCTGCTGAAGCATTGAAGCCTTATCCAACTAAGCCACATCCAGTGACTTATTATTCTTCAGTAGAGCCTAAATTGTTCGAATCAGTGATTAACAAATACATGAGTAACTACCACGGTGCTGACCATTCGGCAACTGCTGGTCATGAAGCTGCTGCTTCTGATGCTCATGCCAATGTTGAACATGCGACAGCTGCTTCTGTAGAGGAATAAGACATGAGCTTATTAGGTAAGTTAGGTCCGGATTCAATTCCACACGATCCAATTGTATTGGTGACTGTTGCGATGATGATCCTAGGTGGCCTTGCAGTCGTTGCAGGTATCACCTACTTTAAAAAATGGAACTACTTGTGGACTGAATGGTTCACCTCTGTAGACCATAAAAAAATTGGTATCATGTATATCTTCGTATCTGTAATCATGTTAGTTCGTGGTTTTGCAGATGCGATCATGATGCGTCTTCAACAGTTCCTCGCTCGAGGTGGTGGTGAAGGTTATTTACACCCTGAACATTATGACCAGATCTTTACTGCCCATGGCGTAATCATGATCTTCTTCGTAGCGATGGGTCTAGTAGTCGGCTTAATGAACATCTCTGTACCTTTACAGATCGGTGCTCGTGACGTTGCCTTCCCATTATTGAACTCTCTAAGCTTCTGGCTATTTGCCGGTGCTGCAGGTCTAATGATGGCTTCTCTTGCGCTGGGTGAATTCGCTGCAACAGGTTGGATGGCTTATCCTCCACTATCAGGCATTGAATATTCTCCGGGCGTAGGTGTTGACTACTATATCTGGGCACTTCAAATTTCAGGCTTGGGTACGCTTTTAACAGGTGTTAACTTCTTTGTTACCATCATTAAAATGCGTGCACCTGGCATGACACTGATGGATATGCCGATCTTTACCTGGACATCTTTATGTACAGCAGTATTGATCATTGCAGCTTTCCCTGTGTTAACTGCAACTATTGCAATGCTTTCACTTGACCGTTACTTCGGTTTCCACTTCTTTACAAATGACTTGGGTGGTAGCCCAATGCTGTATGTAAACTTGATTTGGACTTGGGGTCACCCGGAAGTGTATATCTTGGTACTACCAGCATTTGGTATTTACTCAGAAGTTGTTGCGACTTTCTCGCGCAAAGCATTGTTCGGTTACAAATCAATGGTGTATGCAACTGTAGCAATCACAGTATTGTCTTTCGTTGTATGGGTTCACCACTTCTTTACCATGGGTGCTGGTGCCAACGTTAACGCGTTCTTCGGTATCATGACCATGATTATTGCCATCCCTACTGGTGTGAAAATCTTCTCGTGGTTATTCACTATGTATAAGGGTCGCATTACCTTTACAACCCCAATGCTTTGGACACTTGGCTTCCTTGTGACTTTTGGTATCGGTGGTTTAACAGGTGTATTAATGGCAGTTCCACCAGCGGACTTCCTGGTACATAACTCGTTATTCTTGATTGCTCACTTCCATAACGTAATTATTGGTGGTGTAGTATTTGCAATGTTCGCAGGTATCATTTTCTACTGGCCAAAAATGTTTGGCTGGAAACTCAATGAAACTTGGGGCAAAGCAGCGTTCTGGTTCTGGTTCTTCGGTTTCTACTTTGCATTCATGCCACTTTATATCCTTGGTTTCATGGGTATGACTCGTCGCTTGAATACATATGACAACCCAGAATGGGATCCGTATGTGTCGATTGCATTGTTTGGTGCCGTTCTAGTTGCTATTGGTATTGCATGTTTCTTAATGCAAATCATTGTTGGCTTCTTACAACGCAACAACAATATCGATCACACTGGCGACATCTGGGATGGCCGTACTTTAGAATGGGCAACATCTTCACCAGCTCCGTTCTATAACTTTGCTCATCTTCCTAAGATCAATGGTATTGATACTTTCTGGACTGACAAAGAAAATGGCATCGCATATGCTAAACCAACCCAGTATGAAGACATTCATATGCCAACCAACCGTGCGGCTGGTTTCATTATTGCAATGCTGATTACTGTAATGGGCTTTGCTTTAATCTGGCATATCTGGTGGTTAGTAGCCGTTGGATTCATTGGTGCTATCGTTTCGTTTATTGTAAGTTCATTCACTAAGAAAGTGGATTACTATGTGCCTGCTGCTGAAGTAGAACGCATTGAAAACGAACGTTATGCGATTCTTGAAAAACACTTGAAGAAGGACTAAGACAATGGCTGAAGTACTTCATCACGACAACCATGGACACGATGAGCATCATCATCATCACGATGATACTGACATCACAGTCTTTGGTTTCTGGACTTACTTGATGAGTGACTTGATCCTATTCGGGACACTCTTCATCGCGTTCGCTGTATTAAGCAGTCACATTCCTCTTGGTACTCCAAGTGCTAAAGAGCTTTTTGGTGATTCTTTAGGTTTCGTTTTAACTGAAACTTTCGCCCTCTTGATCTCTTCTGTGACCTTCGGTTTTGCCGTACTTGCTTCATACAAGAAAAATGTTGGCCAAGTTCTAACTTGGTTAGCAATTACTTGGGTATTTGGTGCTGCCTTCATTGGTATGGAACTTTATGAGTTCAATCACCTTGTACACGCAGGCCATGGTCCAACCACAAGTGCGTTCTTATCAGCGTTCTTTACCTTAGTTGGTACGCACGGTATTCACGTAACTTCTGGTTTGGTATGGATGCTTGTGTTGATGTATCAAATCAAGAAAAATGGTTTGACACTTCCAAACACGCGTCGTCTTGCTTGCCTAAGCTTGTTCTGGCACTTCCTTGACATCGTTTGGATCTGTGTATTCAGCGTAGTTTACTTGATGGGAGTTCTATAATGAGTCATGACCATAACTCTGCTGGCGCAGCGCACGGCAATACCAAGCAATATACAATTGGCTTTATCCTTTCAGTTTTGCTTACGATCATTCCTTTCGGTATGGTTATGGCAGGCGGTTTTGGACGTGGCCTTATTATTGCAACGATTGCCATCACAGCTGTTGCTCAGATTCTTGTACAGCTAGTTTACTTCCTGCACATGAACTCTTCTTCAGAGCAGCGCTGGAATGTAATTGCATTCATCTATACAATTCTTACAGTGGCAATTTTATTGGTTGGCTCTGTATGGATTATGAACTACCTTCACTACAACATGATGATCTAAACTGATTGTCATGCTGAAAAAGTATTTATTCCTGACTAAACCAGGAATTCTCTTCGGTAACTTTGTTACCACTTTGGGCGGCTATTTTCTAGCCGCTCAAGGTTCTGTAGATTTCCTTTTATTGCTTATTACCCTCTTGGGTACAACTTTGGTTGTTGCCTCTGGTTGTGTGGTCAATAACGTTATTGACCAAGACATCGACCAAAAAATGCAGCGCACACAAAACCGTGCGATGGTTAAAAAATCGGTTTCTGTTCCTGGAGCCTTGGTGTATTCCTTGGTACTGGGTGTGATTGGTTTTAGCATTTTATGGTTCTGGGTAAATGCGTACGCTTTTTTATTTGCAGTGATTGGTTTTGTGGTCTATGTGGTGTTTTATAGCCTCTGGACAAAACGCACGACAATTCACCAAACAGTTATTGGAAGTATTTCTGGTGCAAGCCCACCAGTGATCGGATATACCGCTGTTAGCAATGAATTTGACTTAGCTGCACTGCTTATTTTTATTGGTTATGCACTTTGGCAAATGCCTCATTCATGGGCAATTGCAGTATATCGTTTTGATGACTACAAAAATGCAGGTATCCCGATTCTCCCTGTAGCACGTTCTGTTTTACGTACTAAAATTGAATCATTGATTTATGTTGTTTTATTTACCATCGCCATGAATGCCTTATTTGTATATGGTTATGCAAACTGGTTATATCTCGTTATTTTAAACGGGCTATGTATTTATTGGTTTTATATTGGTGTACTGGGCTTTAAAGCTGAAAATGATCAATTATGGGCAAAACGCTTTTTCCTATTTTCAGTCATTTTAATTACGATTATTAGTATCTGTTTTAGTTTTACCTCCCAAGCACCACCAACAAAAATCGTGTTTTTCTAGAAAAGATAGAGTTCTACTCTATCTTTTTTTATTCCTTAATTTTTATTACTTTAAAAAACACTTAATCAAGATCCCCTTCCATTTTTATTTATTTAAACCTTCCTGCTGTCAAGCTTGTATACAAATTCAATCATCATAAAAGATTCCCTTGTAATTTATCCCTAAAACCACTAAAATTCACGCTTCGCAATTTTTGCGACACAACTTTGGTTGTGACTCCTTGCTTCTAGCTTTTCAAAAGTTAGGGGCTGCACAAACCGTAAGGAGCTGACAATGCGTCACTACGAAATCGTACTTTTGGTACATCCAGACCAAAGCGATCAAGTTGTGGGTATGGTAGAACGTTACCTAACTCACATCAAAGAAGCTGAAGGTCAAATTCACCGTTTAGAAGATTGGGGCCGTCGTCAATTGGCTTACCCAATTAACAAAATTCATAAAGCTCACTACATTTTAATGAATGTTGAATGTGGTCAAACTACGCTTAATGAATTAGAAGAATTGTTCCGTTATAACGATGCAATCCTTCGTAATGTTATTATTCGTCGTGAAAACGCAATCACTGAAGAATCATTGCTTGCTAAAAGTGCTGAAGAAAAACGTGCGCGTAAAGCACAACGTGAAGAAGCACAACAATCTCAAGACTCTGCTGAAGCATAAGGAGAACATTAATGGCACGTTTTTACCGTCGTCGCAAGTTCTGCCGCTTTACAGCTGAGAAAGTTGCGTACATCGACTACAAAGATATCGATACTTTAAAACAGTACATCACTGAAAACGGCAAGATTGTTCCTAGCCGTATTACAGGTACTAAAGCTCGTTACCAACGTCAATTAGCGCTTGCTATTAAACAAGCTCGTTACTTGGCTTTGATCCCTTACACTGACAATCATAAGTGAGGTTGAGCTGTGGATATTATTTTATTACAACGCATTAAAAACCTTGGTAAATTAGGCGATAAAGTTTCAGTTAAAGCTGGTTACGGCCGCAACTACCTTATCCCTCAAGGTCAAGCAGTAGCAGCGACTGAGTCAAATACTGCTGCTTTTGAAGCTCGTCGTGCAGAACTTGAGAAAGCTGAAGCTGATGTTTTAGCTGCTGCTCAAGCACGTGCTGATCAATTGAACGAAGTTAACATCGTAATCACTGCTAAAGCTGGTGATGAAGGTAAACTATTCGGTTCAATCGGTACTCGTGACATCGCTGACGCGTTGACTAATGCTGGTCTTGAAGTTGACCGTGCAGAAGTTCGTTTACCAAATGGTGCGCTTCGCAACACTGGTGAATTCAACATCGCAATTCAATTGCATCATGATGTTACTGCTGAAGTTCTCGTTACTATCGTATCTGAGTAATTTTCTGCAAGAAAAAGAGCATGCTTTTGTATGCTCTTTTTTTTATCTGTAAAAATAGGCAAAATAGCTTATCCAGATTTACCAAAAATAGTAAACACACATTATTTTTACTATTTTTAGCTCAATGAAATTTTCGATTCGCATTTTTTTTAAGAACAGGTATCATCTGTCTAGACGAAAATCGTTGAAAATTCACTATTCGTCTCAATTTTCAAACTACTTCTTTATCGCATTTAAAATCAGGGTTTTATATGTCACAGGCGAATGCCAATGCTATGCTTAACTCATCTAAAGTAGATAATAAAGGGAATGAGTCAGGCCAGTTAAAAGAGTTTCGCACTCCACCCCATAACTTGGCGATCGAGCAAGCTGTACTCGCAGCACTCATGACCGTGGCTGAGTCTTTCGAACAAGTGGGTGATGTACTCAGTGAAAATGATTTTTATGCGACACGTCATAAGTATATTTTTCGCGCCATTGAAAAATTAACCCAAGAAAACTCACCTTACGACGCAGTCTTAGTCAACGATTGGCTCATCAAACAGAATTTATTGGATGCTGTTGGTGGTGAAGAATATTTAATGCAACTCATGGCAGACTCGCCTTCTAGTTTTTATAACTTAGAAACCTATGCCAATAAAATTAAAGAATTTTCAACTTTACGCAGCATGATTAAAGTCAGCTCTGAAATTTTACAGAATGCTTATGACACCAAAGGTCGTAGTGTCAGTGAAATTTTAGATCTTGCCGAAACCAATATTTTTTCCATTGCTGAACAACATAATAATAATGCCAAAGCTCAAGGTCCAAAACCAATCAACGCTGTAGTTGCCGATGTTTTTGACAAGTTAAATGAATTGTCTCAAATGGAAGGCAGTATTACCGGTTTAACTTCAGGCTTTATGGAGCTGGATAACAAAACCTCGGGTATGCAATCGGGTGACTTGATTATTGTCGCTGCGCGTCCATCTATGGGTAAAACCACCTTTGCCATGAACTTGGTGGAAAGTGTACTATTTAACTGCGATCTACCTGCTCTTGTGTTCTCCATGGAGATGCCGGCAGACTCAATTGCGATGCGTTTAATCTCGGCTTACGGTAAAGTTCACCAAGGCCATTTACGCTCAGGCAAACTGGATGGTGATGAATGGTCTAAAGTGACCGGTACGATTTTACAGCTTCAAGAAAAAAATCTGTATATTGATGATTCATCAGCCCTTCCCCCAACAGAATTACGCGCGCGCGCGCGTCGTATTGCCAAAATGCATGGCGGTAAAATTGGCTGTATCATGGTCGATTACTTGCAGTTAATGAAAGTACCCGGTATGGGCGACAACCGTGTCGGTGAAATTTCGGAAATTTCACGAAGCTTAAAAGCTTTGGCAAAAGAAATGATGTGTCCGGTGATTGCCCTTTCACAGCTTAACCGCTCACTGGAAAACCGACCAAACAAACGTCCAGTAATGTCTGACCTTCGTGAATCCGGTGCGATCGAGCAGGATGCCGATTTAATCATGTTTATTTACCGTGATGAGGTTTATAACAAAGAATCCAAAGAAGCCGGCACTGCCGAAATTATTATTGGTAAACAGCGTAACGGCCCTATTGGTACGGTGCGTCTGGCTTTTGAAGGCCAATACACCCGATTTAGTAACCTTTCACCAGAGTTTTATGCTCAATATAATGATGAAGAATAAGTAATAAAAAACGAGGTAATGACCTCGTTTTTTTAGCTGCTTATTTTTGTCCACCTCTGCACTTCAATTCTTTTAAGTGAAAGCTGATTTTAGCTTCGCATATCTTTCTACAACTTAATCAACTTTGAATATAAAAAGAGATAAAAAAGTATGATTAGCTACTGTTGATATTTTAATAATAGAGTCAAGTCATGCTATCTAAAATTTAATTGGAATATATTTTAAATTAGTGTTTATTTTCAGCCATAGGAATACAATATGGCACTCTATTCTGCTTAAGTTCCTCCCTCCCTTTTGAGTGAGATCACAAGCATATCCACAATATTGATCGTAGCTTATAAGTGATTGTTCTAAAATTGCTGTAATGTTTCATTGTAACCCCAAGGAGTAACCAGGGTGCGCCAAGCAACAGTTTATATTGACAGAGAAGCGCTGCAATATAATTTAAACCGTGTTAAACAACTTGCACCAACTGCTCAAATTGTAAGTATGGTTAAAGCCAACGCTTACGGACATGGAGTCAAAGACTGTTTAGCAGCCTTAAGTGGAACGGATGCCTTTGGTGTCGCCTGCCTCGAAGAAGCACTTGAAATTCGTGAACTCGGCTATCAACAACCAATTACCCTCATCGAGGGTATTTTCTCTGAAGATGAAATGCAGGTTGTGGTTGAAAATAACATTGAATGCGTCGTGCATCAGCAGCAACAACTCGACTGGTTGAGAACATATAAAAATGTTTATATTGGCAAAAACTTAAAAGTTTGGGTCAAACTCAATAGTGGTATGAACCGTCTAGGTTTTAAAGCACCAGAGATTATTGAAGTCATTAATGCTCTTAAAGCGGAAGGTTTTACTTGTATTTTAGCGATGCACTTTGCCAATGCTGATGCAGAAAATCACCCGTTAAATGAACAACAAAAAAATCAATTTCTTCAGGTTAAAGAAGCTTGCGCGCCAGTAATGGCTTCTTGCTGTAACTCAGCAGCCATTTATAAATGGCCTGAACTAAATTTTGATTTTGTGCGTCCCGGGATTATGCTTTATGGTGCATCTCCATTTGCAGATAGATCAGCACAGGATTTAGATCTGAAACCGGTAATGACCTTTACTGCTGAAATCATTGCTTTAAACCATATTCAGGCAGGTGAATCTGTAGGCTATGGCTCAACCTTTAAGGCTGAAAAAGAAATGGATTTAGCCATCGTTTCAATTGGTTATGGTGATGGCTATCCGCGTGCTTTCGTTAAACAAAACTATGTTGCGATAAATGGTCAACACACATGTGTGATTGGTCGTGTTGCCATGGATATGATCGCCATTGATATCACAGGCTTAAACGCAAAAATTGGTACCGAAGTTGAACTATGGGGTAAAAACCGCTTAATCGATGATGTGGCTGAAGCCAATGGTACGATTGGTTATGAACTTTTGTGTCGTCTAAGTGCCCGTCCAATAAGAAAGTAAACTTTTATGCCGTATAAAAAACCCAAGTTTGTACTTGGGTTTTTTAGCTCTGCTTAATCTAGATAATCATCTGTAGGAATAGGCAGTTTCTGTAAGCCACGGCGTAAAGTGTCTGACCACTGTTTACTCAGTTGCCTAAAATATGGATCTTCTTCATAAATGCGTTTGCCATTAGGAACGTGTAATGAATCTTTATGATAAACGATTGTGTCTAACGGCATTCCCACTGAAACATTGGAACGTAAAGTAGAATCAAATGAAATCAAACTACAGCGTACCGCCTCGTCTAAGGGCATTTCATAACTTAAGGCCCGATCTAGTATCGGTTTGCCGTATTTACTTTCCCCAATTTGAAAATAAGGTGTATCTTCTGTCGCGCAAATAAAATTACCTTGCGGATAAATATTATAAAGCTCCATTGCTGAACCTTTAATTTGGCCACCTAACAGCAGACTACAATAATAATTACTCTGTTCGTGAGCATGCGTCTCTTGCGTAACATCTGCAATGACTTTTCTTAATATTTGACCCACCAGCTCCGCCATTTCAAACATAGTATTGACACTATATAAGTTGGGTTCTTGGCCAAGTTCCAAGTGATTATTCAAATGCCCAATAACAGCTTGAGTTGTCGCTAAATTTCCAGAAGTTTGTATGGTGATAAATCGCTCACCCTCCACACCAAAGGTATAGAGTTTACGAAATACAGAGATATGGTCTACGCCCGCATTAGTACGAGTATCGCTAACAAAGACCAAACCCTCTTTTAAACGTAGCGCACAACAATAAGTCATGAGAGCTCCTTATGACTTTTAAAATTTCAGCAAGCGAGCACTTGAACTATAGAGTTCATCGACTCAGTACCACCGCGCTCTCTTATGCCTCTTACTGGTGCAACATCCCAATAATCTCGACCGATTGCCACATAAATATGTGAATTAGGTGTAAATAACTGGTTGCTGATATCAAAACAATACCACGAATTTTCAAAAAATACTTCTGCCCAAGCATGACTTGCGAGGTGAGAAGTATTTGGTACAAATAGATAACCTGAGACATAGCGTGCAGGCACGCCTAAATATTTACACATCGCAATAAACACATGGCTATGGTCTTGACACACGCCCTGTCGATATTGAAAGGCTTCAATAGCAGAGGTTTGCACAGAGGTCTGATCAGGTACATAAGGAATATAATTGAGTATGGCTTCAGATAAAATAATTAAATTTGCTCGATTTAGCTGAGGAACATAATATTTTGCAAAATTTTTCATTTCTGCATTGCATAAGGTGCTAGGCGTAGGCTGTAAAAACAATTTGGGATTAATTGAGCTTTCAATTCCAAATTGGGTATTTGGATCCATCTCTACAATACCTTGCGCCATAATGGTCATCTGGCTATAAGGTTGGCGCTGTGAACTGGTAATCCAGATATTATTAAAAGCATCTGTTTTAACTTGTTTCTCGCCGGGTATGCTCACATTCCAGGCATGCACTTGCTGATGCAAATTCGTGGTCGGAGTCATCTTGATATATTGAATGCTGTTACACGCTAACTCAGTATATTGATAATGGGTTTGGTGATTAATCATCAGCTTCATACATCCACCTCAAATAGATTTTCGATATGGTCACTAAAGTGGTAAAAATTCATACTGTCTGGATTTAACTTAAGCTGCTGCCATGCCCTGTCCACTCCTTTCCAACCAATATGATTTAATAGCTCTACCGTTTTATCAATATCCTTCAAAGTTGTGCTGCGATCCTGCTTAAGCCGAAGTTGTCGATCTAACTGTTCTATATTCTGCCCCAAAGTAAAAAACAGGAAGATCTCTTCAGATTCAGCTTCTAAAATATCCTCACATTCTCCAGCCACATCACAAATATAAGCCGCATTTTCAATCGCATTTTTGATTAGCTGGTTGAGTTCTGCATAAGCTTTTGCAGAAAATATCCCTCGTAAATCTTGTACATTATCTTTGGCATGTTGAAATTGCTGAGCAAAAGATGCAGGTTGTTCTGTTTCGAGCAATAATGAATTTAGTGAGTCTGCATCAAACGCTGGCAAACAAAATGCATGTGCATATTGCAATGCGCCTTGGTTATTATGAAATGGAAATTGACTACACAAATATTGAATACGCGTTAAGTAGCGACCTAACCAAAAAATATGTTGCGCATTACTATTTAATAAAATCATGACTTCTTTCCCATGGTTAGATGTTTAAGAATGAAGATTATCGACGACCCATGTGTCTTTAACTCCACCACCTTGTGAAGAATTCACTACTAAAGATCCTGCCTGCATAGCGACACGTGTCAAACCACCGGGAACAATCTCTGTCCGATAAGGTGAACTGAGAACAAAAGGACGCAAATCGATATGACGTTCAGCTACTCCAAAATCGGTCAGGGTGGGACAAACCGATAAATCCAGAGTTGGCTGCGCAATATACAAGTTCGGCGCAGCAATAATTTTTTCTCTAAAAGATTCAATTTCAACTTTTGATGCTTGGGGACCAATCAACATGCCATATCCACCCGACCCTTGGGCTTCTTTCACCACCAACTGCTCCAAATTAGCGAGTACATAATCTAAGTCTTGTGTTTCACGACACTGGAAAGTCGGGACATTTTTTAAAATTGCTTGTTCACCCAGGTAAAAATGAATCATTTTATCAACATAAGGATAGATCGATTTATCATCCGCCACCCCAGTACCGGGTGCATTTGCAATCATAACATTGTGGCATAAATAGGCTGACATTAAGCCCGCCACCCCTAAACTACTATCAGGCATAAAACATAATGGATCTAAATACGCATCATCCACTCGACGATAAATTACATCAACTTGCTGTCTTCCACGGATAGTTTTCACATAAACCTTATCGTTTTCTACAAAAAGATCACGTGATGTCACTAAAGGCACATCCATTTCCCTGGCCAGAAAAGAATGCTCATAATATGCGCTGTTATAGCGTCCCGGCGTTAATACGACAATAAAGGGCTTATCGACACAGGCATTTTCAGCCAAGATTTCTTTAAGTAATTGCGGGTATTGTTCAATGCCTAGAATGTTGTTTTGCTGGCATAAATCAGGCATCAGTTTCTGACTAAGTTTGCGGCTTTCCAGCATATAAGACACACCTGAGGGCGTCCTTAGGTTATCTTCCAGTACATAAAATTCGCCATGACGGTCACGGACAATATCAATTCCGCTAATTTGACTATAAATTTTACCTTTTAATTCATGCGCATACATGTGTGGCTGATAGGCTTCATGCGTCAGCACTTGCAGTTCAGGCACAATATCGGCTTTTAAAATATCTTGCTGATGGTAAATATCGTGTAAAAACAAATTTAGCGCGCGTACTCGTTGTGCACAGCCCAGCGCGACTTTATTCCAATGCTTTTTCTCAATCACTCGTGGAATGAGATCATACGGAATGGTGCGCTCAATCCCTTCCGACTCACCATAGACTATAAAAGTAATCCCCTCATACAAAAAGTGATCTTTCGCTGCCTGATTTAATGCCTTTAATTCATCAATCGTATGTTGTGATAACCACTGTTCAATCTTGTTGCGCGTTTCTTCTGATATGGTTTGGTCATCTACTAATTCATTAAAAAAATGTGATTTAAACTGTTGAAATAACCCATTAATTTTAGAGTGGTTGTTAACTTTTATTGCAATTGGCATAGGGGTATCTGTGCCTAAAGTATTGGGGAAATGTTCAATCGTAGAAACTGGAGGTATTCGATCATTTTCTTTAAACATATTACCCTCATAATTGTTATCTATTCTTAAATAGTGCGAAGCAAAATATATGCCAATAAAAAATCCTTTTATCGTCTTTTCTATTTACCCACTAAAATTATCTACAATCAATGGCATTTTTAGACTTAACATGTTTCAAATTATTGATAGAGAGAGATAGAAAAATTTGAGAAAAATATTCAGTTTTTTTATTGTTTTCCTGATTTAATGCAGCTATAAACAATCTACTCGATTTTTAATGTTAGTTATGTCTTCACAAGAAAAAGAAACGTCCAACAGCCTATACCGACAATGGCAAATTTTATCTCGTCTTTCTACTGGAAAGTGGATGGGTACCCGAGAATTACAAGAAATTCTGCAACGTGAAGGTATTGATATCAGCTTGCGTACTATTCAGCGTGACTTAAATCAGATCTCGCTGCGCTTTCCTATTGAAAGCAGCAAAACTGTCCCTCAAGGCTGGCGTTGGCGTTCAGATGCACCCATTCAAAGCTTACCGCATATGACCAGTTCTCAGGCGGTAACCTTTATGATGGTAGAAGAACATTTAAAACACTTGTTACCTCCTAGTCTGATTGAAGAAATGAATCCTTGGTTTGACTTGGCACGCCGTAGCTTGTCCACCCAAAATAATGTGCGACAATGGATTAACCGGGTTCGTATTGTTCCCGCCACTCAACCCTTAATTCCACCTGTAGTCGATAAAATGGCGCAACAAGCAATTTATGAAGGGTTGCTGCAAGACAAACAACTGGAATGTGTTTATCAGGGACGTAGCCACTTAAGTGAAGAAAAAACCTATACTTTGAATCCCTTAGCTTTGGTTCAAAAAGGTGCGATTATTTATTTAATCTGTACCCGGCATGATAAAACTGATATTCAGACTTTTGCCCTGCACCGTTTTAAATCAGCCATTGTTTTAAATTCACGTGCAATGCATCCGGTTAACTTTGATATTGATGCTTATATTGATTCTGGCGCTCTAGGCTTTAGAGTCGACTATAACAAGCCGACTGAAAATATTGCCTTGAAACTGATCATGACTGAAGAAGATGCACATTATTTTGATGAAAGTCAGCTCAGTAAAGATCAGACCATCCGAAAACTGGACCATGGTTTAGCTCAAATTACTGCAAGCGTACCTTTTACCTCTCAACTGGTCTGGTGGCTAAGAGGTTTTGGCAATAAGATTCAGCAAATCGAGCCAATTGAGGTTTCAAATGCAGTTCGTCAAATCACTGATGAGATAAAATAACTAAAAATAAAAAAAGTCCCAATAATTGGGACTGGAGAATTTTTCTATTTGGATCTATTTTTTATTATCGTATTGTGGGTTTCCAGAACATCAGGCTTTATTTTCTCACCCCACCACAAAGCTTGATGGCTGTTGATTTGATTGCTGGAGTGAAGAACATTGAGCTTTAGCACGCTAGATCTCCACTATTATATCGGATTGATTTCATCGTCATATGAATTACCTCTGTTGCTAACGTAAAATCAATGTACTGCATAATATAAGTATTGAGAAATCATAAGATCAGAAGCTTTAAGCAGATTTTTTATTAAGCATTTATTCTGGATTTTAATTACGCTCAATTCCTATCCAATACACTCAAACATCACTTAACTTAATTGTTCATAATAAGTGTCTGATTTGAATTTCAATACTGATTTAGTAAAACAATCAATAATGATTACTTCGATATACTGTTCGCTATAACTAGCAATAATTTGAGTTTTACAAATCAGAACTTGCAGCATGTCCGCAAAATAGGCAAATTCAATTGATTCATAATAATTTGGAAAAACTAGAATGCCAGGTCCCGTTCAGATTGTTAGACATAAGCTTTTAAATACTTTTTTCTCACGGTACTCAGTCTGGTTCACTTTTATTTTCATTGCTCTCACCATTAGCTGGTTCCGGATCGTTTACGCTCCACATTATATTTATTACTTTATTTCGGACACCTTGCTGAATTCCTTATGGCTGATTTCAGGCATACTCAGTTTGGTCGGCTTATATGATGTCCTGCAAAACAAGCATTCAATCCTAAAAAACTATCCGATCATGGGGCATTTCCGTTTTATTTTTGAAGATTTCCGTCCCGAAATTCGCCAGTATTTTATTGAAGCCGATCAGGATGCCCTGCCATTTTCACGAATGCAACGCAGCCTGGTATATCAACGCTCAAAGAATGAAAATGCCGATAAGCCCTTCGGGTCCATTATTAATGTCTATCAACAAGATTATCGTTTTATCACCCATTCAATTACGCCATGCAAGCCTGCCCATCCAGATAGTTTTCGGATTCAGATTGGTAATCATCAATGTCAGCAGCCTTATAGTGCTTCCATTATGAATATTTCCGCCATGAGTTTTGGCAGCATGAGTGCCAATGCAATTCGAGCTTTAAATTTGGGCGCGAAAATGGGGAACTTTTCTCATGATACAGGTGAAGGCAGTATTAGCCCTTATCATCTGGAGAACGGTGGCGATATTGTCTGGGAACTGGGTAGTGCTTATTTTGGCTGTCGTACTTTAGATGGACACTTTGATCCTGAAAAATTTACCCGGCAAGCCCTGCTACCGCAAGTCAAAATGATTGAAATTAAATTATCGCAAGGGGCAAAACCCGGACATGGCGGTATTTTACCTAAAAGCAAGATTTCAGAAGAAATTGCCCAAATTCGTGGTATCAGTCGTGAGCATGACTGTGTCTCTCCTTCTAAACATTCAGCCTTTAATACGCCGATTGAAATGATGTATTTCATTCAACAACTGCGCGAGCTATCTGGTGGTAAACCGGTTGGTTTTAAGCTGTGTATTGGTCAGCCCTGGCAATTTATGAGTATTGTTAAAGCCATGCTGGAAACTAAAATTGTGCCCGACTTTATTGTGGTAGATGGTTCTGAAGGTGGCACAGGCGCAGCCCCGATTGAACTAATTGATCATGTAGGTACGCCTTTGCGAGAAGGCTTGCTGTTTGTACACAATACTTTGGTGGGCGCTGGTTTGCGTAATCAAATTAAAGTCGGGGCGAGTGGTAAAATTATCAGTGCTTTTGATATTTCCAGTACTATGGCAATTGGTGCAGACTGGGTGAATTCAGCACGTGGATTTATGTTCGCGGTCGGCTGCATTCAAGCGCAAAGTTGTCATACCAATCAATGTCCGGTTGGTGTTACAACTCAGGACAAAGAGCGACAAAAAGCCCTGCATGTTCCCACCAAAGCCGTACGTGTACTAAATTTTCATAAAAATACTATGCTGGCTTTGTCTGAAATGATTGCTGCGGCTGGACTCAAACACCCAGCGGATATTAAGGCTCACCATCTCGCGCAGCGCATTAATGACCGCGAAATCAAGAATTATGCACAATTACACTTTTGGTTAAAAGAAGGTGAGTTGCTCAGCTGTGAAGATAAAGATGATGAAAATTTTTACTTTCGAATGTGGAATTTAGCCCATGCAGAGAAATTTTAACCCGGCTTTGAGTGATAGATATGCTGGTATTTAGCAAAAAAGAGCTTATAACGACTAATCTCGATTAGTCGTTATAAGATTTTCAATCAACTCTTTAGTATTTTGGTCATTCACGAAGAAGTATTACTATTTTTGAATCAAATGTCTGAAGCTCATTTTTTCCTTGCGAAACACTGTTTTTCATTCGCCAAATGAGAAGCCTCAAAATATATTTTGAGTTGGCAAAAAAGCATCTTGTGGGGCAGCACAACTCACCGCAAAATCTGTTCGATTTCCGCACTTAAAATAATTTTTTTGCAAAAACAGTTAAGTTAAAATATCTCTGCTCTGCTTTACCTTGTGTTACAAGCAAAACAATGTTTTTTGCTCAGGTTGCGGATGACATGTCCATGTATCAAACACTATGTGGAATTTAAAAAGAAAAAATCAGCTCATTATTTAACTGATTTATCTTTGCTCATAAGACCTTTTTTGATTCACTGATTGTGATGAAGTTTAATAATAACCATCTGAACTTTGTGCATGTAAAAATGCCGGAATGAGTCCAGTCAAGGCTGCACGAATATCCGCGCGTTCATTAATTAACTGATGCGAACCCTCTTCAAGCATCAACAAGGTCTGCAAACGGAACTTGCGACGAATAAACTCAATGTTATAACGCCAGTCCACAGTCTGATCTTGGGCACCTTGAGCCAACCATACCGGAATACGGCATGCTGGACGTGCCTCCATTTCCTGCATCCATTTGGACATGGCCAAAATCCAGTCCATGCCCATCATACGTGGCTGTAAAGGATCTTTTAAACGCACAAAGCGTAGAAACTCTGGATTGTGGTTATTGCGTCTAAAATGACGTGGCACTTGACGCTTGATTCGTCGAATAATGCCTAAACCCACAGAATTATGCCACCATGCTGATTTTGCAGGTCGAATCAGTGGAGAAAGTAATAGGACACGCTCCACATAGGGATTTTCACGGCGCTCCGCAAACTCTAATAGATGATGCAGTAAAATAGCACCACCGGTACTCTGGCCAATACCCAACCATGGTTTGGGTAATTGACTGGCATTTTTAACATAGTGATAAACAGCATGTAAAACCTGCTGATAATGATCAAAGTTCTTAATGTTTGCAGGCGAACCATCACTTAAACCATGACCAGGCAAATCATAGGTGATGACACTGAAACCCTGTTCCAGTAATTCGCGTATAATCGGCTGATAAATACCACTGTGTTCCAGATAGCCATGCAATAAAAATACCGTTCCGCGTATTTTATTAAAAGCAAGATCGGCTAAATTGGGTTGGAATACCTGTACATGCAATTTAAACAAAGGCATTTGCACATAGCCTTGCCAATGCTCACAATCCAGTAAATGCAAACCATATAACTTACGGTAAGCCTGAATCTCTACTGAAGGTTGATAAGGCTTACTCAGGTCTAAGGCTTCAAGCAGTTGAGGTGTTGTTTCTCTACTCGGCACTGGCAAATCCAGCTGTTTTAAAATAGTTGGATTTAAAAATGGGATATCTGGCATTAAGGCACCTCCCGACAATCAGTGGAACCAAACCAGACGTCACGAATCGTGGCTAACATTTCATAATTGGCACGGCGGCTATGATCATAATTTTGTTCGCTTGGACGCCAGTGTGTCAGATGTGTCGGCATAGGGGCTTCAACAGGTACAGTTTCAATACCATTTAATGCAAATAAACGACGTGTACGCGGCATATGATAACGGTCGGTAATTAATATCACCCGTGGTGCTCCACCCTTTTTTTGCAATAATAGCGAGCTAAACCGCGAATTTTCGCAGGTATTCATGCTTCGGTCTTCCAGTAATTTCGCGTCTACATCATGTTCTTTCAACCAGCGCTGCATATATGGGGCTTCTACACCACTCAGTACAATCGGAAGTTGATATTGTTTTTCGATGGCTAAGGTTTTCTCTAAACGCAGTCGTGTATATTCGTTCACCACAATGTCTTTACCGTTTTTATCCAGAGTGAGGCCGCCACCCAAGACCACAATGGCATAAGGCTTTGAACCTTGCAGTAGAGGTTGTTCATTCTGTTCGTGAATTAATGCAATATCCTGGTAAATGGTTTCATCCACAGGTTGTTTCGCGACTTGTTCCTGTTCAATTTTATGCGTGAGAAGAAATTCTACATATTTCTCCATTAACGCTTTATTTTCAGTACTATTTAAGTCCAATAAATCTTTAACTGCTTGAGTAGGATCTTCATGTCCTATCTCATCATTCACCGATTCTGCAAGCAATGGAATACGCGGCTTTTCCTCTTGTTCATTTTCTTGTTGTTGCGCCTCCTCAATCATGTGTTGCAAAGCTTTATATCGCGCTTGAATTACAGTCAAATTCTGCGAATTATGGCTTTGGATCGCTTCTTCCATTAACTTTAAATAGGCCTGTCGAGCAATCCATAATCTAGAGCCTGGCTCCAAATTTTCATGTTCGCTCAATGCAGCCATTTGTTGACTTTTCGCAGCCACCTGATTGACTTCAACAGGAACAAAACTATTCAAGGCTTTCACAACCCAGCCTGAATAAAATGGCGAATAAATCAAAACCATGAAACAGCCGAAAAGAACAAATAACACTGATGCTATTTGTACCAATCGAACCATCCAATGCGATTTCACCATAATTTTCTTATTCCAAATGTGAGCGAATTAAACCTGTCTCATCAAACAATACCGGTTCAGGTTCCAATAAAATGTTAAATTTTTGCTGAACATCCCGTTGTACGGCATGATAACTTGCTTTCACATCCGCCAAAGTCGCCTGATCATAATTTACTAAAACCAAGGCTTGTTTATGAAACATCCCCACCATACCTAATTGCTTCCCTTTCCAACCCGACTGATCAATCAACCAACCTGCTGCAATTTTAACGCCACCTTGAGCTTGAGGGTAATGGGGTAAATTCGGAAATGATAGTGCTAAATGGTCATAAAGCTGTTGTGAAACAATCGGATTTTTAAAGAAACTTCCTACATTTGGATATTCTTTTGGATCTGGCAATTTGCTTTGACGGATTTGAATCACTTGTTTTTGCAAGTTTTCAGCAGTCTGTTGATCGCCTACGGCGTGCTTCAGATCACCATAATTCAACATCAAATGTGCGTGCTTAAGCAATTTAAAAGTCACATGAGTAATCACAAAACGATTCGGATCATCTTTAAAAATACTATGCCGATATGAAAAATCACAGTCCGAAGCAAGAATAAGGCTGAATTGCTCTAATTGGCGGTCATAAACCTGAACCGATTCAATAAATTCACCGGCTTCAACCCCATAAGCCCCGATATTTTGAACTGGAGATGCACCGACTAAACCTGGAATGAGGGCCAGATTTTGTAATCCATATAAACGATTTTCTGTCGTCCATAGCACAAAGTCATGCCAGATTTGTCCTGCACCCACTCGAATAGTCTTGCTGTGCTCATCTTCAGCAATAGATTCAATTCCCTGAATATCCATATGAAGCACGAGCGCATGAATATGTTCAGGTAATAACATATTGCTGCCACCAGACAGAATCAGGACGTTTAACTGTTGCTGCCGGGCATAATTTAACGCATCCACCAATTCTTGTTGAGATTGAACTTTAATATAATGGGATGCAATCGCATCAAGACTTAAGGTATTAAAAGGCTTAAGTTGAATTTGAGTTTGAATATTCATGTGCTTAAACCTTTATTTCACATCGATCTGTTGTTTGAACTGTTGTCTAAAAATATTGACCCACGCCCGACTACTCGATTCACACTGATCGAGTACCCGCTCAAAACCCTCTACCCCGCCATAATATGGGTCTGGCAAAGCTTGCTTGAGATAAGTTTGATCATGTTCACTCATCAATACAATTTTTGCCCGAATTTGACTTGCACCATACTCACTATGTACTTGTACTAAAAGTGCTTGAATATTAATTAAATTTTCATGATCCATTGCCAGAATCAGATCAAATTCAATGAAATCCTGGGGCTTTAATTGGCGTGCACGTAAGGCTGATAAATCATAGCCACGATTTAACGCATGCTTCTGACTACGTTCATCAGGTGCTTTTCCGGGATGGTAGTTACTGGTTCCGGCTGAATCAATCACAATATTGAGCGAATGTTCATCACAAAAATGTCTAAGCACAACTTCTGCTGTGGGAGAGCGACAAATATTTCCTAAACACACACATAACACCTTATATGGCGTTTTGGATGACATAACAACCTCAATAACTACTTTATTTTCAGATGTCTTATGTTAAGTTATTTATGGGATGAATCCTATAGAACGCTAAAACAATAATCTTGAATTTGATATAAAAAAGGATGCAATAGATGAGCCATTTTCAATTTCAGACTGTCTCGAATATTATTTCAGGGCTCGGTTCAATCTATGACTTAAAGCAATTACTCCAACAGCAACCCTATAAAAAGCTGTTATTGGTGACCGATGCAGGTATGATTCAGCAACAATTACACTTACCGATTATTGAAATTTTAGAAACCATTCAACTTGATTATGTGATTTATTCTAGCGTTCAAGCGGACCCACCCGAACATATTGTTTTAGATGCAGTTCAATTCGCGAAAAATGAAAAGGCAGATATCGTGTTAGGTTTTGGTGGCGGCAGTTCATTAGATGTCGCAAAAGTGATTGCTGTTTTGGCACATCCCGAACAACAGCACACTTTGCAAGATTTATACAGTATCAATAATGCTAAAATCCCAAGACTACCTTTATTTTTAGTTCCAACTACTGCAGGTACTGGTTCTGAAGTCACTCCTATTTCTATCGTTACCACCGGTGAAACTACAAAAACCGGGATTGTTTGTCCGGTTTTATTTGCCGATGTTGCTATTTTAGATGCGACCTTTACCCAAAACTTGCCCGCACAAATTACGGCGGCAACAGGTATAGACGCGATGGTGCATGCGATTGAGGCCTATACATCAAAAATAAAAAAGAATCCTTATGCAGACATGTTAGCCAAACAGGCATTACGCTTACTCAATGACAACTTAAGCCTGGTCTTGGCTGATGGACAGAATTTAGCGGCACGTCAAAATATGCTGGTCGGCTCAATGCTTGCCGGTCAAGCCTTTGCCAATGCTCCAGTCGCTGCGGTACATGCGCTGGCTTATCCTCTAGGTGGACATTTTCATATCTCGCATGGGCATAGCAATGCCTTGGTCTTAACCGAAGTTTTAAAGTTTAACGCCCCTAATGCAAAGCAACTCTATGCTGAATTGATGTGCTGGATAGATCCAAAAAGTACCGGCAGTACAGATGGTTTATGTGACTTATTTATTGATCATATGCAAAATCACCTTAATAAAAGCGGTTTAATTTTAAAATTGAAAGATTTAAATGTTCCAGAAACCAAGCTTGAGCAATTAGCCAATGATGCCATGTTGCAAACTCGACTTTTACAAAATAATCCGCGTGAACTAAAGTTGCAGGATGCCCGACAAATTTATGAAGCTGTTTATGCTTAGTTTGTATTTTATTTATCTTCATATCATTTTAAGCGATTTTTTATTGCAATCAAAAAATCTTACCAATAGACTTCTTTCATAAGTCATTTTTTCAATTACGATAAATTGCTCGTAAAGCCAAAATTAAAAATAAATTTTAACAGGTATTGGATTCATGAGTGTGGCATGGATGCCACACGTTCGCCATCACGACAAGGAGGTCATGCATGGGAAACCAAAGGTTTTTCTTGCGGACTCAAAATATATTTTAAGTCCTCATTTTGACCTTTTAAAAGTAGAGGTAATACCTAGGCAAAGGCATAGAAATTGAATCAATAAACTGAGGCAGTGCTGGTTTTAAAGAATCCAATATTGAACATTTTTTGATTTATGTAAATTATCTAATATAAAACAAGATCGCAAGGTCATTTATTTCCTGTAAATAACCTTGCTTTTACCCGCTTGCATTCATTTATTTTTAACAGTACAACTGAACATAAATGACCGATAGCAAATAAGATTACGATGAAGCAAATACCCAAACAACGCACTGATTTCTCATACTTCTTACCCATACAAACACGCTGGTCAGATAACGATATCTATGGTCACGTCAATAATGTCACCTATTACAGTTATTTTGATACTGCAGCCAATGCCTTATTGATTGAAAAGGCAAGTTTCGATATTCGCCATTCCCCCATCATCGGGTTGGTCGTCGATTCAGCATGCAGTTTTTTTCAGGAACTTTCTTATCCTGAAATTATTGAGGTTGGTGTGGTCATTTCCAAACTTGGCAATTCATCCGTACAATATGATTTAGCGATTTTTAAAGCATCTGAAGATTTTGCCTCTGCTCAAGGTCATTTCATACATGTCTTTGTGGATCGCCAGACACGAAAAAGTACCCCGATTCTAAGTGAAATGCGGGATGCTTTATCTCAATACTGTATCAATGAATAAACTTATTTAAGCTGAATATTCTGTATTTCAGCATCAAAGTTTTGCAGAATATCCTTCACCGCCGCTTCTGCATGCAGTAGCTCTGAAGCACGTGCATACGCTCTCTGTTTCCGTTCATTCTGCATGTTATAAGGCGTCGTTGTTTCAACTTCAGCATATTTGACCTGAAAGTGGGTATTCGGCCATTCAGTTTTCAAAGCTTGCTCTAACGCATGTCGTAACTGATTTAACAACTGTTCATATTGTGGTGGAATATGAAATAACGATTCGCCATCAATCTGACCGGTCATTACCCCCTGTTGCGCCAATTCCTGTACCGCGGGTGATAATGTACTATTTCTAAACCAATACTCCCACTTATCTACCGTCCAATCCCCTTCAAGCTGTTGAGGGCTTAGTCTTAAAATCTCTTGTGGCATTAACCCTGAATCTTGTGTGGATACAGTTTTAACCGCGACTTGAGTTTCTTCCAGACTCGGTGGTTCTAATTCAAGAACCGGCTTCTCGATAACTTTAACTGGTGCAACTTCAACGTGTACAGACTCAATCGGCATCTGTTCTGGGCTTAAGAATACATCTTCCGCTTGATCCACCACAGCAATATTATCTTGAGACTTTGCAGTTTCAGTATCGAAAACATCATTTAAGGGTGCAATTTCATCAAATAAGAAATCATCGCTGCTCGCTTCTAGCTGATCAGCGCTATCTGGCAGGATATTGATATCATCATTTGATTCATCTAAGTCAAACAGGGCATCTTCTGAGGTTGGATCAAAGACAATTTGATCTGGACTTATCGGAGAATTCGGCTCAGCAAGCTCAAGCATTGGTTCGTCCAGAAAATCATCCGAAGATGGTTCTGGATTCTGTGAACTTAATTGTGACTGAATTTCTGCAACTGGCTCTGCTGGTGCTTGATATTCATCACCTTGCGGCTGCATATTTTGTACAGATGCTTGAACAGCAATTTGTGCTGCTGGTTGCTGAACCTCTGGTGCAGATACCAAGACTTCATTCGGTTGCAATGGACGGAACGCGAGTAGGCGCAATACGCACATTTCAAAGCCTTGTTCTTGTGTCACTGCAAGTTGCAGATCGGCACGACCTTTACATGCCACTTGATAATACAATTGTAAATCTTGCGCTGAAATGAGCTGCGATAATTGCATGATTTTTTTATTAATTTCAGCACTATATTTCAGGCTTAAATCTGGTAAATATTGCAGTAAAGCCAGTTCATGCAAAGTTGAAATCAACTGATCTAAAACCAGCGAAACATCTAAAGCCTGCTGCCTAAATTGCATCAACAATTCACTGACACGCTGCTTTTGATTTTGATGGATGGCTAAAATCAGATCATAAATAATGGTTCGGTCAATCAAACCCAACATTTCTTTAACATCTTGATGCTGGATTGCGCCCTGACCATAAGCAATCGCTTGATCGGTTAAAGACAGTGCATCACGGAGTGATCCCTGTGCAGACTCAGCAATTTGCCAGATTGCATCCTGTTCTGCCTGAATTTCTTCTTTATGTAAAATATGCGTCAAATGTTCAGTAATTTCATCCACAGCCAATGGACGCAAAGTAAACTGTAAACAGCGAGAAATGACAGTAATTGGAAGCTTTTGTGGATCGGTTGTTGCAAAAAGGAATTTGACGTGTTCAGGCGGCTCTTCTAGTGTTTTCAGTAACGCATTGAATGAGTGCGTAGACAGCATATGCACTTCATCGATCAGGTAAACTTTAAAACGACCTTGTGTTGGTGCATATGGAACGTTATCCAGCAGTTCACGTGTATCTTCAACTTTAGTCCGTGATGCCGCATCAATTTCAATCAAATCGATAAAACGGCCTTCATTGACCGCGGTGCAAGTTGCACACACTTCACACGGCGTATAAGTTACACCCGTTTCACAGTTCAAGCACTTTGCCAAAATACGCGCTATCGTGGTTTTACCGACCCCGCGTGTGCCAGTAAATAAATACGCATGGTGTAAACGACCACGTTCTAAGGCACTGGTGAGCGCTCGTGACACATGGTTTTGCCCAACCAATTCAATAAAATTACGTGGGCGATATTTACGCGCAAGTACTTGATACATGTATGCTCCTTTTTACAGGTCTAAGCATACTGTTTTTTTGGTCAAGAGTGAATGAACAATCTGCAAAAGCGTTCAATCAAATATGAGATAAGCAGAACTATTTTTCAGATATTGCGAGAATCTAAAGAAATCAGCTATCCATTCTTTTCTAAAATAAAATCATCTTCAGCATTATAAATATTCCCTGTCTGATCCTGCAATATTTCAAGCAGTTGATGATCTAAATCCACATAGATTAAATTGCGAGTCTTGACCTGCACTAATTCAAGTTTAGTCTGATCAGAATTACTAAATCGGAAATGGCCTTTAATCGTTTCGATCTCATTATGGCCACTTAAACTTTCACGTTTTAAAGTATAAGTCTGGTTCTGGTTGAGCACTAAATCTACAGCCATACCCGGGCATTCCTCACAACGTGAAATACAGCCCATGCATGGTGTCGTTCCTTGATACTTACCCACCCATTTCGCAACCGTAACTTTCTGCTCGGCAACCTGATCAACTTGCTGGCTACTTTCGCTACTCGTTTGCTTAGAGTCCTGACAACCCAACAAGACAGAAGATGCAATTAAGGGAATAAGAAGCGGCTTTTTCATCACGACAACTGAATGGGAGATTCTGGACTTGGGAAAATATCACACTTTTTACCGAATTATGCCTTCCAACTCTGCACGCTAACATTTTTAAATAATATGCCGTTTAAAACCATCCCTTACGCCCTTTTAATGCTGCATCTGCACAACGTAAAGTTTCTTGGGTTAAACCCCACAGACGATAATCCCCCGTGATCGAACCTGTAGCAAAATTATGGGTATAGGCGAAACTTAGATTACGTTCACGGTCACACCATGCACCAGAACCATTAAACCCCATATGTCCAAACCCTTTGGATGATTTCCCTAGAGTTAAAACCCGGTGATAGCCTAAACGCCAATACATCGGTAGCGGCATAATACGGTCGCGCTGAGTGTATTGAATTGTACTTAAATTTTTAAAGATATCTGGCCGAATCAATTGCTGACCCTTCCATTCACCTGCATTCGCCAGCATGGCATAAATTTTTGCCAGACTATCTGCAGTAAAAACTCCATTTGCAGCGGGAATTACGGCTTTTAAACCTTCATCACTAAAGAAGCTGAACTTTTTCATTCCCTTGGGAATCATGGCATCCTGGAAGTCTTGTGGGTTTTGTCCTGACCACTCAACTATTTTGTCAAATAGTGAAGCTTTCTTTGGTTTCGGTTTTGCTTGCCCTGAAGGCTTTGGTTCTGTTTTCAATTTTGCCAATGGTCTTGCAACCCGAGCCAATTCAAATTCAGTAACGCCAAAGTACGCTCCATCTAGTTGCAGTGGCTGAACAAGATACTGCAGCATTAAATCTGACAAAGATTTTCCTGTCGCTTTTTCAAGCACACCACCTACCAGCCAGCCAAAAGTTAAGGCTTGATAAGCCGCATCCGTAGCTATTTCAAAATGTGGTTTTGCTTTTGCAATCACTTCCAGCATATGTGACCAGTCCGCCATTTCCAATGCCGTTTCAATCTGATTGCGAATGTCATATAAACCACTTTGATGGCTCAGTATATGTCTTAAAGTGATTTTCGCTTTACCATTCTGTGCAAAGTCAGGCCAATACTGTGCAACAGGCGTGTCGTAATCTAGAAAACCCTCACTCACTAAAATATGAGCCAGTGTCGAAAGTACACCTTTACCCGTGGAATAGCACACTGACAGAGTATCGGATTGCCAGTTTTCAGTTGCTGATTTTTTACCTGTGTAAATATCAACGACTTTTTGCCCCTGGAAATAAACGACTAGGGCTGCCCCACCTAAATCTGTCCGTGCATCCTGCATACGGCTAAATTGTTTAGCGAGATCTTGAAAACGCTCATCAGTCTGTCCCTGATAATTTTCTGTATTGGCAAAGATATATTCTTTTATTTTGTTCATTAAACTGTGCTTTCCCTAAACCAGTCGTTATTTTTTATTTACTCGAAGCTTAAAATAAAAAAGCCTAAATCAGCAATGACTCAGGCCTTGGTCTTATAAGGCTTTTATACGACCCGACACATGCGGTTTTTGGTTCTTGCTATTTCGGATCAGGAATTCGATATCCTTACCTTCATTAGCAGTTAAAAACTCAACTTTAGAGGGCAAGTACATCGGCAACTTAAACCATACATCTGCTTCATAGCTGTCTGGAAGCGTTAAGCTTGCTAATGCTTTGGCTTTACTCCACATGCCATGGGCAATCGCCTGTTTAAAACCGAAAGCTTTTGCGGTAATGGCATGAATATGAATCAGGTTAAAGTCGCCCGAAGTTAAGGCATAACGACGACCGGTATTTTCCGACACATTCCACTCTGCTTGCATTTCATACGCAGGTGCTTTCGATTCAGTCACTTTAGCAGTAACTTTGCCATTGGTTTTTTGGCGCGCCAAATAAGTGGTTATCCCTTGCATTACCACTTCATTGCCCACTTTTGCAGTGGTAATAAAGTCAAACTGACTCCCTTTGTCATGTGCTTGTACTTCACCAAACTTGCAAGATAACATTAGCTGTTCATTTACCCCAACTTTACGGGTTTGCTTAATCTGATTGCGAATATGCACCAAACCTAAAATCGCAAATGGAAACGCTTCTTGCGTCATCATGTGCATTTGCAGGCTTTGAGAAAGTACCGCTAAATAAATCGCGGGAATATAACCGTTATTCTTAAAGCCACAGACTTCGTTGTAGACTTTAAGATGTTTCTGATCGACCTTGAATGAATCCACCACATATTCAACTTGCGGTAGTACTTTTTCACCCTTCGGCTTTTTAAAAATTAGGCCTTGAATCACTTTCGGATAGGCTAAATAAGGTTTTGGAAGTTGACTAAAATGGCGAGTATTCATTCTGGACCTTTATAAAATTCTTATATCTTTAAATGCAACTTCCTCTTCCTTTTAGGAGATGAGAAGCACTGCTTCGTAAGGGAGAGGTATTAATCGAATATTAAAACTTTTTTAGCCCTCATCCCAACCTTCTCCCAAAGGGAGAAGGAGTTTTATTTGCAAATTAAGCACCCAACAAGCTTTGACCACACACACGAACCACGTTGCCATTTAAACCTGTAGAAGCAGAAGATGCAAATAATGCAATCGTTTCAGCAACATCGACAGGTAAGCCGCCTTGGCTCATCGAGTTCATGCGGCGACCTGCTTCACGAATGGCAAATGGAATTGCAGCAGTCATTTGCGTTTCGATAAAACCAGGCGCAACGGCGTTAATGGTTATACCATTTTTCAACATAGGTGCAGTGAATTTCACTACACCAATGACACCTGCCTTAGATGCTGCATAGTTGGTTTGACCCAAATTACCCGCGATACCTGAAATTGAAGATACGCAAACAATACGACCATTGGCATTAAAACCTTCATTTTCAAGAAGGTAATCATTGACACGCTCAATTGCAGATAAATTAATGTTGATCACCAGATCCCATAACTCTGGCTTCATGTTTGCCAAAGTTTTGTCACGGGTAATGCCGGCATTATGTACGATGATATCTAAACCACCTTGAGCTACAGCCGCAGCTTTGATTTTTTCCCCAGCGTCATTAGCTGTAATATCAATGGCTAAAGTCGAACCACCAATTTCACCGGCAACACGATCAAGGTCAGCCTGCTGTTGTGGAACGTCTAGACAAATCACATGTGCACCATCACGAGATAATACATGTGCAATTGCTTCACCAATCCCACGACTCGCACCCGTCACCACAGCCGTTTTACCTGCCAGCGGTTTTGCCCAATCGATATCTACAGTTTCAGCTTTAGAAACACGAATCACTTGACCAGACACATACGCTGAACGTGGAGATAAGGCAAAACGAACTGTAGACTCAAGATTGGCTTCAGCGCCTTCATCGACATAGACCAGCTGCGCAGCAATACCTTTTTTAAATTCTTTACCAACAGATTTTACAAAACCTTCAAGCGCACGTTGTGCAATCGCCTGTTTTACTGTTTTTGCAGTTTCAGGGGTAATACCGACAACCACTACACGACCAGAAGTCTGAATTTGGCGTGCAATCGGATTAAAGAAGTCATAAAGTTCATGTAGTTGTTCAGAGTTTTGAATACCCGATGCATCAAAAATCACAGCCTTAAACTTAGATTCTTTGTCGCCTTCATTGAACGCACTCAGGCTTAAACCTGTTTTTGCTGCAGCTTGTTGTAATTCAGTATTGTTGCCTGCATAGCTATTGGCGTGAATATTTGCAAGAACTTGCGCAATTGAACCCGATAAAGTTGAAGATGATGCAGCACCAAATAAAACTGCCCCCCTAACGACCGGAGTGGCTGACTCAAAACGGTCTAGGGAAATCGGTGATGGCAAACCTAAATTTTTGATGACAAATTTACCAATAGGAGATTTCGCGAATGTTTGGTATTGGTCAGTCATGTTTATTATCTCTCATACAAATTAATTTTTGATGGATTTGAAGATATTCTTTTAACTTCAATATGATGTTTAGAGTCTTATATTTCAATACATCCATCAGTTTCTATAGAATCATACTTGAGTTAAACAATGGATGTCTTGACCGGAATGCTTTGTGCAATGTCATTGTAGTCAATACGGCTATTTTTAGATTGTGTTAATGTACGTGCCAAGAATACTTTAAAATGCTTGGAAAAGCCTTATGAGCAAGACAACTCAAGAAAATCCAACAGTTGAAAATTCTGCGACGGAAACTGTGTCAAATACATCAAAAAGTACTGCGCGTACAACTAAAAGTTCTGGTACTGCCATAAAGTCAGCAACCGATGAGATGAAAGCAGCTCGTCCTCGTTCAACACCACCACGTAGTAAAAGTACTGCTTCAACTCCCAAAAAATCACAATCTACAACTCAAACTGCTGTTCAACAGGATAAAACCATGAGTCAAAACACTGTTCGCCGCGTTGCAATTATCGGTGGTAACCGTATTCCTTTCGCTCGTTCAAACGGCGCTTATTTCACTGCCTCTAACTCAGATATGTTTACAGCCGCCTTAAATGGTCTGGTTGAGCGTTTTAACCTCCAAGGTCAACGCCTGGGCGAAGTGGTTGCAGGCGCAGTTTTAAAACATAGCCGTGACTTTAACATGACTCGTGAATGTGTGTTAAACACTGAACTTGCTCCCGAAACACCTGCTTACGATATACAGCAAGCATGTGGTACTGGCTTGCAAGCAGCATTCCTTGTTGCAAACAAAATTGCCTTGGGTCAAATTGAAGTCGGTGTTGCAGGCGGTGTAGATACCACATCTGATGCACCAATTGCGTTCGGTGACGGTTTACGTAAAGCTTTACTTGAATTGAACATTGCAAAAACAGCTAAAGACCGTTTAAAAGCGTTAACTAAAATCAATCTTAAAGATTTAATGGATGCACCTAAAAATGGTGAACCCCGTACTGGTCTTTCTATGGGTGATCATCAAGCAATTACAGCACTTGAATGGGGTATTGCTCGTGAAGCGCAAGATGAACTTGCTGCATCTTCACATCAAAAAATGGCGGCTGCCTACGAAGAAGGTTTCTTCGACGACCTGATTACACCATTCTTAGGTTTAGAACGTGACAATAACTTGCGTGCAGACTCATCTGTAGAAAAACTGGCAAAATTAAAGCCTGCTTTTGGTAAAGGCGATGCACGTACCATGACTGCGGGTAACTCTACTCCGCTGACTGACGGTGCATCTTGCGTACTTTTAGCTTCTGAGGAATGGGCGAAAGCTAACGGTCACGAAGTTCTTGCTTACTTAACTTTCCAAGAAACTGCTGCTGTAGATTTCGTTGAGAAAAAAGAAGGCTTATTGATGGCACCTGCATATGCAGTTCCACGTATGCTTGAACGTGCTGGTATCACTTTACAAGATTTCGACTACTACGAAATTCACGAAGCTTTTGCATCTCAAGTACTTTCTACATTGAAAGCGTGGGAAGACCCAAAATTCTGTAAAGAACGTTTAGGCTTGGATGCACCACTCGGTTCAATCGACCGCTCTAAACTCAACGTAAAAGGCTCATCTTTAGCAGCGGGCCACCCATTTGCAGCGACTGGCGGCCGTATTATTGCCACTGCAGCAAAACTGATTAATCAAAAAGGTTCAGGTCGTGTGCTTGTTTCGATCTGTGCAGCTGGTGGCCAAGGTGTAACAGCAATTATTGAAAAATAAGCTCGCTATATCTTTTTAAATAAGAAGCCCCCGGAATTTTAACTTCCGAGGGCTTCTCAATTTTATAAATTAAACTAGCATTGAAAGCTTAGCGTGTAGCACGTTCCCAAGCTTCCTTAACTGCAATTCTTGCTTCATTCCAGGTTAAACGAGACAACCCTTTGGCATGATCCCATTTAAGTTTCAAATCACTTTCCACATCTTCAAAACGCGTACTTGAGTCATATTGAGGACGGGCTTCATAACCAATGCGATAAGCATTTTCATAATCTCGCTCATAATCTAAATCTGAATAGGTTGTAAGCGTTTCTGCATAGTAAGGTGTGGTATGCGCCGTCTCTCTCCAATAGGCTTCTTCTTCGGTAGGATTGACTGCTTCCGCGGCCCCTTTACCTGCCAGGCCGCCGACCACTGCTCCCACAGCACCTCCGACTATTGCGCCAACTGGGCCACCTACGGCTCCAACTGCTGCCCCAGCCACTGCACCTCCTGCTGCACCTACACCAGTTCCAACCGGATGTGCGCCAGGTTCACCTGTAATTGGATCTGCATTCAAATCATCTCGAGCATCTTTAGGAAGGTTTTTTACAACGTCACGATCAAAATTATCATTCATCTTCGTATTATCCTTTTATCATGCTTTTAAAATTAAGTTTAATATAACTTTTAAGAAAAATTATGCACCTTTCTCATATTTAAGCAGTGCAAGATTTAATATAGAGGAGATGAGACCGCTTATATGCTTCAAAATGTCAGTTTTAAGTTAAGGTATGTACAATGTTGTATATAAAACATTTCACTCTACTCACCTAGACTGATAACAATTATTTTTTGAATGTATGTTATTAAAAATAATTATTCACTTATATAGCAATAATTAATTCTCTATAAATTGCTGATTAGTCCGATTGAGTCTTAAATGATCTTCAATAGCGTCAAAACACCATTGGAAAATAAAGGTATACACCAAAATACACAGGGTCATACTTAAATCGAGCAGAATAGCCCGTCCGATGCTCATTTCTAGAGCATAAGCCACCATTGGAATGGTGGCCAACATCAAGCCTCCTTCAAAACCAATCGCATGTAGAATACGTACACGCACCGTTCTTTTCAAATGATGCTTGACTTCAAACTTTTCAAAGAAATGGTTAAAGATCATATTCCAAAACACCGACGTTACTGCCATAACAATTCCCAGTATTCCAGTCACTTCCATCGGCATATCAAAAATAAAACTCAAGGCAATCGCAATGATGACCAACAGGATGATCTCATAGCTCAGTGCATGAACGATCCTTCTTTTGGAAATCAACATTTCAATACTCATTTATTGGAGGTAAGAGTATTTTATTTTGGTATTATTGATTAATCGAATTAGATTCTTTCAAAAGTTTTGATAGATGAATATTAACCAAGACCAACTGATTATTTTTAAGACTGTCATCGAAACTGGTTCATTTTCTGCTGCTGCAAGAAAGTTGGGAAAAGTCCCCTCTGCGGTCAGTATGTCGATTGCCAATTTAGAGATAGATCTAAATTTATCTCTATTTCAACGTATTGGGCGTGAGCCGGTTCCCACGCCTCAGGCGCTTACCTTGTATGAAAAAACCGAGCAGTTACTCATTGAAATCAATCAATGGAAACAGCATGCTTTTGCTTTAAGTGAGGGCTTGGAATCCTCTTTAAATATTGTGGTAGTAACCGAACTGTTACACACTCACTGGACAGACTATATTTCACTGATTGAAAAACAATTTCCGGAACTGCAAATCAATGTTTTTTCAGCACCGCAAGAGGATGCGTTAAAAATGCTGTTCAATCAGACGGCACAATTGGCACTAATGTTTGAACGTGAACAATTGGAAAGTCGTGAACAGTTTGTCGAACTTAAACGTGAAGCCTTGGTGCCGGTAGCTGCCACTAGCTCGCCGTTAGCTGCATTTAAACAGGTCAGCTATGAGCAAATTTTGCAAAACCGGCAAATTGTGGTGGCCAGCCGTGACCGGAGCATTAAGCCTGAACTGTTATTTTCAAAAAAATACTGGCGCACAGACAACAATCATTCTGCCTGCGCCATGATTATGCAGGGTTTGGGCTGGGGGGTGTTACCTTTGGAAATGCTTAATCAAAATCCACACATCACCCAGCAACTTAAAATTCTTAACTTTTTAGATTTTAGTCCTAAATTTGAATATTTTGTCGATTTAGTTTGGAGTCGAGAAAGTCAGCTGGGTGCCGCTGCTCATTTTTTGATTAATCACATCCGAAATTCGCGGAAAAACACAAAATAGACAGGCCTTATACAGGCTTTTTACTTGGGTTAAAAGCAGATTGTGATATAACAAATGCAGGGAAATAACTTTAAGAACTAAACTAATGACTCAATCTGCCTTAAACCAATTAAAAAGCTTAACTACCCTTGTTGCCGATAGTAGTGACCTTTCCGCTATTGAAAAATTCCGTCCACTGGATGCAACCACCAATCCTTCTCTGATTACAGCGGCTGCAAATCAGCCTGAAAACAAGCAATTAATTGAAGATGCATTTGAACAAGCAAGATCTGAGGGTTATAACGGTGATCTTTTAGTTGAACGTACGATTGATATACTTACGGTCAAGTTTGGAGTTGAAATTCTTAAGCTGATTGAAGGTCGTGTCTCGACTGAGGTTGATGCGTCTTTGTCTTATGACACCGATGAAACTGTCGCTAAAGCCAAAGAACTACTTGCACTCTATAAAGCCTATGGCATTGACCAAAATCGTATCTTGATTAAAATTGCTTCGACTTGGGAAGGCATTCAGGCGGCTAAAATTTTAGAAGCCGAAGGCATTCACTGTAACCTGACTTTATTATTTGGTTTACATCAAGCCCAAGCCTGTGCAGAAGCCAATGTAACGCTGATTTCACCTTTTGTCGGTCGTATTTTAGACTGGTACAAGAAAGCTGAAAATGTAGATCATTACCCTATTGATAAAGATCCGGGTGTACTTTCAGTAAAGCAGATTTACCATTTCTACAAACAACACTGTATTAAAACTGAAATTATGGGCGCAAGCTTCCGAAGTGTTGATCAAGTTCTCGGATTAGCCGGTTGTGACCTGCTTACGGTTTCGCCCAATCTTTTGGCAGAACTTGAACAGGATCAGCGTGAAGTTGTTGCCCAGCTTTCAAACAATCATGCACAAGCCCATTGTCAGCGTATTGTTACGGCTTTAACCAAAGATACCTTCAAGCAACAACTTGAACATGACTTGATGTCTTCGCAGCTTTTACAGAGTGGAATTGACGGCTTTATTAAAGCGCGTGATCAATTAAGTACATTACTTCGCCAATCTTTTGGCTTAGATGCTGAAATACAAGCTTAAAATACGAATATTGCATCATTAAAAAGCCGATTTTGTTATAGTGAACAAGTCGGCTTTTTGATTGATTAAGAGTATATTTATTGTGTTCGGCATAACCGATCTTCCTACCTATATTATTGGTACAACCTTAATTGTGCTGTTGCCGGGACCCAATTCTTTATACGTGATGTCTATTGCTTCACGTTTTGGCATTAAAGCCGGTTATAAAAGTGCATTCGGTGTTTATACCGGTGATATTGTTTTAATTTTACTCACCGCACTTGGGGCAGCTTCATTACTGCATGCTTTCCCGTGGTTATTTATCTTACTGAAAATTATTGGTGCATTTTATCTCAGCTATTTGGGCATCAAATTGCTGATAGCAGCCTATCACACCTGGAATACCGTTCACTCACAGAAAGAAATTGCAGTCGCTGAAAAAAACATTGAGCAATTGCAGCCATTTAAAACTGCACTCACCATTAGTATTTTAAATCCTAAAGCGATTCTATTTTATTTGTCCTTCTTTGTTCAGTTTGTAGATCCTGCTTATCCATACCCTGCAATTACATTTACTGCACTTGCGGTCGTATTACAGATCATTAGTATGAGTTATTTAACTGTGCTGATATTTTCAGGTGCAAAACTCGCCATCTATTTTACTCAGCGTTATAAAGTGACCGCATCATGTGTAGCGGCTGTGGGAATTTTATTTTGCGGTTTCGGGCTTAAGCTTGCAACAACGACTTTATAAATTTCGATTGCTGTTAAATAATTAAACCTGTAACAATGCTATTTATTATTTCAATTATGCCTTTGCGCTTAAAAATGAAAGGCGTATGATTATTACGCTTTTCAACCATTAAAAATGATCATTGCAAAGGATTTATGCAAAAATTTCTTCAAGACTTTTCTATTCCTGCTGTATTTGCAGGTTTCATTACCTTTCTGATTGGTATCAGTGTTTCTGCAGTTTTAGTGATTCAAGCTGCGCAAATAATAGGTGCGACACCAGAACAGATCACCTCCTGGTTTTGGGCACTAGGCTTAGGAATTGGAATATCGGGTTTAATTTTATCGTGGAAGTTTAAATATCCTGTTGCGACCTCCTGGTCTACTGCAGGACTTGCACTCATTTTAGCAACAGGTAGTGGCTACAGCTTATATGAAGCGATTGGTGCATTTTTTATCTGCGGGCTACTCACCGCAATTTTAGGCTTTTTAGGTATCTTTCAAAAAGTTTTATCTTATATTCCGCAAAGCCTAACCAGTGCCATGCTTGCGGGGGTATTGCTCAAATTTGGCATTGCACTTTTTGCAAGCATGCAAAATGATTGGGGCTTTATTCTTTCACTTTTGGCCGTTTACATTCTATCTAAACGACTGTCACCACGTTATAGCATCGTGATTACGGTCATTGCCGGGTTAATCCTTTGTCCCCTGTTTATGCAGTTTCATACCCCAGTTTTACAATGGAGCCTCGCCAAACCTGTATGGATGATGCCTGAATTCACCTGGTCAGCTCTTTTTGGGTTAGCTCTGCCTTTATTTGTGATTAACATGGCATCTCAATATTTGCCGGGAATTGCCATGATCAAAAGCTATGGCTACCAACCGCATGTCAACCAGCTTATTGGCTGGACCGGGATCGCTCAAACACTGTTTGCGCCTTTTGGTTGCTATAGTGTCAATATTGCTGCCATTAGTGCTGCAGTCAGTTTAGATGATCAAGTGCATCCAGATCCTCAGAAACGCTATATTGCAGGAATAAGCTGTGGCTTTTTTTATATTGTGATGGGTATTTTTGCGGCAACACTGACTAGCTTACTTATGTCATTTCCACACATTTTTATTGTGGCTCTTGCGGGAATTGCTTTATTTGGCACTATCAGTCACAACATTGCCATTGCCTTTCAAGATGTTAGTGAACGAGAGGCTGCTTTAATGACCTTCTTATTCAGTGCTTCAGGAATACAGTTCTTCGGGATTGGTTCCGCGTTCTGGGGATTACTATTTGGTTTTGCAGTGTCAATCATATTGAAGTTTAGGGCACAGCCTTCATCCAAATAACTTAGGTTTTTACGACTTATATCCCTAAATTGGGATATAAGTTATTTTATCTACTGGTATTTTTCCTACAAATTTCAGTATTTAATCGCCTGATCACTTTTTAAATAAAGTCATTTTTTTAAATGAAGTCATTTTTTAAAATTAATGTCCTACTGATTTAGAAAAGACATTCATCACGATTACACCACCGACAATCATGGCTATTCCAATCACAGCAGGCCCATCCAGACTTTGCCGGAATATGAAAAAACCAATTAAAGCGGTCAAAATAATACCGACTCCTCCCCATATAGCATAAGCAATGCCTAAAGGAATAGTTTTAATCACCTGAGACAATAAATAAAATGAAACGACATAAAAGATAAAAACTAAAAGGCTTGGACCCAATTTAGTAAAACCTTCAGATTTCACCAAAAAAGTTGAGCCTGTCACTTCTGAAATAATTGCTAAGGCAAGTAAAGCATAGGCAATAAAAACAGGATTCATATCCGCCTCCTAAAAATATACTCATCAAAAGAGTAGCTCATGTATTTTAATAAAATTTTTCAAATAAAATAACAGTAAGTCTTATTTAAAAACTGAAGGACTATATTTTTGAATAAATTGAATAGTCTGTTGAAATGTCTGCTGACTGGCTTTTTTACTCATTATGAATTGATATTCATGTACTAAGAATTCTTTGGAGTTTGGATAAAATACTTCGGTAACAGGTATGTTCTGATTCATTAAAGCTTTTACAAAGGGTACAGATTGTGTGTCGGTTAAAAAGTCTTTATTCCCGCCACTAATCAATACGGGTGGATAATTCGCTGTTAAATATTGAATTGGAGATATACCTTTTAAAAATTCTGCATCATCTTTTTTATTGCCTGTATAGGCTTGAACCAGGTTAAATACGCCCCACTCGATTAATTTCAATTCATCTGGTGCAGTATTAATAAAAGCATTCATATCATAAATACCGCAATGTAAAATCAGGCCTTTAATCTGGGCACGTTTAATCAATGGCGTAATATTAGACTGCCGCGCAAAATCTGGATGACTGATTAAAGCTGCATAATGACTGACTAAATTCGCACCTGCGGAATCCCCTGCCAAATATAATTGATTGGCATTAATATGATATTCCTGCGCATGCTCGGTTATGAATTTTAAAGCCTGATTAATTTGTAGCAGCTGATTTGGATAAATCACTTGGGGGGCAAATTGATATTGCACTGAAACCACGTTATAGCCTTGATGAGCCAGAAGTTTAAAGTAACCTCGCGCGTGTTCTTTAGAACCTGAAATCCATCCACCCCCATGAATCCAAACTACGGTTGGGCGTGGCTGCAGTTGCATTACATTTTTGGGCTGATACACATCTAAAGTTAATGAGGGTTGCTGCATATACATTATATTTTTCTGCACCAAAATCTCTTGTGGTGCATATTTATCGATCATTTTTTTTTGCAAAGTAGTGGAAGCATTAAAAACACTCGCAATCACCTTGGTATTACTTTGTATATTCTGACAACCACTACTGTGTAGAGCAGCAATTAAACACAGACTTAAACCGAAAAATTTTGAATCCACAGGCTTCCCTTATTAAACTTATTTCGCCTGCAATTCGTTGGAGACGGTAATATATTTGGGCTTTTTAATATCTGTTTAAATATTTAGAAATGTTTATGCAAATGTTGAGTTTCCTGCTCAGATTTAAATGCAAAACAGAACACACTTATATCTATGATATTTAAATAATTTAATGATTTTTAAATCATTTTTCACAGACTAAATTGATCATTTAAAGACAATGTGCTATCTATAATTAATAGCTACATAATAAACTTACAGGAACAAGTCTTATGTCTTACCAAAATATTTTAGTCCCAGTTGACGGTTCCACTATCTCATTGTCTGCAGTGCAGAAAGCAGCTCAGATTGCCCAAGCTTTTGGCGGTCAATTAACATTAATCAGTTTAGTTACTGAAGACCCGTTTTCTGAAGCAGACTTTTACTATCCATCTCCCATTATGAAAGAATATTTCGTACAAGCCTATGCCAATGCTGAAAAGTCATTGAAACAAGCTCAAGCCATTGCCAGCGAAAATGGGATTACTGCCAACGTTCAGGTCGTTAAAGGCAATGTCTCTGAAGAAGGAATTATTGAAACTGCAGAAAAATTAAAAATTGATTTGATTGTTATGGGTTCACATGGCCGTAAAGGTTTTCAAAAGTTCTTGCTGGGGAGCTTTGCTCAAGACGTTTTAAAAGGAACAAAACTTCCTGTTTTAATTGTTAAAGAATAACTATTGATCAATAAACCCTGCAGTTGACGTAGGGTTTATTTGGCTATTTAAATGCGCCTCTAATTTATCATAATGATTGACGGTCACAATTAAAAAATTTCCAAATCAGCTATATTCATAAGGATAATTTCATGACTTATAAACATATTTTAGTTCCAGTAGATGAATCTCCTATTTCTTATGCAGCGGTTGAACAAGCATTATCTTTAGCCCAAGCACTTCATTGCCAAGTCACGATTACCAGTGTGATTGCTGTAGATCCATTTGTCGGTGTGGACTTTTATAAAGTCGCACCTGCGATTACAGATTACTTTATACAGGCTGAAAAAAATGCGCAGTTGCGCTTGGCTGAGATCAAGCAATCTTTTATTCGAGATAGCATTGATGTAGATACTAAAATTATTCGCGGTGTCTCGCCTGCTGAAGGAATTATTCATGTGGCTGATGAAGTCGGCGCGGATTTAATTATTATGGGTTCGCATGGTCGTACAGGATTCAAAAAATTAGTGCTGGGAAGTGTGGCGCAAGCAGTATTAACCCAATCGCCTATTCCGGTGCTGATTATAAAAGTTTAACCATAAAAAAGTCCCTAGATTTAGGGACTTTTTAGCCAAAAGTTAAAGTAAATATTGTTTTAATCATAGTCTTGCCTTATTCATTTTATAGTACGTGTTTCACTATAAAATAATAGATTCCCTTCTAATGCTCAGTAAGCCTTTATTTAGCTTTTTATTTCTAAACCTACCGAAAAAATTCTTAATCCTTTTACACCACTACTTAAATAATGGATAAAGAATTTATTTGGAAATGTGTTGATGCAAGGTTTGTAAATAAATTTCGGCCTCAATTTTGCTGTCAAAAATTTTTTGATAGGTTCCCATTGCCTGAATATTATTCGGTGTATATTCAATTACCACAACAAAATGTCCATCACTGGTACTTTTTGAAACTCGAATAGCAATAATATGTTGGGAGTTTAAATAAAAACCATCTTCAATTTTAACTAACAAAATCAATCTCCAGTCTACTTAATAGAATGATAGGCTTAATCTAATGGCAATCTGCCTAAATAATTAAAGCTCATCTTGAGATGAGCTTTAATAGCGTCATTTTACGCTATAAATGTGATTTAATCGACACTTTAAAAATAATCGTTTCATAAAGAATATGTCTGATTCCTTTATCTTTGTAATTCAGTGATTCTAAATGCCTGATCATTTATTCTGCCGTGAAACCACATTCTAAAATAAAAAGCCTTTTCTCGGCTCTAATCAAGAAAAGGCTTTTTCAGTTATTCAATAATATGAGGGTTATATACTCAACATACTATTTAAAGTTTCTACTACATTTTTCGATTTCACTTGGGGTTTTAAAGCTTCCAGTGCAGCTTTGACTTCTGTACGTTGTGGTTCTGCCAAGGTGTACCAGCGAGAAAGTACTTGTAGTAAACGTGAACCGACAATCGGGTTTTTCTCATCCAGATATTTAGCCAGATCAATATAGTGCTGAACACCAAAACTCCAAGTATTGACTGGGTTGGCATTCAAACCCCCACTCACTGAACGGATACGGTTTGGTGTACCCAAATCATAATCCGGATGAGAGGTTAAATACTTGATGGTTTCCGCAGTTGCTTTCGGATGTGCTGCTTGAACCATAAACCATTGATCTAAAGACAAGGCTTCATCCTCAAAGCGGTTATAGAAGTCTGCCAACACTTCTTGAGCCTGTGGTGCATCATTCCAAACCAAGACTTTAAGCGCACCCAAACGTTCAGACATGTTGCCTGTATGATACTGCTCATAAGCCAGATCGAAGGCAGAGACATCACCTTGACGTGCAATCATACTCAGCATGATGTTTCTGAGTGCACGAACTCCCATCGCTTGAGAGAATTCACTTTGATTATCTGGATCTAACTCCAAGTAAGTCTCTTTACAGAATCCACCCAATTCACGGGCCAAGGTGTCTAGCAAAGCATTACGCTGTTCCTGGATTTTAGCAGGACGATAATCAGCATCGATACGGCTACCCAAATAACCTTCGGTCGGTACATCAAACAAACGTGAAGCCAACAGTGGATCTTTTTGAATGACCTCAGGCAAAGTATTTTTCATGGCTTGAATATAAATATCAGATTCATGGCCTTCCAGTAAAATACGTTCCAGTAAGGTTTGAGTGGCCTGCCACTGGTTAAAACCATTGGTTTCATATTGCATCAAGAAAGCTAGCTCTTGATCTGAATAGTTGAATTCAAGATTGACCGGAGCTGAGAAATTACGTAGCAATGAAACCACAGGTTTTGCGGTTACACCACTAAACTCAATGGTTGCCTCGCTCTGATCAAATAAATACATGCCATCTTTCACGCCATTTTCAAATAGTGATTCAGATTGCAGCGTATATTGCTCACCTGTTTTTGCATCAAAAAGTGCCAAAGCCACTGGAATCGGCACAGCTTTCAGGTTTGGATATTTATGATGATCTTTTAACGATTGTTTGAAGCTTAAACGGTAGGTTTGTTTTGCAGAATCGTACTCGCCTTTGGCTTCCAGTTTAGGTGTGCCTGGTTGGTTGTACCAGATCAGGAATGCAGATAAATCTACACCAGAACCTGCAGTCAATGCTGAAACCCAATCTTCAACGGTCACAGCCTGACCGTCATGACGGCGGAAGTATTCGTCCGTGCCTTGACGGAATTTTTCTTTGCCAAGCAAAGTCGCCATCATGCGGTTAATTTCCGCACCTTTTTCGTACACAGTTGCTGTATAGAAGTTATTAATTTCGACAAAGTGGTCTGGACGTGGCGGATGCGATAACGGACCTGAATCTTCAGGGAATTGGTGAGCTTTTAATACCGCTACATCATCAATACGTTGTACTGCAGCGGACTGTAAATCTTCCGAGAAAGACTGATCACGGAATACGGTTAAGCCTTCTTTTAAGCACAATTGAAACCAGTCACGGCAAGTAATCCGGTTGCCAGTCCAGTTATGGAAGTATTCATGCGCAATCACAGACTGTACCCGCATGATTGCAGCATCAGTGGTGAATTCTTCATCTGCCAGTACACATGAAGTATTGAAAATGTTTAAACCTTTATTTTCCATTGCACCCATGTTGAATGCGCTGGTTGCCACAATCATGTAGTTGTCCAGGTCATACGGACGACCATAATGCTCTTCATCCCATTGCATAGAATGTTTAAGCGCTTCCATTGCAATGTGACATTTTGGAATATCTTTTTCGACAGCATAAATTTCAAGTGCGACGTTACGGCCTTCCGAAGTCACATAAGAATCTTTGAGTACCGCCAAATCACCAATCACGCAGGCAAACAAATAGCTGGGTTTCTTGGTTGGGTCTTGCCAAATGGTATAGTGACGACCTTCGCCCGCTTCACCCGCTTCCATCAAATTACCATTGGCTAAAAGTACCGGGAATTTTTTATCGGCTTCTACACGTGTGGTAAATACAGACAGGACATCCGGACGGTCTGGATAGAACGTGATTTTGCGGAAACCTTCAGGTTCATTTTGGGTGACGAATAAATCATCGCCAGCTTGGTACAAACCTTCAAGTTGCGTGTTACTTTCAGGATGAATCACCACAGCAGTTTCAAGAATGACTTCATTGGGTGCATTGGTAATCACCAGCTGTTCAGCATCAAGTGTATACTCCGCTTCAGTCAGTGGCTTGCCGTTTAAAGTAATAGATTTTAATTCCAGATCACGACCCAACAGTACCAAATCCCCTGCGGTCTGGCGCTTCATCACCAATGTTGCGTTGACATCGGTACGATCCGTATGAACCTGAATATCCAGATTGATTGAATCAACCAAAAAAGAGGGTTTTTGATAGTCTTTTAAATAAACAGTTTGGTCTGCTTCAACCACTGGGTTCGCCGCGATATTCATATAATGTCCTAATCCTGTCGTTCTTAAGCCAAGACTTTGTTGTTGTGAAATACTTCGATCATACGACAACTTTCACAATCTGTCTGTGCGATTGATTTGAGTTATATATGGGCACGTGGATGGTCATTTTCAATTCACGGGTTGAACATCAGGACGATTAATATTTCAGTTGCTTATTTAACAGGCACAACCAATGAAATTACCTAGCTTAAATTTAATCTCTTTCAGCAAGTTATATAAAAAATCTGGGTACCTTAATATCTGTTTCCACGAGTAAAGCAAGATTTATTTGGCTTATTCCTGCCTTAACTCAAAGTGACAGAAATTTTCAAGATGAATACATTTTGAGCACGTTTCTTGCTTGTATCTATTTGCACAAAGCGCACTATAAAATTAAGTCAAAATTAGAAGAGGTGTCCCATGTATTTAAAAGATCATATTGTCCGTGTGGAAAACATTAAGACCATGCAAACTCTCGACGCTGCTGGAATCGATCACAAGGTAATTGCGATGTTTATGAGCTGCGAAGGTATTCCGATGCAATCGCCCGATATTTGCGCAATTTTGAACAATTACGATGCATTAGGTAGCAAAAAAATTCCTTCAAAAAAGGTTCAGGCTTTAATCAATGCAAAACAATTAGGTCAGGAAGATGAAGCATTACCTTGCCCTGCTTCTTATTAATCAAAGAATTTAAATCCTTAGATATTTCTTAGGAAGGTGGAAAATTCGCTTTTCCATCTTCCCTCATATATAAATAATAAATGCTTAGGCCATTTTAATAGCATAAAGTCAACTGTATTTTTCTGCACGCATTTATTGCTCATTCAGCGCTATTCAATCACGTTACAATAAAAGAGATGTGTATAATCATTTAGATGATTAACCAGACTTGTGATTGACTCTTTCTATGCTCCTTCAAATTCTGCAAAAACAGTTAGATGAAAGTACATCATGCCCTTTGTGTCAGGCATCCATGTTCTGGATTGAAGCAGAACAATATGATCAAGCGCTTAATTTTCATGAATGTAGTCATTGCCAGCATCGAGTTTTTCAAGACGGACGCACCAACTGTCATTGTGACAAATGTCTAGTCAATCGAAAAAAAATGCTCACCGAAACGCGTCTGCAAGAGCAACGCAAAATCAAATCAAAAAATAAAGATACGGTTGAATACCGACTGGATCAGATCAGTTTTCTAAATAAATTGTTTTTACTGAGTATTTTGGACAATCAGGTTCAGGAACACACCACGCATCATGAATATATTGATTGGGAAAGTATTAAATACAATTCGATTACCCCGAATTATTTATTTCAAAACTATCTCGTCAAGCAACTGGTAAAAGAACAAATCCTGATTGCCAAGGATTTTGCCTCCGAGGCACATCATTACTATGTCAATGTGCGTTTGGATGGTTATTCTGAACCGAGTCTGTTTAGCATTACCCAGCAACTTAGAAACTGGTTTTATGAAAATTTAACCATGGGTGTGCCCTTTAAAAATGCCGATGAAGTTAAAAATGTGCTTTATTTAGTGCTGTATCAGGAAATTATTCAGTTTACGCAGTTTTATTGCCGTACTTGGGGCATTCAAATTGCCGGAAATAATAGTTTTCAAACCTTTTGCTATCGCCTGATGGATTCATTGGCTGTGGGGCAAATTTATTATCTGGTGCAAACCGCATTGGAATATTTGCATCAACAGAAAGCCCTGCAAACACGGAATGAAAACTTTATTAATACCAATTTATTAAAGAAAACCTTACAGCAATATCGTGACCGTGCCGTAACAGAAAAATGGGAAACATCCACCCTGCCTCGTCCTCACAATATTCCGTTTAGCAAGATGAGCGAAATCCTGTTTTTCCGCTTTCTGGGCTATGATGAAAGTATTTTTTTCCAGCCGATTTGGCGGATATGGAAAAAGATTGAACCACGCTTAAGCTTCTATTCACAAAAACGCTGTATGTATTGTGGTTCTAATGAGCTTACTGTCGATTATGATGCTGAAAATTATGTGACCTTATGCTGTCGCACCTGTAAGCATCAAGACCACTATTTTACCCAATAAACGGTGATCAATATGTCTAGTCTCACCAACCCTCTGTATAACTTAAGGAATAATCCTATGGATCAAACTTCAACATTGGTCGGGCATATTGTTGAAGCATGGACACAGCTGCAAAAGGAGCAGCCTTTGGTGCAATGTATTACCAATAGTGTTGCAGCGAATTATACAGCCAATGTTTTGCTGGCTGCCGGTGCGTCACCTGCCATGATTGATAATCCATTCGAAGCCGAAAGTTTTACCAGTATTTCCGCTGCACTGAGCATTAATCTGGGTACACCGACCAATGAACAAATGCAGGCCATGCAAATTTCTGCACAAACGGCGCAGCGCACTGATACACCCTGGGTACTCGATCCAGTGGGTTATGGTCCCATTTTAAAATGGCGCTCGGAGATGGTGGATGAATTACTACAAAACCATCCAACGGTTATTCGGGGTAATGCTTCAGAAATGAGTACCCTTGCAGGCAATCAGGTGCTCTCCAAAGGAGTCGATAGCACACTGGATAGCGCAGATGTGTATAGTCAGGCAAAAGCCCTGTTAGCATATGCTGAATGTATTGCCATTTCAGGTGAATCGGATTTTATTTTAAGCAAAGAACTTGATGCCGTAATTCAGGTCAATGGTGGCTCTTATTTACAGCCAAAAGTCACCGCGACTGGCTGTGCACTCGGTGCTTTAATCGCTGCTTACTGTGCGGTAACCACACCAACGATTGCCACTATTACTGCACACACGCATTTTGCGATTGCAGGAAAATTGGCCTTTGAAAGAGCGCAAACGGTTGGTCAGTTTAATGTTGCATTCATGGATTATATTCACAGTCTAAATCCAGATTTAATTCAACAATATGCGGATATCAAAATACTATAAATCTAAGCCATACTTTTATCCGTATTAATGATTCCATATGGATTTTAGTTTGGGGCTGCCTGGTAAAACCGTTTTTCAGCAGGAAAATACTCAATGGAACTTAGGCATTTACGTTACTTTGTGGCTCTGGCTGAAGAACTCAATTTTACCCGAGCTGCGCAAAAACTCTGTACCGTTCAACCTTCCCTCAGTCAGCAAATTAAAGATTTAGAGGAAGAAGTCGGTGTACAACTGATTGACCGCAGTGCACGCAAAATTGCTCTGACTTTAGAAGGTCAAGGTTTTTTAAAATATGCCTTGGAATCGATTAAATACGCGGAGCTTGCCGTCGCTCATGCCCGTCAAATCGCCAATCAAGGTCAGCAACAGCTATTTATTGGCGTATTGCATGTTGCGGAAATGACCATTATTCCTCAAATCATTCAGCGGGTTCGTGCTCAATTTCCACAAGTCGATCTTAAAATTAGAAGTTTATCCTGTAGCGAACAAGTCCAAGCGTTGAAAAATTCCGAACTGGATCTAATCTTTAGTCGCGTGTGTATGGATGATCCGGTTTATAGCAGCACCATGCTATTTAGAGAAAAATTATTATGTGTTGCTCATCAAAACTATATTGCCAAGCGTAAGATTCAAGACTTAAGGCAAATTCAAAATGACGACTTTATTGTCTGCGACCAACTGTTTTCTCCAGTTTTCTATCAGCGAATTCATGAATTCACTGAAAAAGAAAATTTAAAACTGCAATATAAATACCAAGTCACTAATGCTTTACAGCATATTAATCTTATCAATATGGGTTTGGGTTGGAGCTTTATTCCTGAATACGCACGGCAATTGCTCAACTCGAATGTACAGTCGGTTGAACTGAAACAGGACTTGCCGACTTTACCGCTATATGCCAGTTATCGAACAGATGCTGAAAATCCGGTTTTGCAATTTACCGCAAGAATCATTCAGCAATCTGTTCAAAAACAGCAAGTTTAAAAATAACTTTTAAAACCCGAATTAAGCAATTTGATACTGCATTTGTTCGAGCACATGCGTTAATTTCTGGAGGGCGACTCTGTCATCATACAATGCTTGCTGATGACGCCATGCCACATAACCATCCGGTCGAACCAGCAACATGCCTGCTTCAGCAATTTCACAGGTTTTTTGCCAAATACCGTAAACATCTTTCACTTCTTGCCCAATGGTCACCACATTTAAATAAGGCAGGTCTAATTGATCCGCTGCCTTTTTCCATGCAGTACCAGATAAACCAGTCACCAAGGTTAATTTACCATTCCCCACAATATCCAGTGTTGAAACCTTCTGGCCATTCTTGGCATTAATTAACCAGCAATGTGGGATTTTCGCTCCAGGACGTGACGTTGCCTGTAAATATAATTGCGGATCAGCGTGCCATTGTTCATCACATTCATCATCTAAAACTACGGCAGCCGACTGATAACGCTGATTCAGTTCCACCCCTTGTGCATTAAACTCAAAGTTTTTAATGTCTAAGGCATGATTTAACTGAGTACGTAATTCAGCAGCCTCTGCTGTTGGTGCATTCAATCGATCTAATAATTGGTGTGTGGTGGCTATCCCTTGATCGAAACCAAAAACATCTTTCAGGTGTTTATAATCCATCCGAGACTGGTTGGCACGTGCCACAATTTGCTGTCCCACCGGTACGCGTTCATCACTATAAGAGCTCAACAAATCCGCTTTTGCCCAATCTTTAATCACAAAAGCCAGTTTCCATGCCAAGTTAAATGCATCTTGAATGCAGGTATTTGAACCCAAACCACTGGATGGCGGATGACGATGTACGGCATCACCGCCACAGAAAACCCGTCCGACTGAATAATGTTTGGCAAACGCCTGATTTACATACCATGCCGATACATTTTGCACTTCAACATCTACATCATCTGTACCAATAAAAGTATGAATACGCTGAATGATCTGTTCTTCAGTATACTGCGGCTCACCTTGAGCAATATCGAAGCCCCAACCTGCAATCCAGTCATTCCATGGAGAAATGGCGCGCAACAAGCCCATACCAATTTCGCCAAAACCTGCGGCAGGATTGACAATCCAATGCAAAATGCTCGGACGATGTTGCACATATTTAGTTAAATCTGCTTTAAAACGTACATAGGTTGTACCCGCACGTGCCATCTGACCTTCAATCGGAAGACCGATTTTTTCAACGATTTTAGAGCGCGCGCCGTCCATACCCACTAGGTACTTGGCACGTACAGAATATTTGCGATTTTCCAATCGGTCTAAGAACCAGACCGTAACACCCTCCTCATCTTGTTCATGATCTAGATATTCGGTGTTATAAAATAGATTTGCACCACGCGCGACTGCATGTTTGACCAGTAGTGCTTCCATTTCTGGTTGCACCAAGTCGAATAAAGGTGAAGGACTACCCTTTACATAATCCCCATGACGTAAATCCCCTGTTCCCCACGCCTGGATACGGGCAATTTCCTCGCCAATCAGACTGGTGGTGATCATGCTTTCCCCCATGTGTTGCCATGGAGTCGCTCTGCTTTTGGCCTCTGCTTCTAAATCAAATTCACGCAATACTTCAACTGCACGCTGATTGGTGATGTGCGCACGTGGAGAATTTGCCAAACCATTAAACTGGGTATAAAAACGGACTGAAATCCCATAAGTGGCCAAGGCCAAAGCCGTCGTTGCTCCCGCTGGGCCGGTTCCAATCACCACAACATCCGTATCAAAAGGCTGATTTGACATCACATTTCCTTATTTAAATCACTTCAATGTACTCATCCAAATGCTTGGACTTACTTTTATTGAACTATAAGGAAAATGTCGAGATTATTATAAAACTATCAAAACTAACTATGGCGATATCAGCCTGAGCTATAGAAACTCAAAAGATGCTAATTTTTTAAGCGTGATGAGCACTTTGCCTATACTTTCTTTACAGAAAATAAAAATTGAGAAATTTAAAGTAGAAGATTCAGCCAGTCTTTAGAGAATAAAATTTAATACACTTTCCGGCTTAAAAATAAACTTAATATGATTTCCAAAATCTTTTTTAAATCCAGTTTATAAACACACGTCAAGCCTATACCATTAAAATAATCAGACACATACTGCATGAAAAAAATTAATATGTGGGGTTCAGTTATTCCTTAAGCAACGAATGTCTGCTGGAGTTGTTTGGGGTATTACTTGGATGTATAAGAATATTTACTCTTTTGTACATCACTTTTACGCTGTTGAATCATATCTAAAACGTATAAATATTCCTGAGATAGTTTCCTTTACGAGGGAAATTTGCGATCAGGGGCAAAATGCATATAAATTTTAGGCTGGATGATTTTAGCTACAAACTATAAAGGAGTTTGTCGGATTCAATAATTGCTTGAAACAGCCCTAGCAGTACTGAGTCCTCTATGGCTTTTAGGATAAGCTGACAAAATATCCGCTCGGGAGCTTAATACAAAAATTGGTTTATTTTCCAAGGATAGTATCACCTCATAATTCAAATTTTTTTAGATTTATGCAAAGATAAATTAAGATGATAAAAAAACCCAACAGCACCTGTCTGTTGGGTTATTAAAGCGGTTTAAAAGCAAACTGCAAAGAGATTGATGATCTCTTCCGAGTATCTTCAATTACCTTCTAGTGACGTACAATTGAAACAGATTTAATTCGATTATCATCCAGTTCTGTCACCTCGAAGTGTACCCCCTGATACTCCAACTGAGTACCTAAACTCACTTCTCCTTGAGTTTTATCTAGAATTAGACCAGCAAGACTGATATACCCTGCATCCTCTTCAACTAAATCCAGCATGCCCAACTCTAATTCGAGCTGATACACATCCAGCATGCCGGATGCTCTCCAAGTATGCTCATCAATTTTGACTAAATCGAGCTGTTCGTCCGCATCGGGAAATTCTCCGGCAATGGCTTCAAACACATCTAGCGGAGAAATCAAACCTTGTACATTACCAAATTCATCACTGACTAAAACCAGTGAGCCTTTAGAAGTACGTAAGGTATTAATCGCATCGATTACTTTCATTTTTTCAAAAATATAGATCGGGCGATGGCGTTTGATTAAAGCTTTAAGTTGTTCTTCATCTTCTAGTACATCTAGAAGCTCTTTGGCACGAACCACACTCAAGACCTTATCCAAGCTGCCACGACAAACCGGAAATAAGCTATGCGGTACAGCAAGCACCTGTTCACGAATTTGTTCAGGCGAATCATCAATATTTACCCAAGAAATTTGATTTCGTGGGGTCATGATTGAAGCAACAGACCTTTCTGCTAGGGTTAATACCCCGCCAATCATATAACGTTCTTCATCGGCAAAAGCTTCTTGAGCTTCAAAGTGCTGAGCACTGTCAGTGACCGTTTCCATTTTTCCGCCCATCAATTTCAAGATGGAATCTGCAGTACGGTGGCGTAATGGAATCTTTGATTCGTGCTTTGTAGTATTACGCTGAGTAAACTGATTGAAAGCTTCAATCACAATCGCAACGCCAATACCTGAGTAGATATAGCCTTTTGGAATATGGAAACCGAAACCTTCGGCAATCAAACTAATACCAATTAATAGTAAGAAGCTTAGACAAAGAATAATTACGGTCGGATGACGATTTACAAACTCAGTTAATGGTTTGGAAGCAAGTAACATTACAGCCATAGCCACAATCATCGCAACCATCATTACATAGATGTTGTCGACCATACCAATGGCGGTAATAACTGAATCTAAAGAGAATACGGCATCTAACACTACAATTTGTGCTACAACTGCTGTAAAACTTGCATAAACAACATTGGTTGTAATTTTAACTTCAGGTTTCCCTTCCATTCTTTCGTGCAATTCGCTTACTGCTTTATACAGTAGGAACAAACCACCAAATAAAAGAATAAGATCTCGACCCGAGAAAGTCCAATCAAAAACGGTAATAAGCGGTTTGGTCAAAGTGACTAACCAAGAGATGGCAAACAATAAGCCCAAGCGCATGAATAAAGCGAGGGAAAGACCCAATACACGTGCTTTATCACGTTGTTCTGGAGGAAGTTTTTCTGCCAAAATGGCAATAAAGACAAGGTTATCAATACCTAAGACAATTTCTAATACAATCAGGGTAAGTAAACCTACCCAAATTCCCGGATCTAATAAAAACTCCATTAGTTTATATCTCCGAGTCCATGACTTTGGTTAAAAATAAACGTAGATCTGCACGGCGACGGATCCATAAATATGCCCTGTTCAACAATAGATAAATTAATTATGCACAATCTACAAAATTTGTAATTAAATTTTTATATTTTTAATCATAAAAATACCAGTCTGTATAAAACACACACTCACTTTTGTGACTTATTTCATCTATTCGTCTGATTTTTTGATTTAGATCTACTGCCAGACTCAAAATTTATAACCACTCAAAATTTAAAAAATGCAAAACATGAAAATATAAGCTCTTGTTTTTATGAATTTTATTACAATATATTACTTAATATATATATTATTATGTTCAATTTATAATCTAAGCATCAGAAATTTTTTGTTAAAAAGATTCGTTTTCAAAGCTATTTTTTTCACTAAAATGACATACAGCCAAGATTTTTTTAGACTCAATAATTGATCGCTAAACTTAGATGCGCAAGCCTCTAATCCCATCAAAAAAATTACTGGATTATTTGCTATGGTCAATGTGAAAGCACTAACCTTCAATGAAACGTCGAAAACCATTGCTAATACTAATGATGAAGATGGAGATCGTCGTTTAAATTCATCATTTGATCCGCACCAAGTTAAGGTCGTGGGCATGTGTAGACTTTCATCAAGATAAAGATGGTTACAACCTGGCCCTTCTAGACGATGATGCTTAATTTTGATTCATATAAGGAAATCTATAAATATAAGTTTCCATTGCATTAGGAAAAACTTAATATATATTAATTAGCAATAAAAATAATTCAATATGTATTGCGAATCTAAATGGCTTTGGAATAAAATGTTCTTCAACAAAAAATTACAATTACAACAATGAATTAGGGGAGCTTTTACCATGACAAAAAAATTCAGTAAATTTTTACCTTCTATGGAAAATTTTAGTTTAGATAATTTTCCATATTATTGGATTACCCAAGTACATGCTCAATACGTCCAAAATGTCGATCACGTCTTAAAAAAATATGGTTTAGATAATTCTCGTCGACGAATTTTGCTGTCTCTAAAATTCAAACCGCATGCAAGTGTATCTGATTTATCTGAAATGGTCGTGTCCAAGATGTCAACAACGACTAAAATTGTTTATCGTTTAAAAGATGAAGGATTAGTAGAAACCTATTCTTGTGAAGATGATGCCCGAATTACTCGTGTGGTATTAACGGATAAAGGGCAACAAATGACCCAAAAAATTAACGATTTGACTAATGTGGTTTTGGAGCAGTCTTTTGAAGGCTTAACCCCATTACAAATTGAAAAAATGATGGAAAGCCTTAAGCATATTTTCAAAAATTTAGCGCATTAATTTAATTTTAATCTAAAAAACTTAAGGGGGAGTAACGCTCTTTACTTTAACTAAAACATCTTTTGACAGGCAGTTTTAGTCAAAAAATTTAAAAAATACCGTTACAATAATAAAATACAATTACAACAATTAAAAAAAGGATAACCCTCATGACAAAAAAATATAGTAAATTTTTACCGTGTGTGGAAGATTTTAGTTTAGATAATTTCCCATATTATTGGGTTACTCAAGTACATGCTCAACATGTACAGAACATCGATCATGCCTTAAAAAAATATGGTTTAGATAATTCTCGTCGACGAATTTTGCTCTGTTTAAAATCAAAACCCCATGCCAGCGTATCTGATTTATCAGGAATGGTCGTATCCAAGATGTCAACAACGACTAAAATTGTTTATCGCTTAAAAGATGAAGGATTAGTAGAAACCTATTCTTGTGAAGATGATGCCCGCATTACTCGTGTGGTGTTAACGGACAAAGGGCAACAAATGACCCAAAAGATTAATGACCTTACCCATGTGGTTTTGGAACAATCTTTTGATGGCTTAACCCCCTTACAAATTGAAAAAATGATGGAAAGCCTTAAGCATATTTTCAAAAATTTAGCACGTTAATTTAAATTTAATCAAAAAAATTCAGTTGAGGAGTTATTTTCTCGATTTTTACTTTAGGTACATGTGAACATTCAAATTCACTTACAGGAAACCCTTCAACAAATGATCGGATATCTGGAGACTTCCAACTCAGCCATTCATTTAAACGCTCGTGAGGAATAACAATCACTGAGCGTTTAATATTTCCAGGTTCATGAAATTCTTTCATCATGGGATGGTCAATTGCGTCCATCGTAATCATGGTAGCTGAACGAATCACTTCGTCCCCGATCTTACAAATTTCGTAAAGTGCGGCAATAAAAACAGCTTGACCATCTTTCCGACGCACTCCCCAACGCTGTGCTTTATAATCAAAATATTTGGACTCGTAAAACTCAGTCACTGGAATGACACCAAATTTATATTTCGTCAATGCATTATTAAAAGTAGGTTTTTGAAACAAGGTCTCATTGCGGGCATTATAGGTTTTACTTGCAATCGTGTTATCTTCTGCCCATTTCGGTACCAGACCAAACATTACTTTACGCCACTCCGGACCCTGCGCTGATTTGAACAATAAAGGCAAGTCATAACCCGGATAAACCTCTTCCGAATATTCAAAAGGAATTTCTGGGAGATTTAAATCCTGTAATTGTTTAAGCGTTAGTGGTTTGAAGTTTGCGCACATAGCATAGGTATTAAATTAAAACTGGCTCCATTATATCCTTAACTGTATCATTCTGACTGCATTAGCTTGCTAGAATTCGTTAGCCAATTTGTAGCCTAATTCTTCCGAAATCACCTGCATTAAGACGCCCTACTCAAACTTCCTCTAAAGGATTTACCTGGTTGACCTGCCCTATAACCGAAAAAACCACTGTGTAAGATATATTTTGAAGCTAGATTTAATTATTCGCTAATCAAAATTAACTGTTTACTTTTTTGATGGCCACACAGATACGCCAGTAAATTAAAAATGAAGTGGCCATGTCCACTCCAGCACTTTTAATCGCATCAATATGTGCCAGTTGAGCTTCATTAAACCGAATTTTAAAAATATTAAAAATAAGTTCAAAACAAATCATCGCCACAATTGCAAAGACAGTGATTTTAATGGTAATAGGTAAATAAAGCGCAATAAAACGATTTAAAAATGCGTGGCCGTTTTCACCGCCATTAGCCATAAATATGGCATTAATCCAAGTGATTAACAAACCTATATTAATGATTAACGATGCTAAACTTATTTTTAGATCTTCAGTTTCAGCCTGACTTAAAGCGAAAAAGCTTAACAAAATTAAAATACTGCTGACCAAATAATAATTCTTAAAGTCGGCGTAAGTGACACGATTTTGTTTTAAGTCTTCAATGAGTAGATCGGTACGCCAAAAATACATGATTTATACTCCATTATTATGTGTGGATCATATACAAAAAAAGCCTCACAAGGAGGCTTTTTATTCAGCTCACAGGATTAGTCACCTGTATAACCTTTAAGTTTTAAACGAGCAGCATGTAATAGCGGCTCTGTATAACCTGATGGCTGTTCCCCACCTTTAAAGATCAAGTCAGAAGCGGCTTGAAATGCAATATTGTTTTCAAAGTCATTCGACATTGGCGTGTAGAGCGGATCATTGGCATTTTGCTCATCCACAATTTTCGCCATACGCTGCATTACTTCTTCAACTTGCGCACGCGTTACGACACCGTGACGTAACCAGTTTGCAACGTGTTGCGAAGAAATACGTAAAGTTGCACGGTCTTCCATCAAACCAACGTTGTTGATATCGAGAACTTTAGAACAACCGACACCCAAATCAACCCAACGAACCACGTAACCTAAAATACCCTGACAGTTATTTTCAAGTTCTTTGGTTTTCTCTTCTTCAGACCAATTAGTGTCTTTCGCTAAAGGCGGAGTTAACAAATCATCTAAAGGTAATGCTTCAGTCGCCAATAAGTCTTGCTGACGGCTTGCTACATTAATTTGGTGATAATGAATCGCGTGAATGACCGCACCTGCAGGTGATGGAACCCATGCACAGCTTGCACCTGCTTCTGGATGTTCAGTTTTGGTTTTGTACATGTCAAGCAGCATATCCGGTTTTGGCCACATGCCTTTACCAATTTGTGCTTTACCACGTAAGCCTGCTTTCAAGCCAACCATCACGTTGCGGTTCTCATAAGCCGGGAACCAGATTTGAGATTTCACTTCGCCTTTACGAACGAAAGGACCAGCTTCCATGAAAGTATGAATTTCATCACCGGTACGATCCATGAAGCCCGTGTTAATGAAGATGGTACGGTCTTTCGCTTGAGCGATACAGTTTTTTAAGTTTACAGAGGTACGACGCTCTTCATCCATGATACCGATTTTGAGTGTTTTAGCCGGTAAACCTAATGCTTGCTCAGCACGTTCAAACAGCTCAACCGCAAAAGCAACTTCTTCAGGACCATGCATTTTTGGTTTAACGATATACATCGAACCTTTACGCGAGTTCTTGATTTCGTTTTCACCTTTGATGTCTGCAAAAGACAACAATGGTGTAACCAACGCATCCATGATGCCTTCATAAATTTCCGCACCATCGACAAGAATGGCTGGATTGGTCATTAGATGACCCACATTACGAAGTAACATGAGTGAACGACCGTGAATAGAGGTCACTCCACTAATCAGGTTTTTATGGGTGCGATCTTTATTCAACGAACGGGTAACGGTTTTACCATTTTTTGCGATTGACTCTTCTAAAGTGCCACGCATTAGACCCAACCAGTTACGGTAGCCTTCTACTTTTTCTTCTGCATCCACTGCAGCAATCGAATCTTCTAAATCTTGGATAGTGGTTACAGCTGCTTCAAGCACTAAGTCTTTAACGCCAGCGGCATCTGTTTGTCCAATCGGACTGGTTGCATCAATTTCAACAATTACATGCAATCCATTATTTTTAAATACGATTTCATTCGGTGCAGCAGCTTCACCGTTATATCCCACGAATTGTGCTGGATGCGCTAAAGTGGTTGTAGAACCATCTTTTAAAGTCACAACAAGTGCATTATGTTCAACTGTGTATTTTGTTGCATCTGCATGCGAACCATTTGCCAGCGGGAAAGTTTCATTTAAGAAATTTTTCGCGAATGCAATTACTTTTTCACCACGTACCGGGTTATAGCCCTTACCTTTTTCCGCGCCATCTTCTTCAGGGATCACGTCGAAACCATAAAGTGCATCGTATAAAGAACCCCAACGCGCATTTGCCGCGTTCAAGCAATAACGTGCATTACGTACAGGTACTACAAGTTGTGGACCAGCCAAAAGCGCGATTTCTTCGTCGACATTTTCTGTGCTGATCTTGAAATCTTCTACTTCTGGTAATAAGTAGCCAATTTCTGTAAGGAAAGCTTTGTAAGCTTCTAATTCAAATTTGTTGTTACGGTGCCATTCATCAATTTTAGCCTGAAGATCTTCACGCTTAGCTAAAAGCGCCTTATTCTTGGGACTAAGATCAACAACGACTTGCTCAAAGTTTTTCCAGTATGTTTCGCTGTCTAAACCAGAACCTGGTAATGCTTCATTTTCGATGAAATCGTAAAGTTCTTTAGCAATCGCTAACTTGCCTTTTTGAATACGTGCAGTCATTGTCTTTCCTGATATTGCTACTTTTTATAACAAGAGATTCTAGTATACCGATTTAAATCTAGCTGAATAGTACTATCACATTGCTAAATAGTGATCATTTTTTATAAAATAAATATACATATTACTAAATAAAATATAGCTCACAAATGCAGTGTCATCATCAACTTGAATACCTTTTTATAGTTTATAAAGTTTTTGAAATGTCGAAATTAGACTTAAGTGCAGATTTATGGATAAAAACAGTACTTAAACCCGACGTTGGTATAGTTATAGAGTAAAGTTTAAACAATGACTAGGGCTAAATGTCGACAAAATACACATTTTTTTAGTAATAAAAAAGCGCCATTTCTGGCGCCTGCTTTTAATTTGTTGGTGATTCTATATTTTGTATAAGCTTATGCTCCGCATTCAGATACTCATCGGACTGCATTTCCAGCAAACGTGAACGCGTACGTTCAATTTCAAAGGCCAATTTTTCACCTTGATAAATTTCAATAATTGAATCTTCAGAGGTTAATAACAGTTTTACGCCACGATCATAAAACTCATCGACCAGATAAATAAAACGACGTGCGCCTTCCGACAAGTAGTCTGTTAAATGCGGAACGTTACTCACCAGCACGGTGTTGTAGATATTGGCGATTTCAATAAAGTCTGCCGGACTGCGTGGTTTGAAACACAATTCTGAAAATTCGCACCATAAAACGTCTTCAGTATGCCCAACTGTTTCCACAATACGATTATTAATAATAATCGGTTCTTGAGAAATTTTTTGAGTTTGAGTCAAAGCAGTAAAACGCTGGGCGATCCAGTTTTTATGATCATGCGTCAGTGGAGATTTAAACAATTGCGCCTGTTTAAGTACTCGTAAACGATAATCTACCCCCGCATCGACATTTAAAATTGCACAGTTCTTTTTCACCATCTCAATGGTGGGGATGAAACGGTCACGGTGAATCCCATTTTTATACAGACCGTCTGGGGCAATGTTCGATGTTGCAACCAGGGTAATCCCGCGATCAAATAATTTTTGGAACAATTCACTTAGAATCATCGCATCTGTAACATTAGATACAAAGAATTCATCAAAACAAATCACCACGGCTTGTTGGTATATTTGATCAGCCACCAACTCAAGTGGATTACGCTGTCCTGATAATTTGTTTAATTCACGATGCACATGCTGCATAAAATGATGGAAATGCATGCGCATTTTGCGACGAAAAGGAATCGAATCGAAAAACTGATCCATCAACCAGGTTTTTCCACGCCCTACACCACCCCACATATAGACACCTTTAGGAGAAGTTTGACGACGGAAGCGACGGAAAGCTTTTTTTGATGCCTTAAAACGCTGCAGCAGTTCTTGCCAAACACGATCTAACTCATGGACAGCTTGTGCCTGTGCATCATCCGGCATGAACTGACCAGAAGAGATCGCTTGCGCATAACGTTCTGCAGGTGACAAAGGAATAAAGGCGGTGCTGTGCTTAGAATTTAAGTCTGACATATGATTGGATACTATTTTAGGCTATTCAAAGTATAGCGAAGTTTGGGATGGAATATATAACACTTTGGCATTAATAAACTTAGGCTATTTAAAGTACTGGCGTGGACTATATCCAAACCATCTTTTAAAGGCATGATTAAAAGCCGCTGGCTCGGAATAGCCCAGTAACTCTGCAATCATTTCAATAGAATATTCTTTATACTCTATCAGCCTTAGTGCTTTGTCTTTAATCAGTTGTTCACGTATTTGCTTATAGCTGCTTTGTAATTGTTGCAATTGATGGCGCAAAGTTCGCTCTGGAATTTGCAGCGCTTGCGCTGTTTCTGCCATGGTTGGCATTACACCTTGCTGTAACTCTAAATAATCTTGTACACGTTGCACCAATGAAGGTATTTGTTGATCCACTTTTAAGCGTTCTAACTCCGCTATACATTTACTTTCATAGATTTTAAAAGTCATTTTATCTGCGGATGGAAGCGAAACATTCAGTACGGCATTATCGAACCAGAATTCTGCACACTTCGAACCAAACCGTAACTCTAGACCGTAGTAATCATAATAGTTTTTTAAGGACTCTTGGTTTTCTGGTTGTAAAAATGGCAAATCAATATGAATTTGAGGAATGCTCAATCCCATCATTTTATAAAGATCTTGAATAAATTTATAGGTCCCTGAAATTTCACATTGCGCCCGCAGTAAACCCAGATCACTATTTAAATCATGCGGCTCATAACACAAAGCAACTTTATGCTCTGTATATTTCAAGCTTAAAGCTCCAGTTAAATGAGTTAAAGATTGATACAAAATACCTTGCTCTAAAGCTATACGTACATTATCACTGGTCACCAACAGCATCAGTAAAGGGCCATAGCCAGCAAGTGCATAATGCTGCCCAATAAATAACCCTTTTTCGGGCGCAACATCTTGCCCGATGACTTTTAAGACGTCCCACTCCAAACTTGGATGAATAATTGAACTTGGATCCAATGCGTCAGCACGCAGACCAATACTTTGAAGTTTTTGATCGACTGCAACCCCAGCTTTACGCATGCCTTGAATTAAATACATCAAGCCAAGAATTGATCGTTTCATAACATTGTCAAATTAAAAGAATATGACAGTTTTTACTATAAAATTTCACTTTTGCAAATTGCCGAATCTATCAATTTTTTTGTCATACCTATCATGTTGCGGATTTACCTATTCATTTAAGCTATATAAAAATAGACCTATAAGGCAAATAAAAAATGCGTGATACAACTCAAAGCAGGCAACCACCACAACAAACTCAAGTTGCCATTATTGGCGCAGGATTTGGTGGCTTGGCAATGGCCATTCGTTTATTACAAAATAATATTCAAGATTTCGTCATTTTAGAAAAAGCCAATGATGTCGGGGGGACTTGGCGCGAGAATCAATACCCGGGTGCAGCCTGTGATGTGCAATCGCATATGTATTCACTTTCTTTTATCCCTAAAAGTGATTGGTCCAAGCGCTATGCTGACGCAGCTGAAATTTTTGCCTATATCCACAGTTTGACTCAAAAATATGATTTAAAAAAATATTGCGAATTTAACTGTGAAGTTCTAGCTGCTGAATACAATCAACAAAGTTGTGACTGGAAGCTGACATTAAACAATGACACAACCCTGATGGCTCAATTTGTTGTTTTCGCATCTGGCCCTCTACATGTTCCGCAAATTCCACAAATCAAAGGCATTGAAAAGTTTCAGGGTAAAGTTTTTCATTCATCGCAATGGGATCATCAATATGACCTCAGCAATAAAAATGTTGCATCCCTCGGTACGGGTGGTAGCGCCATTCAATATATTCCTGAAATTGCCTCCAAAGTAAAGCAACTGTATGTGTTTCAACGTACCGCAGCCTGGGTCATTCCACGAGATGAACGTAATTATTCAAGTTTGGAAAAAAAGCTGTTTGATAAGTTTGATTGGTTTAGAAAACTGCATCGCACACGTCTCTATTGGTCAAATGAATCGCGTGTAATTCCCATAGTTAAACCAACCGTGATGAAATACACCCAAAAACTCGCAGAAGCCTATATTAAATACCAAGTGAAAGATAAAAACCTGGTTCAAAAGCTCACGCCTGATTATATTATGGGCTGTAAGCGTATTTTAGTTTCTAATAAGTACTATCCAACCTTCAATCGACGCAATGTCGAACTCGTTACCGATAACATTCAAGAACTAACTCCTAACAGTATTATTAGCAAAGATGGTAAAGAACGTCAGATTGATTGCCTGATTTATGGTACAGGCTTTATCACAGACCCACGTATCTATTTAAAATCATTTAAATGCACAGGAGAAAATGGACTCGATTTACGAGAAGCTTGGCATGAGGGCGCAGAAAGCTTTTATGGCATTTGTACCAAACATTTTCCAAATTTATTCCAACTTTTAGGACCCAATACAGTTCTGGCGCATAACTCTGTCATCTTTATGATTGAGTCACAGGTCAATTACATCTTACAAATGATTCAGTTAGTCAAACAGTCCCATAGCCATGCCATTGTGGTGAAAGACCAAGTGCAAGATCAATTTAATGTAGAGGTACAAAGCCTTCTTAATGGAACTATTTGGCAATCTGGATGTGTCAGTTGGTATCAGCAAGATGGAGGTAAAAACTTTGCGCTATGGCCCACCTATACATGGAAATACTGGTTAAAAACCAAAAAACTTAATCCCGCAGATTACCGGTTGCTAAATAAAACATCTGGAAGTCGTGCAGCCTAAATACTTAATGATCATAATAAGCAGGTGTCTTTTCACCTGCCGACTTTTTGTATGCAATCGCTTTGGTTGATCATCCAACTTCTTATCTGTTTATTCCTTGGCTTTGTTCTTGCCCGTAAACTTCCGAAATGGCTAGAAAGCTTAGCTTTTAAAGTTCTACCTTATTTTACTTATATTCTACTCATTACCATCGCGATTGAATTTTCTCAAACATTACACAGTATAAGCAGCCCTCTACAGATTTTATCTCATGCACTCATCCTCTCGATTGCAACATCACTGGGTGCTTTTCTCTGCTGCTATATCTTGTTTAAAAGTATTGGCTATCAACCCACGCAAGGTAAAGTATCCGCAGCACTATTGGTTAAATCGCTGCTTAATATTAGTTATGCTTTTATTGCACTCGCATTAGGTTATGGACTGGCTGAAATTTTTAATCATTTTGATTATAGCTTGTATGTGAGTACATGGGATCTATTGCTCATCTTCATGTTCTTGATTGGTTTGGATTTAGCCTACTCCCCACTCGACCGTTCATGGCTAAACTGGAGAATTATGCTTGTACCCATGGGGTGTATTGTTGGTTCATTAGCAGGTGCCTTTTTTACCGCAGCAATTGTGAAAGACATTAGTCTCAAAGACCTGATTATGCTGTCACAGGGTTATGGTTTTTATTCCATGACAGGTATTGTGGTAACTGAATTAAAAAATGCCGAGCTTGGTAGCATTGCACTGATGAATGATCTATTCAGAGAAATTATTGCGATTCTCTTGATGTATAGCATTGGCTGGCGCTATCCTCGGTCAGCCATTTCATCCGCTGCAGCAACTGCTATGGATGTCACTCTACCTATGGTCAAACAAGCCTGTGGCAAGGAGTTTATCCCACACGCTATGGTCAGTGGTTTTATTTTATCAGTATTGGCACCTGTAGTGGTCAGTGTATTGGCGGCGATTTAAAACCCCTTCCCCCTTCTTACGCTGTGTTTCAAAGCATTACTTTAAAACTTGCACAGGAAGGAGAAATTCCTCCTTTATGAAAGGGGGATTTAGGAAGAGTGTAGATTAATTAAGAGTCTACAAACTCAAATCAATACTACCCAATGAATCACTTACTGTTTCAATGACATCCGAAGCAAGACTAATTACATCAGATGCTAGACCAATAACGTCAACCCCTGATGTCCAATCTACCGAACCTGTCTGCTGTTGCTGCTGTTCTTGTTGTTGAAGCTGTTGAACATTTTGAATCATGTCATTCTGTACTATTTCTGGTGAATGTTCAGATGTAGTCATCATTTTTCCTTTAATTGTTATTTTCACTTTCTTAATGTATAAAAAAAGCCTTTCACTTGAAAGGCTTTTTGTCGTATGCACAGAATTATAACGTCGCCAAAATATCACGCAAGGTTTGACTTGGGTTTGCTGATTGAGTAATTGGGCGACCAATCACCAAATGCGTTGAACCATCAAGCATCGCCTGTTTTGGTGTCACAATACGTTTTTGATCATCTGCATTAGAACCCGCTGGGCGAATACCCGGTGTCACTAAAGCAAAATCCTGACCTAATGTCTCACGGAGCATCTTTGCTTCTTGAGCTGAACAGACCACACCATCCAGACCACTGTCTTGAGTGAGCTTAGCAAGACGTTTTACTTGTTCAGATGGTTCAATATCCAAACCGATATCTTTTAAGTCCTCACGACCCATTGAAGTCAACACAGTTACAGCAATAAGTTGAGTATTATAATTACCCACTTTTAAACGCTCTACACAGGTCTCCATCATCTTACGACCACCTGATGCGTGTACGTTCACCATCCACACACCAAGATCTGCTGCTGCGCATACGGCTTGTGCAGTCGTATTTGGAATATCATGGAATTTTAAATCCAAGAAAACCTCAAAGCCTTTTTCGTGCAGTGCCTTAACTACACTTGGACCTTCATGGGTAAATAACTCTTTCCCAACTTTTACTCGACATAAAGCAGGGTCTAATTGCTCTGCAATGGTTAACGCGTCATATTGGCTTTTAGCATCCAGTGCAACAATGATACTCAAGAGAATTTACCTTCGGTCAGACAAAAAGAAAGCCCATTATAATGGGCTTTTATTTTCGTTGGTAATATCTAATACAGTTTTTTCATGCCTAGTATGAGCTGCAGCTTCAGCAGCAGCCAATTGGGCAGTTTGAATTTGCTCTTTCCGGAGATATTCAATGTCTTTACGCAATCGTTTAATTTCCCAACTATTTTGAAATACTCGGAAGATTTGCACACCTAACAATAAACCCAACACCACACCCAAAGCCAAAGTAAGTAATAACAATAAGCCTAAACGCATAGCAGGAACTTGAGTAAATAGCAGATCTACACTTAGTTCAGTACCATTTTGTAAAACTAAAGCCAGTGAATAGCCAAACAGTACAATAAGCAAAGCGACCAATACGTAACGCATAGATACCCCTTTTGGAATTTTTCTTACTGAGCAGATTCGTTTACTGCATCACGCAACGCCTTACCCGGTTTAAAGTGAGGAACTGCTTTTGCAGCCACTTCAACAGACTTTCCTGTTTTAGGATTACGCCCCACACGTGGATCACGGTGATGCAAAGCAAAACTACCAAAACCACGAATCTCAATACGATTATCTGATGATAGAGCAGCTATCATTTGATCAATCATAATTTTAACAGCTTCTTCGACCAAAGGTTCTGCTAAGTGTGGATTTTTAAGGGAAATTCGCTCTATTAAGTCAGACTTATTCAGTGCTTCCGTAGTCATCTGCGACCTCTTTAATTATCAAGCTACTTTGTAGATGATCCGATAATAACGCGTTTAAATACAAAACGGTAGCGCAATAAGTTAATACTACGCTACCGTTTACAGTATTTGTGTAAAAAGTATTAATTAATTTACATTAACAATACATTTTAACGCCTACTTAGTTGCCCATTTGAGCTTTGATCAAATCACCAATAGTCTTAGGACCATTTTCTGTAGAAGTTGTTGCTGTTTTCAAGTTAGCAACTGCTTCTTTCTCTTCAGCTTCGTCTTTCGCTTTGATAGACAAGTTGATAGAGCGTGATTTACGATCTACGTTGATGATTTTAGCTTCAACTTCTTGACCAACTTCCAAGAATTTAGTTGCATCTTCAACGCGATCACGGTTGATTTCAGAAGCTTTAAGAGACGCTTCAACTTCGTCAGCTAACTTAACGGTTGCGCCTTTAGCGTCAACAGCAGTCACAGTACCTTTAACCAAAGCACCGCGTTCGTTAGTTGCCAAGAAATCATTGAACGGATCATTGTTCATTTGTTTGATACCAAGGCTGATACGGTTGCCTTCAGCATCTACAGACAAGATAACCGCTTCAACAGTGTCACCTTTCTTGTAACGACGAATCGCTTCTTCGCCTTGTTCGTTCCAAGAAATATCAGACAAGTGAACTAGACCGTCGATACCACCTGGTAAACCGATGAAGATACCGAAATCAGTGATTGATTTAATCGTACCTGATACTTTTTCGCCTTTGTCGTGGTCTTTAGCAAACTCTTCCCATGGGTTAGCACGAGTTTGTTTAATACCAAGAGAAATACGACGACGTTCTTCATCAACTTCAAGAACCATAACATCAACTTCGTCGCCAATCTGAACAACTTTAGATGGGTGGATGTTTTTGTTAGTGTGATCCATTTCTGAAACGTGTACTAAACCTTCAACGCCTTCAGCGATTTCAGCGAAACAACCGTAATCAGTCAGGTTAGTTACGCGCGCTTTAACGATTGAACCTTTAGGGTAACGGTTCATGATCGCTAACCATGGATCTTCGCCTAATTGTTTAAGGCCTAAAGATACGCGGTTACGTTCACGGTCAAATTTAAGTACTTTAACAGTAACTTCTTGACCCACTTCCACAACTTCTGAAGGATGCTTGATGCGTTTCCAAGCCATATCAGTGATGTGAAGAAGACCATCAATACCGCCAAGGTCAACGAATGCGCCGTAATCAGTAAGATTTTTAATCGTACCAGTAACTGTTTGGCCTTCTTCAAGCTGAGCAAGAAGAGCTTCACGGTCAGCTGAAGATTCAGCTTCCATCACAGCACGACGAGATACAACAACGTTATTACGTTTAGCATCAAGTTTGATTACTTTGAATTCTAACTCTTTACCTTCAAGGTGAGTTGTGTCACGGATAGGACGAGTGTCTACCAAAGAACCTGGTAAGAACGCACGTACTGGACCGATGTCCACTGTGAAACCGCCTTTAACTTTACCAGAGATAACACCAGTAACGATTTCGCCGTCTTCAAAGATTTTTTCAAGTTTAGTCCAAGTTTCAGCACGTTTAGCTTTTTCACGTGATAAAACTGTTTGACCCATACCGTTGTCAAGAGCTTCAACAACAACATCAACAGTATCACCAACTTGAACTTCAAGTTCACGTTGGTCGTTTAAGAATTCAGCGCGGTCAACAATACCTTCTGATTTAAGGCCAGTGTCAACTGTTACCCAGTCAGAGTCGATGCTTACGACAACGCCTTGGATGACAGCACCCTTTTCAACGTTGAGGTTTAATTCGCTTTCTTCAAAGAGGGCTGCAAAAGATTCGGTCATGATATACCTGATAAAGTCAGCGGTCTTGGATCAGACAAGGCCGGTTTAATAAAGCTTCCACATAGTCCGTAATAAACTGATCTAGCTATGCTTTGGCTGAAAATTCTTTAAATGGCTAATTGCTTTTCGACAAAATTGGTCATCAACTTGAATACCTCATCTATGCCCAATTCTGAACTATCGATGATATAAGCATCTGCTGCTGGCTTGAGTGGAGCGACCGTGCGCTCCATATCCCGTTTGTCTCGAGCTTGTATATTAGCTAAAATGTCGCTTATTTTAACATCTAGCCCCATACCCTGCAACTGCTTTACACGTCGTGCCGCTCGGGATTCAGCCGAAGCAGTCAGGTAAATCTTGGCTTGGGCTTCCGGAAAAATAGAAGTCGCCATGTCACGACCATCTGCAACCAAGCCCGGTTCCTGTGCAAAAGCACGCTGACGTTCAAAAAGTGCCACTCTAAGTTCAGGAATTGCAGCAACTTTTGAAGCAAATTCACCCACCCGTTCTGTACGAATGGTTTGAGTTACATCTTCGTCATCAAGTTGAACTTGAGTACCCGTTTCAGTTGTAACAAATTTTATGTCTAAATTTGTTGCAATTTTAACGCACTTTTCAAGCGCTGAATCCAAGCAATCCAACAACTCTTGTTGATGTAATGACAGCCCTAGCAAACGATATAAAGCACCAGAATCCAGTAAATGAAATTGATAGTGCGATGCCAGTTTAGCCGCAAGTGTGCCCTTTCCAGAACCACTTGGACCATCGATAGTAATAATTTGAACTGTCATTAATTTTCCACTTTATGCTATACAGTTTTAGCGAGTTTCGAAAAACCTAGTTTAATCGCAGATTTAAGCTGTGCAAGGATTAATTTACTTACAAAGGGCGCGCGTGCCTGCAATTCAATAGTGTAAGTCACTAAAGTTTTATCAGTATCTTTTTGCTCAAACTCAATAATCCCTAAATGATGTTTCACCAAAGGATTTTTAATAATCTGATATTCGATGCGCTCATTAGGTTCCAGCAAAGTAATTTGTTCTTGCAGCGGTTTTATGGGGCCAAAACCCATACGGCGTACTGAACCAATACCATCTGGACGTTCAGGATCTGCAGAGTCTTTAATTCGTTCTACCTGAATCGGTGCAAAGGCTATATTATAAGTTGAATGTTTTGATAACAAATCAAAAACCTGATCGATGGGTGCGTTAAATTCTTTTTTTACCTGAATGGAATTCATGATTTATCCTAAATTTTAATTGACAATACTTATTGTCATTTTATTTTACATGATTTGAATTAATGATTCTGATCATTTAAAGACTTTTCTTGTAATCTCTGTAGCCGTTTTTGCTCACGCCGCATTTTAAAAAAATCACTGAGCTGTTTAGAACAGTGCTCATTTAAACATCCAGCTTCAAAATCAAACTGATGATTATAATAACCTGTTTCGAATAACTTGCGCGCACTGATCAAGGAACCTGCTTTTGGTTCAGTTGCACCAAACACTACTTTGGAAATTCGTGCATGAATTAAAGCCCCGACACACATGGTACAAGGCTCTAAAGTAACATACAGAACCGAGTCGTCTGGAAGTCGGTAATTCTTCAAATGAGCACAGGCTTGGCGTAATGCCTGAACTTCAGCATGGGCAGTGGGGTCATTTAAAGAAATGGGCGCATTATAGCCCGCACCAATAATTTGATTTTGACTGACAATAATCGCACCGACAGGAATCTCCTGTTTCGAAGCTGCAATAGCAGCTTGCTCGTAGGCAAACTGCATCCAGTACTCATCTGTCAATGGTGTTGCATCCGCCATTCTTAACCGATCACACCATGGTGTTTCAACAGGTTATTCCAGCTTTCATTTTTGGTCACAGGTGGACAATCAGCCAAAATTGCTTTCAATGAAAAATCTATTCCTTTTTTCCATTCTGGAGATAAGTCTTTATCCACCAAACGTGCACGTACCCCTTCTACGAAATCGGGATGACGAATTTTCCAGTCAGAAATTTGAGTTTCAAGTTCAAATACTTCATTCCATGAATGAACCTGTTTACCCCACTGCCACAATAGCCAGGTTAAAGCTGCGGTTGTAGGTGAACCTTTCTGCAAGTTCTCACTGGCTTGACGCAACCAGTCACTACGCGCATCACTCAGGCCAATAATAGATTCATAATCGTGTTCGAAGTTCACGCCACGACAAACACTGTGAATCACATCTAGTGAGTTTTGCAATGGCCCTGGACCCACTGGACGGTGCATCCCATTTAACGTGTCATCAATGGCACGGAAATCACCGGCCGGATAGTGTCCCCAATTAATACTGATCACTTTCTCAAGTACGTTATCACGCTGAGCATCACAAATATGGGTCGCCCAACCAATCCCATAGGCTCCTGCTGCGGTCATAATCGAACCAGTTAGACCGGTAAACAGTCCAATAGCTCCGCGATCCGCCAAGAAACGAGTAGCACCAACATCTGGATACAGGCCAATGTTAATTTCAGGCATGGCTAAACGTGAATAAGGTGTAACCAGACGGAAGGGTGCAGCCATGAATAAACCAAGCCCCCCACCCATCACATAACCTTCACCCCACACCAGAACAGGCTTAGCATAGTTATGCAGCAATAAATCTAATGCATATTCTTGTTCAAAGAATTTATTTGCTGTCTCAACTTCATCATTTATTACCAATTGACGAAGTTTACGCACATCTCCACCTGCACAGAATGCTTTTGGCGTGGTTGAATCCAGCCAAATGGCCTTAACAGCATCATCGTGGTGAAAATCTTGGAACACTTCCAATAGTGCGGTAACGATAGATTCATCCAAAGCATGCAGAGATTTCGGACGGTTCAGACGAACAATGCGCCAGCCATTTCTTGCTTCTTCTACAATAAGATCAGGATGATAGTTTTTTAATTCAGGAGATTTTGTCATGCGTCCAGCTGCCAATTTATCGGCTCAATGCCATTTTGTTTCAGGTAATTATTTGCTTTTGAAAATACTTTACAGCCAAAAAAACCACCGCGGTTTGCTGCAAGTGGTGAAGGATGTGCAGCTTTTAAAATAAGGTGTTTATTCGGGTCGATCCGCTGACCTTTACGTTGCGCATATGCTCCCCAAAGGATAAAAACAATATGCTCACACTGCTCATTCAATACATCAATAACATGATCGGTGAAGTCTTCCCACCCCTGTTTTTGATGCGAAGTTGGCTGACCTGCTTCAACAGTTAAAACTGCATTCAGCAATAAAACCCCTTGTTCCGCCCAACGTGTTAAATCACCGTGTTTCGAAACAGGAATACCCAGATCTGTATTTAACTCATGGAAGATATTACGTAAAGAAGGCGGTAATGCAAGTCCCTTTTGCACAGAAAAGCTTAATCCATGGGCCTGATTAGGACCATGATAAGGATCTTGACCTAAAATAACGACTTTCACATGATGTAATGGGGTTGTATTTAAGGCATTAAAAATTAGCGAACTCGGGGGATAGATCACTTTATCTGCGTGTTTTTCAGCAATCAGAAACTGCCTTAACTCATCCATTTTTGGGCTAAGCAAAAAATCACTTAAAACCCCTTTCCAACTCGCATCTAACTGAATTTTATTTAGTTGAGCTTGCTGTTGTTCCGTTAAAGACATAACTGCTTCCTAATCCTTTTTTGAAAACCTACCACGTGACTCAATGATCTTTAGAGGTGTACCTGAAGATCAACACTCGGGTTTTGGAATTTAATTCCTTGTTGTAATTTTTCATACATATTCGGGTCAGTCCATTCAACTTGAACTTGTTCAGAGAACACAATTTTTTCAAGACTCAGCACACCCATTTGCTCATTTTCAATATCTTCTATAAAGCTTTGGGCATACCCTGTATCGGTTTCATGCACAATCACAGAGTAAACTTCCACATCACCTTCCCCGTTTTGGGTTTCAGTAGACGCAAGCACCTGTTGCGCCAAGTAGAAGAAAATACGTGAAAATTGTTCTGCCGAAGGAGAAACGGGTAAAGCGACCCAACGTGCACTAAATTTTTTGCAGGCTTCAATATATTCAGCATCATCATGCTGCCAAAAACAAATGGCATGATCGAAACTGTCAAAAATATCCTTGATTACGCCCTTCAACAACCCGAAGTCGTACACCATTTGACCATGATCAAGCTTCGAAGCTTTAAGCAATAATTCAACTTTATAACTATGACCATGAATCGAACGCTTACAGCGATCCGATGTGCAATTTCGCACAATATGAGCATTTTCAAACTTAAATAACTTACGAATTAACATGTGCCCTGATGTAATCAAAAATATGTGAATTGAATTTGATTATAAAGCAAAAGTGAAAGACTGGACATTACTTTTACTGTTCAACACTATTGACAAAACATATCTTAGCAAAACAAAGAATTAGGTACCTTATATTGCAGCGTATTGGCTTATATCCTTAAAATGGTGCCATACTGCGATATGCCACATATACTGTTTTATCTTTACGTACCAAATCACTACTGAACTGACGTTTACGCTCGCTTAACAGCACTTCAATCTTGGCTTTGAAATAGCTGGATTGTACTCCCAGCAAGTTATTCATTTCATTTCGGATATCAGGATTAACCTGAGTGAAAGGTTCAATCACCCAAAGATCACTAATATTTGAAAAATGCTCTAACTTTGCCTGGCGTTGTTGCAACACTTGTTCAACCGCATTGACATCCAACTTGGGATCAAGACTTGCAAGTACCATCGCTGGCGCAGTATTTATATTAACTTTACTGTCTGATGCAGGTGCAGCACTGACATAGTTCGCAATTTGCAGATATTTTTGACCTTCAAAGCCACGGACTAATTTAAGTTCTTCAACACTATGAAATTTACTGTTTGATGGTAAATAACCTTGTGGCAAGCCTTGATAGTAATTGGACTCTGCTCCCATCGCACCAATGGTTTCATCATCAGCATCTTGCCAATCAATCACTGCCTCGCTCAATTTTTCTGGCAAACCCACACGGATTAACAGCTTTTCAAACCAAGCTTTCGCCTGAGGATTCGCTGTACCGTCATTGTTGACCAAGCTATTTAAATTAAATTTACCTGATTCATCCTGCAAAGTTCCTGATACAAAGCCATCTTCCACTGGAAAAGCTGGCATCGGTTTGGCCCAGTTCTCTTGCAGATGATCAATATCCCCTGCATTTTTCGCATCATCCACCAACAGCTCTGAAAAAAAGGCTTCTGCACTTTTGGCATACAGTAAAGATTGGTTTTGACGCATCAAATATGCCGTATTTTCAGCAGTATTGGCCTGACGTTTGGCAATCGTCGCAGCAAGAATTGTTGCTAATGCGACCATGACCAAGATCGTAATTAAGGCAATACCCTGCTGCTTCATGTTCAGTCTCTTTAAATTTGGTTATGTTGGATTATTTGAATTCTTATTTTGATTATTGTTCTGCGGTTTTAAGTAGTCTGTATTTAACAAACTAAAAATCCATTCATAAGCAACATCTTTTACTATTAATTTAATTTTAATCCCTTTGGGTAGTATCTGTTTTTGCACGACATCATTTAAATCCACTTGACCCTCTGGCCATGAGGTTGACTCATTCGGATTTAGCACAACAATTTCAAACTGATCTACATCGTTTAACAACACGCTGGATTCGGGTTGATCGCGTCCACTGCTGTTTAAATTACGATATTTCAAACGATACAGTTTTTTTTCATCTGCACGATATTGATATTCCACACGTTCATCTGCGGAGATACCTTGTTGCAAAGGATCAGTCACCCCCGTTTTACTAAAATTAAAGCGCCCATTTTGCAAAACCAAAGCAGGCTGAATATTTTTATTGATATTCGCGCTTAGTGGCACGGCCTGAACCGTATCACGCAAAATTTGTTGATAGGCTTCTTGCAACTGTCCCAAATTCACTTCATGTTCAGTATTACGCTCTTTAACCTTGATTAGATAATCTAAAACTTTCCAGCCTAATGCCGAAAGCACTGCAAATATGGCAATCGCTACCAATAATTCAACCAAGGTAAACCCTGAGCGAGGATTAACGAAACAACGTTTCGTCCGAGCGCAAGACCAGCAACCTTTGGGAGAGTCCAGAGTTGGTTTTTTTTTATTTTTCGATTGCATCAAACTTTGGCCTTATAGTTAAAGAAAACCAAATTGGTAATGCCCGACTCAACTTTACCTGATTCAGCATTAAACAAACTAACCTGCACTTCAATACGCTGCACATTCGGACTAATCATCGATTGTGCAGATTTATCAATTTGCCAGGTTTCTCCCTGCTGCGTAATCTGTTTGGATTGTGTTCCTTGCAACCACTCTTGGTTAATTTCCATCACGGCAACTTCATTTAAAGCAACAAACTGCGCTTTGGTTCTTAAAATGGCATTTGAAGTTGCCTGAGTGTATTGCATCGCCACTTTGGTGAAAGCGATTGCTGCTGTCGCGAAAATGGCTAAAGCCACCATCACTTCCAATAGGGTAAAACCTGAGCGAGGATTAACGAAACAACGTTTCGTCCGAGCGCAAGAGGAAGAACCATCTTCTGAGTACACACGATTAAGTCGAGTAATACTCGACCTGAGAGGTATTACCTCGTAAGAAAGTCCAAAAGCTGTGCTTGAGGAGTAGCGATAAGCGAAACGCTGTTTCACCGCTGCGCAAGACGATGAAGAGCTATACCTAAAGGATTTAGCTTTCACTGATTTTACCTAAATGATCAATCTCGATTTCTTCACCAATCGGACGTTGCTCGAAATAAAATTGAATCCGTACCGGTTTCGCTTCACCATTGCCTAGCCAAAGTAACTTTGGTGCATTTGCATTCAGCAAATCATCATTATTGGCATTTTCATAGCGATGATCGAGAGATTGTACATTGAAGGAAACATGATCGGGCAAAGCACGCTTTTCAAATTCTGAATAGTCTTGCCATTTTTTATTTTGATTGAGGACTGAATTTTGTGTAGCTTGAAGAGATGGAACTAGATATTCAACCACACTATAACGAAATGGCGATACATCTGTTGCAGTTTGAACATCAAGGGCAAAAATGCGTGCCTGATCATTCGCCTCACGATTAATTCTGCGTAAATCCATAATAAACACTTCACGTGCCTGCATGGCTTTACGCTGATCTACCCCGTTAATATTGGTAAGAATTAAAGATGCCATGATTGCCATAATCACAATTACCACCATCAACTCTACAAGGGTAAAACCGCGAATTGATGATGCTGTATGCTTCATGGCAGACCTTTAGGCAAATTGTTCCGTAGAACGGATTTGTTTTGGCATCGCCAATGCCTGGTCAATATAAGCTACACGCAATGTATCGCGTGAACCCAAATAACGCTGATAAAAACTAGAATTCAGGATTGCTGCTGCACCATGGGTTAAAGCCCAAATAGAGGCCAAATAATCACGCACCGACATGCTACTTTGAATGCTTTCCAGATAGCTTTCAGTCATACGAAAAATAATCCGTAAGCGCTGTTTTCTCACCTGATACAGCTCGCTGAATAAATGATGAATTCCTACACCTGTAGTAGAAAGACGTTCTTCAATTTGATGGAACAGCACTGTACGTTCCGGATGATGTAAATGATGCAACATAAAGAAAGCCAAATGCTCTGGAAAAGCTTTCTCCACATCTCTAATCATCTCAAGCAACATCTTCTCATTACGAATAATAAGAAGCATATAGAGTTCATCTTTACTTTGGAAATGTTTATATAGAGTCCCTTTCGCTAGATCGAGTTCTGCTGCCAACGCATCAAGCGTCATCCCTGATTCGCCATTTTCTAATAACAGTTGCTCTGCAACCTGAAAAATTAACGCTTCTCTCGCTCGAAACTGAGCCTGACGATCCATCTTCACCCTGTAACTCTCTTTATGCGCTTGTATCAATTCGAATTATTTACTTTAAATTGAGAAGGTTTTCAAAATTTTGCATGGTAATGAAAGCAATTTCCTCAACTGACTTATCATATACATCACTTAAGGCTTTGGCTACATAGGGAACGTATTTTGGTTCATTAGACTTTCCTCTATAGGGCATTGGTGCCAAGTAAGGACTATCTGTCTCAATCAGTACGCGATCCAATGGAACTTGCTTCGCAACATCACGTAAATCTTGCGCATTTTTAAAAGAAACAATTCCAGAAAATGACACGTAATAACCACAATCCAGCACCGCCTTTGCAGTTTCCCAATCTTCGGTAAAACAGTGCAGAATGCCATGAGTCGACTTTTCAGCGCGAATGATATCCACCGTATCATGCTTGGCTGAGCGGGTATGCACTACTACAGGTTTTTTGACTGCCTGAGAGGCATGAATATGACGGGCAAAACATTGTTTTTGTTCAGCAATGAAATCAGTACTATGAAAATAATCCAGACCTGTCTCACCAATCGCCCACACTTTTTCAGGCTGAGCCAGTTCAATTAAATAGTCTGTGGTCGCACGCGCCATGGTCTCAGGATCTTCACAGGGATGAACTCCGACACTGTATCCGACATCAGTATGACGTGCGGCAATTGTAGTAAGCTCGATATGGTCATCCAGATTAACCGAGATACTCATGAACTTGGATACACCCGCTTCACGCGCCTGTGCTAATGCCAGATCTAAATCACCACCATAAGGTGTTAAATCCAGCAAGGTTAAATGGCAGTGAGTATCTACAAACACGGTGAGATCCTAAATCGTTTAAACAGCTACATAGTGTAACTAGTTCGCCCTTCAGACTTAACACCTACAAGCAACTTTTCGGCTTCTGATTTGTAATAAACACCTTTTTCACCACTCAGTTGCATACCAAAGCCTTGTAACTTGATGCCGTTCTGCTTTTGTGAAATCCAGATGACTTTACCGGTTAAAGGAATTTTTTGTGACTGTTCAGGCAAGGTTGCAAGTACAAACACTTCTTCCCCAAGTTTTACCGGCTGTGTAGTCGGAATAAATAATCCACCACCGGCAACAAAAGGCATATAACTGGCATATAAGGTGTCTTTATCTGGGATATTCGCCTGAATAATACCGCCCATACGTGGTTGCATCATCTTCCCCTTTAAATATTTAGATGTTCATTAGTTTTATACACAATTGATCAAGTACCAAATTAGCTTGTACGTTTTGCTCGATAAACTGTTTAGATTGTTGCAAATCGGAATAAATGGTAAATAAAAATTCCAATGAATATTTTTCTGATAATTCACTTAAATCCAAATCTGGATTTTTAACCTGCTGATTGAGCTTGACACAAATTAAATCGGACAACAAGTATTCAAACATGTGCGTAAAGTCACTAAAACTGAGGGCTTTGTTCCACTTGGTCGCAATTGCCATCGGCATATTTTTTTGACTGACCAATTTCAGCCAATCGTTTACAAATTCTTGTCGTTTGTTTAGCCATTCGGCTTGTGCCAATTGCATGGCCTGCAAAGGCATTTGATTGGACAGATTCAGCAATAGTTGTTTTTGTGTTTGATTCAAATCAGGTAACTGCTGAGACAAATACTCATCTGCTTGAACTTCCGACATCCGATCCAAAGCGAAATGTTGTAAGCGGCTACGAATAGTCGCGGGAAGTTTCAGATAATGATCGGCCAGTAAAATAAAGACAACACGATCTCCGGGTTCTTCCAGCGTTTTTAATAATGCATTCGCAGAAGCCATATTTAAAGCTTCTGCCGGCTCAATCACAATCACCCTCCAACCATCTACCGTTTGTTGTACAAAGGGCAATAAGTCACGAATTTTTTCGATTTTAATTTTGGCGTTTTGCTTTTTATTTTCTTCATCTGTACTGATGTGCACATAGTTCGGATGGGTATCTGATTTCAGCCACAAGCAACTACCACATTCCCCACAAGGTGCATTGTTTGCATGGCGATTAGAACACAACACCCAGGCCAAAAAATATTGCGCAAAGGCTTCTTTACCACAGCCTTTTTTGCCATAAAAAAGCAAGCCATGTGCAATTTTCGGGAAACGCCCTGTCAGCGTATCCCAAACGGTTTTTTGCCACGGATAAACTTGTGCAACTACATCATTTTGCATTGAATTAAAGCCCAACCTCATCCCAACTCTTACTCAAAGCAGGAAACATCCATTTCATTAAGACGATCTAAATCCGCTTGCGTATCCACCCCAGGTGGCAAATTAGCTTCTGCAACCGCAATCGCAATACGATGACCATTTTCAAGCACCCGCAATTGTTCCAGGCTTTCCAGTTTTTCCAGCACACCCATCTCCCAAGAGACATATTCTTGCAGCAAATTCACCCGATATGCATATAAACCCAAATGCCGGTAAGCTTGCTGATGTAATTCTTGAAGGTCCTGCTTCGCACCATCACGATCATACGGAATTGTCGCACGACTGAAATACAAAGCCTGGCTGTATTTAGACATCACTACTTTAACAATACTGTCACGATTAAATTCATCTAGACTATGAATCGGCTCACACAAGGTAGACATAGAAGATTCAGGTTGTGATTCCAACAATTGGGCAACCTGTTGCACCAATTGTGCCGGAAGCAAGGGTTCATCACCTTGTACATTGACAATAATGTCTTCACTCGCCCAGCCTTTAATTCGAGCAACCTCGCTTAAACGATCTGTGCCTGATGGGTGATCAGCACTGGTCAGCACCACATCCACACCTTCTGCACGGCAAACCTCAGCAATCCGCTCATCATCGGTTGCAACACATAAATCATCAAAACCCGCGACTTTTTTTGCCTGGTCCACCACCCGTAAAATCATGGCACGACCATGAATTTTCAGTAATGGCTTACCCGGTAAACGTGAACTTGCAAAACGGGCAGGAATAACAATATGTTTCATAAACAACCAACCTTAAGAAATTTGAATACCCAATTGCTGCAATTGCTGATGTAAAACTTCATAACAGCCTGACGAAAGTACAGCCTCAACAGGAACCACCCAAATTTCCCGTTTAAAATCTGGATTTTGTTTTAGCAAAGGCAAAAGTTTTACTGCATCTTTTTCAGTGGTAATGATTGGACTTGTATCTTCAAATTGAAGATCAGTAATTTCATAATCATAATGATCAGGAAATTCATGACATTGAAATTGATGGATACCAATAGACGCTAAAGTTTCATAAAACCGCTGCGGAAAACCAATCCCGACCACGGCATAAAAATTATCAGAGGGATTAAAGGACGGACTATCTTCAGCATTGAGCAAATATGGGGATGCCACTTCTAAATGCATATTTAAAGCAGATGTAGGCGCTGCGGCATGCTCAATAACTGTGCCTGTGTTTAAACGGTTTGGAGGCTCGCGTAAATACCCTTCAGGCAATAGCTTTTGATTACCCAAGCCACGATTCCGATCCAGCACAATCCATTCAATCTGACGCGCTAAAGCAAAATGTTGTAAACCATCATCACTAATAATTAAGTCCAGATCATGCTTGGATAACAAATATTCAATACTGCGCTGTCGGTTTGAACCTACGACCATGGGAACCCCAGTGGACTGGACAATCAAACAGGGTTCATCACCGACAATTTCTGGCATAGATTCCAAATCGACATAGGCTGGAAAAGGACCTTTTCCACCATAACCACGGCTAACCACACCCACCCGAACATTTTGACTTTGTAGATAATTTACCAGCTGAATCAGTAGTGGCGTTTTACCACTACCCCCAACGGTAATATTGCCAATTACCATCACCGGGATTGGGGCTTGATAGCTGGTTTTAATCCCCAGTTGGTAAAGTTTCTTATTCAGTAAAAAACCACCACGATAGATCCATGAGAAAGGTCTAAGCACAATTAACCACTTGGCCTGTTTATTCCAAGCATCCTGAATCAATTGTGCAATTGACATAAATCAATTTTCCTCAAAATTACGCTGATGTAATTGGTAATAAGCGCCATGCTTGGCAATCAATTCCGCATGCGTACCTTTTTCAACAATTGTACCTTTATCCATCACCACAATAAGGTCAGCATTTTCAATGGTCGATAAACGATGCGCAATCACAATGGTGGTGCGATCTTGCATTGCTGCATCAAATGCACGTTGAATATAGTATTCCGATTCGTTGTCGAGTGCACTAGTCGCTTCATCAAGAATCAAGATCGGTGCATTTTTCAAAATGGCACGTGCAATTGCAATACGCTGACGTTGTCCACCTGATAAGTTCAAGCCCTGCGCACCTAATGGCGTATCATAGCCTTGCGGTAAAGCCATAATAAAATCATGCGCATACGCAGCTTTAGCGGCTGCAATAATATCTTCATCGGATGCACCTTCGAGCTGGCCATAGGCAATATTTTCACGAACAGTTCGATTAAATAGCACCACTTGCTGATTCACCATTGCAATTTGGGTACGCAAGGTATTCATATCTAGCGCTTGAATATCATGCTGATCTAAATAAATATGGCCTGAACTTGCTTCCTGAAAACGTACCAGCAGATTCACTAAAGATGTTTTTCCTGCACCTGAACGCCCCACCAATGCAACCGTTTCACCGGCTTTAACATTCAAGTTAAAATCATGAATCGCTTGATGACCATCGGAATAAATTAAATTCACGTTTTGGAATTGAATGTTACCTTTAAGTGCAGGAGCTAAAGTTCCTGTATTTTTTTCTTCAGGTAAATCGAGTAATTCAAAAACTGAATGTGCTGCTGCCATACCGCGTTGTAATTTTTCATTTACATCGGTTAATGCTTTGATTGGTTTGCTTAACATACCCGCTGCTGTGATGTAAGCAACAAACTCACCGGCACTGGTATCACGCAAAATTTCTGGTCGTAATGCAATCCAGATAATAAGCCCCATAGCAATCGACATAATAAATTGCACAACAGGGCTATTGAGCTGTTGTACCACCACCATTTTCAGACCACGTTTTAAGTTTTCAAGCGAATGATCTTTAAAACGGGTTTGTTCATACTCTTGTCCACCAAAACCCTTGACCACTAAATTGCCATTTACAGTTTCTTGCACCACATGGTTAACATCACCCATGGTGTCCTGAACTTGTAAAGACAATTTACGCATACGTTTTGATGCTTGACGGACCAGAAAACCCATCAATGGAGCAAAAATCAGAATAATCAGGGTGAGTCGCCAATTGCTATATAACAAATAGCCTAGCAATCCAATCGTAATCAAACCTTGTTGCACAATAGTTTTCAGGGATTCAGATGAAGCAGCGGTTAGCTGCTCCACGTTGTACATAATTTTAGCCGTGATATGTCCGCTGGTATTATCTAAATAATACTGAGACGGAAGTCTAAGTAATTTAGCGAAAACCTCCTGCCGGATATTAAAAACTAAATTCCGCGAGATTACTGCCGTGAAATAGCCCCCAATAAAGGAACCTACTCCGCGGAAAAACATCAGCAAAATAACCAGGAACGGAAATATAGAAGTAAAGCCTTGATCTCTGTTTTGGATTGCAGTAATGATTTTTTCTAATAATTTTGCAATAGATACTTCTGTTGCTGCACTAATTGCAAAACCGATAAAAACTAATATCGCCACACCCCAAAAAGGCTTCAAATAGCCCAAAAGACGTAGATAGACTTTAAAATCTTGCTTCACTAATAACCTCTAGACGGAACTTTAGTACTAATGTTGATATTAACAAAACCCAGTTGACCTGCGACATCCATCACCCGAATAACATCCTGATGCATTGCTTTAGCATCCGCGGCAATCACGAACATTAAATCACGGCGATCATTAGAAATCTGTTTAATTGCAGTATTTAAATCTGCAATATCTTTACTGTCAATCGATTGGCCGTTAATTGAATAATGCCCTGAAGCATCAACCACTACTTCAACTTTATGATCATATTGCTTAGTCGGAACACCTTGCGCATCTGGCAAGGTTAAATTCATACGGCTAAACTGGTTAAATGTAGTGGATAGCAGTAAAAAAACCAAGATAAACAGCAAGCAGTCGATCATGGGTGTCAAATTAATATGAATATCTTCAACTTGTGCGCGTTTGAATTTCATTTTCCACCCTAACCTGCTTTTCTCATATCTTGTTCTTTATCTGTAGAATTTTGATAGAAAAGTGCTGCATGAAATAAGGTCGATTGTTGCTCAAGTTCAGCAATATACTCTTGCACCAGACGCTGAAAATAACGATAAGCAAATAATGCAGGAATAGCAATAAACATCCCTGCTGCAGTGGTAATCAATGCTTTTGAGATACCCGGAATCATTAATGTCGGGTTGCTGTTGGTGCCCAAATCAATTACCAAAAATGATTCAATAATCCCCAGAACTGTACCCAACAAGCCTAATAGTGGCGCAACTGCACTAAGTGTGCCCAAAAAATTAATATTCTTTTCCAAATAGCCAATTTCTTGAGAGGCTGTCGTTTCCATCTGCGCGCGAGCATACTGCTCATTTTTATTTTTACTTTGATATCCAGCAGTAAAGATGCGTCCTAATGTACTACTTTGCAATACGTTGTCCTGCTGTAATTGTTGTATGACAGCATCGGCAGTCTGAGTGTGATTCAGCAACAATGCTTTGGGCAAAATCATCGATTTTTTTAACCGAATAAAGCGCTCAATGGTAATTGCTACTGTAAAAATCGAACATAAGACCAAGGGCAGCATAAGCCACCCACCTGCCTTGACTAATTCCCACATGTTTTTTTCCCCAAGAAAACCAATAAAAAATTATTCTGCGAAACAAATATTCAAAATACCATCTAATTCATCCAGTGAATGATATTGAATAACAAGTTTTCCTTTGCCTTGCTTATTATGATCGATTTTTACATCTGCACTAAAACGTTCTGCTAAACGCTGAGTCAACTGCTGGATATCGGGAGCGATATCCTCTTTGGCTTTTTCTTGTTTAGGCGTGTTTAACTCACGTACCAGTTGCTCGGTTTGACGCACGGATAGACTTTTTTCAATCACATGCTCTGCAACTTTCAGCTGATCTTTGGCTTTTAAAGTTAAGATGGCGCGCGCATGCCCCATATCAAGCAGACCTTGCTGCATGAAATCTTTGACCGATTCAGCCAAAGTCAAAAGACGCAATAAATTACTTACTGTCGTACGGGCCTTACCGACTGTATCGGCAATCTCCTGATGACTTAAACCAAATTCTTCATGAAAACGTTGCAATGCCATGGCTTGATCAATTGGATTCAAGTCTTGACGTTGAATGTTTTCAATTAAGGCTAATGCAATGGCAACCTGATCGGTCAAGTCACGGACAATTGCCGGAATTTCAGTTAATCCTGCAAGTTGTGCAGCACGCCAACGTCGTTCACCGGCAATAATTTCATAGGGGAATTTTTCATCCTCGATTGGACGAATAACAATGGGTTGCATTACCCCATGTTTTTCAATAGAAGCAGCGAGTTCTTGAAGATCGGGTTCATGGATAAAACGACGCGGTTGATATTCACCACGTTTCAGCAAATGAACATCAATCTGCTTTAATTGCCCATGATCTAAACCTTGAGCTTCCATCTGTAATTTTTCTTTCTGGATTGATCCAAGCAAGGCATCCAAACCACGACCTTTAGCTAATCCGCGTTTTTTTGTGGTCATGCTTTAATTCCTTTTTTTACTTTACTTTTCTTTAACACTTCAGCCGCTAAATTTAAGTAAGCAACTGCACCTTTTGAATTTTTCTCAAAATAAATAATCGGCAGACCATGCGCAGGTGCCTCAGCCAAGCGAACATTACGCGGAATCACGGTGTCATACAGCTTCTTGCCAAAATATTGCTCAAGTTCTTCTGATACATCACGCGTCAACGCATTCCGTGCATCGTACATGGTGCGCAAGACACCTGTAATCTGCAAATCCGGATTGAGTGCCTGCTGAATACGGTCAATGGTTTGGGTTAAATCTGCCAAGCCTTCCAGTGCATAATATTCACATTGCATCGGAATAAGTACACTATCAACTGCTGCCAAAGCATTTACGGTAATCAGGCTTAAGCTTGGGGCGCAGTCGACAATAATATAATCAAAAGAATGCTCTATTTCTTTTAATGCTTCACGCAAAATAAATTCACGACCATCCTGTTCTGCAATCGCAAGCTCTACCCCAGCCAAATCACGGTTTGCACCTAAAACTTTATAACCGACTTCCGCTTTGCTAATTGCTGTTTCAATGGGAACTTCACCCAATAAAACATCGGTTACCGAATACAGAAGATCATTTTTTTGGATACCAGACCCCATCGTGGCATTCCCTTGTGAATCCATATCCACAAGTAAAACGCGCTTCTTTAACACAGCTAACGATGCTGCCAAATTTACTGCGGTTGTGGTTTTGCCTACACCACCTTTTTGGTTCGCAATCGCAATAATTTGTGCCATGGTAACCCCAACCCTTCAAAAATAATTAAATACGTTTTAATAAAAGCAGATGACGTTGTTCGTCCAAACGTGGGACTTTTAACGCAATAATGTCACAACTGAATTCAGTTTTGAATGCTTCAACTTCCTCATGAGGAATCAAACCTTTCATCGACGCGATAATACTATCGTGATGCATATAGGGTTTTGAGGCATTTATAAAGTCAGTCAGTGACGCGAAAGCACGACTGGTAATCACATCAAATTGACCCAAGTCATTAATACTGTCTTCATTTTCGACACGAGTTTGGACTGCAATCACATTTTTTAGTTTTAAGTCTGCAATAAACTGTTTCAAGAAACGAATTTTTTTGCCATTTGAGTCGAGTAAAACACATTCACGTTCTGGCTGACATAATGCAATGATTAAGCCCGGCATACCCCCACCAGTACCAATATCCAGCAGACGTCCAGGTGGCAAATCTTTTAAAATACTCAAGCTATCCAGTAAATGTTTGACCAACATTTCTTTCGGATCACGAATAGCCGTTAGATTATAGGCTTTGTTCCACAGCACAAGTGCATCTTGATATTTCAGCAATAGATTTAATGCTTCTTCACTCAAATCTAAGCCAAGCTTTTGACTATCTTGCTTTAACTCTTGAAAAAAAGGATGCATAAACAAGCCAACTCAATAAAATTAAACTGAAGTATACCGATTTCTATTGCGTGGAACAGTAGCCAACGCTTAGCGATTATGCACTTAAACGTACATCCCCTGACGAATCTGTAGATCCAGATCACTTAATCGTTCAGGTGTGCCAACATCTACCCAGGCTGCCTGCATTTTTTCGGCGGAAATCTTTCCATTTTGCATGGCCTGTTTCAACAGCGGCGCAAGCGGTCTTTTACCTGCTTCTAATCCATCAAACATTTTTGGATGAATTACAGCGATCCCACTATAAGTCAGTGCCTCACCTGTCTGTTCTTGCTCAAAGGTATAAGCACGACCATTTGATAAGGTAAAATCACCCTTTGGATGTTGCACTGGATTGGTCACGAAAACCAAATGGGCAAGGTCTTGTTCAAGCGGGATATGCAATAAATGAGCAAAATCAAAAGTGGTCCACACATCCCCATTCACTAAAATGAAGGGTTCAGTGCCTAATAATGGCAAGGCATTAATAATACCGCCCGCGGTTTCCAAACCTTGATCTTCACGTGTCCACAAAATTTTAACGCCAAATTGCGAACCATCTCCTAAGATACCAATCAGGACATCGGCCAACCAGGCAGAATTGATAACAATTTCCGTCACCCCCATTTGTTTTAATTTTTCGATATGCCAAACAATCAGGGCCTTACCACCCACTTCCAATAAAGGCTTAGGTTTATAAAGGGTTAAAGGGCGCATACGAGTACCCTGACCTGCCGCTAAAATCATAGCTTTCATTAGGCAGCAACCTCATATGCACCGTATTTAGCTTCAAATTTCGGCATCACTTTAGTCTGGATAAACTGCATAAAAGGTTGCAGCTCTACATAATCTTTACTTTCTTCCAGTAAATACCACATCACACGCGGTAAATCTTTCAAGTAACCTGTTTTTCCATCACGCTCAAATAAACGCACAAAAATGCCCAAAATTTTAATATGACGCTGAATCGCCATCATGTCTGCATCACGTTTAAACTGTGCAAAATCACGATTTTGTTTTGCTTCTGCAGGCAGTAAATCATAGAAAACTTTAAACCATTGATAAACCTGATCTGCGTTCCACTGTACATAAGCATCACGGGTAATCGAGATTAAATCGTAAGTATCGGCACCAATCACGGCATCCTGGAAATCAATTACTCCAAGATCAGTCTCTCCTTCAATTTTCATCAGATTACGACTGTGAAAATCGCGATGCACAATCACTTGCGGTTGCGCCAGTGCTGCATTGGCCAAAATTGCGAAGGTACGTTTAATTAATGCCTGCTCATCTTGAGTCGGTTGAATATTTAATGAAGGCAACATCCAGTCTGTGAGCAATTCCATTTCAGAAATGAGTTTTTCATAGGAATAAGCCGGGAAATTTTCTGTGCCATCAATTGCCTGCAATTCGATCAACTGTTTAAAGCTTTGTGCGTAATAGGCATCAACCGTGTCATCGTTAAGCAAGGTGGAGAGCAAAATATCACCAAAATCTTCTAGCAATAAAAGGCCTTGCTGCAAGTCTTTAGCGACAATATGCGGAACACGAACGCCATGACTATGGAAAAACTGGTCAATCGTGACAAAAGGCACACAATCTTCTTTTTCTGGTGGTGCATCCATGAGCATAAATGTTTTATTATTCAACTTGATTCGTGCATAACGACGGAAACTTGCATCGCCTGGCAAAAAATTAATTTCAAATTGATCTGAATCAAGTACAGATGTAATCCATGTATATATGATTTGTTCACGTTGTGTTTTCATTTGCGATAAATTCTAAAACAGGCTGAGTTTTTAAAGTACTAAGTGTAGCCACTTATAAACTTTTTCTCTATGATGCGAGAATAATTAATTGCGATTAAGCATACTTGGTTAATGAGACAAATGAAGCATCAGTTTAAATTTAATCCTTTAGCGACTGCTATCTTGACCCTTCTATGTGGCAGCTCGATTTCAAGCTATGCTGAGTCCACACTTCCAGCTTCGACTGTCGACAATCAGAAAATGAAGGACAGCATTCAGGAAGTTTATCCGGGGCAACAATTTTTTGAACAATATTATGTTGACAAATCATCACCTGAAGCTCAGCAACGTCAGGGACAATATTTAAGTTCCGCCTATTGCCAAGGTGCCTGGGTTACCCCGATTGGCCCTGAAACCAAAGCCGTTGATGCTTCCGACGCCACGTCAGTGGTCACTGCCGATTATGGTCATTACGACCCTAATGGTGACTCTGTGCTTCAAGGCAACGTACTGATTGATCAACAAGGCCGTCAAATTCGTGCCGATAAAATCACCATTGATCAGACTCAAACTTTTGCCAATGCTGAAGGCCGTGTACAAATGGCCCAAGCGGGTTTACTCGCACAAAGTGACCAAATCAATTACAACTTAAAAACCCAGCAAGGCGATTTAAAAAACAGCTTTTATATTTCAGAAGAACAACATGCACATGGGCATGCAGAAAAAATTGCCCGTACTTCTGAAAATGTTGTGGTAATGAACAATGCCACCTACAGCACCTGCCCGCCGGATGAAACGCCAACTTGGAAAATTCAAGCAGATAAAATTACTTTAAATCAGGAAACCGGTCGTGGTGAAACGCGTGGAACCAAGCTATATGTTAAAGATGTTCCCGTCTTAGCCGTTCCTTATTTTAATTTTCCGATTGATGACCGTCGTACAACAGGTATTTTGACACCAAGTTTCGGCTTTACTAACGATGGTGGTGTAGAACTTGCTGTTCCAGTATATTTAAATCTGGCACCAAATTATGATGCTACCGTTACGCCGCGATATATTGCTGATCGTGGGGCAATGCTTGAAGGTGAATTCCGTTATTTAACTGAAAACTTCGGCACAGGTATGATCTGGGGGGGTTATTTAGCTTCAGATGACAAATACGATGGTCAAGACCGTAAAGACTTACACCTATTACATCAATGGCAAATTAACGAGCAGTTTTCTACCAATCTAGATTATAACTATGCCTCGGATAAAGACTATTTCGCTGATTTAAATAACAACCCTAACTCTAAGACCGATTTAAACTTACGCCGTGCCTGGGAGCTGAACTATAAAAATGGTATTCCCGGCTTAAAAGCCCAGTTAAAAGTTGAAGACTTCCAGACACTGGATAAGACAGTTTCTGATGAAGACCGCCCTTATGCCCGTTTACCCCAGTTCCTGTTAAATTATAAAACAGGCAACCCGTTGGGTTTGCAATACGAATTCAATAACGATACCGCTTATTTTAAAAAAGATATTAATCTTTCTAATACAGCCAATCCAGGCTCCTTTGAACCAAGCGGCACCCGTATTTATAATGACTTTGCTGTTCGTTATAACTACCGTAACCCATGGTCATTTGTTATTCCTGAAGTATCGATTCGTAACGTCAACACTTTCTATGATCAAGACACCATTAATGCCAATCAGAACACCAATTCTTCAAGTGAGAATCAATCGGTAACTGTGCCGCAATTTACTTTAGATACTGGTCTGACCTTTGAAAAAGATGGGAAGTACCTGCAAACTCTCACTCCACGTGCATTTTACGCCTATGCACCGTATAAAAACCAAGAGGGTTACCCAAATTTTGACTCGGCAACTGCATCAATCAATTATGATCAATTGTTCAGCCCGCGTCGCTTTTATGGTCATGACCGTTTAGAAGACAACAATTTTTTATCTTTAGGTCTAAGTTATAGCCTATTTGATGAAATTGGTCTGGAACGCTTAAAAACCAGTATCGGACAAAGCTTTTACTTCGAGGATCGTCGGGTAAAACTCGATAATCAATCTGATGAGTTTGATACTGAACGTCATACCGGTCCTGTTCTCAGTGTATCGAGCCAGCTTTCCCAGAATTTTAGTATTGGTGCAAATTCGGCTTGGATGTCAAATGGCGATAATGCTCAACGTGACTTGCAGCTGTATTACACGGGCGATCAAGGTAATCTGTATAACGTCGGTTACTTCTATCGTAAAGATATTCCAAACCGACAAAAGCAATATGACCAAGTCGTTGCATCTTTCATTCAGCCTGTATCTAACAACTGGCGTATTATGGGACATGCTCAATACGACATAGACAACAACGTCGCGCGTGAATACCTATTGGGTGTAAATTATGAAGCATGTTGCTGGGGCATTTCGGTATATGGACGCTCTTATTATAATGACCTAGATGATGTAAATGCGGAAGGCGTAAATGCAAAACGCGCCATTATGGCTGAAGTCAGCCTGAAAGGTTTAGGCGGTTTCAACAAAAAGCTTTCATCATTACTAGAAAATCGTATTCTAGGTTTTAATAAAATTAATCAATCTTGGACAGAACGTTAATGAAGACAATACAGTTAAAACATTTTTTCAAAGCGACTGCTCTTGCTTTAGCCCTTTCTTCATCAATGGCTACATTCGCACAACCAACAGACGAAGTTATTGCTTTGGTAGATAATAGCGTCATTTTAAAAAGTGATTTAGATCAAAGTATTGCGGAAATAAAATATCAATTAGAAGCTCAAAAAAAATCAGTTCCACCAGCACAATATTTGCAACAACAGGCACTTGACCAACTGATTATTCGCCAGGCCCAACTTGAGCAAGTCAAACGCTATAACATTAAGCCAAATGAAAAAGAGCTGAATGAAGCAGTCCTTAAAGCAGCCAATCAATCAGGTAGTAAAAGCTTGGAAGCGTTTCAGCAGAAACTGGATGCTATTGCCCCTGGCACTTATGAATCGCTACGTAACCGTATTGCAGAAGATTTAGCGATTAATCGTTTACGTCAGCAAATCGTGATGTCACGCATTAAAATTAGTGACCAAGATGTGGAAAATTTTTTAAAAACTCCGCAAGGTCAAGCAGCATTAGGCCAGCAAGTTCATGTCCTGCATGTTCGTATTTCGGGTGATAAAAATATTGAAAAAGTTGCAGAACAAGTAAAGGCTGCGTTAAAAGACAGTAATGATATTGGTGCAATTGATAAAAAATTCACAGCCAATGGCGTAAAAGTCGAAAGTGCAAATATGGGCTTTCGTAATCTGTCAGAGATCCCAGGTGAGCTTGCAGCACGCGTAAGCCCGCTACAGGTTGGGCAAACTACAGACTTGATTAAGGTTCAAGATGGTATACATGTTCTAAAATTGTTAGAGCGTAAAGGCGCAGAGCAAAAAGCCATCGTGCCTCAATATCAGGTACGTCATATTTTGATTCAACCCTCTGAAGTCGTCAGTCCTGAAAATGCAAAGCAACAAATTGACAGTATTTATAATCGCTTAAAAGCTGGTGAAGACTTTGCAGTACTTGCATCAACCTTCTCTAATGACCCAGGCTCTGCTCGCGATGGGGGTAGCTTAGGTTGGGTAAACCCGGGAGTTATGGTGCCTGAATTTGAAGCTCAAATGAAAAAGACACCTGTAGGTCAAACTAGTGCCCCATTTCAGTCCCAATTCGGCTGGCATATTCTTCAGGTGACAGATACTCGCCAAAAAGATATGACGCGTGAATATCAAGAACGTATGGCACGTCAAATTCTGGGTGAACGCCAGTTTGATGCAGAGTTAGATAGCTGGTTACGTGAAATTCGTAGTAATGCTTTTGTCGAGATTAAAGACCCAAATCTAGATCGTAAAAAGAATAAATAAACTTAATTGAGTTAGAGTTAAAAAAACCAGTTGCCATAAGTAACTGGTTTTTTTATTGCATAAATATTTAAGCCGTCTTTACATCAAAATTGGGCGAATTCATTTAGGTTTCGTTTATATTTTACCAGTGGAGTCAGATGAAAATATAAAAGAGCAACAAAATTTTCATTGTTCCACTTTTGTCTGTCTTATGAGAAAACTTGGAAATTTATGGGTTGGAACTTCATTCACAATTGATTTCAATTGGTTGCTATTTACATCTAGTGGCAAATAATTTTTTGGATTGTCTCCATTGATCTTCTTTAAGATATTTTGACTTTTTATATTAGCAATACAATTATATGTTTGAAAAAATTTAATGAATGAATAGCCATTCTGAATCAATATTTTTTATTTAAAACTAAATATCTCAACAATTTATTACTTGGAGGTCAAAAATAAACCTTCTTAATTATTGAGTGGGATTTAGCCATAAAGTTAAGAAAATCTTTCTAAAAACAAATTACTCAAATATTATTTTACCGATTGAATTTTACACAAGCATATATGCACAAATTAACTTTAAAACCATAAATATTTAAATAAAAAAAACCTCTCACAAGGAGAGGTTTTTAAGAATTAACAATTAACGATTATTATTTTCGTCATCTTGAGAATCTTCAAATTTTGTTTCGCCTTCAAACCCAGGGTTTGATTGACCACCGAAGCCACCTTGACCACCGAAGCCGCCAGTTTGACCACCGAAGCCACCTTGACCACCGAAGCC